>NZ_CP036262.1:2405530-3006912 GCF_007741495.1 Roseimaritima multifibrata
CATCGGCAATCGCCAGCTCGCTTGTCCTAGAAGCGCTAAATGCTTCCGCCCGATTAGCCATTTTGTGGCGTCATCCAAACTGTCTAGATCCTTCAGGCTGTACGGGGCAGCACTGCGGACCCATAGCAGGTGTTTGCTGATCAGTTGCCGATAAGTGCGTACTTGGCTTGCATAGGATTCCTGGGTCACGTCCATTGGCACCAAGGTTTCAATGACCAGTTCCTCGGCATCACGCAACATTTGGCGGAGCATGTCCCGTTCCATCGCGCTCGCTATGGCTTCCGGTGAATTGGGAATCGTTTCGGGACGGGAATCAATGTCCTCTAGGCGAGCTTCGATTTGGGTCAGGGTGGATTGCGCTGCTTCGACCGCTTGGGTGTTGTCGGATGCCGCGATGAGGAGAGTCGCATTGGAGGGGAGCTTGGCTTGTTTGCGTTGCAGTAGGTAGCCGACCGAACGGCTGAGCCCGCGGCTGGTGTCGAGGTCGGTTTGGACCAGTCCCTCGATCTTCTCGTAATCCTGTTTAAGTGCCGACAGTTTGCTGGTTAAGGCAATGGATTCCGATTTCTTCGTCGCCGCTTCCGAAACGAGACTCCGCCATTCGGCGAGCAGTTCGATCGAACCGGCAGCATCCTCTCGGTATTGCTCGGAGGTCGAATTGCTCAGGCGGTTGTATTTGTTGATCTGAGCCGTGATCAGGTCGGCCTGCTGGGCTGCGGCAGACTGCACCAGTTTTCCCAGCTGATCCTGGGTGGCGGCGATCTTCTTGCGGTACAGTTCCTGCTGGGCGGGTAGCAGTTCCGACTGCGCCTGGTAGGTCGCAAGTTTTTGCCTTGCGACGGCAATTTCTTGCTGCGCCGCGGCGATGCTAACCGCTTTTTCGATTCTTGCTGCTTCTTTGACGAAGGGAGAAACGTCTTCGGCCAGTGGCGGTGCGGCGTTTAGCGTTTGGATCTTGTTCTGAAGCTCCGTAACCTGGGCTGGAATTCGGAGCGCGTCTTCTTTGCGGGTGCGAATTTCCGTCGAGATCAAATCGAGCAAATTCTGTAGTTCGGTTAAGCTGTCGCTCAGGCGATCCTTTTCATCCTCGATCTCTTCCATCGACGAGTTTCGAGTCGCAGAGACCTCGATTTCGATCGGATTGGCTAGTGCTTCTTTGGTATTGGCGAGCTCTTTTTTAGCGGAAGCCGCGCTCGCTTCCAGTTGGCTTGCCGCCGCCTGTAGTTCGGCGATTTGAGTTAAAGCTGTGCTGGCATTTTTGTATCGTTCAAGGATTTTGCCGCGCAGTTCGTCTTCGATCGCGGTGTTGGCTTTGATCTCCTCGGTCGTTTTTTGCAGTTCTTCCTGCGTCGGCAGGGCCGTTGCCTGCGTCTGCACCGGCTTTAGCGGCGCGGGTTGAGCCGGATCGATCGGGCCGTTGAGAGACGGTTGCTGCTGAGCTCCTGCGACGTTTACGAGCAGGCAGGTGAGGAGAATCCCCAGAGCCATCGACCAAGGGCCGGATTTTGGTCGAGGCGAAGAAGCAGGTGCCAGGGTCGTGAAAGAGTGAAACTGGCTTGAGCAACACGTCATGGCTAATCCGTTGGGCCAAATGAAATGGATTCAATTGGCTTAGTATGGATTCCCGGTGGCGAATGGCCAATCCACCAGGTTGGCTATGCGGCGTATTTTCCCGTTTCGATTTCTGCCGAATCCGTTTCGGTGACGCCCATTTCCTTCAGCAAGGCAGAAACCTTGGCGTCCAGTTCGTCGATCTGGGCCAAGACTTCATCTTGGCGACGCTCCAGTTCCTCAAGCAATCCGCCGGGGGCTGAGCTGGAGTTGGTTTCTGGCGAAGAATTAAGAGCCGACATGCGCTAAGACCCGAACGCGAAAGAGATGTCTGTGCGACAAAGGCACACGACACCAATCGGCGATCGGCGAGGCTTATCTGACTCGGACCCGCGAGGTTCGCGTCACGTAAAGAGCGATGTTTGCGGGTTTTTTTGAGTTTAGGTAATCTGCGGCGTCCTTGCGGGATCGCCGCCGTCAAACCTGGGTTTTATCGGCGAGCTTTCTTAACTTTTGCGCCACCCTGGCGAACTTTAAAGCGTGGATTGCTTTTGCAAATCACGTAAACACGGCCACGACGACGGACAACTTGGCAGTCAGGGTGGCGATATTTTAGGGCTCCGATTGAGCTTACGACCTTCATAGGACTTCTCTTATGGTTCGATTTCGACTGATAAACTATTTGAATTGGGGGCTCGGCAGCGACCCAAGTAACGATCAGAATCACGGATTCTACTAAAAGGCCACCTCAAGGCAACGCCACCTTTGAATTTCGGGGTTCCGATGCGAATAGCATATTTTGATTGTTTAAGCGGAATTAGCGGTGATATGACTCTAGGAGCACTAATTGACGCCGGAGCCTCGCTGGAAAAAATTCGCGAGGGAATCCGAAGTTTAGGGCTCGGAGAGGTGCAAATCGGCGTTGAAGAGGTGCACAAATGTGGATTTCGGGCGATTCAGGTCTCGATTGAGCATCCTCCGGAGCACGCACACCGACACCTTCATCATATTGAAGCGATGATCGACCAAGCGGAGGCGATTCGTCCAGCTGCAAAAGAATTAGCGAGGCAGATTTTTACCGCTTTGGGGGAAGCCGAAGCGAAAGTGCATGGCACGACGCTAAAAAAAGTCCACTTCCACGAAGTCGGAGCGATCGATTCGATTGCGGATATCGTCGGGACCGCGATCGCGATGGATGATTTAGGGATTGAAGCGATTGAGGCATCGGCGGTTCCGACCGGCTGTGGATCGATCGAAATTGCTCACGGTCGGGTTTCGGTGCCGGCCCCTGCGACGGCGGAGCTGCTGCGAGGGATCCCGATCGCACCTTGTGATATTGATTTCGAACTGACGACGCCGACCGGGGCCGCGATCCTGAAGGCAACGGCTCGTCGCTTCGGTTCGTTGCCCAGCATGACCCCCGAATCGGTCGGCTATGGGTCGGGGCAAAAAGACCTAGAGGGGCAGGCGAACGTCTTGCGTGTGTTGATCGGAGAGTGTGTCGAGACCGATCCCTGTTGGCCGGTCGAATACGACCGTGTGACGGTTCTGGAAACCAATATCGACAACACCACCGCGGAGGACCTTGCAGCGGCGACGCGTCAATTGATGGAAGCAGGGGCCGTTGACGTTTATCAAACGCCATGTCTGATGAAGAAAGGCCGGTCAGGCGTCTTGTTGACCGTATTGTGTGGAGACGGAAGGGCTGTCGAGCTGGAGCGTTTGTTGTTTCAGGCAACCGGAACGATTGGGATTCGTCGCCATCGAGTCGATCGGCACAAACTGCCCCGCCGCGAAGCGAGCCGCGAAACGACGCTTGGTCCTGTGGCAGGCAAGGAATGTCAGCTCCCCGATGGGAACTGGCGATTTGCCGCGGAGTACGAGGCACTGCGAACGATTGCCGAATCGCGAAACCTGTCCGTCCACCAGGTCCGTTTATTGATTGATTCACCCAGTGATCGCAGTACCGATGTTTGACGCCGAGTTTCTCAAACGGTTGGAATACCTTTCGCTTCTCTCCAAGCAAGCTTTCAATGGGAAATTGCTTGCTCAGCGGCGGAGTAAACGAATTGGCAGCGGGATCGAATTTGCTGACCATCGCGACTATCTGTATGGCGATGATTTGCGGTACCTGGACTGGAACGTTTTTGCACGCCACGGAGACCTGCTGTTGAAGCGGTTTCAGGAGGAGGAAGATCTGCACGTCTACCTGCTTCTGGACGCAAGCGCCAGCATGGACACGGGCGAGCCGAATAAATTTCGATTCGCTCGGCAGATTGCAGCGGCTCTTGCCTATATCGCGTTGGCCGATATGGATCGTGTGAGCGTCGTTGCCTACGATCACAAAATCGTGAACACCTTGCCGCTGATGCGTGGCAAAAACAATGTGCTGCGGTTGCTTGAGTTCCTTGAATCTTTGTCTGCCGGCGGAGAGGGTACGGACTTAAAGGCCGTGGTCGATGATTTTTCACGACGAGCCAGCAAACGTGGTTTGGCGTTGGTGATTAGTGACCTGTATGACCAGGAAGGATTTCAGGCGGGGATCGATCGCCTGCGTCATCAGCGATTTGACCCGCATGTGATTCAGGTTCAGTCTCCACAGGAGGTTTCTCCGCCATGGCTTGGAGATATCGAACTGGTCGACGCGGAAACCGGTCGACGTTCCAATCGAACGATCACCCAGGAGGCACGGCAGCGGTACCTTGATCGCTTCGCTTTGTTCAATGAATCGGTCGAGAAATACTGTCACTCGTACGGTCTAAGCCATGCTCGGGCTACATCCGATGTCCCCTTTGATGCGGTATTGTTAAAGATGATGCGAACCGCGAATTTTACTCAATAGATCGTGATTTGATGCTTGAATTTCATGCTCCGCTTCCCGCTGCGACCGTCGCCCGCGTGCGAGACAACTGGCTGTCGCTCCAGGCCGACGTCGCCGCTGCAGCCCAGCGTGCCAACCGCCAACCCGATTCCATTCGTGTGGTTGGCGTTACCAAATACGTCGATCCTGAAACCGCCGCTTGTTTGCCTGCGGCCGGTTGTCTGGATCTGGGCGAAAACCGGCCGCAGATGCTATGGGAAAAACATGCTTGGCTGCAGGAACACGCGATCGATGCAGCTCCGGTCCGCTGGCATTTAATCGGACACCTGCAACGCAATAAGCTGCGACGCACCGTCCCTTGTTTGGAGCTTCTGCATAGCGTCGACAGTCTTCGCTTGGCGACATCGCTGGGGGAGCAGACCGCCGGCAAGGCACTTCGTCGTATTCCGCTGCCCGTCCTGCTAGAGATCAATATCAGCGGAGAGGACGCGAAAACGGGGCTTACCCCTCAAGAAGCACGGGATGTCTTGGAGGCGACGCTGCCATACGATGGAATCCAGGTGATCGGATTGATGGGCATGGCGGGTTTTTCCTCCAGCCCCAAACAGGCACAAGCTGAATTCGCTCAGCTACGATGCTGGCGAGACGCCTGGCAATCCGAATTTGGTCTGTCCCTCCCCGAGCTGTCGATGGGGATGAGTGGCGACTTTGAAGCGGCGATTGCCGAAGGAGCGACCCTCTTGCGGATTGGCTCTAGGTTGTTCGAGGGAATCGAACGGAGGCCAGCGTAACGGCTGGTTTTATCAATCAAGATCGTCAAGATATCAAAACATCAACGTTCCACTTTAACGCAAAAATTGTCATGACCGATTCAAAATCAACTTCAGCAAACTCGTTGGCTCATCAAGCAGGACCCGCTAGTCAGGCTGCATTCGAACGAGCTTGCAAGCTCATGCCTGGCGGTGTGAACAGTCCTGCACGAGCCTTTGGTGCTGTTGGGGGATCGCCGCTCTTTGTCAAGCAAGCTTCCGGAGCTTGGCTGGAAGATATCGATGGAAATCGCTTCCTGGATTTCATTGGCTCTTGGGGCCCGATGATTTTAGGACACGCCCATCCGCAGGTGATCGAAGCGATTCAGCAGGCGGTCGTACGAGGGACCAGTTACGGGGCACCGACGGAAGCGGAATCGGGACTGGCTGAACAGATCATCGAAGCGGTTCCAAGCATCGAACGTGTTCGCTTGGTCAATTCGGGCACCGAAGCGACGATGAGTGCCATCCGGGTCGCTCGCGGTGCTACGGGGCGAGACAAGGTGATCAAGTTCGCGGGAAATTATCACGGTCATGTCGATAGCTTGCTGGTTGCAGCGGGGAGTGCCGCAGCGACGCTGGGAGTCCCCGATTCGCCGGGTGTTACGTCGGGAGCCACTGAGGACACGATTGTGCTCCCCTACAACGACGCTCAGGCGGTTGCCGACGCTTTGCAAACCTATGACGGGCAAGTTGCGGCGATCATTCTGGAGCCGGTTGTTGGGAACATGGGGTGCGTCCCGCCGGAACCAGGTTTCTTGCAGCAACTGCGAGACCTGACGACGGCAGCCGGGACGATTTTGATATTTGATGAAGTGATGACCGGATTCCGGTTGGCCTATGGTGGGGCTCAGGAATATTTCGGTGTGACTCCCGACATGACAACGCTCGGGAAGATCGTTGGCGGTGGTATGCCTCTGGGAGCCTACGGAGGCCGTGCCGATATCATGTCTCAGGTCCTGCCTGCCGGTCCCGTTTTTCAAGCGGGGACGTTAAGCGGAAATCCGGTTGCGGTGGCAGCGGGAAGTGCAACTCTGAAACAGCTGAAAGAAAACCCGCCGTACGCTCAGCTTGAGGAAATGGGAGCTCGATTGGCTACGGGGCTGTCGGCGGCTGCCGCCGCTGCGGGGTTGCCGTATCAGCTTCAGCGAGTTGGCAGCATGATGACGCTGTTCTTCAACGAAGCTCCGGTTCGCAATTGGGATGAAGCCGACCGCAGTGACCGTAAGCGGTTCGCTGACTATTTCTGGGGGATGATGAAAAACGGGATCTACATGCCTTGCAGTCAGTTCGAAGCGCTCTTCTTCAGCCAAGAGCATGGGGCAAGCGAAATGGATCAGACCATCGAAGCTGCCCACAAAGTCTGTGCGGACCTAGTAAAATAGCCTCCTAAAGCTCCCTTTTGCCTACTAGATCTTTACTGCCAGAGTCTTCCCATGAAACTTGCTGCTTTCTGTTTTTGTCTACTTGGATTGACTTTCCTAAGTCACGGCTGGGGGGATCAGCCCTGGGCAGCCGATCCAGAGTTTGTGGAAAAGAAGATGGCCAAGAGTGGCGGATTTAACTATCGCGAAGCGGATGTGCCGGAATACCAATTGCCGGAAATTCTCAAGAATGAAGCGGGAGAAGTGGTTACCGCTGGCGATTGGCCTGCACGGCGTAGTGAATTGATGGAACTGTTTCGTGAGCACGTTTATGGCCGCCGGCCAGACGTCCCTTATGAAGTTCGATTCGATGTTGTGCATGAGCAGAAGGGGATTTGGGATGGTGCTGCGAATGCTCGAGAAGTGAAAGTGCGGATCCTTGCTGGCGGAAGCGAGTACTCGTATACGTTGCTGGTCTTTGTACCGATTCTGGAGGGCGATAAAGCAGCGAAGCCGTTGCCAACGATCATTCATTTGAACAACCGCGATTTTCCGGATTTCGAAAAAGCGATCGCGGAGCCTGACGATTTCTGGCCGGTTCGAATGATCTGCGAACAAGGGTTTGTAGCGGCTGCTGTGTCGACCAAGCAAATTGATCCCGATGCGAAGAACCGATTTGATGATGGGATTCGTGGCTTTTTGGCGAAGGCTTCGGGGCAGAAACCGACACCGTCCTCGTGGGGAGCTCTTTCGTCTTGGGGCTGGGGCGTTAGTCGTGCAATCGATTACTTGCTGACCATGCCGGAAGTCGACAAAACACGGATCGCGATGGTCGGGCATTCTCGAGGCGGGAAAGCGGCGTTGTGGGCCGCGGCAGAAGATCCAAGGATTGCGATCGCGTATTCCAACAATTCAGGCTGCGGTGGAGCCGCTTTGTCACGACGCCAGTTTGGTGAGACCGTTGACCGGATTACGACTTCGTTTCCGTACTGGTTCTGCGGACGGTTTCGTCAATACGCAAATCAGGAAGCCAAGTTGCCGGTCGACCAACATCAATTGGTCGCCTTGGTGGCTCCGCGGGCGGTCTACATAACCAGTGCCACCGAAGACTTGTGGGCCGACCCTCATGGTGAATACCTAAGTCTGATTGAGGCCGCTCCGGCATTCGAGCTATTGGGCGAGGAGTCGATCGTTCAGCCCACCATGCCTGCCGCAGACAAACAGCGAATCGTCGGCAAGACCGGCTACCACATCCGAACGGGCGGACACGGATTGACCCCCTTTGATTGGCAGCAATTCATGCAATTCGTCAAAGCCCAGTAGAGCCGGCTTAGTGATTGTCGCCTGTCGCTTGGAACGTGAAATTTAACATTGGCGATTACTGTCGTGCGGCAAAGTTTCAAGGCCTCCCATACTTTTTAGGCCCGAAGGGTCGACACAATCACTGCCGGGGGTGAAGCCCCCGGTTGGGGAAAAAGTGCCAGCGAAAAGGCCCGAAGGGCCGACACAAAGACAGAGGGGAATGCGTCCAAATAACGCAACTTCAAAACGCGTTAGCAAGGAATTGTATGAACTGAACGCGATCCCTCGCTGACGCAGCGAGTTGGGATCTTTTGGTGCATTGCTGCACTTCAGCAGCCTATCGGGAAACCGTCAGCAATACTTTCACGTCCCCCGCGAAAGGCTGCAATATTTCGCCGCTTTCGATTAAATCAACAAGCCGCGAGCCGTCCGGCCGTCACGTAGAAAACACAACGTATTTGCCGTGCGGCTTGCGCCGCTCCGCATTTCACCGGATCACCTGTGAAGATATTTCGGGCTAAGACTTGGCCGCGGCTTTAGGCTTCTTCTTTTTCGCAGGCTTCTTCGCCTCCGGTGCCTTAGCGTCAGCCTTCTTCTTGGCATCGGCCGCCTTCTTCACTTCAGCCTTTTTCTTAGCATCCTCTTCCGCTTGCTTCTTGGCATCGGCTGTCTTCTTAGCCTCCGCTTCAGCCTTCTTCTCCTCGGCTTCGTCTAGCTTCTTTTGCCGTTGCATTGGGTTACTGGAGGAGCGTGAAGACTTGTAGAGTTTGAAGCGACTGGGGACCAGTTTAGGTGGCCAGTGGTTGTTGTTGGCTTCGACGTCTGCGGTCTGGCCGCGTGGGTCGACTTCCAAGCTTCGGATGGATTTGTCCGTGATGATCAGCTTGTTGACGGTCTTTGAGTTTTGACGCCAGATTTCAGCGGGGTAGGCCTTGGTTTCTTGGCTTCCGTCTTCATAGGTGATCCCCAGGATGATCGGCATCACGACACCCCCTTCGTTGTTAAAGCGGACGACGTAGAACTGCGTCTTTCGCTTCAGCAATTTGTTCTCTTTGTCATCAAGCGATTCAAGATACTTTTGAAACGACTTGCGAGCTTCTTCGGTGACTTCGTTTTCGTCTTGATCGTTATAGAAATCTTTCAATCCTGGAAATAGCTCGACACGCCTTGGCAGGTCGGCATTCCGTTCTACCGAGAGCGATTCCCGCTTGCCTTCTTTTTCGATGCGTTTTCGTTCGGCCGCTTCATCCGGGTCACCGGGATCGATCTCGTATAACTGAACCGATTCGATTCCGATATCGACATGGTCGGTGCTGTAGAACCAGCCTCTCCAGAACCAGTCCAAGTCAACGCCTGACGCGTCTTCCATCGTGCGAAAGAAATCGGCAGGGGTTGGTCGTCGGAACTTCCAGCGACGGGCATATTCGCGAAACGCAAAATCGAATTGCTCGCGGCCCAGGATGGTTTCTCGCAGAATGTTCAGTGCGGTCGCGGGCTTGGCATAAGCATTGTTGCCAAACTGAAGGATCGATTCGCTGTTCGTCATGATGGGAACTTGATTGCTGCTTCGCATGTAGCTTGCAATGTCGCCCGGTTCACCTCGACGTGATGGGTAGTTCTCTTCCCATTCTTGCTCTGCCAAGTATTGCAGGAAGGTGTTCAACCCTTCGTCCATCCACGTCCATTGGCGTTCGTCGCTATTGACGATCATCGGGAAATAGTTGTGTCCGACTTCGTGGATGATCACGGAGATCAACGCGTACTTGGTTTGTTTCGAATAGGTGCCGTCTTTTTCCGGACGTGGTCCATTGAAACAGATCATCGGATATTCCATTCCATAGACCGGTCCGTTGACGCTGATCGCGGTGGGATAGGGGTACTCGAAGGTGTACCGGTTGTAGACGTTCAGGGTGTGAACAATCGAATGCGTGGAATAGAGGCTCCACAGCGGTTCGGCCTCGTTTGGGTAGTAGGACATCGCCATCACTCGTTTGTCACCGATTGGATGGCCTACCGCATCCCAGATGAATTTTCGGCTGCTGGCGAAAGCGAAATCTCGCACGTTCTCTGCATGGAAGACCCATGTCTTGGTCTCTTTTGCCCGGGAGGATTCGTTTTCTTTCGCTTCCTCTGGGGTGATAACGAACATCGGTTCTTTGGCGGTTTTCGCTTTGTTGAACCGTTCTCGCTGGGTGGCGTTCAGGACTTTGTCTGCATTCTGCAGTACGCCGGTCGCGGCGACCACATGGTCCGCGGGTGTCGTGATCCGAACTTTATAATCGCCCAGTTCCAGCGTAAATTCGCCGCGTCCGAGAAACTGTTTGTGCTGCCAGCCGGTGTAATCGGTAAACGCGACGGCGCGAGGAAACCATTGGGCGATTTCGTAGATGTAGTTCTTGTCATCGGGAAAGTATTCGAATCCGCTGCGAGCGCGGATGTGTTTGCTGTTCACGATGTTGAACGCATAGTCGATGCTTAGGCTGGCGGTTTTGCCTGGTTTGATCGGGGCCGGCAGATCGATCCGCATCATCGTTTTGACGATCGTGTAGTCCAGTTTGTTTCCCTTCTTGTCCTCCACGCGGCTGATCTTGTATCCCCCCTCAAATTCTCCGCGGGCAAGCAGGGCTTCCAGGGTGGCGAACCCGACTCGACCTGAAAGCGAAGGAGCGGTTGCCGTCAGCACCGCGTCCGATTCGGGTTCAAATTGATTCTGGTCCAATTGCAACCAGATATAGCGGAGCTCGTGCGGAGATTGATTGTGGTAGTCAATCTGGACGGTCCCTTCCAATCGCTGATGCTGGTCGTCCAGTTTGACATCGATCTGATAGTCCGCACGCTGCTGCCAGTAATTGGGCCCCGGTTCGCCCGCGGCCGTGCGGTACATGTTCGGAGTCGGCAGCCATTCTTCCAATTGGCGGAAGGCATCGGGCTGGTTTTCAAATTTGTTATTGGGTAGCGGTTGTGCGGACGCTGGGAGGACGCCACTTATCGAATACAACAGGCCGACAAAGAACAAACAGGCGGCACGAAACGCGAACGAGCTAGCGATGGAATTCATGATGCGAAAAACAGAATGCAAGAAGCGGAGGCCGGAAGTGGCATCTGTACGTAGTGAAAGCGATCAACGATGATTGGGAGAGTACCTATTGTAACCCGTTGCGCTAAGGAAAGTTGATCACTGTGCAGGTCTTGTACGAAGATAATCACCTTCTGGTTGTCAATAAACCGGCAGGCATCGCAACCATGGGGACACCTGATTCCGATACCGTTTACTCGTGGGCTGGGGCTTACTTAAAGCAGAAGTACAACAAGCCGGGGAACGTATTTGTTGGGATCGTTAGTCGACTGGATTCCTTCACCAGCGGGGTGCTGGTGTTGGCTAGAACCAGTAAGTCCGCTTCTCGGTTGTCGGAGCAGTTTCGTGAATCGACGGTTGAGAAAACGTACCTTGCCGTCGTTGAAGGGAAGTTGGAGCCTCCAAGCGATCCTCAGGTGGATTGGCACGAATGGTCGGATTGGGTGCTGAAGGACGAATCGGCACACCGGATGCGAACGGTTTCAAAAGGGCAAAAAGGGGCTCAAGAGGCGAGGCTGAAGTGGCGGATTGTCCGTCGTTGGGGAGACCGTACCCTGGTCGAAGTGAAATTGCTGACGGGGAGGAAACACCAGATTCGAGTCCAGTTTTCTTCTCGCGGGTACGCCGTTTGGGGGGACCGGAAATACGATGCAAAAAAAAGAATGGAGCGTGGTATCGCGCTGCATTCCTGTCGAATTCAGTTTTTGCATCCCACAAAAAAGGATAAAATGGAGTTCACGGCCGAACCCCCCGCTTCCTGGCGGTCACTGCTAGGATGATTGCGATGTGGACGGTTTGGCGTTGGAAGTACTTCTGAAAAAGCTTCTTCCTGAAAAAGTCCCGGTAGTCCCCGGCACCCACCGTCACGTTCCAGCGTAGTCGTCACAAGTCTTGGTTCTTATCAGCCTGCCTTAACCCGTTTTTATAATCGGATAAATCGATGAAGCCGAGTGTCGAGAGCAATGGCAACTTCTTCCGTGCCACCGCTGAGGATCGAGAGGTCTTTGAGAGAACTGGTTGCTTGATGGTGCGGGGACTGTTTAATCCGTCAGAAGCGAAGTTGTTGAACGAAGTCGCACGGCGAGACTCCGACATGGAAAGAGCCGCGACCGCGCGGAGCGATGCCGCGGGGGGACGTACTGTGTTGGCGGTCCGAGACGATCTGGGCGACGATCTGTTTAGCACCATCGCTTGTTGTCAGCGTGTTGCAGACAACGCGGCTTACCTGATGGACGAAGAGGTCTACCACTACCATCACAAATTGATGCAAAAGGAACCTCGCGTCGGCGGGGCTTGGGAATGGCATCAGGATTATGGCTATTGGTACAACTACGGCTGCTTATCGCCGAGGATGCTCAGTTGCTACATCGCGATCGACCGGGCATCCAAGTCGAATGGGTGTCTGCAGACGATCCCAGGTTCCCATCATCTGGGGCGACTGGACCATGGCAAAGTGGGCGGCCAGACCGGCGCGGAACTGGAACGGGTAGAAGCGATCCTGGAAACGATGCCGCTTGAGTACGCAGAAATGGAACCGGGCGATGGATTGTTCTTTCATGCCAGCGTTTTGCATCGCTCGGATCAAAACAAGAGCGAAGACCCGCGATGGTCGTTCATCGTCTGTTTCAACACACGAAGCAATTCGCCCTATAAAAAGATTCGGCATAACGGCTATCAGCCATTGCAAGTCGTCGACGACGCGGCGGTGATGGCGTTCGCACAATAGAGCAGCGCGGGGTGCCGGCAGATCTTGCGCATTGGCCTTCACTCTTCGTAAACAGAAGAGTGAAGGCAGCTGACAGCTAACGATGAATTTTCGGTGCTTAGCTGGCTTTGGAGTCGCTGGTTGCAGCGGCTCCGCTGGCTGGGGTGTCGCGGAGTAGTTTGGTGTACTCGTCGACTCCGTCTTGTTCTTCCTTGAGGATGTCTTCTAGGAAGATGACCAAAGCGCGATCGCCTTCGGCGAGGTCGAGTGCCTGGTTGTACATTTCAACCGCTTTCGCTTCGAACGCGAGGCTGAATTCTAGGACTTCTTTCAGGTCACGACTTTGCTTGATTTCATTGCGGGTCGCCACAGGAACGCCGCCCAGGGCAACGATCTTTTCGCCGACCAGCTGAGCGTGCTTGAACGATTCTTTTGCGTCCCCCAGGAAGTGGTCTGCGTAGACCTGTCGCCAAACACCTTCGATGATGAAGCTGGCCTGTGAGTACTGTGCGACTCCGGTCCATTCGTGTTTGAGGATTTCGTTTAGTTGGTTGATGATTGCTTTGCGATCCATGATTTTTTCCCGTGCGAAGAGACCGAATTGGTAAGTCTTATTGTAATATTATCGCTTGTTATCGAATTCGACGAGATGCGACTGGGACAAATTCGGCAGCCAAGTTCGCCCGCCACCTCCTCGCTGAGAGATTCCGGGATAGAATCTAGTCATGAAATTGACCGGACATGTGATTGTATTAGTAGCCAAGCTTTTCAGCGGTTGCACGGTGCGCTGGGTGGGATGTCAGCCAGACACCTGCCAGCGAATCTATTTTGCCAATCACACCAGTCATTTAGATGCGGTGGTGCTGTGGTCAGCGTTGCCGAAACATTTGCGTGCGGTAACACGGCCGGTCGCTGCGAAGGATTATTGGGGCAAAGGGCGTTTTCGCCCACATATTGCCGAGTCGTTCAACGCGATGCTTATCGACCGCAAAGAGATCAAGGTCCATCGCAGCCCGGTCGACGTGATGATCCGCGAGATGGGGGACGTCTATTCGCTGATTGTCTTTCCCGAAGGGGGCCGAGCCAGTGGCGAAGAGATGGGGGAATTCAAGAGTGGGCTGTATTATCTGGGCAAAAAACGCCCCGATCTGGAACTTGTCCCTGTCTGCATCGACAATGTGAACCGAATTTTACCTCGCGGAGAGGTCTTGCCGGTTCCTCTTTTAAGCTGCATTACGATCGGGCCTCCTATCTTTTTAGAGGCAGGCGAGCCCAAAACGGTATTTCTTAAGCGAGCTCGTGAAGCGGTGCGATCTTTACGCGAGCGGTAATCCGCTTCTATTCGAGTATATCGTCTCGGAGGTCGTCTTCGGTAAGCACGCGGAAACCTTTTGCGTTCAGCGTTTCGGTCGCCAAGTCGATATTGTCGACCATGATCGCCATGGCGGGCTGCCCATGGATACGAGCCAGCAGCGGGTAGGCCTGGATGATGTTGATCTCAGCCGCCAGCAACGCGGTGCAGACCCGTAGGATCGGCTGAGGGCTGTCTGGCAGTTCGACCCCCAGCAAATCGGATTCGATGATCGCCAGACCGGCTCGTTCAAGCAGTTCGCGGCCTCGTTCGTAGTCGCTTAGGACCAATCGAACGAAAGCGCATTCGGCTGAATCATTGATCGAGATCGCAGCAACACGGATCCCGGTCCCTTCAAAACGGCGGACCACTTCTTGCAGTTGCCCAACGCGATTCTCCAAAAATACCGTAAATTGCCGGATCGTTGGATATCCTCGTCCTCGCATCGTTTCAAACTTGGTGCCCGATCCTTCGCCAGTTGTCATCGCCGTCTCAATCGTTGGGGTTGCTTGCGGGGGTACTGGCCGACAGTTTAGGCTGCTGCCTCGATCAAGGCAAACGTCTTGAAATCCTGTCACCGCGGAGAAATGCCCCCCAATGCTTTCCGAACACACCCTGCAGTTTCGTGTTGAGTATTTCCAGACGGACGGACAGCGACGAGTCCACCATGGGAATTACATAGATTTTTTCGAACGTGGCCGAGTCGAAATGCTCCGCGCCGCAGGGATGAACTACAAGGATCTTGAGGCCGAAGGGCTGATGCTGGTCGTTACCGAGATGAACGTCAAATATTTTGCCGCCGCCGAGTTTGATGATTTGCTGACGCAAACGACGCGGACGCTGGAAATTCGCGGCGTACGGATTCGCCATGAGTATAAAATTTACAGAGACGAAACGTTGTTGGTTTCCGGAGAATCGACCATCGCGTGTGTCGATCAAACGGGACGCCCCCGCCGCTTACCAGCCTTTTTTCGGCGTACTAATTGAGCTTTACGCCGTCTGCGGCCCGCCGCTAGACTCCGAGCCAATATGACTAGCGATCGGCAGGGATACCGGAATTGGATCGCGTTGAATGTCATTCCAGTGCCGAAGGAACGGTGGACAGAATGTATCGTTGGTTGCTTTGTTTTCGCTATTT
The DNA here is from genome assembly GCF_007741495.1 of Roseimaritima multifibrata. NCBI lineage: Bacteria > Pseudomonadati > Planctomycetota > Planctomycetia > Pirellulales > Pirellulaceae > Roseimaritima > Roseimaritima multifibrata. Next base: position 2,420,648 of record NZ_CP036262.1, read on the forward strand.
ACGCACGCGTTATATCGCCTTGGCCTCGGTCATTAGTGTGACGTTGGGCGTTGGTACGCTGATTGTCGTCAATAGTGTGATGTCCGGTTTCTCGGCGGAAATGCATGACAAAATGCAATCGCTGGCCTCCGATATCGTCATTGAATCCCATGCAAGCAATGGGATGCCTGATCCGGCCGGTCACCTGGAGATCATCCGTGAATTGGTGGGGGACCAACTGGAGGGGGCTAGCTACACCGTCAATACGCCAGCGATGGTCGCGATGGAACACAACGGACAGGTCGTGACCCACCAGGTCAATCTGACTGGTCTGGATCCCGAAACCTACGCTTCGGTAACCGATTTTGGTAAATACCTACTGCATCCAGAAAACCAAAAACAAATCGATTTTGCCCTTCGTGATGGCGGCTATCCCGATCGTGATCGACAGTATCCATGGGGAAAAGAATACCGCGACTGGCATCTAGCGATCACGAAGGCTCGCGACGAAGAACAGGCGCGTCTTGAGATTGCTGAGCGGGAGGCGTCTGGGATTTCCGAAACCGTCGATGAAGCTCAGTCGGGCCCTTCGCTCGGTCCAATGTTTCCAACCGACTTGGTTGTGCATGACCCTGTTGTGGATAGCGAAGCGGGGCCGACCGAGACGACCGATTTTCCAGGATTGGTGTTAGGCATTGCGACTAGCAGTTTCCGCGGACGCGATGCAAACGACGAAGTGGTGGACTACTTTTACTGCCGACCAGGTGATGACGTTCGCTTGATGTTCGCCAATGCAGCGGATCAACCTCAATCGGTCAAAGCGATCAATCAGAAATTTACCGTTGTCGATCTATTTGAATCGGGGATGAGCGAATACGACGGATCGTTCGCCTTCTGTGATATTCGAACGCTGCAAAGCCTGCGAGGCATGGTCGACCCGATCAGTGGCCAGCGAAGCGTTACCACGATCCAGCTTCGGCTGGTCGATGGAGCCGATTTGAACGCCGTTCGTGACCAGCTTCGAAGGCAATTTCCGCCGGAACGGTTCGCTTACAACATTCGGACTTGGCGCGATATGCAGGGGCCGTTGTTGGCTGCCGTCCAGATGGAGACGACCATCCTAAACATTCTGTTGTTTTTGATCATCGCCGTCGCTGGCTTTGGGATTCTGGCAACCTTTTTCATGATCGTCGTTGAAAAGACCAAAGATATTGGGACCTTGAAAGCACTCGGTGCGTCCAGTGGCGGCGTGATGAGCATCTTTCTTTCGTATGGCCTGACGTTGGGGATCGTGGGCTCGGGAGTCGGATTGATCGGAGGTCTGTTGTTTGTCGACAACATCAACCCCATTGCAGCGGTCATCGAAACGATCACCGGTCAGGAAGTGTTTGACCCCACAATCTATTACTTCAATGAAATCCCCACCATCGTTGAACCTTTCACTGTCGTTTGGGTCATGATTGGGGCTGTGATGATTGCGGTGATGGCAAGTGTGCTGCCAGCGCTTCGAGCCGCAAGGATGCACCCCGTTCAAGCGTTGCGTTACGAATAATTCCGTCAGCTCGACCACGAAATTCGAAGACGATTCCATGCATGCCAATCCCTTTCCAACCCCGACGATTCCAATGCCGAATGCTCCCATTCTTCAAGCACGTGGTTTGGTCAAAAGTTACCGAAAAAATCGGCTGGAAGTCCCCGTCCTGCGGGGCGTCGATTTGGACATTCCTGCCGGCGCGATCACGGCAATGGTTGGCAGGAGTGGGAGCGGTAAAAGCACGTTGATGCATTTGCTGGCAACCCTCGATCAACCGGATTCCGGAGAAGTCTTCTTCCAGGGAGAGCGAATCGATAACGCCAGTCGTCGCCGCCGCGATGCGTTTCGCAACCGTGATATCGGGATCATCTTTCAGTTCTACCACTTGCTTCCAGAATTGTCCGCTTTGGAAAATGTGCTCGCATCGACCATGATCGGGCAAAGCGTTTGGTCCTACATGTCCAACCGCCGGAAGACTCGAGCCCGAGCGGAAGAATTGCTCGAACGAGTCGGTCTGACTCATCGACGGACGCACAAACCATGCGAAATGAGCGGGGGAGAGATGCAGCGTGCAGCCATCGCTAGGGCGTTGATGTCGGAGCCCTCGGTACTGTTAGCGGATGAACCAACGGGGAACCTCGACTCCGAAACGGGCCTGGAAATTTTGAGCCTGCTAAAGGGCCTGAATCGTGAAGAAGGGCTGACGATCGTGATGGTCACCCACGATGACAGCATCGCAAATGATGCGGATTTCGCGGTCCGGATGGAAAACGGATCGGTGGCTCCGAAAGCCCTTGCCGAAGTCGCGTAGCGGTGGGCCTATTCTTGCTTATACTCAGGGAATCCCCCTTCCCAGTTTTGTCCCCCGTGACCAGTTAGACGATATGGCTCTGAAAGTATTTATCAACGGTGAATTGTTCGACAAAGATGACGCCAAAATCAGCGTTTTCGATCATGGCCTGCTGTTCGGGGACGGGATTTTTGAGGGCATGCGTGCCTACAGCGGAAAAGTCTTTGAAATGGGGCCGCACCTAGACCGTTTGTGGGAATCGGCTCGAGCCATCCATCTGGAAATCCCTGGGACCAAAGATGAAATGGCTGCCGCGGTCAATCAGACCCTGCAGGCGAATGAGTTGAGTGATGCCTATGTGCGTCTGATCGTGACACGAGGAACGGGAACATTGGGCCTGGATGCCCACCTTTGCAAGAATCCGCAGGTGATCATCATCACGGATAAAATCTCGCTATATCCCGAGAAATTCTACGAAGAGGGCTTGGATCTGGTCACCGCTGCGACCATCCGGAACCATCCTGCTGCCCTTAGCCCACGGGTGAAAAGCCTGAATTACCTGAATAATATTCTGGCGAAAATTGAAGGAGCCAGAGCCGGTTGCGTCGAAGCTTTGATGTTGAACCACAAAGGAGAGGTCGCTGAGTGTACCGGGGACAACATTTTTATCGTTCGAAAAGGAAAACTACTGACTCCGCCGATCGATGCTGGGATTCTGGAAGGGATCACCCGCAACGCAGTCATCCAGCTGGCCGCAAAGCTGGGGATCGAGTGTTTGGAGCAGCCTTTTACCCGTCATGATGTGTTCGTGTGCGACGAATGTTTTCTCACCGGGAGTGCCGCGGAAGTGATTCCCGTTGTCCGGTTGGACGATCGAAGCATCGGCGACGGCAAGCCCGGGCCGATGACGCAACAGCTGCGTAAGGCGTTTACCGCATTGGTTCACGGTTCCTAGACGCCTCTTCTTGCCCTGCATCTATTGTTTTTACCTTCAAAGTAATATGAGTTTACCTTCGATGTCCAATTCACCCTCCTCGTCACCAGCGGCTGCGCACGAAGTCCTGCTCGAAAGAATTGAATCGAAAAAGGCCGTTGTGGGGGTGATTGGACTGGGGTATGTCGGATTGCCGTTGATCGACGCTTTCACAAAGGCTGGCTTCACTTGCCAGGGGTTTGACGTCGACCCCAAGAAAATCGAAACTTTGGAATCGGGCAAAAGCTATATCAAACATGTCGCAGATACGACGATCGCCGGCTGGTTGGAAGCGAAGCGTTTTTCAGCGACCGCTGACATGCAGAAACTGTCCGAACCGGATGTTCTTTTAATCTGTGTTCCAACCCCTTTGACCGATGCCCGGGATCCCGATCTGAAGTATGTCACGGGAACCTGCGAAGCGATCGCGGCGAATCTAAAACCGGGGCAATTGGTTGTGCTGGAAAGCACGACCTACCCGACGACCACTCGCGATGTCATGGTTCCGATTTTGGAATCTAGCGGTCTGAAGGCGGGAAAGGACTTTTTCGTCGCCTACAGTCCTGAACGAGAAGACCCAGGTAATCCAAGTTTTTCAGCCGCTCAAATTCCCAAGGTGGTTGGTGGGATCGATGCCCATAGCCGAGACGTGGCGGAGGCGTTGTACGGGGCCGCCGTTGCCGGCACGGTCACCGTCAGTAGCTGCGAAGTCGCTGAAGCGGCAAAAGTGCTTGAGAATATTTACCGAGCGGTCAACATCGCATTGGTAAACGAATTAAAAGTTTTGTTTGATGCGATCGATATCGACGTTTGGGAAGTGATTGATGCCGCCAAAACGAAACCTTTTGGTTTCCAGGCGTTCTATCCTGGCCCTGGGCTGGGCGGACACTGCATCCCAATCGATCCTTTTTACCTTTCTTGGCTTGCAAGAAAACATGGGCAGACGACCCGTTTTATCGAGCTGGCGGGTGAAGTAAACACTTCGATGCCTGGGTATGTGATCCGTCGCCTGGCTGAATTCTTGAATGACGCTGCGAAACCGATCAAGGGAAGTAAAATCTGTTTGTTGGGTGTCGCCTACAAGAAGGACGTGGATGATCCGCGGGAGAGTCCGTCGTTTGTTCTGCTGGAATCCTTGCTGCAGCGTGGGGCGGATCTAACTTATAGCGATCCTCATGTCCCCACATTGCCGAAAATGAGGCACCATGATGTCCCTGCGATGGTCAGCCAAGAATTGACGCCCGAATTTTTGGCTCAGCAAGATTGCGTGTTGATCGCCACCGATCACACGGCGTTTGATTACGAAATGATCGTAAAGCATGCTCAGATGGTCGTTGACACACGGAACGCCACGGTGAAGGTTCTGACCAACCGAGATAAGATTCACAAGACTTAAAAGAGCCTGCGGTACGACAGCAAAGCCTGATGCGCTGGTGGCATCTGGATTCGGCCAAGGTCAGGCGTTGTTGTCGACACCCAAACCTAGTCTCACGCCCTTCAAGCGTGGCTGCTGGGCAAGCGATCTTTGAGGAAGCTTCCAGCCGTTGCTGGCGTTGTCAGACGGTGATCCCACGCGTCGCGAGCGTTGCTGCGGACGCGAACTTCAAGATTGGATACTCTGGCCTTAGGCGACTTCGCCGTTGGGCAGGTTTGAATCGCTATAAGTGTTTCTTGAGGATGCGTTTGGGGTCGCCCAGAATCGCTCTTTGCAGATGATGCAGCGATAGGGCCGGCTGCTGCCAAGCCTCAGTGGGTACTCGTACCAACGCATCCGAGATCGATGAATCGAAGTGGATTCTCCGCAAGGACATTCTACGCGAGCCATGATCGTCCTCCCCGAACAAGTATGGAAATGCCCCCCAACATTACGCTAAATGATCATTCGAAAATTATAGCACGCTTGGCGGGTTTGCAATACTGCAGGCAGGGGGGTTATCGAATGAATTCTTTTTCGCGAAGTAGTTCTAGAATTGCGCTGACGCAGTCGTCCAGCGAGTCTTCGGCTGGGTTGATGACCAAGTCGGCGGCATCCGGAACTTCGTAGGGGGCCGTAACGCCTGGGAAGTCCTGAAGCTTCCCTGCGTCGGCCTGGGCGTACTGCCCTTTTGTATCACGTTCGCGGCAGGTTTCCAGAGGAGTTGCGACATGAACGACGAGGAAACGGTCGTTTCCGACGACGCTAGCAGCTTTCTGGCGAACCGATTCGTTGGGGGCAACAAACGCTGCGATGCAGAGGATTCCGGCATCGTTCAGGGTTTGGGCAAGGAACGCGGACCGTCGTAGGTTTTCGCTGCGATCTTTGGCGGAGAAGCCTAGGTCGCGGCTAAGCCCGGCGCGAACGCGTTCGCCATCGATAACCGCAACGGCACGACCGGAATCAAACAGTTTTCGTTCACAGGCCGAGGCAACCGTTGATTTACCGCTTCCCGTTAGGCCGGTAAGCAAGATCGTCGCTGGTTTTTGGCCAAATCGAGCTTCTCGTTCTTCGCTGCCGACGTTGGGGACCGACCCATCGTCGGAACCGGTCGCTTCGCTGGTTTCGTCATCCCAGATCGCGGTGTGTTTTGGATCGGTTGTCCCGTCTAAGATCATTCCCGCGCCAACCGTTGCATTGGTCAGACGGTCAATAATGATGAACGACCCGGTGTTGTGGTTGCGGCGGTAAGCATCGAAGTGAATCGGATGGTTCAAAGAGACGCTGACGCGACCGATTTCGTTAAGGGCCAGCTGCGGCGTCGGGCTGCGATGCAGCGTATTGACGTCGATTTTGTAATTAAGGGTTTCAATGCTGCCGGGCAGGGTCTGCGTCGTATGTTTGAACAGATACGTTTTCCCTGGAAGCATGGGATCCTGGTTCATCCATACGACCATTGCATTGATCGAATCGCTTGATCGCGGAATGTTCCCGCTACGAACGATCATGTCGCCTCGGCTGGCGTCAATTTCGTCTTCAAGGGTCAGCGTCACGGCCAGCGGAGCGTAGGCTTCGTCGATTGGGCCGGCAAACGTTTCGATCGACTTAATTTTGGAGGTCTGCTGGCTGGGCAGGATCGTGACCGGTTCGCCGGTGCGGATGATTCCCGATGCGATCGTCCCACAGAAACCGCGGAAGTCTAGGTTGGGTCGATTCACATACTGAACCGGCATCCGGAAGTCCCGCAGATTCCGATCGGAGCCGATGTAAACCGATTCCAGGAAATTCATCAGCGTGCTGCCGGTATACCACGGCGTGGATGGGCTTTCATCGACAACGTTGTCGCCGTTGAGGGCGCTGATCGGGATGAAGTGGAGATCTGGCAGGTCCAGGCGGGCAGCAAATGCCCGGTAATCACGGCAGATTTCTTCAAAACGCTCTTCGCTGAAATCGACCAAGTCCATCTTGTTGACGGCAACAACGACGTGGCGAATTCCCAGTAGTGAAACAATAAAACTGTGGCGACGTGTTTGGGTGAGGACACCATGTCGCGCATCGATCAGGATCACGGCCAAGTCGGCCGTGCTGGCTCCGGTGGCCATGTTACGCGTGTATTGTTCATGTCCCGGGGTGTCCGCGATGATGAACTTGCGTTTTGCCGTGCTGAAGTAGCGATAGGCGACATCGATCGTGATGCCTTGTTCGCGTTCTTCTTTCAGGCCGTCGGTAGCGAGGGCGGGGTCAAATTTGCCGCCGGCCGATCCTTGCGTCACCGAATCCGATTCAATCTTGGAAAGTTCGTCTTCGTACAGCATCTTGGAATCGAAAAGCAGCCGCCCAATGAGCGTGCTTTTGCCGTCATCCACGCTTCCACAGGTGATAAAGCGAAGCAACTGCTTATGTTCGTGCTGCTTCAGGTAGGCGTCGATGTCGGTGGCGATCAGGTCGGATTGGTGCGACATTGGAATCGATTGCGAAGGTAGAGAGCAAAAAGGGCAAGTTGAAAACAGCGGGCGGAGGAATGGGGCGACTTCTAAAAGTACCCTCGTTCCTTCTTCTTCTGCATTCCGGCTCCGCCTTCGTCTTGGTCGATCACACGTCCTTGTCGTTCACTTGTACGAGTCAGCAGCATTTCCTGAATGATTTCAGGAAGGGTGGTTGCCGAGCTTTCGACGGCGCCCGTTAGTGGGTAGCAGCCGAGGGTTCGGAAGCGAACGCAGCGTTGCTGCACCACTTCCCCTGGTTCCAGTGGGATACGATCGTCATCCATCATGATCAACGCACCGTTACGCTCGATCACGGGGCGAACCGCAGCGAAGTAAAGGGGTACGATCGGGATGTTTTCTAGGTGGATGTATTGCCAGACATCCAGTTCCGTCCAGTTGCTCATTGGGAAAACGCGAATCGATTCGCCTTTGTTGACCCGAGCGTTGTACAGATTCCACAGTTCTGGCCGCTGGTTCTTGGGGTCCCAGCGATGGTTTTTGTCGCGGAAACTAAAAACCCGTTCCTTGGCGCGGCTCTTCTCTTCGTCGCGGCGAGCTCCACCGAAGGCGGCATCGAACTGGTGTTTGTCGAGGGCCTGTTTCAGTCCATCCGTTTTCATCAGTTCCGTGTGGCGTTCGCTATCTTCCCACGGTTTGATGTTGTGCTTGGCACCCTCTTCATTGATGTGGACGATCAGGTCCAATCCGAGCTCCTCGCGTGCAAATTTCTCGCGAAATTCGATCATTTCCTTGAATTTCCATGTGGTGTCCACATGCATTAAAGGAAAGGGAGGTTTGGCAGGGGCAAAGGCTTTGCGCGCCAAGTGAACCAGGACGGCAGAGTCTTTGCCAACGGAATAAAGCATTACAGGCTTTTGGAATTCAGCGACCACTTCACGAATGATGTGGATGCTTTCCGCTTCCAGTTGCTTTAGATGAGTTAGGGTGTAGTCAGACATGATGGAGCGTTCTTGTAGGCCAAAATCGGAGAACTTGACCACAGGGTGGTTCAGTGGAGGCTGCCAAAGTAGGTTCCGAGTATAGGTATTCTCGGCTATTTCGGGCAGGCGGGGCAGTTTCTTTCGTCCGCTATGCGGCGAAAGGTCGTCTCTTCTTGGATTCTTTTGTCGAATGCGGCGAGGCTGCGTCGCACGCGAACGCCAATTCTTCCTGGGATGCGGCAGTGGAATCCGATTCGTCCAGCAGTTCGGGGCGATAGCTGGGAATGGTTGCTTTGAGTGCTCGTCGGATGGCAATCCCATCTAATTCGGCGCTCGCCAGTAACGTTTTGACGTGACGCATGATCTGCAGCCTGGACATTGTAATCCCTTCGGCGACCAGGATTTTGGCGTATTGCGTCGGATGTTGCGTTTCCCCCTCCGCGTAAAGTTCTTCGTAAAGCTTTTCGCCTGGTCGGAGGCCGCTGATTTGCAATTCGATGTCGCGGCCTAATTCTAAACCTGACAGCCGGACCATGTCCGCAGCAAGGTCCATGATTCGAACCGGGTTTCCCATGTCAAGAACGAAGATTTCCCCTCCGTCTCCCACACAGCCTGCTTGGACGACCAATTGGCTCGCTTCTGGAATGGTCATGAAGAAACGGGTCATGTCAGGATGGGTGATCGTTAGCGGACCGCCTTGGGCAATTTGTTGCCGGAAAACAGGAATGACGCTTCCTGCCGAACCAAGCACGTTCCCGAAACGGACGGTAACGAACCTGCACTGCGAATCAACACTTCCAGGAGACGCTCCGTTCAACGATTGGACGTATAGTTCCGCAACCCGTTTGCAGCATCCCATCACGCTGGTCGGATTGACCGCTTTGTCGGTGCTGACCATCACAAACGCTTCGCAGTCGTACTTCTGAGCCAGGTCGGCAAGGTTACGGGTGGCACCAACAATGTTCTTTAACGCTTCGCCAGGATGTTGCTCCATCAGGGGAACATGTTTATAGGCGGCCGCGTGAAAGATGATTTCTGGTTCGTAGGAAGCAAAGATGCCCTCCATACGCTCGGGGTCGGTCGCGTCGGCGACCAGGATTTCGACCTGGTTTGCCTGGATCGCTTCGTCAAGTTCTCGTCCCAGGAAGAACTGACCCGTTTCACTGCGGTCCAGAAGCAACAGTTTTGCTGGATGAAGGCTTAGCAGCTGACGCGATAATTCACTGCCGATCGACCCACAGCTGCCTGTGACCAAGACCGTTCGCCCTTCGACCCAGGTTTCCAGGCGTTCTTTGTCTAAGCTGACGGTTTCGCGCCCCAGCAGGTCTTCGATAGCGACTTCCCGCGGCTGGAAATCGACATGCCCATCGACAATGCGATTGACATCTGGGATGACCTGAACGTTGATGTTTGCTTTTTTACATTGTTCGACGACGTTTCGGACCTTGCTTCCCGGAACGGCCCCAGAGATCAGCAGTACCGTTGATGCATTGGCTTTTTCGGCTGCCGCTGCGGTGTCGTCGATCAGCCCTAGGATAGGGACTCCAGCAATTTCTCGGTGAAGCATGCGTTGGCGATCAGTAACCAGTCCCACCGGACGAAACTTGCTGAAGGTGCTGTTTTTAAGGGTGCGAAGGAAAACCTCGCTTGCAACAGCATTGCCCGCGATGATGACCGGTTCTTGCTCGCCCAGGTTGCGTGAGCCCCTGCGTTCCCGTCGTTCTCGCAAGATTCTGCGGAGCGTCAGGCAGCCGCAAATTAGCAGGGTTGTTAGGCAGCCATCAATTAAAATGACGCCTCGCGGCAATAGTTGAGCAGGATTCAGAAGGTAGTTTGCCGCTGCGACAGCAAGCGAAGCGAGGATCGTAACGCGTGTAAGCCGAATCGCATCATGCAGGGAAACGAAGGCGTGCCACATTCGGCCCAGCCGACCAAACATGAAAACCCCCAGTTTGACGGCAAGCACCCAAGGGAGTGCGGAAAGCAGCAGTTTTTGCTGTTCCGGTGCTATTTGGCCATCGAAACGGAGAAAGAAGGCTCCTGCAAGCGAGCCGACGAGAACAGGAATGAGCCATAGTAAGGTTTTTAAACGCCTGCGCAGTCGAACGCGCGAAACGTCGAAAAATACAGGTGATTGGTTGGTGGGGGCCATTTGAAGTCCTGGGCTTCGTTATGAACGTCTTACTCAGTCGCCCCCTAAATAGCAAACCCGCACAACTTGCCCAACCCTAGTTTATGGGGGGGCTAAAAGGATTCCCGGCACTCCCTGCTGACTTTCGGCTTTCCCTGCGGCTGCCCTGGAGATATAACACACCATGCCCAAGAAGGGGCCGACACGCCTCTTTGCCCGATTTCCCCAATCCTGACGTTGAAACAACGCTGTTTCCGCAGTGGAGGGTTGAGTTTAAGTGGCAGAGTGATGGAGCGGCAGTGCGAAAAAATCGCCGTGCCCGATGAGCGGCAGAGCGAATAACCGAACAAAACAACTGAATTAAAGAAACACCGAATGAACATGTCCGACCATTGGAAGTCGCTAACGCGGCTTCTAGGGGCTCCAGATCCTGCGGATCCCCCCAAGAAGAAGACACCCGCAAAACCACCGATTGCTGAGTCAAAAGAGAAAGTAGAGAAGGTTGAGGAGAGCACTTCCGCCCATTTGACGCCCCCAGAACGACTCGAAAATCGCTCGGGTCAGCAGGCTTCCGAGCTGCTAAGCGATTTGACGCAGGTCCCCGATCGTGAGTCGTTACCCGGGTTCGAAGTTCGGGAAACCGCAAAAAATGCCAGTTCATGGGATGCTCTTGTTCAGGACCTTGGTCTTGAAGACGAATTGAAGGAAGGTGGTTCGCAATCACCAAACGCCGAGGCAGAGACGGAGAAACCTGCAGCCGCAGTGGAGCGGCAAGCTCCACCGGAAAAAAAATCCGCTCCCAAATCAAGGCGATCTCCGGCACGCGAAGAGTCAAGCAGCGATAGCGAAGAGTCGGAAGCACCGGCGAAATCTTCAGGTTTCGGGTCGGGGTTGCTCGATTCAGATGATCCTCCGGCTCGCCCAAGACGACGCCGCCGCAGTTCGCGGAAATCAGAACCAAGTTCCCAGGATTCGGCTTCCCAGGATTCCGGAACCAAGTCGGATATCGTCGTTCAGGTGGTTCCAACGCCCGAATTGGAACGAGAAGAGATTCCGTCGGACGAAGAACTGTTTGCGGGATTCAAAGGCAGCAGTCGGTCCAAGCCGGAAGCCGCAAAGCCAGAAGTGAAGCCTGAGGCTGATCGCCGGCCCCGAGAAAGGTCGGACAGCTCTCGTGACTCTGGCTCCAGTGATGAGTCGCGTGGAACCGAATCACGTGGCAGTGAATCGCGAGGACGCGGTCGCGGGCGTGGCAGGGGACGAGATCGAGATGAATCGCCTCGACGCGAACGTGACGCTGAAGTCAGTGCACCGCGCGCTGCTAAGGAAGCCGAGCTGGACGTCGATTTTAAGGAAGTCGAAGTCGATGCACCTACCTCGCGTCGTCCGCGGCGTGAAAATCGCACCCGTGAAGATCGCCCGCGGGAAGATCGTCCGGAACGTGACCGCAAACCCGCGGCACGTGACACAAATGATGATGCCAACGAACGAAGCGAAAAGGAGTCGAGGGGATCCGAGCGTGAAGAGAGTTCGGGTCGACCCCGTCGAGGTCGCCGACGCGGTCAGCGTCAGGCGATGTCGGTTGATTTTGCTGAGGACGCCGCCGATGCACCTGAATTGGATTCGGATTCCGATTCCGATTTTGGAGCTTCGATCAAAGAAGAGAGCATTGCTGCAAGCAAGTCCTTGGATCGTATTGAGGAATCGGACGAAGGGGATGAACCACCCCGTCGCCGCCGACGACGAAGAAGAGGACGTGGGCGAAGCGGCCGAGCTGGAGAGGGACGGCAGGAAGAGACGGAAGTTTCGGAAAGCGTGGATTCCAGTGATGTCGATTCGGGTTCGGCCTCGGATGAACCCGTTTACGATGATGATCACGAAGATGCGGAAGAGGTCACTGAACTGCGTCGTGGCAGACGTCGACGCTCGCGTCGACCGTCTGGTGATCGCGCTGAAAGCCGAGGGAATCAGAGCGACGATTCGCCTAGTCGTGCTAGCGACAGCGACGACGAAGATCTAGAACCGCGGAAGGAACGTTCGGTCACGACTTGGAACGAAGCGGTTGATATCCTGATCTCTAGCAACCTGTCCAGTCGAAAGAATGGTTCGCAGGGACGGTCGCGGCAGCGGTCGTCAAACGGTCGAAGTCGATAACGATTTTGAGCCGCTAAAGAATCGATAGGATCGCTGGTTTTACGGCCAGCGATCCTTTTTTATTGGGCGGGACCGGTTTTGCGTCCCCGCTTGATTTCTTCTGTTGGCAGGTTCAGAGATGCGCTGTCGTTTGAAGACGCCCGTTATTCGCCATACCTGGGGCCGACGATCTGACGGCGTGGAGTTCCTTTGGTGGTGACCTCGTCCGTTTCAAACGGTCCGTAGCGAATGACCCAGCGTCGCGGCCGTTTCCATTTTTCCAGCAGCGCGACGCTTGCGTCTAGCGTTCGCTGCAGAGTTTCGGGAGATCGGGTGGAGCGTTGGCATTCGACGATCCCCACCAAATCTCCTTTTCGGTCATGCCACAGAACGGCATGGCGGACATCTGCAAGTTGGCATACGAGCGATTCGATTTCGGTCGGTTGGATTTTTTTCCCGTTCGCCAGCACGATCGTATCGTCTGCTCTGCCAAGAATCGTGACGATCCCGTCATCAGCGATCGAGGCAAGGTCTCCTGTTTGCAGCCAGTCCTGCTGCATGCAGGCTTTCGTGCTGGCCGGATCGTCAAGGTAGCCTGTCATCAGTCCCGGTCCACGGACTTCTAGGCGTCCCTCGGGATCCAATCGAATTTGAGTGAAAGGGATCGGCCCGCCAACCGTACCAGGACGACCTTTGGAGGGCGTTCCGGAGCAGACGACGGGGCCCGCTTCGGTCAGTCCATAGCCATGAATGACAGTGATTCCTGCCTCTTGAAGCGCAGAGTAGTCCTGTCGTGAGAGCGGAGCACCGCCGCAGCCAAGCATCCTTAGACGCTCCAGGCCAAGCTGTTGTATGCTTGTCGGAAGGTCGTTTTCTGAAGCTTTTTCAAGGATGCGACTTGCGATACTTGGGACCACGTTTAATAGGGTCGGGCGAATTTTTAAGGCCTCTGATCGCAGTCCTTCCCAGCCTAGTGATACGGCTAACTGGCCACCGCTGATCAGCCATGTGCCCAGTTCGCAGGTCCTGGCGTAGGCGTGCCAAAGCGGAAGGATCGTCAACCGACAGTCCGATTCACTTTGCGGGGCGGCCGACAGTTTGCCAGCTGCATTGGCGGCCAAGGCCTGCCAGGACAGGACGACGGCTCGAGGGGAAGCGGACGTTCCGCTGGTCCAAAGAATCAGAGATTCCGAAGCCGGGGATGGTTCGTTAAAGCAACGATTGGGCTTTGCCGAACCGTTTCTCGCCCGTTCGAAAAACCTCTGCATGTCGACCGTGGTCAGGTGCAGGGTGGCGCCGGTTTGGGCGAGGATCGTCGGCAGCGGCTTGGGAGGTTTGCCGGGGCCAAGGGGCACTTCGCATAATCCAGCGTTCTGAATTGCAAGGGTGCCGATGACCGCAAGAAAATGGTTGTCGAACTGAGTGACAACGCGGCCATGAGGTGAAAGGTCTAGGAGGCGATTGGTAATCTCGTTTGTCAGAGAACGCAGTTCGCTCCAGTTGATCCATTGGTCCCCCAGCCAAAGAGCAGCGGCGTTGGGCCGCTGCTGGGCATGGGAATGTAGATGCTGGATCAATCGCACAGGGTAGCCTGTACTACAAAGTTGCTTGCAGTTTGGCAGCGTTGCCAGCCTGACCAAAAGCGACCATGCGGGCCATGCAGACCTGCTTCATCGCTTCGCGAGCTGGTTTCAGGTAAGCGCGAGGGTCAAACGCATCGGGGCTTTCGGTCAGTACTTTGCGGATTGCACCGGTGATTGCCATTCGGCAGTCGGTGTCGACGTTGATTTTGCGAACGCCACTCTTGATACCGCGTTGGATTTCTTCGACAGGCACGCCGTAGGTTTGTTTCATCGATCCACCAAACTGGTTGATGATGTCTTGCAGTTCCTGTGGGACGCTGCTGCTGCCGTGCATGACCAGGTGGGTGTTTGGCAATTTTGCATGGATCGCTTCGATGCGTTCCATGTCCAAAACCTTCCCGGTAGGCTTTTTGGTGAACTTGTAAGCTCCGTGGCTGGTGCCGATGGCGACGGCCAACGCATCGACGCCGGTCGCTTCGACAAACTGAGCCGCTTCGTCTGGATCGGTTAGAAGTTGGTCGTGGGTCAACGCGCCAACGGCTCCGTGCCCATCTTCTTGTTCCCCGCCGCCACTTTCTAGCGAGCCTAGGCAGCCCAATTCGCCTTCGACGGAGACGTTTTTGGCGTGGGCCATTTTGACGACTTCGGAAGTGACTTTGACGTTGTATTCAAAGCTGGCGGGTGTCTTTCCGTCGGCTTCCAACGAGCCGTCCATCATGACGCTGGTGAAACCGTTTTCGATAGCCGAGAGGCAGGTTTCCGGGCTGTTGCCATGATCCTGGTGCATGACGATTGGAATGTGCGGGTAAAGTTCAACCGCAGCAAGCATCAGGTGACGCAAGAAAGCGTCTTGCGAATAGGCTCGAGCTCCACGTGAGGCCTGGATGATTACGGGGGAGTCGGTCTCCTCTGCGGCCTCCATAATGGACTGGATTTGCTCCATGTTGTTGACGTTGAAGGCTGCCACGCCGTAATCGTTTTCGGCAGCGTGATCCAGAACGACTCGCAGCGGAACTAAAGCCATAACTCTTTTCCTCTCACAGGGATAATTCAACAGAAATTTTTAGCATCTTTAAGTCGCTGATTATCGCCTTCAGGATTGATCTGGCAAGGCCCAACAGTTCCGCCAAGTTAGCGGTCCCGCATTGGGATTCCCATCACAAATCGCAGCCAACCCGCCAGGAGGCAGCATCGGAGGAGCCTAGCTTCCAGGACTGTTCCTGGCTCAGCATTTTCCATTTCTCATTTTCCACTACTCATTACTCATTAATGGGCAGCTGGTCTGGATACGGAGGAGCCCGCAGTGGAGCCGGCTTGCGTGTGAGAGGAATTGTAAAAGCGAAAATGAGGAATGAAGATTGCAAAATGGCAGTCCCAGCTGGGCATTTTCCATTTCTCATTTTCCATTACTCACTACTCATTATGGGCAGTTGGTCTGGATACGGAGGAGCCCGCAGTGGAGCCGGCTTGCGTGTGAGAGAAATTGTAAAAGCTCAAATGAGAAATGAAGAATGCAAAATGGCAGTCCCAGCTGGGCATTTTCCATTTTTCATTTTCCACTACTCATTACTCATTAGTGGGCAGCTGGTCTGGATACGGAGGAGCCCGCAGTGGAGCCGGCTTGCGTGTGAGAGAAATTGTAAAAGCTCAAATGAGAAATGAAGAATGCAAAATGGCAGTCCCAACTGGGCATTTTCCATTTTCCACTTTCCATTACTCACTACTCATTATTGGGCAGCTGGTCTGGATATGGGGAGCCCGCAGTGGAGCCGGCTTGCGTGTGAGGTAAATTGTAAAAGCTCAAATGAGAAATGAAGATTGCAAAATGGCAGTCCCAGCTGGGCATTTTCCATTTTTCATTACTCAATACTCATTACTCATTCTCACACCCAACGCGAAGAGTCTCCAACCACGCCCCGCGATCAGAAAGCCTTTTCCTCCAACCACTCCGCTGCGCGGATCTCCGCTGCGCGAGTCACTGCTGCGCAGCCTTCCGCGTAGCCGCCCTCCACAAAGTGGATCCCTGGTACGATGCCCGAGGCCAAATCGTTAGGCTGGTAATATATCCGCATCGATTAGCGGAACCTGTTTCTGACTCTTTTCTCCCTGTGAAGAACACGATGAGCCTAAATCCGATTGATTTGTCCCAATACGGTCTTGAAGTTGAAGACATCATCCGCAATGCAACGCCCGCGCGGTTGTACGAATACGCGATCGCAGACGGGGATGCTGTGATCGCCGCTAGTGGCGCTCTAGCGACTAGCAGCGGAGACAAAACAGGCCGGAGCCCGAAGGACAAACGGATCGTCGACGACCAGGCCACCAGTGAAGATATTTGGTGGGGCGATGTCAATATTCGCTTGACCGATCGCTCATTTGCAATCAATCGACAACGAGCGATCGACTATCTAAATACTCGGAAACGACTGTTCGTCTTCGATGGCTACGCGGGGTGGGATCAAACGCATCAGTTGCGAGTTCGGGTGATCGCCGAAAGTGCTTACCATGCGCTTTTCATGAACAATATGTTGATTCGTCCAACGGCCGAGCAGCTGGCGGAATTCAAAGACCCCGATCTCGTGATCCTGAACGCGGGTAGTTTTCCCGCGAATCCGTACACGTCTCAAATGACAAGCAAGACAAGCATTGACTTGAGCTTTGAGCATGGGGAATTGGTGATTCTGGGGACCCAGTATGCAGGTGAAATGAAAAAGGGTGTTTTCACCGTGATGAACTACCTGATGCCGAAGAAAGGTGTGCTTAGCATGCACTGCAGTGCAAACGAAAGTGATACCGGCGAAACCACGTTGTTCTTCGGATTGTCTGGAACAGGTAAGACTACCCTTTCGACCGACCCGCGGCGAAAATTGATCGGTGACGATGAGCACTGTTGGACCGACACCGGTATTTTTAATATCGAAGGTGGCTGTTACGCAAAGGTCATTCACCTGAGCCAAGAGAATGAACCGGAGATCTACCAAGCGATTCGATTTGGGTCTGTATTGGAAAACGTCGTCTACGATATGGGGACTCATGAGGTCAATTATGACGATGCGTCGCTTACGGAAAATACGCGAGTTGCCTACCCGATCGATTTTATCAAGCGTGCGAAGGAACCCTGTGTCGGAGGTCATCCGACAAATATCGTGTTTTTGACGTGTGACGCTTTTGGCGTGTTACCGCCGGTAAGTCAATTGACGCCGGAGCAGGCGATGTACCACTACATCAGCGGTTACACCGCCAAGGTCGCGGGGACAGAAGTCGGCGTGACCGAGCCGGTCGCCACGTTTAGCGCCTGTTTCGGAGCGGCTTTTTTGGTCTGGCATCCATCGAAATACGCTGAACTGTTGGCCGAAAAGATGCGTGAAAACAACTCGCGGGCTTGGCTGGTCAACACGGGCTGGACCGGTGGCGGTGTTGGCATTGGTAAACGAATTCGTTTATCGGCGACACGAGCGATCATCGATGCGATCCATGACGGGACCCTCGGTAACGCTCCGATGCGGACGGAATCGACCTTTGGATTGCAGGTACCCACGGAATGTGCAGGGGTGCCGCAGGATCTGCTGTGGCCACAGAATGCCTGGGGGGATGATGAAGCCTATGCGACGGCTTCGCAGCGATTGGCCGATCTGTTCCAGCAAAACTTCGTCAAGTACGAAGGTGGGGTGACACCTGTTGTGCTGGCGGCGGGGCCGAACAGGTCCTAGGCGAATTCACGAACCAGGCGATTGTGCGTTGTGCCGGGGCGCCCGGTCAATGAACTATCCGGGCTATGAATTAACCGGGCAGAGGCAGCCAGATCACTAGTTGCCTGTGTCGATCTGAAATCCATTGAACGGGACTACTCCGTAGATTCCGTTCGTGAAGACCTGCTGAACAAAGTCGTTGAACACGCGGATCGGAGATTTGGGAACGATCACGACATCTCCATCACGCAGCCAGATTTCGTCGGAAGGGGTGGGCCGTTTGGCGAGAACCGCTCCCTGCAAATCAAGCATCGTTGCGACCAATCGCCAGTCCTCTGCACGTCGGAGGACAACAATCTGACGCATGTTCGCACCTGGTTGGTAGCCCCCTGCCATCGCGATTGCTCCCAGCACGGTTGTCGGCGTTTCGATCTGAAACCGGTTGGATTGGCCGACTTCCCCTAGCACGTAGATAAAGTGAGGTGCTTGTTCGGTCAGTACCGGTTCGATTTCCAAGCCGACAACGATCTGTTCATAAAGCAGATTGATTTCTTGCTTTAGATCGCTGAGCGTCAATCCTTGCACGTGAACCGAACCGACTCCGGGAAGCCGAATATTGCCGTCGGGAGTGACTCGCACATTGACGGCTTGTTGTTGCAACCCGCTTTGGCCGCCAACGGCGTTGCGGATGTCTTCAGCCAGCGTGTTCGTTTTGACGGGCGTCACATCGATCGCCGGTTCGTTGTAGAACTCCTTGTAGCGTTCCTCCAGCACACGACGCAGTTGGTCAACCGTAAGACCGGCGGCATGGATCTGACCCAGCAGGCGGACCGTGATGGTTCCGTCGGGTTGAAGTTGAAGACCAGATTCTAGAGTTCCTCGCGTGAGGTCTTCATTGGAAATCGATTCAATCAAGACTTCGTCGCCGACCGCCAACCGATAGGCTCCTCCGGTTTGACGGCGAGTGATCAGGTAGATCACCTGTAACTGATCATTGGGCCGGAGCCGGTATTCGGCCAGGTGAGCCAGTCGTGGTGGGCCCGCATATTCACCATGTGCAAACGGTTGAAAGTCCATCGGACGCATATCGGTCCAACGCCCCTCGGCTCCGTCGCACGTTTTGCAGTCCACCCCTTGGATGCAGGCTTGGCAGTTGCCCGCTGTCCCGTTGCCGCCGCATGACTGACAGGACGCACACGTGGGGGAGGCTCCCGCGTAGCCTTGTGTCGAGTAACCCTGGGCCCGCACTTCTTGGACGCAGGCAAACACCAACAAGCATGCGGTCAGGCAAGCGATCGAACGGAAGCGTATGGGCAGCCATGATGGATTGGCGTGAGGCATAGGGATCATTTTGGCGTTACTTCCAAAGTTGCGAAACGGCCTGAGCGACACGCCCTACGGCTGACTTGGGTTCGGCGGGAACCACTTGAGGTGCGGGGGTGGGTTCGTTGGACGTCGCGGTTGACCCGGACGAATCCGAGGCCGTACGGTCGGCGCTCGCTGCGGGAATCGCCAGAGTTGGTTGCGGCTGGATTCCTGGAGGCGAAGTCGGAGGCGAGAGGCTGGCGAATTGCTGGGGGGAAAGCGTGATGATCTGTGGGGTTGCCGGAGGCTGAATCGGCAGCCCTTCGATTTGAGCAATACGCTCTCTGGCAGCTTGGATGTTTCCGCTCTGACGAAGCGTTTCCGCTAGGTTCACGCCTGCCGAACGAGTGGGCTGGATCTGAAAACTCTTTTCCAGAGCCCACTGAGCTTCTTCCAATAGGCCTTGTTTCAGCAATTGAAAACCGAGCTCGTTTGCGATCACCGCGTCGTCTGGACGCGCTTGAATGGCGGCCCGCAATAAGCTGATGACCACGGCGTCGGTCAGTGCTGTCGGTTTTTTGTTTTTCCGTTCCACTTCCGCGAGGACGGCCAAGGCTTCGGTGGCAATCGGGTTGGCTTCGGCAACGATTGCAAACTTGGCTCGAGCGAAATCAAGGTACAGGTCGGCGGCTCGGCTGCCGTTTAAATGGCTGGTGGTACAGTCTTTGAGGACCGGAGTCTGGTGGGACTGAACCATCCGCTGCAGCGATGCCTGGCTGACGGGGCCGTATTGCCCACTGAAGTCGTTGGCTTCTTCTAGGGCTTGCTGAGCCTGCTGAAGATTGCGGGCGGACCGAATCTGACCATCCAGCATGTCGTTCGCATCGGCGATCAGCCGAAGGGTTTCCATCGCCGATCGCTTGGCGGTTAAATGCATGCCGCGGCGGAGTTGGAGATGGGCATCGTCCAGCGACTGGATTGCTTGTTCGGCCATTCGGCGTGCCGTCAGGGTCGATACCGCTGGCGTGGGGGCCTGTTCGGAGGGAGTGCGAAGCTTGCTTAGCGTTCGCGTGCTCACTTGACGCGCCAGTGTTTTACGTGACGCTTCCTGAGCCAGTTCGCGTTCGAATTGGCGGTCCTGCTGAACGTTCTGCCAGTTCAGTTGGAAGTTGTTTGGAAGGTGCGAATAGGTGGCGGATGTCTGTGAATCCGAATCAGGCACCATCGGCAGGGTGACCTTTACATCCGGGACGTTTGCCACCTGATTCGCAGCGGCGGAGGCCAGCGACGCAGCGGGGAAATCGTGAACCGTTTGGCCCTTTTGGACTGCCGCTTGCAGCGACGGTGGAACCGGTTGCTGCGAAGCGACCGGGTGCCCGATCGCGACTGTCGCGGTACTCGGTTCCCGAATTAGGGCGGAGGTTGGTTGGCGTCGACCCGTCAACTCGTTCGCTTGCATGGGATTGGGAAGCGATGCCGAGCTGTTCTTTTCGGGTGCAGGTGCCGGAGCGATACGTGTCGGTTTTGCAGGTTCACTACCTGGTTCCCGAATCGCGAGAAACGGACGATCTTCGTTCCCATATACAGACAACGCTGAAAGCGTGCAGCTAGCGAGAGCACATCCCAACAGGACATGCTTCAATCGATAGCGTTTACGTTTAGCATCATCCATGATGGCAAATCGTTAAGTCGACGGATCGGCAAAGTTGGTGATATCCCAATTTTGCACAGGGCTATTTCATTAAATGGGATCGGAAGATCCGGCGTGATGCGCTACTCATAATGCCCGCGCATGCCCTCCCGTGCCGGCCTTGCGGGCGATTAACCGTCTTAGCCGTTACAATCCAGCTGGTTGTTAGGAAACGGCTTGGCGTGCGGCTGCGGAGCTGAGAATCGAAGATCGTGCTGCTTTTCAGTTGCTGCACGCGGCGTCGTTCACGCAAGAAGGGGGACACGGTACGAGCCGGCCAGCGACACTCGGCATACGCTTAGCCGGTGTCGCAAAGATTTCCGATGCCTGCCCTGCGACGTCCTTTAATCGTCCAGGACGTTCCGGTTGGTATTGGGTTTCTGTTCGCTTCGACGGGTTAAACCGGCACGTTCCATCAACGAGCGACGGAGCATTTCTTCTGCATCGTCATCATCCGGGGGAGGCGTTCCGAACGCACCAAGACGCTGCGGATCGTACTCGACCGTATAATCATGTTTCGCGATGGAAAGCCTGCAGCCAGGATCAAGCCTCTTGCGGTAGATCTTTTTGCCGTCGACCTTGGTTCCGTTCCGGCTGTTCAAATCGCGAACGAACCAATAGCCTGCTTCCAACGCAAGGCGGCAGTGTTGGCCAGAAACATTGGAAAACTTCAGCGATATATCGCACGACTCCCGTCGACCAATGACTAACTTTGATTTAAACAAAGGGATCGGGTCTCCGCCGCCACAGGGTACAAGGTCACCCATGTCTTCGCCGGAGTGGGTGGCGTGACTATCGGCCGAGTCGGATGAGTCTGCTGGATTAGGCATGGTGGTTGGCGGGGAAAGAGGTTTGATAAATAGCAGGCAGGACCCTCTATTGTTTTCCTAAACGGGCTGGCTGACAACGGTTTCCTATGAATATTCCCCAAAAAAACGAAGTCCATTCGATGTCGGAAAGTTCAGATGTGAGTATTGGGAAGGATATGTTGCTTGATTGGCAGAAAGAAGGTTTGCCATTTAACGCCTTTGGGGCCTCTTTGAGGCGGCGTTTCGGGGGACGGATTCAGCGTGTTAGCATCGATGCCGGGTTTACCTGTCCAAATGTCGACGGGGCGGTTACCAAAGGAGGCTGCAATTTTTGTGACAATCGATCCTTCAGCCCCAGTCGCCGCGGACGATTGGCGAGCGTCCTTGATCAATTGAATCGAGGAATCGAATCGGTCCGCAGACGGTACGACAAAGTGGCTGGTTTCATTGCTTACCTGCAGCCTGCGACCAATACCTACGGACCGATTGACCAGCTGGAAGAACTGTACCGGGCCTGTTTGGATGTTTCCGACGAAGTGATGGGACTGGCGATTGGTACCCGTCCCGACTGTGTGCCTGATCCGGTCCTCGATTTAATCGATCAGCTGGCCGAGAAACATTATGTGTCGCTTGAATACGGTATGCAGACCATGCATGATGCCGGCTTGGACTGGATGAATCGTGGACATCATCACGCCAGCATGATCGACGCGATGCAGCGGAGTGCAGGACGCGGTTTCGAAACCTGTGCTCACATCATCTTGGGAATCCCGGGTGAAACGCACGCGGACAGGATGGAAACGGCGGTCGAAATCGGCAGGCTTCAGGTTGATGCGGTCAAACTGCATAACTTGTACGCCGTCCGTGATACGCCTTTGGGGGAAGAGGTGCTTTCGGGCAAGGTCGAAATGATGCAGCGCGATGAATACATCGAAACCGTTGTCGATTTTCTGGAACGAATCCCTCGCGATGTGATCGTCGAACGAGTCAGCGGAGACGCTCCGCCCGATTTCCTGATTGCACCTCTCTGGTGTTTGGAAAAATCAGCTTTGCGGTTGGCCATCGAAAAAGAATTCGCACGGCGAGGCACTCAGCAAGGAGATCGATTCGAAGGAGATTCAGCGGCTGCCGCTGCCCGAGCTCTTCGCGCTCCCGCGACGCTGCAGGATCAGACGCCCCCCTCCATCCTGGCCCGCATCGCCAAAGAAAGAACCCTGCCGGTCCTAAAAATGAAAGGGTAGGGTAGGGCGTTATCTGCGGTCGTTTAGGGAGAATCTTTCTTGCCGGAACGGCATCGTTTTTAGCCCGAAGGGCGGCAGATATTTGTCATTGGCGTAAGCCAACGGATGATGGCAAGTGCGTTGGCAAGCCCAGCGGGCGACAGAAGGGAGCAGGTGATTAAACGCGCTTGGCTGCGAAATTTCTGCCGCCCTCCGGGCTTACTTGCTCGGTCTTTTCCGCCTCCGGCGGCTCGCACCGCCGGCAAGTATGTGCCGCCCTCCGGGCTCGCGATTTTTAGCCCGAAGGGCGGCAGATATTTGTCATTGGCGTAAGCCAACGGATGATGGCAAGTGCATTGGCAAGCCCAGCGGGCGGGAGAAGGGAGCAGGTGATTAAACGCGCTTGGCTGCGAAATTTCTGCCGCCCTCCGGGCTATCTTGCTCGGGGTTTTCCGTCCCCGGCAGCTCACGTCGCCGGCAGGTATGTGTCGCCCTCCGGGCTTTCTTGCTGGGGCTTGGGGCGACTAGCGGGATTTCCGAGCGGGAAGCGGCACGTTCTTCACGGGGACCGATGACGTGAAGTGAAGGCTCGGTTTTTCGGCGATGTCTGTGAACGTGAAGCTGCTGATGTGCGTCGGTTCGACCTGCATGAACATCCGGTTTTCGATCTTCAGTGGAGCGTCCCCAGGGGAGGGTTCCCACTCAAAATAGAGCCAGAGGTATTTGCCTCGATCGTCTAATTCGTAACCAACCCAGTGGCGTTTGGCGACAACCGGTTCCTCTTCGCCATCTTCTGTTTGTCGAAACAGTTTTAGATGTTTGTCCAGATATTGCTGAATGTATTTTTCAGCCTTTGCCTTGGGAAGTTGCTCGATGACGATCGGCATCTTCATCGACGCGGAAAGGGCTCGATCGAGATCGCGTGGGTCACATCGAAATGCGACTTCATAGCGATTCGATTGAGCATTCCATTCCACTTCTGCCATGCTCCGGTGGTATGGGTGGAGCAGGCAGCTGAACAACAAGGCAATCGTAAACAAGACTAGTTCCAGACCGTTACAACGTCATCGGCAAGCAAGGCTAGGATATCGTCTTCTTCGTCATCGGATGAAGACGAATCAGCCGTGTAGGTGTTGGCTGCCACGGCGGTGTCGCTGTCCTCTGGTTGTTGCTCCCAGCCGAGAAGGTTCGGGCTGTCAGCATCCACGTCGTTGGTGGAAAGCGATTCAAAGACGGCGTCGCTGGAAGCACTGCTTGGATTCGACTTGGTAACCAACGGAGCGGCTTCGCCGTTTGCGTTGCTGAAGCGAGCTTGTCGGTTGAGGAAGTTGATCACACCCAATGCATCGATTGGCGTGATCGCACTATCACCATTCACGTCGGCGAAGAATTTCCGCACCGAACTACCAAACGATTCGCCTTGAGCTACCGAGCGGCTCATCTGGTTCAGGGTATTGATAACCCCTAGAGCGTCGATCGGAGAAACGTATCCGTCGGCGTTCACGTCGTACGGATTGGATCCGTTCTGGAACGGTGATTCACCTGCTGCGACGGAGATTTCGATCTCTGCCACATCAAACAGGATGCGATCGCGATCGACAGGTCCTGGAGGATCGTAAAGCAGAGTGTCCTGGAATGGCGATGAATCGGCTTCGTCACCAACGATTCGCAAAGTCCCGATCGCATCGGCTTGGAAGAACAGTGTGGCCATCAATTTTGGCTCACCACCAAGCGGGTCTGCACTTCCGCCTGAGTCGATCTGGAAGGCTCCGAATTCGTTAATCAGCCCAGGAGCGGTTAGGTTTCCAACCGCAGCACCCTCATTGAAATCGGAGGAGAATTCAACATCAAAGCCGAAGTCTGAACCGTCGTTGTTGGACGGAGTGACCAGGAGGCGGTCGTATAGGACGTCTAGGTAACCGGCGAATACGCCTAGGTCACCGGCCGA
Source organism: Roseimaritima multifibrata (assembly GCF_007741495.1). Classification (NCBI taxonomy): domain Bacteria; kingdom Pseudomonadati; phylum Planctomycetota; class Planctomycetia; order Pirellulales; family Pirellulaceae; genus Roseimaritima; species Roseimaritima multifibrata. The sequence goes on from NZ_CP036262.1 coordinate 2,445,273, forward strand.
AGCACTACGGAGGTCATCTAGGTAGACTTCTACGCCGAATTCTTGTCCAACCACCAAGCTGTTGACCGGGTTTCCTGCCGTATCAACATACTGGAAGGAGATTCCAACATCGGCTTGGTTGGCGGCGGCACCAATTGCCACTCGTACTTCTGCGGTGCTTCGGAAACCATCTTCGTCGACGATCAGATACGTGAAACGATCAACCCCAACGACTCCAGCATTGGGCCGGTAGATCGCTACGTCATCGCTCGGGTCGTTCGGAGTTCCTGCGGTATCAACAATGCTGACGTTTCCGCGAGTCGGGGCCGTGAGGATCCCGAATTCAATGATGTCTTTCTGTGACCCTTGTGCGTTCAAAGCCAAGACATCGTTTGTCAGAATATCGAGTTCTGCTGCGTTACCTGGGAGGATTGGATTCCCGTTGGAATCGACCGAATCAGGGAATGAGTCGTCGATCGCTCGGGTTTGTGCTCCATTGGGCAAATCGCTGATCTGCAATTCGCCGCTGCCAAGGATGATTCGTTCCACGGGAACGACTGTATCTTCACCAAGCAGAATCACTTCGCTTTGTGGCAAATCTGCTGGGTCTGCTTGGAAGGTTGCGACTCCTGCCGAATCCGCTTTCATGCGAATCGTAAACAGGACGTTCGCGCCGGTCTGGTTAATGTTTGGATCGGTCAAAGCCGAAATCGGCTGAGTCCCACCCACTTCGTTGATGATACCGGGAGTGCCGGCGTCACCTTGCTGGAATACCGATCCTCCGACGTAAAAGGCACCGAAGTCAATGTCGAAAGGAAACCCGTTGGCTCCTCCGTTGAGCGAGGTTACCGAAACCAGTTCATCGGAATACAGCAGGTCAAGGAACGCACTGCCGACCCCTTGGCGAGTGGTGTCCGTCAGTTCGATGTCTTCAACGGATACCTGGACCAGGAAGTAATCTCCCACCGTCACGTTATCGACCGGAGTCCGGTCGACATCGTCTAGGAAGGCAAAACTGAACTCAACGTCGTTGTTTCCGGGAAGCTGCGAAGTGGGCAGCATCTTCAAGGTGACTTGGGCGGTACTGGGATTCCCTGCACCATCGATAATCGTATAGCTGAATTGCTCGGTGCCGTTAAACCCGGTCGAAGGCGTGTAGCGTAATGATTGGCCACCACCAACCAAATCGACTCGTCCGCCTTGATCACCCTGTTCGAAGGAGACGATCGACAGCCCACCATTGATGCTGGAAATGTCGTTGTCCAGAACGCTCAGCGGGAAGTTCACCGAGTTTTCGGGGACGAGGAACGTGTCGTCCAATGCAAAGGGTAAATCGGTTTGGAACGTGACGTTAACGGAAACCACACCTTGGGCTGGGTCACCGTTGCTGTCGCGAATCAGTTCGCCGTCAGGACCTTCGGCGAAGTAGGTAATCGTATCACGGCCAATGAACCCGTTGGGCGGCGTGTAAAGGATGCCCGTTCCATCGGTCGTTTGGATTGCCGTTCCCGTTGTGCTGGACGTGTCCAGACTATTCAACTTGAGGGTAAAGCCGGGGGCCACAAAATCGTTGTCGAGGACGTCAAGAAGGTTCCCCGTGCTGTTCCGGTCAACCCGATAAGTATCGGGCTGCAAAGCGTCGGATGTATTCAGAACGGTGAACAGGTGGTCTTCAACTTCTCCTGCATCGGTAGGACCGAAGGAAGCAACGCCGGCTTCCGCGCTGTAACGGAAGCGGCCGACCACGCTGCCTAGAACCGCGTCAGCGGGAACCGCGATGTCGATTTCGTTAAGACCATTGGCAAGGTTCTGGTCGACGATGACATGTTCGCCCGCGTCATCGAAGCTGCCGTTGCCGTTGAAATCGATCCAAGCCTGCAGGTAACCGGGCTGACCGGTCGTGTTTGTTGCGGTGATCTGCAAAGTGGCTGTGTCATCACGCCCGAATGCCGACGTTGCAATTACGCCATCTTCGTCATCGATGACCGTTCCATTGGCCTGCAGGATGCCAGTCAAGTCGTCTGCGTCCGCATTGGCTGAACGGACGCCGCCATTGGCGTCCAAGTCGACCGATGCACCGAGGAACAGCCCGGCAACCAAGCCGTGGCTGGCAGCATTGACGCCTACCGTCGATGCGACGTCCGCATCGCCGTAGTCACGAGCAGGCTGATTGCCGAAGTCTTGCCCAGAAATCGGCTCTCCGGTGAATTGAACAATGTGTTCGCCCGACGCAGGTGTCGTTTGGATGTATCCAGGGCCCACCACTTCACGGATCGTGTAAGTCCCGGCGGCATCAAAGTCGAAAGAGTAGCTTCCGTCGGCAGCGGTGATGGCTTGGGGTTCACCCGTGTCAGGCCAGTCATCGTTGTCCAGGTCGATATACATAAAGACCCCTTCGATGCCCGGTTCCGTGGCTTCACGGAATCCGTTGCCGTTGATGTCGGCAAACTTAACACCTGTCACATCGGCACGGATCTGTTCCACTCCAAAATTGATCGCAGCCACGGTCCCTGTTGTAGGGATCACGACGCTTTGCGTCGAAGCGGTGGTGATCGCCGAATTCGAGGGGACAACCACGCTGACGGTCGTCGCACCAGGAGCTCCATTGATGGTGTAGGTGCCGTCGGAACCGGAGACTGCACGTGGTTCAAAGGAATCAAATTGGCCGTTTCCGTTGGAATCGACAAAGACGGTGACGCCCGCTAAGCCACTATCGCCAGGTTGCAGTCCGTCTCCGTTAACGTCGCGGAATACGGTACCCGTAACCGAACCACCAACGGTTCCGGTCGATAGGCCAAACGCGATCGCATCGGCGACCCGTTCATACCCGAAGAATCCTTCAGCCGTGCTGAACCGGTCATAAACCGGGAATTCTAGATTCTGGTCGTCTTCGGTGCCAAAGATGCCGTCTGGACCAAGCTCGAAATCAAACGCTTGGACAGGGGCTCCAGGACCGTCGATCATCGATCCAATGTTGTTGTTACCGTCGGTATGGCGGAGACCAAAGGAATGTCCCAATTCATGCGTGACCGTGACCGCAATCGTCTGGGCAACTAGATCAAGCGTGCTTTGGGCGCCGGAAATAGTGATGCCCGCGGTGTAGGGAAGCACTTGATCAAGAGGAGAGTAAACGATTTCTGAAGTGTCGAAGTTCCCGATATCGATCGACTCAGAAATGCCCAGCAGGTCTTCTGTGAAAATGTCCGCATTGGTTCCGCCGACGATCACTCGCGTCACGTTCGCAACGCCAATCGGATCGGCGTGGTCGCGACTGTTGAGAATCGTGATCCCGAACTGACCTGCGATGCCGGTGTTGGCGTAGTCGCCATTACTGCCGTTGACGGGGATTACGTCATTGAAATCCTCATGAACGCGAGCCATGATGCGGTCGATCAGGGCATCTTCGTCACGCTGTAGCAGCCCAAAATTGGTGATGTAATCGTACAAGCTGTCGATCCGGATGGTTCCCGTATTGGGAAGCCCGGTTTCGAGGTCAATCGGATCGATTACCGAACGAGGCCCAACGTAACCGTCAAAATCGACGTACACGATTTGCTTCGTGCCAATCGGTTGGCTTTCCATGTACGGACGATAGGCCCGCATGCCTAACGTATAGACGCCGGTGAAGCCGTTGGGGGCTACACGAACATAGTAGCGGCCGTCTTCTGGAACCACTTGGGCTCCGGCAACCGTTCCGTTTGTCTGCAGTGGGGAACTATCGGGAAGCAGCAGTGGGTCGTGCTGGTTGGAATCCATCGCGAACCAGCGACTGCCGTTCTCGTAGAAAACGTCGATCGAGCCTGCACCACCAATGGTCGCGAGGTCCAGGATGTCGCCAGCTCGCAGATCGACCGCGAAGTAGTCAACGTCTTCGGGCTGTTGAATCGGATTGTTCGTTTGGACCAGCGATAGGGTCCCCGTGACATCCACGATCGGTTCTTGATCCGACATGGTGCCTAGAGGAACTACCTCCGCGCTGAAAATCCCGTTGTTCAGTCCGGTCTGGCCCGACTGCTCCGATTCATTGAATATGAAGGCAGTGACCGAACCGATGTTCCGAGGGTTTTCGGTATCGGTAACGACCGCCGCTGGGTTCACATCACTCGCAACGGGAGTAATGCCGGCTGCCAGCAGCTGGCGCGCTTCGAGACTCTCCATAATCAAGCGTCGCTTGGACACCATGGACTTGCCCGATTTGGTCTGACGACGACTGGCTTTGTTTTTGGCTGACTTCACCATCTAGTCCCTGCTCGATTGAACGGAGCATCGCAAAACGTTGCGATCCAAGTAGGTTTTCGTTTGAACTTCTAAGTCTCAACTCTGTTGCTGCTTAACAGCGAGAATCCGCGACGCCCCTTGTCCGTCAATCCACTCGCTTTAAGTGGTATCGACGAACGAGAATGTAAGGGTTTGTTAAAATGGGGGATTTTAGCCGTATAGATAAGCTGCGGTCCCGATTCTAGTTGCACCCCCTACAGTGTCAACGAAACGCTTTTACTGCGATGCGCTATTCGGGGGCAAAGTTCCCTCTACGACCCGAAAAATCGTTACGTCGCTGGCAAGCGGTTTCACTGACAAGGCTTATTCTAGTTTGCGCCCTTGGACGCGTGCGACAATTCGTGCAGAAATCGTACGAGGCAGGGTTCGCGTCGCAATGGTTCCTACGCGATTGAATAAACCGGGGGTGCAATTCCGCTTTTTCTTGCGGAAAGCCTGGTATCCCGCGGCGGCAACCTGTTTTGCTGGCAGTGAATTGCGGTCAAAGAAACCAAGCGAACCGATCCCGCTGCGGCTAGCAAACTCGGTGCTGACGGGGCCCGGAGCCAGCGACGTGACCGAAATTGGGGTCCCGCGAAGTTCTTCGCGCAATGCGTCAGAAAAAGACTGAACAAATGCCTTGCTGGCGTAGTAAACCGCCATCAATGGGCCCGGTGGGAAGGCTGCCACCGAAGAAACATTTAAAATTCCCCCCCGCTGACGCTCCAACATTTTGGGAAGCAGGCGATGCGTCAGTTCGGTCAACGCCGAAATATTGACCCCGATCATCGCCCGCTGAGTCTCCCATTTCGAATCTTGGAACCGGCCGAGGATGCCAAAACCCGCGTTGTTGACCAGAACATCAACCTCTATTTCTTGTTCGCTAAGCGATTCGCAAAGTTTTTGGGCTCCGTCCGGCTTCGCCAGGTCCATGGCAATCACCGTCGCGTGGGTGCCGTACTGCGATTCCAATTCCTTCGCTAGTTCCTGTAATTTTTCTTCGCGACGTGCGACCAAGACCACTTCAGCCCCATCCTTCGCGAAAAGCCGGGCTAATTCTTCACCGATGCCAGAACTGGCCCCGGTGATCAAGACGCATTCAGTCGCTGGCATGTCGATCGTCGGTTTGTAGATAGGAGTCGTCGTGTGGCGGAGGCTTGTGAGCGCCGTCTTGGCTGACTCTGCCGGAAAAACAGCCGGAAAAACAGAGTGTGTGAAGGCCAATAAACACTGTTATTGGGCCAAACCGTCTACTGAGAAATCGCACTTCTTGGCAGGAGCGTGCTGAATGTGCTGGCGCGAGGACTTATGGGGCGGATCCGGCGAGGAGACTTACGGGGGATCGTACCCGCCGGGGTGCCAGGGGTGACATTTTGCGATCCGGCAGGTCGCTTTCCAAATCCCACGCACGATCCCGTACCGCTCGATCGCTTCGATCGCATATTGGCTGCAAGTCGGTGCGAAGCGGCAGCAGGGGGGGAACATTGGGCTGATCCCCTTTTGGTAGCATTGGATAAGGAACAGCACGCCTCTTTTCATCGTCGCTTCGTGTTACCTAGCGTTTCGGTGTATCAAACGTTGCCATCTATCGGGCGTTCTTATTAATAGGTTCCTCAACGACCAGTGATTTAGGGAATGCGGCCGCCTCTGCGCCACCCTTTTTCGCCCAACGTTTGTTCTGCGAGCCGCCAGCAGGCTGATTTAAGGGAATTTCCATTGCGTTCGCTTCCTGCAGCATCCCGTACAGCTGATCTTCCATTTTCTTCGCGATCGGGCGCAGTTTGGGGTCGTTGATCAAATTGTTGGTTTCTTTTGGGTCGGCTTGCAGATCATACAGTTCGTCGACGTCCCATAAACCGTAATAGGTGATGTATTTGTAGCGATCGCCACGAAGGGCGAATTGGGTGGGCGTCTGCGGGAAATTCTTTTCCCAGTAGTAAACGTAGAGAAAGTGGTCTCGCCAAGGTTGCGGTTTGCCAGCCGCAAGGTCCAGGAAACTAAGGCCGTCCATATATTCTGGAGTCTCCAGTCCCGCGGCATGCATGACGGTCGGACCAACGTCCAGGTTTCCGATCATTTGTTCGACAACCGTCCCGCCAGAAAACAGGTTGGGGCATTGCATCATCATCGGAACGCGGATCGATGTTTCGTAGGCAACGCGTTTATCGATCAGCCCGTGTTCACCAAACATGAATCCATTGTCACCCATATAGATGACAAGAGTGTCGTCATGGATTCCCATTTCCTTCAGCTGCTGAAGGACGCGTCCCACCCCATCGTCAACCGCCAAAACCGATTCGCAGTACCGCTGGTAGAGATAATCCAGGCCTTTGTCGCTGTGATAGGAAAAATCGATCCCATGCCAGCTGTTGCGTTGGTCTCGTACCCAGCGCGGGGCGTCGTTGGCAGCGGTAATATCTTCTCCGCGAGGCAGAAAATCAAGGTTTTCGTTCGCATATCTCCCTTCGTGCCGTTTTGCGGGGGTGAAGTTCGCATGGACCGCTTTGTGGGAAAGGTATAGGAAAAACGGTTTGTCCGAATCCTTCTGGTTTTCCAACCAATCGACTGCGTAATCGGTCAATTCATCGGTGATGTAGCCCTTTTGAGGGACACGTTCGCCGTTGACGTTCAGGGTGTACTTGGGTCCGGGGGGTAGGTAATTGCCTTGGCCGCGAAAGCTGACCCAATGGTCGAATCCGGGGCGAGGTTCGTCATGCGATCCCCCCATGTGCCATTTTCCGACAAAGGCGGTCTCGTATCCCGCTTGTTGCAGGTATTCCGGGAAAAACCTTGTTCCGGGCGGGACCAGGCGATTGTTATCGATGACTCGATGCCGGTGCGTGTACAGACCGGTCAGAATCGAAGCTCGACTGGGGGAGCAGAGGGAAGTGGTCACAAAGGCATTTTTCAGATGCACGCCATTCTTTGCCAATGAATCAAGGTGCGGGGTTTCCAGGAATGGATGCCCCATGAACCCCATCGCGTCGTAACGATGGTCATCGGTCAGAATGAAGACAACATTGCGTGGGGCGATTCCGTCCCGTTTTCCCGCCGGAGGCAGTTCGCCCGTGCTGGGGTTGGTTTTCGCTGGCGGGGCAGCCTGGCTAAAGGGGGCGACCATGGCAGCGAATAGCAAAACACAAATCATTCGGCGAATGCGACTAGAAGAATACATCGTTTGTAAGTCATCGAACGAGAGTTACGGATTCAAGAAGACCTCTAGTTCTAGCATACTCCCGCGGTCGGTTCTCGCGTGGCGCGGACTTAAGGCAGCAATCTGATCGCTCAAAAACGTCCGTAAATCTGAATCTGGGCTTTCGGTTTCCTTGCCATGGGAAAATCGCTAGCACTGTCAGGCACCTGAACCGTTAGGCGGGTACGATGGAGAGGAAGGCTATCCTATTTGTTGCACTAGTCGGTTCCTCTGCTGTTGAGACGATGCACCATGTTTTTATTTGGACCTTTTTCTGAAGCTCGAAAAGAGGTCACCATTCCGGGCATTCTTGCTTGGCGGGTGGCGTCTTGCTTCCTCGCTCTTTTGGTCCCCCTGTTGATTGTGGTCGTGGGGTTGATCACCGAATTGCTGGGGCCAGGAATACTGACGACAAAGGTTCAGCTTGGTCGCGGTTTAGTCGTCCCCGTTCCCGAGGTGTTGATTCAGCAGCCCGCTTTGACGCAGTTGCTTTGGTTGACGGCTTTTGCCGTTGGGGTCGCGTTCGTTTTTGCCCTCCTGCTATGGCGGACCCATTTAGGGCTGCTCCGTCGTGGACGTTTGACGACCGAGAAATTCCATCAGCGGATTTTGCAGCGCATCCTCGATAAGGCCCAGGTCGAAGGCGCAAGTGCTCAGCGATCACGCGTCCAAGCATTGATCGAACGCGATCTGCCCGCATTAAATATCGGATTGATCTCCTGGTGGCGATCCTGTCCACGGATCGCGATTGTGTTGGCCTGTTGTCTGGGATTGGCTTTATTGGTCGATGTTTGGTTGGCTTTGCTAGCGATTATCGGCGGGATTTTAGTTTGGCGGTTGCGGATGTGGGTCAGCCGTCGTGAACCGGCACAAGGTGCAGGGTGGGAGGTTGCTCATTCGCAGCAAGACCTTGTGGAAACCGTCCGGCAGGCGCCCCTCTTGGCCCGTTTGCAATCAAGGCAAACGGTCAGCGATGTGTTTGCGGAAAAACTGCTTCGGTTGCGCCGCCAGCAAGCGGCCGTGGATGCCCATCATTCTCGCGTTTTGCCTGTGGTCGCTTTCGCCGGTTTGCTGGCGACTTTGTTGGTGTTGCTTGCCTTTGGCGTCAACCGTTTGAGCAGTGCCGATGGACTGGGAATGTCCGCAGGCGTTGTGCTGGGGCTTTCGTTGGCCGGAGCGGCCGTCGCGGCGGCTCGGATACTTCGGTTTTATAAAAATATCGTGTTAGCCCAAGACGCAGCGGCAAACCTTTATCGCTTCTTGGCGGGTGAAGAAGATCAACAGATGGGGGATTTGGTCGGGATTACCGGAATCCGGTCGGCCGTTGAATTAAGCAATGTCACGCTCCGAAACGATTTGGGAAAAGACGTCCTTACCAGCCTGACTTTACGGTTGGAGCCGAAATCGGTGGTCGCTTTGTTGGGGACCGATACGGTTTCCACGGCTGCACTGATCGAAATCTTGCAAGGGTTTGGCAAACCGACCGAGGGGACGGTTGAAATCGATGGGATCTCGGTTAGCGAAATCCATCCCAACTCCCTTTCGCGGCAGGTGTTTTGGGTTGGAGCCGATGGCCCGATTTGGAACGGTACGATTGCCGAAAACCTGTTGGGTATAGACGCCGTCGGCGGGGACGAAGCGGTTCAGGAAGTCTTGCGTCGGGTCGGAATCTACGAACAGATCTCGGAACTTAGCGATGGGATGGCAACGGTGTTGTCGCCCGACGATACAAGTCTTGATGGGACGACGCGCTATGCGATCGGCGTCGCCCGTGCGCTGCTGAGAAAGCCTGCGCTTGTCGTGGTTCAAGAACCGGATACGGTCGAAGGGCTAGCCGATGACGAGCCGCTGGACGCTTTGCGTTTCTTAGCCCACAGCGGAGCGATCGTGATCATGTTGCCCCGACGTTTGAATTCTTTGCGAACCGCCGATCGCGTGGTCCTTCTAAATGGAAGCCGCCTAGCAGGGGAAGGGAGCCATGAAGATTTGCTAGCAGGAAGCGACCTGTATCGCCACCTGAACTACGCTCTTTTCAATCCCTACCGAAACCTTTAACGCAACAGCGACTGACCAACACAGAGCAGGATCAACAGCCAACTGCTCTGGTCGATGCGTTTTAGCATTTCGGCTTTTCGGCTTCGCTGAACCTTGATCCACGACTTGTGAACGTGGATGGGGTCGGCTTCTGAAACGGCGACGGCGCGTGACTGCAACCGGTTTGCCGCGTAGTAGCCAGCCATGATTAACAACGCGAATGCGGTTAGGGTCATCGTTTCGGTTACCGTCAGGGGGGAAGAAACAACGGCTCCAAACTGAATGGGAACCTTTACCGAAGATCCCGGAGCCGGTTGCAAGCTGGAATTAATGGTTTGCAACGTAAGTTTTGAAGTTGTGAGTTCGTTCTGCCAGTATTCTCTTTGGCGATCGATTTCGCTTGAATCGGTTTCGTGGAAGGTGGCCTGGACCACTGCGGACGTGGTTTCGGTTTCCTCGATCGGTTTGGTTTGCCGCAGATAAAATTCGGCAGCCTCGCATTTCCATTTCGCCTGATAATACGCATCCGGTTTTTCGGTGATCGTGGTCTCTTTATATTTCGTCAACCAAGTCCGAATCTCCGCGACCGCGGGACTTTCCAGCGGGACGAGGCAGGTGGCTTTATCGCTTCCGTCCGCTGCCGTCCAAACGACAGTTTGCATCTGGTGACGCCCCCCCAGAAGACTCCAACCAACCAGTAGGACGGCGCCTCCCAGCACGAGAGTCCGTCGGGTCGTGGTGGGGATACTCCAGGATTTGCCCTGAAGACGTTTTTGCCAAATCTGGCGAACCATGGTGAGATAACGCATTGTCTATCCGTCCGTAGTGTTCGAGATCCATTGGCAGGGACGGCCACTCTGAAACGTTGATTTCAAATCAGAGGGACATTTACGTTCTGGTGATTCTGTCGTCGCTTCTTACTGCCGCCACGCCGATCCTGTAGGCTTCTTTATCGGTTCTGCCCCTTGGTGCGGTTAGCGAATCTAGAGGACGGCGGTCGCTCACGCGGCATCGAACTGTCCGATCATCGCCAACCTTAAACGGATTCATTTATGTCTGCGGCTTCCCCCTTTCGAATAAAAATTTGCGGAGTCAAGCGATCCGAGGATCTTGTTGCCGCTTCGGAGTCGGGTGCGGACGCGGTCGGATTGAATTTTTTCCCACCAAGTGTTCGCTACATGGACCCTCTTGGGGAACAGGCTCGTTCTTTGGCAGCCGAAGCCGAGCAGTTGGGGCTGAACGTCGTTGGCTTGTTCGTCAATTCCGATGTCGATTCGATCGCCGCCCTGACGGAACGCGTCAGGTTGACGTTTGTTCAGTTGCATGGGGATGAAACGCCCGCCGCTGCAAGCCGTTTGAGGGATGCGGGTGTCGCCGTTTTAAGAGCCGTCCGGCTGCCTCGACGGGCGCTTTCTCCAGCGGAGATCGAAGACCGGGTTGCCCCCTGGCGGGAAGTCGGAGCGGCCATTTTGCTGGACGCCGATGCCGGCTCAAGCTACGGCGGGGAGGGGGTTTCGTTGGACTGGCGATCGATTGGAGCTTGGTCGGAGCAAGCGGCCGATCACTGGATCTTGGCGGGGGGGCTTGGTCCCAAGGATGTGTTCCGGGCAATCCAAATTGCCAAGCCGCATGGGGTCGACGTCGCATCCGGAGTCGAAGCACCGCGTGGGACCAAGGATGCGAACCTGGTGAACGCATTTTGCCTGGAGGCAGAACGTGGGCTTCAGGAACAATTTCGCCCCTAACAAAGACTTGTCAGGTCCTCTATTATGGCGTGGGTAAGAGTTCAAAAGTGCTCATCAACTACCTCCCTAAATTCTGGAGAACAAGACGTGTCTCAGGTCGAAACGACTCGATTGCCCTACAAGGTAAAGAACATTGATCTGGCCGAATTCGGTCGCAAAGAAATCAACCTGGCTGAAAACGAAATGCCCGGATTGATGGCACTACGGGAGAAGTACGGACAGGAAAAACCTCTGAAGGGGGCACGCATCGCAGGTTGCCTTCACATGACGATCCAGACTGCCGTGCTGATTGAAACGCTGGTTGAACTTGGTGCGGAAGTCACCTGGAGCAGCTGCAATATCTTCAGCACCCAGGATCACGCTGCCGCTGCAATCGCCGCCGCTGGCATCCCTGTTTACGCTTGGAAAGGGATGACCGACGAAGAATTCGATTGGTGCATCGAGCAGACGCTGCACTTTCCTTCGGGCGAACCGTTGAACATGATCCTGGATGACGGCGGCGACCTGACCGCCATGGTCCATGATAAGTTCCCTGAACTGTTGGCAGAAATTCGCGGCTTGAGCGAAGAAACGACCGCCGGTGTTCATCGCTTGGATGTCTTGCACCGAACAGGCAAACTGAAAGTGCCTGCGATCAACGTGAATGATTCGGCGACCAAAAGCAAATTTGACAACCTGTATGGCTGCCGCGAATCGCTGGCAGACGGAGTCAAACGAGCAACCGACGTTATGTTGGCTGGCAAGGTGGCTGTTGTCTGTGGTTACGGCGACGTCGGAAAAGGTTGTGCTGTCTCGCTGCAGCGTTACGGGTGCCGCGTGTTGGTAACCGAAATCGATCCAATCAATGCCCTGCAGGCTGCGATGGAAGGTTTTGAAGTGACCACGATGGAGAACGCCTGCTTGGAAGGCAATCTGTTTGTTACCACCACCGGTAACAAAGACATCATCATGGGCGAGCATTTGTCGAAGATGCCTAACGATGCAATTGTCTGCAACATCGGACACTTTGATACCGAAATCGACATCGCTTGGCTGGAAAGAGAAGTCGCTGCAGGTCGCGTTTCCAAAGAAGAGATCAAACCGGCTGACGTCGGTGCGGTCGAGCGTTACACCTTTGAAAACGGCAACAGCGTGATCGTGTTGGCGAAAGGCCGCTTGGTCAATCTTGGATGTGCAACCGGACACCCAAGTTTTGTGATGAGCACCTCGTTCACCAACCAGGTCTTGGCTCAATTGGAATTGTGGCAACGTGCCGATCAGTACGACGTCAGCGTCCACATCTTGCCAAAACGTCTGGATGAAGAAGTCGCTCGCCTGCACCTTGGAAAACTGGGCGTCAAATTGACCACCCTTTCGCAAGAGCAAGCCGACTACATCGGAGTGCCTGTCGAAGGACCTTACAAGCCAGACCACTATCGCTACTAGGCCTCACCGCCATTTAGCGTTTTGATCGAAATCAATGAAACTCGGGTCGCTACTTCGCGGTCCGAGTTTTTTGATGCGCCGGTCTGATTTCGGCAGCCGGTGGCGGAAAGCCAACGGCATGAGGCTTCCGTGTCGCCGTTCGCTCCGCAAAAGATGCGTTTGCGGCTGTTCTTTCGCGGGGGACGTGACGTATTGCCGGGCTGTCCACGCGCTGGCGAGCGTCGGTACGTGCCTGCCGTGGCTACCGTCACCAGACGGTGGTTCTTGCCGCATTGTCACGACGGCACTCGTCGCGGCCCCTGCGAAAGCAACCCCCGCAAATTCTGCAAACGCTGCTTTCCCGACCCAGGGCATCCCGAGCGGTTTTTTCGCGGCACAGTGGAATGTGGGCGGAAAGCTTGTTTGCTGGCGCGACCCTTTCGGTTTGTTTGGCGGTTACCTAAGCTTTGGGTTTGTCATTTGTACGGTTCGCCTCGGACCCAGCCCTTTCGGATTCTCAATCAATGCCTGAAATTCAAGCCTTCCACGGAATTCGCTACAACCTTGGTCATGTTGGTTCGCTGGCAGACGTTGTCGCCCCGCCCTACGACGTGATCGATCCGAAATTGCAGTCTGCTTTGTATGAAAAGCATCCGGCCAATGTCGTGCGGATCATTCTGAATCGCGACGAACCGGGCGACGCGGGGGATGTTCGCTATGAACGCGCGGGTCGGTTCTTGAAGAACTGGCAGGCCGAAGGGGTACTTGAGAGAGAGGCCCACCCTGCGATCTATGTCTACCACCAACACTTTGAGTTTGCTGGCCAACATTATTTGCGGCGTGGATTCTTGGCAGGAGTTCGTTTGCAGAGATTTGGGGAAGGAAATATCTATCCTCACGAAGAAACCCATTCGAAGGCGAAAATCGATCGTTTGAAATTGACCAATGCCTGCCAAGCCAATTGCAGCCCGATCTTTGGACTCTATCCCGACGCGGAGAACGAAACGCAGTGGGTCTTGGAAGAGGTGATCGCTGGAGTGGCCGGGTTGGAGGCAACCGATTCCTTGGGTGTCAAACATACGATTTGGCCGATCATGGATGCCCAGACAATCGCCGCGGTCGCTGCCCTGATCGAAGATAAGCCGATGTTTATCGCCGACGGCCATCATCGCTACGAGACCGCCTGCAACTATCGCGACCAATTGATTGAGCAGCATGGCCCGTTGCCAGAAGACCATCCTGCGAATTTTGTGATGACCATGTGTGTTGGAATGAGCGATTCAGGAATGATTGTTCTCCCCACCCATCGCCTGCTGCACGGGACCGAATCGTTTTCCTCTGAGGAGATCATTCGGCGTTTGGGAAATTGCTTTGATTGCCGAATTGTCGCCGAGGGGCCCGAAGGTGCGAACGAGGCGTGGGAAGAGATGGAGGTCGCCGACGAGCAAGGTCTGATCGGGCTGTATGCGACGGCCGACAAGAAGTGGTTGCTCTGTGAAGCGACCGAAGCGGCGATGGACCGGATGGCCGAATTGGCTCCGGAGAAGAGCGAAGAATGGCGTTCGTTGGGCGTCAGCCTGCTGCACCGCTTGGTCTTTGAAGATCTGCTGGGGGCGGCAGACCATCCGAAACCAACCTACGTCCACCAGGTTTCGGAAGTGGTTGACGGATTGGAAGGAAAGGGCGAGTTCAGCGAGAACGAGTCGACCGAGCCGTTTACCTTGGGAGCCTTGGTGATGCCGGCCAGTTTGGACTTGGTTGAAATGATCAGTCTGAACCAGGAACGGATGCCGGCCAAAAGCACCTACTTCTACCCCAAATTGTTGAGTGGGTTGGTTCTGAAACCTTTGGCTTAACGGTCCGTCGGCTGAATCGGAAGCGGAGCAAGATCGTTGCCTTTCGCTCGGGGCGCGAAGTTTTTGAAGTTTATAATGGACGGTTTCCCTACGGGGGTGCTGCTGTCCGGCAATGCCTCCGAAAATCTCAACCCGCTGCGTAAGCGAGGGACCGGGACCACGGCCTGCAATCCCTCGCTTACGCAGCGGGTTGGGATGACGACGGCCTGCGGGCCCGAAGAGTCCGTCGGATTCAATGCCGGGCAGGAATGCGAACCGGTTCGGCGACCGGCAATCCATCACCCATGGATTTCACGTCCTCCCGCGGAAGCCGCTTTGCAGGGCCTTTTTTCGCGGAGCGGCGGGCGACAGTCCCAGGATTCGGCGGCAAAGTATAGCGATCGTTCCGCGTGAAACATGCGTTGTGGAACGGTCGATCTTCGCCAATCGGTGTTTCACGCGAAACTGGCATTCTTTTACAACGGCCTTCGCGAGTAGAATCCAGCGGTCTGTCTCATTCGAGCTCTGTTGCGAATCTACCCTGTGAACAAGATCCTTTGCGTTGTCAATCAGAAGGGCGGCGTCGGTAAAACGACGACGGCCGTCAATTTAGCGGCCGCCCTGGCGATGTCCGGGCAGCGGGTGCTGTTGATTGACATGGATCCTCAGTGCAACGCGACCAGTGCTCTCGGTTGCACGCCGACCGACGGGCACCCGCTGGTTCGCGATCAGCCGATCCGCGAGAGTGTGGTCGCTACGGAGATCGCCGATCTGGATCTATTGCCAGGCAGCCGGACCTTTCATGACGTCGATCAGTTGGCGAAAACGGACGGTCCCGAAGCGGATCGTCTGAAGCAGCATCTGGGCGAAGGGGTCCACGCCTATCAATATGTCTTGTTAGATTGCCCGCCCAGTGTGGGGACTTTGACCCAGGCAGCGCTTGCTGCCAGCACCGAAGTCCTGATGCCAATCCAGTGCGAATATTTTGCGATGGAGGGGCTGACGCAACTAATTCAGGTAATTCGGCGGGCGATCCAGCAAACCGATGGAAGACTGACCTTTGGCGGAATCCTACTTACCATGTACGATCCCCGTCTGGAATTGACCCACGAAGTGGACCAGGAGGTCCGAGAGTTTTTTGGGGACATCGTGTTTGACACGGTTGTTCCCCGCGATGTGTCCCTTAGCGAAGCGCCCAGCCACGGCCAAAGCGTTTTCGAATACGCGCCCCGCAGCCGCGGAGCGTTCGCCTATACTCAGCTATGCATGGAGGTGCTTGAACGTGAGTAACCCAACAGGTTCAAAAGATCGTCGTTTAGGAAAAGGTTTGGCAGCCCTTCTGGGAACGCCGCTCGATGAAGATATGAGTCAGATTTCCGGTGGTGGCAATCGCCGCCCCGCAGAAAGTCCTTCGCGGTCCTCCGAAAAAGGGACCTCGTCGGCGAAATCGACGGCGTCAAACGATTCGGAATCGAAGACCACATCCGCTCGTTCGACATCGCCCAAAAAAGAGACGCACGAATCGGGCGAGCGAAGCGTTGAGCTAAGTGTCTACGAGATTGACAACAATCCGTTCCAGCCACGACGAGAATTCAACGAAGAAGAAATCGCTTCGCTGGCGGAAAGTCTGAAAGAACATGAACAGCTTCAGCCGGTCATCGTCCGCAAGGTCGGGGCTCGGTATCAGTTGATCAGTGGCGAACGTCGCTTGCGAGCTGCGATCCACGCCGGCTTGCCGACCGTTCGCGCGGATATCCGGGATGCCGACGATCGTTTGGTCGCAGAACTTGCGATCATCGAAAACTTGCAGCGAAAGGATCTGAATGCAATCGAAAAGGCGATGTCGTTCCGCCGCTACATCGATGAGCATCAATGCACTCAAGAAGATCTTGCCAACCGTTTGAAAATCGATCGCAGCACGATCGCTAACCTAATGCGTCTGTTGGAATTGCCAGCCGCCGTGATCGATCAGGTCAACAACGAACGGATCTCTTCCAGCCACGCTCGAGCTTTATTGCCGCTGGGGGATGAACGTCAGCAGGTGCAATTGGGCAAGCAGATCGAAGAAGAGAAATGGAGCGTTCGAGCGACCGAACACCATGTGTCGGCATTGCTGCAGGCTGAAGACGAAGAGGAATCGGGCGTCATCCGAATGGATACGACCAAAAAGAAACGAACGGTTTCGCCTCATATCCAATCGCTTCAGCAAGACCTGCGAATGCAGTTAGGCACAAAAGTAGAAATTCGCGAGACTTCCAAAGGCCGTGGGAAAATCACCATCCATTTCTCCAGTCCCGAAGAATTCGAGCGACTGCAGCAGTTGATGGGGACCGACGCAGTCGTCGCCGCCTAAAAGCAGATACTCTTCTCAGCGGAACGGCGCAAGCCGTCCGCCAAGTGCACGGGTTCTTTGGGCATTGCAGCAGGATGGCTTGAACCCAATGCCATCCACTCTTCTTAGCAAAACGGCGCAAGCCGTCCGGCAACCGAGCAGGATTTTCGGACGCTGCGGCAGGGCGTCCTTCGCTCGGCACGTGCGAAGAAAAAGCAAAAAACTCTGGCTCCCCTCGCCCTCAAAACAAGCTCGCTTAAAACAGATTTGATATTGAATCACCTATTCGCCATCGAGTTCATTTAAATGCGACTCAAAGGCTTGTTTTGGGGGAGAGGGGCTGGGGGAGAGGGGGCCGACAGAAGCAGGCAACGGATGACATAACCGCTAGAAATGCCGGGTGTTATCTGGGCCTCCGTTGCAAAATCGCCTCGTGAAAACTCTCAGTCTGGCGTCGGTAGCTAGTGGCTGCCGTAGCTATGTTCGCCAGAGCGTGGGCAGACCGCCAATACGCACCAATCAATTTCAGGTCCACCGCGAAAGGTGACAATCACTAAATCCACAAGCCGCGAGCCGTCCGGCAAGTGGCAGTGGGTTACGTGCTGAGGCCGGACGGCTCGCGCCGTTCCGCTAAGAGTACATATGCACAAGAGCCCGGAATTCCTGGGCTTCTAACTTGTTGCAAAAAAAATGGAAAGAATCGCCCTGATATGGGCTAACCCGCCTACCCAAAGTCGACTTGGGTTACTAGAATTCGGCCTCAATCAACGCAGTGATTGAAACAACAATAAACATTGAACTTTTGCCAGCGGTGCTGGTGGAAAATCGGGGCGTAGCTCAGCCTGGCTAGAGCGCCTGCTTTGGGAGCAGGAGGTCGCACGTTCGAATCGTGTCGCCCCGACTTGTTTAGCTTGCTATCTGATAGCAAGCAGTTAAGCCGCCTCGTGCGGCTTTTTTTATGCGCTGCCTGCTTCTGGGGCTTTTGCAAAGTAGTGCGTGTTGAGTCCGATTGCACGTCCGGTCTGTGGCTTGCTGCGTAAACGAAATTGTTTACGAAACATCTTCCGCAAGCTTGTCCTTTTAGGCCGCCGATTCCGAAGGCTCGGACGGATGAACTTTGATCACGACCAGCGTGACGTCGTCTTGTGGGGCGCCCGGTTTGCAGAATTTGATGATTTCCGCTAACAGGGCATCGCAAATGTCGGCGGCGGACCGGTGTCGGTTCTGGAGGATGATCCTCAGCAGGGACGTTTTTCCGAACAGATCTCCTTGCTCTGAGATCGCTTCGTAGCTTCCGTCGGTCGGTAGGACCAGGATATCGCCAGGCGACAATTGAACCGTTTCAAGCGTCGAATAGCCCGCCTCGGGGATCAAGCCCAGCGGATAGCCGCCCGATTGAAGGGCGATGACTTCCCCCGAATCGGAAATGATCCAGACAGGATGGGCCGCTGCGGCATATTCCAGGGTGCTTCGGACCGAGTCCAGACGTCCGTAGAAGGCGGTCACGAAATGTTCACCCTGGGTATCCTCGGCGACCGCTCGATTGGCGATCGTCAGGATTTGCCCGACCTCTTTATTCATCTGAGCACAGCTCCGCAAAATCCTGCGAGCTCCGACCATGATCAGGGCGGGGGCAAAGCCATGGCTGCTGACGTCGGCGACGACAACGTCCCAGCGTCGACGGTCGATCGGGATGAAATCAAAAAAGTCTCCACCACACTCCGACGTCGGTTCGCAGGTCGCCCCGATGTCAAATCCACGGATCGTCGGGGGCATCGAGGGGAGCATTCGTTGCTGGATCCGGCGAGCGATGTTCATGTCGCTTTCCATCTGCATGTTCCGGCGTTCGGCCAGCAGGCGAGCTTGCCTCTCGATCGCGTACCGCAGCGCCCGGACCAACAGCGGCTGACCGACCATCGCTTTGGGGACATAATCTTGGGCTCCGGCGGCGACCGCGGATACCGCTAGTTGTTCGTCTTCGTGGCCGCTTAAGATCACGACCGGAATGTCTTTGTTTTTTTTCCGTATCGACGTGAATGTGTCCAGCCCCAAAGAATCAGGCAGGTTCAAATCTAGGATGACGACGTCGGTTCCTCGGTGATCGAGGGCCCGCAGTGCGGAATCCAGGTCGCAGACGTGCGTGACGTGGAATAAATGGCTCGAGCGAAGGTGTGCTCGAATGACCAACGCATCGGTTTGACTGTCTTCCACAAGGAGCACTTCGATATCCGCCATCGCGCACCCTACTTTCCGCAACGTTCATTGCGATTCGCTGCCCATTTCGAGGGATTTATCAGCCTGAGCCGACCATGCTCAGCAACGCATCAAGGGGAGACGGTTTTACTCCAATCGCTACCTCTGAAGCGTGCCGGTTCATTGTACACGCATCCTCCTTGGGGAGGGGGTGCTAAGAGGGGCGGTATTTCGAGGCGAATTCGGCGACCACCGGACGGAATTCGACTCGCGGATTCACGTGGGGGCGTTTGCTAAGAAGCAGGGCCTGAGCCTGAGCAGGAGAGAGGTTTCGGTATTTTATCAGCCAGCAGATTGCGACCGTTGCGCTACGTGCTCGGCCCGCTTTGCAGTGAACGTAGGTGGTGCCCCCTTGCTCTGCATGCGACTGAATGAAGTCAACGGCTTGTTCGATATCTTCCAACCGCGGGTGGGTGAAGTCGGTCGTGGGGATATGCAGTTGCTCGATCCCGTATTTGTCGTATTCCGCGATCGGGCCGGCGTACTCTTCGCACGTATTGACGACCGCGGTCACTCCCTCGGCAGCCATCCCCGGGACATCGCGGGCGAACGGAAAGGCCCCCACAATCAGGCTCGGATCGATCCTGCTGGACCATTGGCGTCGTTTGAGCAGCCTGCCGTTTAGCATGTTCCACCACAGGGTTGGGTAGAAGACTGAACGAGCGTAAATCCGCTGGAGGGGCTTAGGAATCGGCATCGGTCCCAGTGTCTAGATCGGAGGGGGAGGAGGCAGTGTGATCTTTCGGGATCGATACCGAATGGATCATCGCGATCAATGTGTCCCCAGGTTCGGGGGCCAGTTGGCGGTCGTCGGTGTTGATTTGTAGGGTCCCGTTCGGAGACATCACGAACATCACCAAGGCATCCTTGCCATTGCGAGCACGAAAGTCATCCATCATGAATTCGTCGCTTAGGGTGGTCGCCTTCAGGATGGCGCCCGCTTCCATGCGATCGCGAAGGGCCGAGAACGTTAGTTTGTTGCCAAACAGGATTCGCCCTGTCAGGGAATGCGACAGGGATCGCGACTCGCTAGCCGAACGCCTTGTGAAATCCAGCTGATACGTTTCCGCTCGTCCAAACGTGGACTGAAATTCGCTCACCGCCAACGAGTTCACTTCATCGTTGGGAGTCATCGCCAGGAAGCGTCCAATACCGTCCAGTTGTAATTCTTCGCGGGCGTGGTCACTCAAGATGTTTACGCATTCCGCTCGGACACCATCCATCCGTGCCGCGGCCACCTTGTTGTAGTTCAAGTCGACAAGCATCACGTCCACTTTTAGATCGGTCAGGATCTTTGCTAGCTGACGGACCCAGCTGTCTCCGCCTGCGATCAGCAATCCCTGCGGATTCGGGCGAGCTAGTCCTAGCAGGCGGGCGACGGGACCGGCGACCAGGCCATAGAATGCGACCGTGCCGATAATGACTAGGAAGGTGACCGTGATCAGCTGGAAGGCTTGTTCCTCCATCGCTGCCGCTTCGCCCCCTTCGGATTGCTGCAGTTTCAAAGCGAACACGCTGCTGACCGCAGCTGCCACGATCCCGCGGGGGGCCATCGTCGAAATGAATGTTTTTTCTCGCCAGTTCAGCGGTGTTCCAAGTAGGGAAACAAAGACGGACAACGGGCGAACCAGCAAGATCATGATGACCAGGAATGCCAGCCCGGGCCAGCCAAGATCGATCACCGACATCGGGTCCAGGCGAGACCCCAACAAGATGAATAGGCAGCCGATCAGCAGAGTCCTCAAATGTTCTTTGAACTCGATCACATGCTCGATCTCGGTCCCTTTTTGATTGGCCAGCCAGACGCCAAATACGGTGACGGCAATCAATCCGGATTCTTCCGCAAAATGGTTGCTGATTGCAAACAGCCCCAGCGCGAGGGCCAGGGCGGCGACCCCTTGGAGCGAATCGGGAAGCCAATAACGGCGGAGAGCCTGTGAAAGGAAGACGCCCCCCATGATGCCTAGCAGTAAGCCTACCAAGATGATCTTGGTCAGCAGCATCGACGTCGCCATCACGTTCAGTGACTCGTGGCGGCTGAGCACAATTTCTTCGAAAACCAGGACGGCTAAAACCGCTCCGACCGGGTCGATGACGATCCCTTCCCACTTTAAGGTCGACGCGACTCGGCGGCTGGGACGGATCTGACGCAGCAAAGGCCCGATCACTGTCGGCCCGGTAACCGTCAGGATCGCCCCTAGTAACAATGACAGCCGCCAGGGGAATTCCAGCACGTAGTGAGCCGCACAGGCGGTTAGGGGCATCGTTACCGCGACGCCGATCGTCACCAATCGGAAGGTTGCCGATCCCGCTTCGCGTAATTCGCGAATTTGCAGGGACATCCCTCCCTCAAACAGAATCACTGCGACCGAAAGGGAAACCAGCGGAAAAAGAAGGGCGGGACCGACCTGAGTCGGTATGCCGGTCAGTTTGCTTAGTTCCGTCGCCCCGGTGAGATCCTCAAGCAGGTGATCTGGGTGGATGAATTGCCCTAAAATAACCCCAAAGGCCAACAGGAGTAGAATAGACGGTAGTTGAGTTCGCCAGGCTAGCCACTGAGCTAGGATTCCCAGAGCGGGTACTAGGGCGAGGTAGGCAAGCAAATCCATAATACAAACCGCGTAAGGCTTCGAGACGTCCAGTAGATTCAATTGTTGTATGCGAAAGGTAGATTAGTCCGTTTGATTCGGCAAGCTGCGCAATGTTGTCGAAATCGGTTGCAGCGAGAGACTTTAGCCGCAGGACCCTACGAAACCGTTTGTCCCACAACGTCTACCGATCGCCGCCTATTTTCGCACGTTCGTTTTAATCTTTCTTATTCCGAGCCAGTATGTCTGTTCCCAAAAAATCGATTTGTAAGTGGAGCAAAGAGATGATTGGCGCCCATTTGAGAGACCTGTTGGCCGAAGCCCATGCGGCTCGCTTTGTTTGTCGCAAATGTGGGCGGACCGCAGCGAACCGGCATTTGCTCTGCAAGCCTGTTAAACCGAACAAAACTTCTTCTCCGGACGAAACGTCTTAGCGGCACATTCATCGCCTAGCAGCCGGAGCGGTTTCCCCAGCTGTCCAGGTCCCCCCAGACGGATGAGAAACTTTTTGGTTTCTGACATGTTTTCCCCAGAAGCCGATTTGTTGCGCATGGTTTGACGCAAACTAGGGCAAGGAAACAACTTGCGCCGTCGTTTAGGCAAGGTGCGCGACCCCGGTTATTTTAAGGGTGTCCGCCTAAACCATTATGAGCTATCGAGTTACTGCTTTGTTAAATTTCTGTTTGACACTTGTCCTCCGATCGCTATCTTGTCCCCAGTCCCGCATGTAGTGCTTGAGTCTTAATGATAGCACTACCCGTAGTGTTAGAAGCCTCTGTTTGACGATTCGACAGGCCCAACGAACTGGTCGTCCGTCGCGTACTTGCGTACGATTTAGGGTACACCTGAACACTGGTGTGTGCGGCTGCTGTTCCCCCTCATAAATTTTTGGTTGTTAGCAATCGCTCTGCATGACGCAGCTTAAATCAGGCATTGTTAGGCAACCCACGGACGAACCTTTAGGAGTCTTGAAACATGGCAAATGTCATTTCTGCCGATGCACGCCCCGAGAACAAATCCCAGAACAAACCCGCGGAACAACATGGCGTCGAATATGCCCGCAGCCAGTACGGTACTTTGCTGGGCGATCGCGAAGCAGGTTTGAAATATACCGCTGATTTCTGTCCCGCCGACGCTGACAGTCCCTTCGATACAACCGAATGGGAACTGCGTAGTGCGACGATCAAAGACGAAACCGGCAACGCTCTTTTTGAGCAAAACGATTGCGAGATCCCTTCGGCTTGGTCTCAACTAGCAACGAATGTCGTCGTCAGCAAATATTTCTACGGCGACCCGAATGAAAAGGACGAACGGGAGCGGAGCGTTCGTCAGTTGATTCACCGAGTCACCCGCACGATCGCCGACTGGGGATTGCAGGACGGGTATTTCGATTCAGCGGAAGACGGCGAGAATTTTTATCGCGATCTAAGTTGGTTGTGTTTGCACCAGCACGGAGCTTTCAACAGCCCGGTTTGGTTTAACGTTGGACTGTTTCATCAGTACGGCGTTGCCGGAGCAAAATGCAACTGGCGTTGGAACCGAGAATTGGGGGCGGTCGATCAACCGGACAACCCTTACGAATTTCCTCAAGGTTCGGCCTGTTTTATTCAAGCGGTCGAAGACAACATGGAGGACATCATGCGTCTTGCGTGCAGCGAGGCGATGTTGTTCAAATTTGGCAGCGGCACCGGAACCGACCTGTCGACGATCCGGTCCTGCCGCGAACGTCTGTCGGGTGGTGGCACCCCATCGGGCCCATTGTCCTTCATGCGTGTCTATGATTCGATCGCCGGCGTGGTCAAGAGTGGTGGGAAGACTCGCCGCGCAGCCAAGATGCAGTCGCTGAAGATTTGGCATCCCGATGTTTTGGAGTTCATCCAAAGCAAATGGAACGAAGAGAAGAAAGCACACGCCCTGATCCGTGAAGGTTACGAATCGAATTTCAACGGAGAAGCTTACTCGTCGGTCTGTTTCCAGAACGCAAACCTGTCGGTCCGCGTAACGGATGACTACATGGATGCGGTTCGCCAAGGCAAACGTTGGCAGACCAAGTGGATCGACAGTCGGCACTGCGACGCGATCCCTCCGGAATACGATGCGAAGGAACTATTGAATCAGATGGCCGAGTGCGCATGGCACTGCGGCGACCCAGGGGTTCAGTACGACACGACGATCAACCGTTGGCACACCTGTCCTAATAGTGGACGGATCAACGCGTCGAATCCTTGCAGCGAATATATGTTCTTGGACAATACCGCTTGCAACCTCGCTTCGATCAACCTGATGAAGTTCGTTAAGAAGGATGGGGTTTTCGATCACGAACGATTCTGCAAGGCATCCCGTGCCTTCTTCATCGCTCAAGAAATCTTGGTCGACCACGCCAGTTACCCGACCGACGAAATCGCTGCAAACAGTCACCGCTTCCGTCCGCTTGGATTGGGATACAGTAATCTTGGTAGTGTCATCATGACCGCCGGGGTTCCTTATGATTCCGACGCGGCTCGTGGTATCTGTGGTTCGTTGACCGCACTTCTACATGGCACCGCCAACGCAACCAGTGCGGAAATCGCTGGCGTTGTCGGCACCTTCGACGGCTATGCAGAGAACGAAACGCCGATGCTGAAGGTGATGCAAATGCATCGTGACGCCGTGGAATCGATTCATGATGATGGTCCCGATGAACTGAAGGACGCCGCTCGGAACCTTTGGGACAAAGTCCTTGAACTGGGAGCCAAACATGGTTTCCGCAACGCTCAAGCAACCGTCTTGGCTCCTACCGGAACCATCAGTTTCATGATGGACTGCGATACCACGGGGATCGAACCGGACATCGCGTTGGTGAAATACAAGCAGCTTGCCGGTGGCGGAATGCTGAAGATCGTCAATAACACCGTCGCCGGTGGCTTGCGGACTCTGGGATATGATGAAGACCAGATCAAGGCGATGATCAGTTACATCAACGATAAAGATACGATCGAAGGAGCTCCGGGATTGGCCGATGAGCACCTGCCCGTCTTTGATTGTGCGTTCAAGCCTGCTGGCGGAGTTCGCAGCATCGGCTGGCGAGCTCACGTGACGATGATGGCCGCCGCTCAGCCGTTCCTTTCCGGAGCGATCAGCAAAACGGTTAACATGCCAAACGATGTAACGCCGCAGGATATCGCGGACGCTTACTTCTGGGGCTGGGAACTGGGACTGAAGGCGATCGCGATCTACCGTGACGGTAGCAAGCAGTCTCAGCCGCTGAACACCAAGAGCGGAACAAAAGAAGGGGCCGCGGTCGCCGAAGTGATCACCAAGACGGTCGAAAAGATTGTCTACAAGCCTCGTCGCGAACGTTTGCAGGATACGCGTCAGTCGCTGACCCACAAATTCAGCATCGGTGGACACGAAGGTTACCTGAACATCGGACTTTATCCTGATGGACGTCCGGGGGAACTCTTCATCACGATGGCTAAAGAGGGAAGCACGATCGGGGGGATCATGGATGCCTTCGGGACGGCCATCAGCATGGCGTTGCAGTACGGCGTCCCCTTGGAAGTGTTGGTCAACAAGTTCAGCCACACCCGGTTTGAACCGATGGGTCACACCACCAACCCCGACATCCGGATCGCCAAAAGCGTCGTCGACTATATCTTCCGTTATCTAGGGATTCACTTCCTGGCCGGATACCGCGAAGCCAGCCAGCCAGCTCCGTTGCCGCCGGTAACGAATGGTGATAATGGATCGACCCCTGCCAATGGAACCGCCAAGCCAAATGGTGCGGCGCCGGTTCTAGGTGGGAATGGGCCAACGATTGAAGCGACCGGGACCGCCGCTCGCTTCACCGGTCCAAAGTTGGATCTGGCCGTCCTGGAACGAGCTGGAATCAGCCGGAACCTTGGGAATGACCAGAACGGAACACCCGTCGGTGGGCAAAGTGAACAGTTTGCTCGGTTCCAAAGCGATGCCCCAAGTTGCGACAGCTGCGGAAGCATCACCGTTCGCAACGGGAACTGTTACCTCTGTCATAACTGCGGAAACAGCATGGGCTGCAGCTAATGGCTAAGAAGAAAGTTGTCAAAAAAGAGACCGATTCGACGTTTGAAAGCTCGCTCGCTTCGCTGGAACAAATCGTTCGAGACTTAGAGAGTGGCGAGCTGGGACTGGAACAGTCGTTGGATGCCTACGAGGTAGGGATCAAGCGACTGAAAGAATGTCACCAGCATCTGCAGGCTGCCGAACGTCGAGTTGAACAGCTCTCAGGTTTTGACGCCGATGGAAATCCGGTCCTCGAATCACTCGAGGATCGGCCAACGGCCGGCAAAGATGCGATCGGGCAGACCACGCCCGCCGCACGAGGACGCAAGAAGACGGATCTAGACGAGACCGACTCAGCGCTCTTTTAATCGATCGTCAAAAGGTGGAGTGATATCGGTCACTCCACTTTCTCTGCGAAAGTTCTCTCTGTGAAAGTAGCCCCCACAAACGCTACTTTCACGTCTCACGGATCGTCCAGCCGTTTTGCAGCCCCGGTTTAGGCACGTTCGCCATATCGGTGCAAGAAGTTTGCGATCGCATCGGCGACGTAGATCAGGTCGTCGGCATCTCGCAAAAATAGATGGTCGGCTTCGTGTAAATTCAACAGGCTGACCGGCGAGGGAGTGTCGGAATGGCTGGCCAATTGCATTATTCGGATCGCATTTTCGAAACCGACGGTCTCATCGCGGGGCGAATGACAGACGAGGATCGGCAAAGCGATCTTACCAATCATGTCTTCCACGAAATGGCTGCGGAAATCCTCCACCATCGCCGTCGTGATCTGAAACGCAACGCCTCCGATTTTGACGGTTCCTTCGCCCTCTTTTTCGATCCGAGGGTTCATCCGAATCAGCAGTTTTGCCAGATGGTGCGTATCGGTCGGGGCAGCCAACGTAACCAAGCATTTTAGATGCTGGAGCGAGGGCGTGGCGGCCCGGTTTGCGGCCGCTGCAAGCGACGCGGTCCCGCCAAAACTGTGGCCGATCAGGGCGTCAGGGGGACGAAGATGCTCTGCCGCAAAATTCGCTGCTGCGATTAAATCAGCCAGATTCGTTTGGAAGTTCGTTGCGGAAAAATCGCCATCGCTCCCCCCCAAGCCTGTCATGTCGTAGCGGAGGACGGTCATTCCCTGTTCGGCAAGTCGCCGGCTGATCCGCACCACCGCCTTCAGGTCTTTGTTGCAGGTGAAGCAGTGGGAAAAGAGGACTAGCGGTGCATTGGGGCGGTCGATGCACTCATCGACGATACCGCTGAGGTCAAACCCATTTCCACCGGCAAACCGCACACGACGACTGACTCGCTGGAAGCGAGCGGGAGGGAAGTTCGAACTCACGACGATTTTGGATTCAGATCGACACGGCCGGCGCGGAAGGCTTCGGCCATCGCTTTGGGGACTTCCGCTTCGGCTAATACCAAATGAGCCCGGTTGGCGACGACTTTCGCTTTCTGGTCCTGTTCTTCAGCGATCGCTTCGGCGCGGCGGCGTTCGGCCTGAGCTCTAGCGACGCGAGTGTCCGCTTCCGCTTGGTCGGACTGCAGGCGGGCTCCGATGTTCTCGCCGATGTCGATGTCTGCGATATCGATCGAAACAATTTCGAAAGCGGTCTGAGCGTCCAAGCCGCGTTTCAAAACGGCTCGAGTAATCATGTCTGGGTTTTCGAGGACTTCGAAATGCGATGACGTCGATCCGATCGAGCTAATGATCGATTCACCCACGCGAGCGATAATCGTTTCTTCCGTCGCTCCACCAATCAGCTGAGCCAAATTGGTTCGCACGGTGACTCGAGCACGGACCCGCAGTTCGATCCCATTTTTCGTGATGGCACTTAGCGTCGTTTTTCCGCTGCGACGTGGATCGGGGCAATCGATGACCTTGGGGTAGACGCTGGTCTGGACCGCGTCCAAGACGTCACGGCCGGCCAGGTCGATCGCAGCTGCCTGATCAAAATCAAGTTCGATGCTAGCACGATGCGCCGCGATGATCGCGTGGATCACATTCATCACATTGCCGTTTGCCAAGTAATGGGATTCCAGACGCTGGGTGCTGATCCCGGTCCGCCGGTTGATATCCATACCAGCTTGAGCGGCCATGATCTTGGCTTGCACGATCACGTGCGGATTCACCTTGGTGAAATGCATCCGGATCAGGCTGACAAGGCTAACGTCCGCCACCGACATGTAGGCCTGGAACCACAGTTTTCCGTAGCGAACGAAAATAACGAACAGCACCAACAGTAGGATGCCCGCAAGCAGGCCCCCAACAATCATTAGTACCGTGGTTATGCCGGCAGCAAACAGGATAGGAATGTTCATGTCGGTCCGTTCGACTTCGCTGGGTGTGAGTAAGCAGGGTGATCCGGTTCAGTTATAACGATTTCTGTGCTGGCCGTGGGAGGGTGGAATCTGGTATACGAGAAAATCCCAGTCGGTTTCCCGATTCTATTGCTTCCAGCTGGACTAAGACTCGCATGTCTGCTGCCAAAAAAACGCCTGCTATCAAACAATTGACTATTTCCCCCCGTCCTGAAGAATCCTCCAATCGAATCCTGATTTCTCGTATGAGTGCGATTGGGGATACTATTTTGACCCTGCCCGTCGCCGGTGCGCTTCGGGATGCCTATCCAGACGCCTTCCTGGCCTGGGTGGTGGAACGCAAGTCCGCGGCGATGGTTCGCGGACACGAATTCCTGGATGCCGTGATCGAGCTTGAACGGGGATGGTTTACGTCTCCAAAAGGAATCTGGGATGCTCGTCAGCGATTGCGGGCGCTTCAGGTCGATACCGCAATCGATTGTCAGGGAAATACCAAGTCGGCACTCGCCTGCCATTTGAGTGGCGCCAAACGCCGCATTGGCCATCGCGGTTATCATGGGGCCGAACTGAGCCAGTGGCTGAATAACGTGCTGGTCAAAACGACCAAACCACATTTGACCGACCGATCTTTGGGCTTGCTGGGACCGCTTGCTATCAAACAGTCGCGGATTCGTTGGCAGTTGCCCGTTCCGGCCGAAGCGAGGGCCTGGGCCAAGACATGGCGGCGACAAAATCCACAGCGGTTGGTGATCCTGAATCCAGGAGCCTCCTGGGATTCGAAATTGTGGGAAATGGATCGATTTGGTGCGGTCGCGTCCTATTTGGAAACGCAGTATCAAGCAAAATCGGTCGTCATCTGGGGCAACGCCAAAGAACGGGCTTTGGCCGAGGAGGTGATCGAAATGTCGGGTGGAAGTGCCACGCTTGCCCCCGATACGGATCTGCTTCATTTGGCTGCCTTGCTGGGAGCGGCCGATATGATGATCAGTGCCGATAGCGGGCCGATGCACATGGCCGTCGCGATGGGGACGCAGACCATCGGACTGCATGGTTCGACCAGAGCAATCGATTCGGGCCCCTATGGACCACCACACCGGGCGGTCCAGCGTACTTTTCACGATGGGACACGTCGCGAACGCCGCAGTGCCGCGAACACTGCAATGCGAGCCATCTCGGTGGAAGATGTTCAAGCGGAAATCGATCGGATTTTTAGTAAACGTCAGGCTAACGCCGCTTGATAATTCCCCGGATGGAAACATGGGGCAGATGCGACAGCGAGGAAGTTTGGTGGAAGTTGCACGGGTGCCTACCGGTTTTGCCGGGGGTATTTGAGGAGGTGGTTGAACTTCAGCCGACCCGCTTCCGATAAAGCACTGTGTATCCCTTGCGCAGTTCGTGCGTATTCCGAAATTGCTCCTGCCTGGCCAAGAAAGAGCTCAATGCCGCTTCCTCGACCCCGGTTTTCTTTGCTGTCAAAACGTTTTCTCCTGGCATCAGCATTAGTAGGAGTCACCTGGACGTCCACTGCAGTTGCTGATTCCCCGCTGCGGGTCGCAAGTCAAGTTCCTGTGCTGCTGGAGCCGAGCAGTGGGAAACCGGTAACGGGGACTCGGAAGGCTGCTGTGCTAGCTGCCGACCCTGTCAAAACCACTGAAACGGCAGCACCAAAAGCGGTCGCTGCCAAGCCTGCAAGCCAGCCTGCCGAACGTGTCGCTCGCTTACCCGAAAGCCCAATCACCACCGGCCGTTCGTCGGCAAAGACCGCACCTGCAGCCAGTCAGGTCGACGGCTGGGTCGCAAGGGATCACGTCAACCAGCGGTCGCCACTGCGCGATCCGCCCTCATTGCCAGATACCTCGGTTCCCAAAGTTTCCGTTCCGGAAGTTGTGATGCCGGATGTCTCGGCACCCGATATGGCATTCCCGGATGTTCGCACACATCGGTCACCGTTGGCAGGGCTTAAGCCGGTACCGCTTTCCGCTCCCGAGCGACCGAGTGAATCGAAGGATGATCTGACGATCGACGACGAAGCTGCGGAAGCGACGCCCGCGAATGAATCGACGAAAAGTCATTCGCTGGACATGAGCTTAGCGGCGCCTCGTCAAAATTCCGAAACAGTGCTCACAGGTCCGGAAGCGACGACCGCCAACCGTTCGAATGGGGAACTGGAAGCGGCCGGGAATCGCAAAGTGGTCGTGGAACCTAAAGTGCAAATTGCATTGGAACCTGTCGAAAACGCCTTGCCCGTACGTCGTCCTGTTTTGGCTGAGGACAACGAAGGTTCCGATTTCGAACCGGAGACCTATGGGGACAATGAACTGCCGATGGGTGTCTACATCGGGGACATGGAGCGAGAGGCGGGCGAGGAGTCACAGGTTGAAGAATTGGCAGCGGATTCGTTCGACGGAAAACAAAACGCTAAAGTGGAGCGACCACAGCCAAAACCGATCGTCGTTGGTGCAGCGGCACAGCGACTGCGTCAACCGATCGAAACGACCCTGACGTACTACTTCCAACGCCCCGAGATCGCTTCGAAACGTAGTTCGTGGGGGATGATGCACTCGATCATGGCCTTTGGGATCGACACCCAGGTGGTTTCCGGCCGCAAGCGTTTCAACGCGATCGCTTGGATGGCAGGTAACAACATTTGTCGTGGCCAGCGAATGTTCACCGTCGACCGGCACGGGATTGCACCCAAGCAAGGGGTTGGCCTGCAGGGGCATCAGGCTCAGATGTTGGCCGTTTTAGGTTTGGTCGGAGTCCCCGAATCGTATCCTTTGCACGCCGAAGGGCATGAGTTCTCGGTCGCTGAATTGATTGAACATGAACAGCGAGCCTGTCGTAGTGGCGCCGAACTGACGTTCACTCTGATCGGTTTGGCTCACTACATGGACACGGACGCGCAGTGGGTATCAGACGATGGTGAGAAGTGGGATTTTGAGCGACTGATACGCGAAGAGCTTGATCAGCAGGTTATTGGGGCGGCCTGTGGCGGGACTCACCGTTTGATGGGGCTAAGTCATGCACTGCGGATTCGCCGGGAACAGGGGCGAGAAATGACCGGGCAGTGGGCTCGCGCAGACCAGTTCATCGCCGACTTCGTCGACTACGCTTGGAAGCTTCAGAATCCCGATGGATCGATGAGCACCGAATGGTTTGAAGGACGTGGTGATCGGTCGGACGTGGATCGCAAGGTGCAGACGACCGGGCACATCGTGGAGTGGTTGATCGGTGTTTCCAGCGATGAACAATTGCAAGATCCTCGGATGTTGCGTGCGGTCAACTTCCTTGCCAATTCGATGTACCGATACCGGGCAAAGGACTGGTCTGTTGGTCCTAAAGGGCACGCACTCAGGTCCTTGTCGTTGTATCATCAGCGTCTCTACGATGCAGGATCGCCGTGGACGCAAGCGGCGGTTGCTCGTGGGCACCATCGAAGCAACCAACACCGCCACTAATCGGGCAAATTTTCGGAAATCCCGAAATAAGGTGGAATGTATAATTGCCGGGTTTGGAAAAGAGAGGTAAATTTCAGCGGAAACTTCCGCTATTCCTTCTCACTCTAAGCTGCAAATGGCATCGCAACGGCTAACGAAACACAATGCTGAGATGGTCCGCATGGCGGTTCGGACGGCAGAGGCGTTGGGGGCTGGCGCGATTTTGATTTTGTTGGATGGCACCACCGACTGGAAAAAACTTAGCCAGTTGTGTAACGAGAAAATCTCGACAATCGTCGCGGCTGACCGTGAAGAAGACCTGGAGGGAGCCGCCGAAGTTGGGCTGCTACCGCTGGCGCTGAACAAAGAGAAAGCACCACTCTTAGAACGCCTGCAGCATGCTTTGTTGGAAGCGGCCGCCGACGAACTGATCCGGCCCAACGGCGAAGTCATCACGCTCTATAGCGGATTCCAGCAGGGCCGATTCGATTCGATCAGCCATATGCAGTTGGACGAACGGATGCGGCGTCTGAGCGTTCGCGACCTGCAGCGTCTGGAAAGTAGCGTCCCGCTAAACACGCTGAAGGCGGTCGTCGATTTGGCGGTCCAGATCGGACGTGAAGGACGTGAAGGCAAAGCGGTCGGAGCACTCTTTGTTGTGGGCGACACTCGCCGCGTCTTAGAGCACACCAAAGACAGTGGCGCGGACCCGTTTCGTGGCTACAACAAAAAACATCGCAATCTGATGGACGCTCGAGTCAGCGAAGATGCGAAAGAAATTTCGCAGCTGGACGGAGCTTTTATCATTACCCCGGATGGGTATATCGAACGCAGTCGACAGATGTTGGAGGTTTCGCACGAAGACCTTCAAATGTCCAAAGGCTTAGGAGCTAGGCACTGGGCGGGAGCCGCGATCACCCGCAAGACCAAGGCCATTTCGGTCGTCGTCAGCCAATCCACAGGGACCGTTCGTTTGTATCAAAACGGGGTTCTCGTGATGCGAATCGAGCCGATGGACAAAGCGGTCAAATGGCAAGAATTCAATTTCGACCCGCCCGCCGGCGAATAACACCGTTGGGGCGGTTCCTGTCCGTTTCAATCGCGAAGCGATAGCCTGGGACGCAAGTCTCGTCCGTTTCAATCGCGAAGCGATGGCATGTGATAGCCGGGGACGCGAGTCTTGTCCGTTTCAATCGCGAGCGATGACATGCGATAGCCGGGGACGCGAGTCGTCCGTTTCAATCGCGAGCGATGACATGCGATAGCCGGGGACGCGAGTGTCGTCCGTTTCAATCGCGAGCGATGACATGCGATAGCCGGGGACGCGGGTCTCGTGCGTTTCAATCGCGAAGCGATGGCATGTGATAGCCTGGGACGCAAGTCCCAGGTTAACAACCAAAGCTCCCCGTTCAGTCGCGAAGCGACGACATGAATGAAGCTCCCGGGCAATCAATTGCGGTGACGCGGATTTGCCGTTTATGGTCATGCCGTCGCTTCGCGACTTTTGCGGTCTTGGGGGGCGTGTTCCTGGGACTTGCGTCCCAGGCTATCACATGTCGTCGCTTCGCGACTTTTGCGGTCTTGGGCTGCGTGTTCCTGGGACTTGCGTCCCAGGCTATCGCATGCCGTCGCTTCGCGACTTTTGCGGTCTTGGGGCTGCGTGTTCCTGGGACTTGCGTCCCAGGCTTTCGCATGTCGTCGCTTCGCGACTTTTGCGTCCCAGGCTATCACATGTCGTCGCTTCGCGACTTTTGCGGTCTTGGGGCCTCTAGACCCTGCGCAGTACGAACAATGCGTCGGTTAGGTCGTCGTCTAAGTCTCGTGGCGTTTCGATGTCATAGTCGAAATCGTAGATCTCGGCGATTTCGAACAACTCCACTTTGGCCAGCATCGCTTCGACTTGCGGGACGGTGTACAGACGCAGGTCAAAATCGGTTTGGCAGCGGATGGTTTTGACGACTTTGCTGACTCCATCCTTTTTCGCATGTCGTTTTGCGGTCAGGGTGGCTCGCATCGATTCCCGTCTCGCTTCGCGGTTAAAATTGCGAACCGTTAGGGTGACGCTGACGACCGTGCTGGAGTGTTTGGCTTTCCATCGCTCGGTGCACTCTTCGTCGGCATCCAAGGGGATGATGTGGAATCCCAGAATGTATAGGCCGCCGGGGCGGATGGCCGAGGCGACGGAAAACAGATGTTTAACGGCCTCCTCCTCGGTCAGAAGGTGCCGAAACGTATTAAACGTACAGAACGCCGCGTCGACAGGTTCCTCAAGCTGAAAAGAGGTCATGTCTCCGTGAATCAGTTCCGCCGACAGGCCTCGCCGTTTGAGCCGTTTTTTAAGGTACTGCAGCGACGGTTTGCTGATATCCAGCCCGGTCATCTCGTACCCTTCGGCTGCCATGTCGACGATCAATCGACCTCCGCCGCAGCCCGGTTCGAACAAACGTTTCACCGGAATCTTGGAATGTTCTTCAAAAGCCTTTTTGAAGAACGCCACTTCGTCGTCGTTTTCGTCGCGAAAGACGAGATCGAAATATTGAGGGTAGTCGTACCAGTTAGCCGAAACGGTCATGCGGATGGAGCTTTGTTCTGATGGACCGCAGCGAGCGCTTCGGTTGTTTTGATAACGCGGGCGTATCGGTCTCGCAGCGTCGCCAGCGAGGCTTCATGCAGTTCAGGGGTGACGGTGGTGCAGCAGTCTTCAACGACTGTGACCAAGTAGCCAAGGTCGCAGGCATCGCGGACAGTCGTTTCAACGCATTCGTTTGTGTAAACGCCGACGACAAAAAGCGATTCGATTCCTAGGTTTTTCAAAACGTAGTGGATGTTGGTTGACGAAAAAACGCCACTGGCCGTTTTATTGATCACAATTTCATCGCGATCGACATCGGGAGCGATCTCTTCCAAGAATTCGGCTTCTTTCGATCCCGGGGCGGCCAGCAGATCCAAACGCTTATGCCCTTTGCCGCGATCGCGTCCGTCACGCGTCAAGGATTGGATGCGGGTGTGGATGACTTCAAGGTTGTGGCTTCGGAAAGCATCCTGCAGACGTTTGACATTAGGCAAGACCGTCGATTCCAGGCGACCGAAGTAAAACTCTTGGGCTTCCGGTTCGATGCCGCTCGATTGATCGGGGCTGAAAACTCCAAATCCAGGTTTCGCGTCCAGGTATTGCAGGTCGATGCACAGAAGCGCGGTCCGCCCGGCCAGCATGAATTCGCGGTGTTCTGGGGTATCGACAAATGAATCGAAGTAGGCATCCCGAAGCGGATCGATATGTTCCTCGGACGATTGCGGCATAGGAGTCAAAGGGAATCAATGAGGAAGCTGGAGAGAAAGGTCGCGGAACCGATCGCGTGCTGCGATTTTCCGACCGATGAGAATTCTAGTCTTAAACGACGTTTAACCGAAGTCCTGCAAGGTTTGCAGCATCAGATTGGCTCCCGCTTCGATATCCGACCAAGCGGTCCATTCCGCCGGCGAATGACTTTGCCCCCCTTTGCTGGGCACGAAAATCATTCCCGTCGGGACCATCCGGCCCATGATCTGCGCATCGTGAGCCGCTCCACTGTGCATGCGATGGTAATCCAGCCCCAACGCGGTCGCGTGTTTGCAGAATTTTTCGACCAGTGGCAGGCTGCACTGAACCGGATGCAAATAGCTCTTCTGTTCGAATTCAAACATCAGGCTTCGTCGTCGTGCGATCGCTGAAAGCGCTTTGCGAAATGCCGTCGCCAGTTCATCCAGTTTCTCTTCCGACGTATCGCGGCAGTCCAGCGAAAATTCGACTAATCCCGGCACCGTGTTCGCGGCTCCTGGCAGGATTTGAGCCTTTCCGATAGTGGCTCGGCTTCGGTCGCTGCCGTTTTCCTCGAGGATACGCGGGATCTCGTGAGCAAAATCGGCAAGCCCCATGAAGGCATCGTTTCGCATGTCCATCGGAGTCGTTCCGGCATGGTTCGCTTCGCCACGAAGCCAGACCGACCACGTGAACAGCCCGGTGATTTCATCGACGATCCCCACCGATTTGTTCATGCGGTCGAGGACCGGGCCCTGTTCGATGTGGAGTTCCGCATAGGCTGCGATCGATTCCGGTTCACGAGCCGCATCGAGGGCTTTTAATGGATCGAATCCTTGACGCTCCATTTCTTCTTGCAGCAGGATGCCATCCAGATCTTTCATGGTGGCAAGTTTGTCGGGCGTGATCAGTCCACAGATCGAATGCGAACCGAACATTCCCCCAAAGCGGCCTTCCTCATCACTGAAGGCAATCAGTTCAATGGTTTGTTCGGGCTGAATGCCGTTTTCACGCATGCTTCGCAGGCATTCCAGCCCAACAACCACGCCAAGCGTGCCGTCCAGAGCCCCTGCACAGGGGACGGTGTCGATATGGGAACCGACAATCATTCGGGGCCCGTCGGATATCCCGTCTAAAGTGGCCGAAACGTTGGCGGCGCCGTCCACGTTGCAGGGCAGGTCGGCGGCAGCGATCTGGTCCTGCAGCCACCGTTTGCCTTCCATGTCGGCATCGGTGAAAGCCATTCGGTAGATGCCACGGTCCGCTTGGTTGCGTCCGATTTCTGCGAGCGCCAGGATGTCTTGTTTGATTCGTTCTATGTTGACCTGCATAAATTTATTTCAGCGTAAGAGAGTAACGAACAAGCCTTCAATCGGATCCCAATGTTGTTAGTGTTTGTCGCCTTTCGTTCCGCGAAAGAACGCTCCCTTAAAGCTACTTTCGCGGGGGACCTGAAATCGATTGGTGACGATTTCAACCCTGCCCATCCGAGTCTGAACGCAGTGCTTTTAGCTCAGCGGGCGGCAGATACTTGCAGTTGGCGTAAGTCAACGGAAACCTGGCGTGCGTGCGTATGAAAGCCCAGCGGGCGACAGATAAGGATGGTTCTGTCGCCCGCTGGGCTTTCCTTTTCGCGATACCCACTCCGGCGGCTCGCACCGCCGGCAAGTATCTGCCGCCCTCCGGGCTACGTGTTCAATCGGCACCATGTCGACTCGTCAACGGCTGCAAACCCTTCATTTATAGATTTCATGTCCCCGGTGAAAGAACGTCCTTTGGGAACCGCATTTCGATGGTACAAGAGAGTAGCTGTCAGTTGTGAGCCCGCCGGGGCAAGCCCGGAAACGGAACTCTATCAATCAAATTTCAAATCTTGGCTTTCTGCCAGGCAAGCTGGTATGAGGCCTTTCCTCCCTGCCACATTCGCAACTTATTTATCGCACGTCCCGAGCGAATGGCGGCACTTGCATCTCTTCACCGCTCTAGCCCTAGTCGACCGCCGGCAGTGGCATCTCTTCGACGTACTGACCATGCAGCATGTGCAATTGCAGAGTGTGGTTGATGATGATGTCGTTGCGGCGAGCAAGCGTGGTGTCTTGTTCGTGCCATGCATCGGCGATGAATTTGGTTATCGAATCGTAATCGAATAATCCGACAGCCTGGACCCTTTCTGGAGTAATCCAGTGATCGATCATTTCTTGCACGGCATTCCGTTTGACCGGATCGGTGTGTGCAGGCGGCGCCATAAAAGCAAATTTCTCTCGCTCGTATAATTCGCGCGGCAAGACGTTCACCATCGCTTCGCGGAGGACCCATTTTTCGACTCCGTTGCGAATCCGGATTTCCGGCGGGATCGTGGTTGCGTACTCGGCAAGGTGATGGTCTAGGAAGGCGGGACGGGCCTCCATGCTGTTGGCCATGTCCATGCGATCGCCGCCCCAGGTGAGGATCTGACCTTCCAGCATGGTTTTGCTCCACGTGTACTGCGAAACATCCAATGCGTGGCGGCCACGGACCTGTTCACTGTCGATCGCTGCGGCGACTTCGGCGACTGGGTCGTAGGTTTGCAGCATGTCCCGAATGGAATCGGACCAAAGCGGCTTGACGCGATCAAGGACCAGCATCCAGGGCTGCATCCATGAAGGGGTGAACCCGCAGAGGTCCTGCCATGCATCGTGATGGAGATCTTCTTCGGCGAGGATTGCCCCGGCGAAAATGCCTCCCTCCCCTTCGCGGCCTAACCAGTCACGTTTGAAGAACGGGTACCCACCAAACAGTTCGTCCGATCCCTCGCCGGTGATCACCGCCTTGTAATTACAGGCTCGGACTCGCCGGCTCATGTGCCATTTGGCAACTGCCAGCGTGTTGTAAAACGTACGTTCGGCGTGCCACGTCGCCCGCTCAAACGCTGGGCCATAAAGCTCCTTTTCGGTCAAGCGGAGCAATTCTTGTTCGGCGCCCGTCCGTTCGGCCATCCGTTTAGCGATGCTTGATTCATCGTAGGCGTCACTATCAAAAGCGATCGTAAAGGCTTTGATCGGTGACTGCTGAAGCGTCGTTGCCAAACCTAGGATCGAACAGCTATCGATTCCTCCTGAAAGGTAGCAACCGACCGGAACGTCTGCCTCCAGACGCGTCGCGACCGCATCGATCAAGCGATCCTGAACGCCTTGAACATATTCGGTTGGGTCGGGATGCGATTCGTGAGAGGTTGGGAAAGTAAAATCCCACCAACGTTGAGTACGGGTTTCCAGGCGTCCGGATTGCATTTGAACAATCAGCATATGTCCTGGCTGAAGGGCTTGGACCCCTTCGAATGCCGTCGATCCAGGGACCATGACCTGCATCATTTGATGCACAGCCGCCTGGGGGCAAAGTTTGACAGGTACGTCGGGGTGTTTGAGGATCGATTTAACCTCGCTCCCCCATACGACGCCTCGTTCATTAACCGCATAGTACAACGGTTTGACTCCAAACCGATCGCGTACCAGGATCAGGCGGTTTTCTTTTTGGTCGTACAGAACGATCGCGAATTCACCACGCAGGTGATCGACAAACTTCAGGCCATGTTTTAGGTACAGCGGTAGCGAGATCGCGCTGTCGCTCTTGCCGTCGCACTCCAGCGATTCGCAGGCAAGTTGCGTCCGAATGCGTTTGTAGCCGTACAGTTCGCCATTGACCGTGACGGCATAGTCGCCCGTCTTGGACGCGATCGGTTGATGCCCGTGGTCCAGGCCAACAATCGACAGCCGCGTATGTCCCAGCGCCAGTCCTTTGTCCGCATAGAAACGACTGCCACGGTCATCGGGACCGCGGTGATCCAGGACATCCAGCATCCCGTCCAGAGTAAATCGGAGGTCGCGCTCGTTTGTTCGATGAGGGTTCCAGAACCCTGTGATTCCACACATAGATTTTCTTATATCCCGTTGATGCGATCCAGGCGATCGAGGACCGCCGTCAGAATCGCTTGCCGCACAAAGACTGCTCCAGCAGCCTGGGCGAAGTAGAGGTTATGTTCGGTTTCGTCGAGGTCTTCCGACAGTTCCTGGTTGCGAGCCAGGGGATGCATGATCACGGCTCCCGGTTTCAGTTTGCTGTTGCGGTCCAATTTGTAGCGAGCGTCCAGGTTCCGGTAACTGTCTCCCAGAAAGGCGATCGAATTGACGTACAGGACGTCCAGATCGGGAAGGACTTTTTGGACATCATTGGTGATCGTGATCGGGATCACTGACTGTTCAATCGGTTCGGTCAAGTCCAGTCCAACCGGATCAGCCATTTCCGAAATGATCGTGATTTTGCTGACGGCGCCGGGGAACATCAAAGAAATACGCAGGAAGCTTTTGACGGCTCGCATCGAACCGGGCGTGCCGATGATTCCAAGGTGGATGCGACGCTCCGGCGGGCAGTGTTCCGTAGCCAGTTCCGGACGCCATTTCAGCAGTGCGTACCAATCGATCAACGCTTGAGTCGGATGATGGCCCGAACCGTTGCCTGCATTGATCAATGGCCGCTGAAGGTTGCGGCGGATCTCTTCCATGCTGTTGGTGTCGGGGTGCCGCATGATGACCACATCCCCATACGTGTTGAACATCTCGCCGATGTCGGCCAGCGATTCTCCTTTGGCGATTCCGGTCACTTGACCATCCGGGACCGAGAGAACTTTCCCGTCCAAGCGTTGCACGGCACTTTCGAAGGACAGTCGCGTTCGCGTGCTCGGTTCGAAGAACGCGGTGATCGCGATCTTGCCGTCAAGCGGTTTGTCGATTTCGACATTCCGCATTTCCAAAACGGCGGCCATTTGAGCGATCGCGTTGACGGTGCGGCGATCAAATTGCCGTGGATTGATAATCGATTGCCCCGCCAGTTGACCGAGGGCTTCAAGATCGACCCGCCCGTTGGTTCTGGCCAGCAAGTCTTCCGGCGAAATCCGTAATCCTTTGGAATTGGACGCCGCCGGCGAGAGGGCTTGCGAGACTTGATGTTTCGTCAGTTTATTCATGGACTTACCAAATCTGCCTATCTTTGGAATCGATTACCAGGAAAATAATCAGCAGCACGATGCCGACACAGCAAAGGGTCAGTCCGCCAATGACCAGGACTTGCAATAGCCACAGAGGAAACATCAATGTTCTCCTGAGGGGGTGGCAGATGCGGAAGCGGGAGCAAAATCTTCCGCAGGGGGTTCAGACGACGGTTCCGCGGGCCGTTCCGACAGACGAGCAAATTCAAAATCATAAGGGGCAAGCCAGCAACCTGCTGCAAAAACGATGCCAGAAACCGTTGCTCCAACCAGCGAACCGACAAACCAACCGATGTAGTGATAGGCCAACAATCCAGCAACGCTCCCTAGTAGCATTGCCATCGCGGCCGCGAGCGGGCCGGGACGTCGATAGTATAACCCTCCGACGATCGGCCAGATGCAACTACCGACCATCGGGCCAGCAAGAAATAGGACTCCTGCCAGCGAACCTCCTTGGTTGCGGAATGCGACAACCCAGGCCAGTGCCCCCAGTCCAACAATGCTAAGCGATGACCAGCTTCGCTTCCTTCTTTCTCCCACGGGGCGGCCCGCCAGCGGTTCCAGGATATCGTTAACCAACAGATCCGACGTCGCTGCTAAAAGACTGTCGATGCTTGAGGCAAGCGAACAGAACACGACGACAAAAACCAACAGGGCTCCGCCCGTTCCAAGCAGCGTTGCGGCGACCAACGGACCGACTGTATCGGGTTGACTGATTCCAATACCCAGCGCGGGGGCCGCCAGCCCTAGGAAGCCGGCGACGATTGGAATTGGCAACCATAACAAACCGCCCAAAGCGTATGCCTTGGGGCCGACGCCCTCTCGCATCGAAAATGCGCGGCTCCACCAGACGTTGCTGTGAAAAATTTCACCAAAGCCAAACAGCATGTTATTGAAAAGTGCCATCAGGGCTGCTGGAAAGAGAACCGATAGCAGCATCGGTCGGTCGGCCGTTAGTTTGCCGTGGACTTGAGTGATATCGACCTGAGACAGAACCGCGATCGCCACCACGACCAGTCCGATCAGGATGATTAGGCTTTGGATGAAATCGGTTCCGATGACCGCGTACATCCCGCCGAATAGCGTGTAGATCACGCAGACCAACAGGACCACCGTGATGCCGACCTCGTAAGGTATGCCGGCCAAAACCTCCAGTAGTTTTCCTCCGGCCATCCCCATCGTGATCAACCAGATGACGGCGTAGAAAAGGGAGATCGACAGGAACGGAATGGTGGCGACCATGCCGTACCGGCGGCGGATGAATTCGACGGCTGTGTAACCATGCGGCATCAGTTGGCGAATGCGTCCACTCATCGGTGCAAAGGCAAACAAACCAAAGCTGGCGGTCGCGTATCCCAAGGCTCCCCAAACACCAAGTTTGAGAGCGAATTCAGGAGCCAGCATCGTCGTATTGGAGGTGATCCAGGTGGCGACGGCGGTGGCGGTGCCCAACGCCAAGCCGACATTGCGTCCGGCAACCGAGAAACCGTCGTAGTTCTTTGCTCGACGCCCCCACCAGATGCCCAGAAAAATCCACAGCAGGCCAAAGATGGCCAGCATCGTGTATCCCGCAGTTGGCGATAGAATCGGACTGGCTGCAATCACGCGGAAGTCTCCTGCTTGGTGCCTCGGTTTGGCTTTTCAGCAAGCGGTTGGTTCTCTTCGCCACGCGTGATTAACGTTCCGTGAACGATCGTTCCGATCAAGATCACGAAAACGACCAGGCCAATCCCAAATAGCGAGAACGCAATGGTCAGTGACCAGTGTTTGACCGGTACGATCGCTGGTGCGGCACCCTCGGCAAGAAGTTGCCCTTCGGGCGTGTAGGCTTTTAGGTAAAATTTATGGGTTCCATCAGGCAGGCCCGAAATAAAGGCGAGCGGAACTTCCCCTTGGTACATCCGTTGACCCTCGTCGTCGGTCACTTCGTAACGCGTCCCTTCGGTCAGCGAATTCCAAGAAAGGCTGAGGTGTCCTTCGGGGGCGTTCGGCAATTCCGTTTCGGTAAACGCAAGCCGAGGGGCCGATCGAAGGGGACTGGATTCAAGAACTGAATCGGAAGTCAGAGAGGGACCTTGTGCGTAGGCAGGAACGATCTGACCCAGCAAACATAGCGATAGAAGCAGTTCAAATAAACGCATTCAATCGTTGCGAAACCATTTACCTTGACAGGTAAACCGACACACGGCCTCCGGGTGAGAATTCGGCAGTACTTGTTTGAGCAAGGAGTAGACTATAACAAATCGCCACATGCAGGGTAACCGGACCGTCTTCGATCAATAGGCTGTTGACGGTTTGACAAGCCACGAGGAAGAAGTTGACTTCACAGTTCTTGAGGGACGTGTGATAAATGAGTAGTGAATAAGTAGTGAGTGTGGCAGGGAGAAAAGGCCCCATGCCAGCTTGCTGGCATGAAGCCAAGATTTGAAATTAGTTCGCAGGGCTCCAGGAAAACGCATCCAGTTCGGATTGCCGTTAAAAGCGGCAATCCGAACTGGATGCGAAAACCGTGGGGGCAACCACCTCTAATTTGAAATCTTGCGTTC
Organism: Roseimaritima multifibrata; assembly: GCF_007741495.1. Classification (NCBI taxonomy): domain Bacteria; kingdom Pseudomonadati; phylum Planctomycetota; class Planctomycetia; order Pirellulales; family Pirellulaceae; genus Roseimaritima; species Roseimaritima multifibrata. The sequence continues at coordinate 2,487,527 of NZ_CP036262.1, forward strand.
CTGTCGGGTAAACCGACGAGGGGACGTGGCGCGCGGGTATCTGGCAGGCGCCAGCTGCTGTCAAAATATCAACTTATTTATCGCACGTCTCAAAAGGAGGGTGAAATGATTGCCACACTCATCACTTATTTGACGATGCTGTGGCGCGACAATTTTAACACGATCCCGATCCTGTTTTTCGCTTAAGAATGTTTGGCATATGTCACCTCCATTGAATCGCCGTGAACTTCTTCGTTTTGCAACCGCCGTCGGTGGAGCAGGCTCGTTGGCCTCTTGGAGTGGCGGCGATCTGCATGGCGAAACGCTCTACCCGCACACGGTCGACGTGGCTCGCACCCGCGGCGGCGCCGTTAGCTGCAATTCGGCGATCGCCAGCAGCATCGGGATGACGGTCATTAAGGAGGGGGGCAACGCCGTCGATGCCGCCGTGGCAACCGCATTGGCGATGGCAGTCACCTGGCCGGAAGCCGGGAACATCGGCGGCGGAGGTTTCATGATGGTGTCGCCGGTCAATGAAGCACCTGTCTGTATCGATTACCGGGAAACGGCACCCGCAATCGTGACGCCAACCAGTCTCGCACAGCAGCGTGATCGCCGGCATCCAAAAATGGTGGGCGTGCCAGGAACCGTTCGAGGTTTGGGATTGGCACATGCTCGGTTTGGCAAACTGACTTGGGACCGTTTAGTGCAGCCAGCCATTCAATTGGCGAACCATGGCTGTGTCGTGGACGGTTGGTTGGCGAGGACACTGAATGGCGTGTTGGCGTCGATTCAAAAATCGGGCAATGAACGGCATCAACCGTTGACCAATACGTTTGCGCATCCAGCGGGACGACCCTGGCAAATCGGAGATGTTTTGAGGCAACCGGTGCTAGGGAAGACACTGGAGCGAATTGCGGCGGAGGGATCGGATGAATTTTACACTGGCGAAACCTCTAGGCATCTGGCCGCGTACTTTTCCAAGGTTGGAGGGTGGATTACCGCGGCGGATTTAAAAACGTATCGGGCGGTCGAGCGTGCTTCGATTCAGACCGCGTACGCCGGGCACGAAATCTACGGGCCACCGCCTCCGTCGTCGGGGGGGATCACGGTTCAGTTGGTTTTGCGGATGCTTGAGCACATCGGTTTAACCGGTGGGGTGGATTCCCCGTCGGGGCAGGCCGACTGGAACCGGGACGATGTTCACCGGATCGCTGAAACGATGCGGAGGGCGTTTCGCGAACGGGCAGCGTATCTCGGAGACCCCGACTTCGTGTCGATTCCCGATTTCCTCTCGACGACCGCTTATGCCGAGGAGTTGGCTGACAGTATTTCATTGGACCGCGCGACCGACAGCCGCGACATTGCGGGATCGCTGGTTTTAAGCGATGGCCCGCCGGAAAGTCCTCAAACGACCCATTTTTCCGTTGTCGATCGCGACGGGATGGCTGTTTCGAATACGTACACATTGGAAGCCAGTTGGGGATCGTGGCTATTGGATCCGGCGACCGGGTTTGTCTTCAATAATGAAATGGGCGATTTCAATTGGGTCCCCGGCTATACAAACGACCGAGGGCAAATCGGCAGCAAGGCCAACCAAATGGCTCCGGGGAAAAGGATGCTTAGCTCGCAGACCCCAACGATCGTCCGCCGCGATGGTGCAAACGTGTTGGTAACGGGCAGCCCCGGCGGGAGGACGATTATCAATACGGTGATCTGTATCTTGGTTCAGAGTCTGAACTATAACCGCAGCCTTCCCGATGCGATCGCAGCGTCTCGGTTCCATCACCAGTGGCTGCCCGATGCATTGCGATTGGAAATCGGTTCAGGTGAATCGCTGGCCGAATTAAAAGATTCACTGGCGGATTATGGGCACAAGGTCACAACCACCAGCGTCCAAGGGGCCGCCCATAGCATCGCAATTGAACCGGCGACCGGAGTCCGAGTAGGAGTCGCCGATTGGCGACGCGGCGGCAGGGTTGCCATCTAGAGGCAGCGAAGCAGAGAGTTTCAGTAGATTCCATAAAAAACAGCTCGCCGCAAATGAATGCGACGAGCTGTTTTCGTTTTGTATCGGGCTGAGAGGATTCGAACCTCCGACCTTTTGACCCCCAGTCAAACGCGCTAACCAGGCTGCGCTACAGCCCGCTGTAGTGAACTTCACCAAATCGCGGTGTCGTTCAGCGGTCCCGCCGAAACCGATTCGATATCAGCGGGGTCGAGAATATGACAGATCTTAGCTTTCTTTTCAACGGAGCGTCGGCTGAAAAAAAGGCAACGATAAAAATCAATACGCCCAGAAGGATTCGAACCTTCGACCTACGGATTAGAAGTCCGTTGCTCTATCCAGCTGAGCTATGGGCGCGGGAGACGGGAATCGCGTGTGCCCGGTGATCTTAACCAGTCGCTGCGCGATTCCTGTACCGGTGCTATCGTCTCTCGTAGGCCGCTGGATATCAAGTGGAGACCCACTTGATATCTTGTTACTTTCGACGCGCTGTGCGGGTCGTAGGTTCGCTAACCAATTTCTCGGTCAATCGAGCTCGATATTCCATCATGCTGTCGGCTCCATCGAATCCGATGACCGTTTCGTCCCAATCCAGCTGTTTGCTTAGCAGGCGGCCGGCGTCGACATCAAAGCGGAGCGTCCCGTTGCTTAACTGCTGGATAACCTGGGACTTCATCTTGGCGTTCCCGATCGGGGTCAGCGGTTCGCTGCGAACGGTGATCGTCGCGACGCCAGCGGAAAGTTTTTCTAGGGTGTAGAGTTCGCGGATTTTGATCTGTTTGACTTCGCCCTTTTCGGTGCGAGCTCGGATTTGCCGAGGGACGGCCCATTGCCCGCCGACCTTCACGGGAGTTTCTGGAAGAGGAATGGTCAGTCCACCCATGCCCAGATCCGTTTTGGTTCCTTTGTCGTCTAGACGTTCTCGTTCTTGACCCTGTTCGTTGATCCGGATCGTGGCGATCGGCTGCCCCAGTTGGTCAGCGACTCTCTGGAAAACGCGAGGAGGTTCGACGTCCGTGGTACTGTCCCAGGCAACCTCTTCGGCTTCGCCATTCTTTTGGCTCATGTCGACCGATTCGATCACATGTTCGAAGGTCATTTCACCCGCGTCATTGACGTCGGTGACCCGCCAGGTTTTTGTGCTGGAAGTCCGCACGCTAGAGGCAACGTCCGTTTTTTCCATGCGGGTATTTGTATTCGCAAGGTGCTCGACCTCGTAGCGGAGCACTTCGCCCGGCGCCAGGCTATAGCGAAGCAGGCACTCTTCCGTTTCCGCAGCACACATTTGCGAGATTGGGAAAAGCAAAAACAGACCAACAATTATGGCAAACCGAGTTGACATACGGTGCCTCCGTGCACGCTAGGGAAGGATGTTTCGATGGAAATCAATGGTTAAGCATCCTGAATTGCCCAGCCGAGGGCAATAGTGATTTAGAGGACAAAAATCGTGTTCGGCTGCCTGCGACCTTACTCGCAAATTATTTTTCGCACGTCCTACGGGGCTGCTTGGTCGGCCAGCGATTGCCAGTATTCGCGGGCGGCGCGGATGTAGGGGGCGTGTGCGGCGCGTTCGTTTGCTGGCAATTTCCCCAGTATCGCTTCTCGTTCGCTTAACCAGTCTTGGAAGAACTGGACGGCTGCCCGGTCGATTCGGGGTTTTCCGTCGAATTCGATATACCAAGGAGCCGATACGGCAGCACGCCAGTGGTCGGTATGAGCGGTCACGACGCGAACCAGCACCCAGCCACTTTCCTCAATACGTAGCTTAGGGATCATTCCGCCCGCTTTGGCGAATTCGTCCAAGCGAGCGTTGTAGACGATCGTTCCATTGTGGATCACTTCCAAATAATCGACCGGGTCGCGGGTCGCAAGATTCAGCTCCATCTGAAATTCAAGAGCCTCACCGGTCCTCGCCTTAAAAACATGTCCGGGCAATTCGCCTCCGAAACGAGGTCTCAGCAGGGGACCATTGGTAACGGTCGATCGACCTGCAAGCGCCCCCGCCCACCAATCTTCGCTTGTGATCGGCGTTCCTTCTGGAGACGTGTCCAGGGAAGCGGGGCTGTGGACATAGGTTCGGGAATAGCCGACCGGGTGTTTGGTTAGTTGTGATCCGCTTCCTCCCAAAGGAGCAATCCGCATCCCACAGTTGAGAAGTTGCCAATAAATGTGTTCGGCCCACTTACCGACGCCCAGCGTCCCCGAAAATCCGGGGTCGTTCGGCGGACGTCCATTGATGACCCGTTTGACGCTGCGATCCAAACGAAGCCAATCTCCCTGGAGGAAAATGGCATCCACGCGTCCACTGGCGAGCCAGATCGGTAGGTCCCAAGCGAACGGATTCTCGACGATAACACCCTCCACGTCGTACTGGGCTGCCGCACGGATGGTGCTGCTGGAAACCGTGGGAGGGGGCGCCGACGAGTCGATTGGAAACGCTTCGGGGATACCGACAAGGAGCAGTCCGTTCCCATTCGCACACATATCTGTGCGGATTTCGGCCGGCCCCCACAGGGATGCGTCTCCATTTTCAGGCAATGGTTGATCAAGTGGAACAAAAACTTGTTCGCCCGTGCCGACATATCCGGCAAAATGAAGGTCCTCGCTCTGCATTAATAGAGGAAGGGTGCGGAGAGATGGAGTGACCGCTGGGTCTCCCGACCACCAGCCTTCCGCTGCCATGTCGACCATCCGGGGAAGGGCAACGCTGTGTGAGTCGGAGGCATCGCGGTCGATCGTGAAGGTGCCGGTCAGGATGCGGTACTCGGGCCCCCGGATCATTTGGAATTGGTAGTCGCCCAAGGAAAGCGAGAGCATTTGTTCGCCATTGATGACAAACCCAATCCCTGCCGGGAGGGTGCGGCGGACAATTCGCTGGCGGCCGTCGGCATGCTGGAAAACGACTCGAGTCGGAACGGGGCTCCCCGATTTCTCATCGATTGCCTGCAGCGTAAAACCGTTCGCGGCAAACGTCGAAGTTGGAACAGCCGAAAAGCCCAAAAGGAGAGCGAGGCCCCAGAAGATTAGGAAAGCAGGGACGGTTAATTCTTGTTTGCACATCGTTTCTGTGGTTTGCCTCGCGTTGATGAAAACTTCCTTCCCCTCTAGATTAGCTCACGCCCGAGCGCCGTTTACCGTTTGCGGTTCGTCGTTTGCATAGGAGTTCCCTGTAGGGCAATCGGATGTGATAGCTGCCAAATTGGCAGTTGGGTTCGGTTGGGAATTTCGATTCGCGTATTAAGGCTTGAAAAGAGGATCCATGGCGGAAGATTTGTACCAAGTCCTGGGAGTTGGACGAGACGCATCGAAAGACGAGATTCAAAAGGCCTACCGAAAGATGGCCCGGAAATACCATCCGGATATGAATCCCGATAATGACGCTGCGCGCGAAAAGTTTAAACGCGTGCAAGAAGCGTACGACGTCTTGAGCAATGAGGAGCAGCGTGAGGGGTATAACCGTTACGGAGCGGATTACGAAAAGATGCGTTCCGGCGGCTATCAACCCGGGCAGGCTGCGGGAGGGACCTCGTTTGATGGCTTGGACCTTGAGCAGATCTTTGGTCGATCGGGAGCAGGCGGTGGAGGAAGAGGCGGTTTTCAGGGTGGTTTTGGCGACTTCTTCGAGCAGTTGGCTGGCGGTGGAGGCGGCGGGCGAGCCGCTGGAGGGAATCCGTTTGGCGGAGGGGGACGAGGACGTCCGCAACCGCCGCAGCGTGGTGCCAATCAGCGACACGAATTGACGATCCCGTTTCAGACCGCCGTGAAAGGTGGCAAGACCGAGTTCTATCTGACTCGTAGTGAAAACCCCGAAAAACTAAGCGTCACGATTCCACCTGGAGTCTCGGACGGCGACAAAGTACGGCTCCGCGGCAAAGGGGCTCCGTCGCCCAACGGCGGTGAACGAGGCGATCTGATTTTGGTGCTTTCCGTTGGTTCGCATCCTTTCTATCGCCGCAATGGCAATCACTTGGAATTGGATCTGCCGATCACGCTGAAAGAGGCCGCGTTGGGAACGAAAGTCGATCTGCCGACGCCCGCGGGCGTGTTGACGCTAACCGTCCCCGCCGGAAGTAGCGGCGGAAAACGATTGCGGTTGAAAGGGCAGGGGATCGCCGGCAAAAACGGTAAATCCGGAGACCTGCTGGTGCAGTTGCAAATTCAGTTGCCAAGCGAATGGAGCGAAGAAGATCAGGCACTGATCGAACAATTGGATGAACGCCATCCGTTGCAGCCAAGAGAGTCGCTCGAGTGGTAGAACGCCGCCAAACGTTCCCCAAGCAAGTCCGTTTGACCGGACGAGATTCCTTTGGGCACGTCATTCAAAAAGGTGGCTTCGCGGCCGATGGGATTTTGGTGGCACATGTCCTACCAAATGCGCTGGCTTATAGTCGTTTTGGGATCACGATCCCGAAACGGACTGGCAACGCGGTTGTGCGAAACCGCTGGAAACGTCACATCCGAGAAAGCTTGCGGGAAATCCGCGTCGATGTCGCCCAGGGTTGTGATTTTGTGATTCGCCCGAAGAAAGGGGCGGAGCTGGACGCCAAGCAAATTCGCCGCGGGATGATCAAACTGTTGTCGCGGGCGGTCAAGCGACTGCCGTCTTAATTTCGACCCCTCCGAAGCGAAAAACCCGAGAGTGGACATTCGGTCCATCGCTCGGGTTCGTGTTTTGTGATCAGACGTTAAGAAAACCTGTTCGGTTTACTTGACGTTCAAAATGCCGTTTGCCAGAGGTGCTTGACCAAATGGCCAGGCGGCTCCGCTGCGATCGACGTCAAATTTCAGGATCACTTTGCCGCCGGTAAAGGTTGAAGTCATCACCAAGCGGACGAAGTACTGGTCTTTTCCGGTTTTCTCCACAAATCCTCCGACGACCGTACCAACGTCGACAGAAGTGCCGCCCGCATATTGAACGTAGTTGTACTTGCCGGAAACAACGTCTACGGGCTTGTTCTTCTTGGTCGGAAGTCCACCGTCCGTTTTGTACTCGACATACCCGGTCCCAACTTTTGAACCGCTTTTCGTGTCATAAAGGCTAAGCGTGTTCATCGACCCAAGCGGGTAAACCGTTTGGGGCAAAATTTCCGAGCCACCTACGTCGTACTTCTGAGCACTGGCTGACTGAACCAGGCTGATTGAAGCGACTAAAACCGTGGCGATTAAAAAAAATCGACCCGCACCACGAAGTTGCATTCCCATTGATTCTTATTCCATTCTTGTGGAAGTCCGTTGCACCACGCGAGAGCCGTTCTCACGTCGGTTAGCAGAGTTATAAAGGCTCTTCCGGGTGGGTCAATAGGTTCTGTGCGGGGGCCTGCTGTCTGGGTTTGTTGACCTTTCCTTTAGAGGGGGTGGCTTGTGACAGGGTTAAGCGGTCAAGTTCTGCCAATTACAGTGCGGTTTTTGCGACGGGGACGCAGCGGTCGCTTGGGCATGGGGGCTATTTTTCAGTCCTCAAGCAGTTTTTCCAGTCGTTCAACGCGAGCTTTCAATTCATCGATCTGGTTTTGCCAGAACTCGTCTTCTTTTGCGCTTGGCAATTTTTTTGCGGCGCCGGGCGTCGACGGAGTAGACAGTTGGGGGGCTGAATCCCCCGGTTGCTTGGCTTCCGCTGCGTTGAGTTTGGTTTTCAGCCAATGCAGTTCGTCGGGTTGATAAAGATTGTGCGTGAACTGTTGCCCGCGGCCCGGACGTCCGAGTGCTAACACAAGACCTTGCTCGATCAAGTCGTTTACAACTTCACCCGCGACATCTAGGTCGGCAATTTTTTCCATCCGTGACGCGCGTGTACGAATTTCGCCGAGGGTTTGAGGCCCGCGAAGGAGCAATTCGATCATGACGGCCGCATGCTTCCCTTTGACGTCCAACCAGTCGTAAGCGTTGTGGCGAAATTTGTTGACTCGGCCGGAGCCTTGGATTTCCGTGGCGGCTCCTAGGCCTCGCAGCCCATCCATCGCGATTTGGACGTCATCTTCGTCCAGATTCATTTGCGGATCCCGGTTCGATTTCTGGTTCGATCCAGTAATGATCGCGTTCAGCGTCAGCGGATAGCTGTCGGGAGTCGTTTTGGCTTTTTCGACCAACACGCCCAGGACTCGCCGCTGATGAGGATGCAGCGGAGGAACGGTTTTAGGGGTTGGAGCGGGATTGGAATCCGAAGAGGACGCACTGTCAGCATCGTGCTGAGAAGATTCGTTATTCATGGCGGGGATTATAAAGCAGATCCCCGTTGGTCGCACCATTCATCGTCGCCAATCTTGCGGCGGACGTCATTTGGTACAAGCGGCAGCAGCCATGGCACCGCCATCTCCCACGCCAGTATTTTCCAAGCGGCACCGCGTGAGCCCAGTGCCCTCAACTTTCTTAGCGGAACGGCGCGAGCCGTCCGGCAATCGCGTTGAATACCCCATGAATTTGCCAGTCGGCTCGCGCCGATCCGCTAAGAACCCCGTTCGCAAGCTGCCAGGGCGAGTGGCGGCATGGCTTGAGCCGCCAAGTGAGAATCGGGACGCACTCGGTTTTCCGGTGCGAGGCCCGCAATAAAACGCGCATAAAAAAAGCCCGCATCGGAGCGGGCGATTTTCACTGAACGGTATGCAAAGTTACCCCGCAAGGACTTGAACCTTGAATGGCTGAACCAAAATCAGCTGTGTTACCAATTACACCACGGGGTAGAAGTGGACGTCCGGCAGGTTTGATTTCTGCCATGTCATCCGCTTGGGCAGTACTTTAGCCAATAAGACCCTTCCACGTTAACGGGGGTTCAGCCATTTTTTGCAATTTTCTTGGAAGGATTTTTTTTTGACCGCTCGGCAGGGGGGAAGGCTGGTTCTTGGGTGCTGAGGACGGAGAAGGCTAATTGCTGCAATTCGCTGGCTAAATCGACATTTGCGACGCAGACATTCGATTCAACTTGCAAAACGACTGGAGCAAAATTGAGGATGCCCGTCACCCCGCTGGCGGTTAATCGTTTTGCAATATCGCCGGTGGCGGACGCCGGAACCGCGATAATTGCCAAATGAGCGTTCAAGCGGACCGCCTGAACCTCCAGATCGTTGCAGTCGAAGACGGGGACGTCTCCGATGTTCTTGCCGATTTGCTGCGGGTCGACGTCAAAGGCGGCCACCCAGCGGAAACCCTGTTCTTGAAACCCTTGGTAGCGGAGCAAGGCGTTGCCCAGGGATCCCGCCCCGATCAGGACGACATTCCAGTTTTGGTTGGAACCGAGAGTCTGGCGGATTCTTTGGATCAGTGGCGGGATGACGTATCCGACGCCTCGTTTTCCTTGCGGGCGAAGGTAGCCGAGATCACGGCGGACGATTGCGTCAGAGACTCCCAGCAATTCTCCCAGTCGCCGGCTGCTCACGTATTCGGTGCCGTTAGCCTCTAGCCGCCGCAATTCGCGCAGGTACAGGCTCAGGCGACCCACGGCGGCTCGAGGGATCTCGAGAATCGTGTCTTGATCAAGACTGTTCGGGTCATTGCCGTCCTGGTCAGCGGCTTCGTGATCTGGCTGTGGAATTTTTTCCCGCGAAGAGGGATCGTCGTTCATCTTGATTCCGAGGGGCCGTCGGTTGGGAGTTGGGAGTTGGGAGTTGGGAGTTGGGAGTTGGGAGTTGGGAGTTGGGAGTTGGGAGTTGGGAGTTGGGGTGCGGATGTTCAGGTTTTGTGGATGGAGGTCCTTTGACGGGGGTTGGTGTTGATTCCCTGATGGCGGGGTGGTTGCTTGGTTTGGCGTGGGGAGCGGGGCCGGTTGCAGCGATTCGCCAGTTATCGGCCGGAATAATCGGCACATTCGATCCGTCCCATTTTTCCCTCTCTGAATAGTCGACCTAAAGCACCTAAATGTCGCTTGCCTCCCTGTTTATGTGTTCAACGCTTGTGTTGTAGTCGATGTAGATCTTGCAAGAGGTTCTGATTCTTGAAGCGGGCTAAGTTTCCCAACTTGCCTAGAACGTCAGTTGCACCACGGGGGGAGGCCATTTGTTCGGGCCACAGCCATTCCGGTGTTACCAGCATCAAGAACGAGGATTTTTGTAAACCGCCGTACCGCGAAAGGACGGCGGCGAAGCTGCGTCCAGCATTTTAGCGTTGTCTCACACGGAGTATTGGAAATGAAAAGGCTTTGGTTATTGCCAGGTCTCGTAGCCGCACTGGTTACCGGATCGGCCCAACAAGTTGACGCTGCCTATTGTGGCGCCGTCAGCTACGATGGTTGTAGCAGCTGTGGTGGAAGTGTCGTTGAAGGCGGAGTTGCCAGCGATGGCAGCGTTGTCGATGGCGGAGCCGTCGCAGATGGCGGATCGGTTTCAGCAGACGGTTCTTACACCGTCATGCGAACGGTTCGACGAACGGTTATGGAACAGCGTCAGGAAACTCGTCATCGTACTCGTTACGAACGCGTTTATGACGAAAAGCAGGTTCAGCGTACTCGAATGGTTCCTGAACAACGGACCCGCGAAGTTAGCTACACCGTCATGAAACCTGTTCGTGAAACTCACGAAAAGGTCATCAATTACACAGTCATGAAGCCCGTGTACGAAACACGCCAACGCGTGATCAACTACACCGTGCAGAAGCCTGTGTACGAACAGCACCAGAAGACGATCAACTACACGGTCATGAAGCCCGTCACCGAGCAACGTGAACGCGTGATTAACTACACCGTGCGAATCCCGCACCGTGAAGTTCGTCAACGGACGATCAACTACACGGTCATGAAGCCCGTCCACGAGACTCGTACTCGGACGATCAACTACACCGTCATGAAACCTGTTCAAGAGCAACGCTCACGAACGATCAACTACACGGTATACAACACCGTGCAGGAACAAAAAGTTCGCACCGAGAACTACAGCGTATTGGTTCCTTACCAAGAAACCAAAACGATCCAAGTTCGTGGTGGACACTGGGAATCGGTTAGCGAAACCATTCCTGGACCAACCGTTCGCCGAACCGTACGTGATCCAGGTAGCTGGAGCTACGACCCGTGCAGCTGCCGATGCGTTTACACGCCAGGATGCTGCCGCGTTGAAGTTACGCAGTGCCCACCTCGTACGATCTGCAAACGCGTTTGGGTTCCAACTTGCGAAAGCAAAGAAGTAACCTGCACCAAGTATCGTCGCGAGTGCCGTACTCGTGAAATTCCTTACACCGTGTGCCGTCGCGTTCCTGAGTGCCGTACCAAGGTTTGCAACTACACCGTATGCAAAATGGTTCCTGAGTGCCGTACCAAGACCTGCAACTACACCGTTTGCAAAATGGTTCCTGAGTGCCGTACCAAGACCTGCAACTACACCGTTTGCACCTACACTTGCGAACAGCGTCAGAAAGTTTGCAAATACACCGTTTGCAAAATGGTTCCTGAGTGCCGCACCAAAGTTGTAAACTACACCACTTGCAAAATGGTTTGCGAACCACGTACCAAGACTTGCAACTACACCGTTTGCAAAATGGTTCCTGAGTGCCGTACCAAGACTTGCACTTACACCACCTGCAAAATGGTTCCTGAGTGCCGTACTCGTACCGAGTGCTACACCGTGTGCCGCAAAGAATGCTACACCGAAACTGTCAAAGTTCCTCGCTGCGTCAAAGTATGCGAGCCTTACACCGTAACGGTTTGCGTTCCACGTACCATCTGCGAACAAGTTCCTGTAACCGTCTGCTGCCCAGCCCCAGCTTGCTGTGGTGCTCCAGCTTCGGCTTCGGACGCTTGCTGCGAAGGTGCTTGCGACCCATGCTGTGCCCCACGACGCAACCGCGTTCGTGACATGCTAGACCGCGTCTTCGGTGCTTGCCATCGTGGATGCAACGACTGCTGCGTTACCGCACCAGCTTGCGGCTGCTAGACACGCTCGCTGGGCCGGCATTCGGTCTGACTAGATGCTTCGACGAGGGGGGTGAGACCGCAAGGTTTCACTCCCCTTTTCTCGTTTGGGCCTTGTTTGCTCGTTCACGATTGCCGGACGGCTCGCGCCGTTCCGTTATAGAAATAGCTGGCGTCGGGCTGACGTCGCCCGGCAAGTATCTGCCGCCCGCTGGGCTTAAAGAGTGTGCTCAAAGCCAATGCAGCGGCCGGACGGCTTGCGCCGTTCCGCTAAGAATGTAGCTGGCATTGGGCTGACGTCGCCCGGCAAGTATCTGCCGCCCGCTGGGCTAAAAGAGTGTGCTCAAAGCCAATGCGTTGGCCGGACGGCTTGCGCCGTTCCGCTAAGAATGTAGCTGGCATCGGGCTCGCACCGCCCGGCAAGTATCTGCCGCCCGCTGGGCTTAAAGAGTGTGCTCAAAGCCAATGCGTTGGCCGGACGGCTTGCGCCGTTCCGCTAAGGATGTTGATGGCATTGGGCTCTCGCCGTCCGGCAAGTATTTGCCGCCCGTTGCCAGCCATTGCACTGACGCAAGCAATGTTAAGCCACCAAGCAAAATTCCCAAAATCAGCCGCTGATAGCCCGGAGGGCGACAGATACTTGCCGGCGGCGTCAGCCGCCGGGGTGGAAAAAGCGGATGGCAAAGCCCGGAGGGCGACAGAATTTTTCCATCGCTCATTCTGTCGCCCGCTAAGCTTAAAGAGTGTGCTCAAAGCCAATGCGTTGGCCGGACGGCTTGCGCCGTTCCGCTAAGGATGTTGATGGCATTGGGCTCTCGCCGTTCCGCTGACTCTTCTCTTGATCTCTGCCAAGCCCGCACCTGCGCTTAACTTAGCTGCTCAGCTGCTCAGCTGCTTGACCGCTTCGATCACTTTGGCATCGTGGCCGGCGACCTGGACCCGTTTCCAGGTTTTGGCGATTTTGCCTTTTCCGTCGATGATGAACGTGCTGCGTTGGATCCCCATCGATTTCTTCCCGTACATGTTTTTCTCTCGCCAAGCACCATAGGCTTCGCTGATCGCATGGTCGGGATCGGCCAGCAGGGGGAAATTCAGTTCGTATTTGTCGCGGAAACGCTCGTGGCTTTCGACCGTGTCGGGGCTGATCCCCAGCAGCACGACCCCCAGATCCTGCAGTTCGCCGCTGCGGTCTCGGAATGCACAGGCCTCTTTTGTGCAGCCGGGCGTGTCATCGCGGGGGTAAAAGTACAGAACGACGGTCTGCCCTTTGAAATCCGAGAGTTTGACCGTGTCGCCACCGTACGTCTTCAAACGAAAAGGGACCGCTTTGTCGCCAGCTTCTAGCCATTCTGCCATCGTATTCGGATCTCCAGGGGATCAAATGAGAGAATCTCGGTTGTCGTCGCCTCCACTTTCGCAGCCTTCGAACTGTCTCAGATTTGGCATTATTTTCAAGGGCAGCCAATTTTCCGGGACTCAAATGCCGGAACGGATCGACATGATCGCGTCGGGTGTTAGAATCATTCCGCATTCGAATCGTCCGATTCGCTAATCATTTGCTTTCAACTGCTGCAGAACCTGTGACCGATCAACCCCCTGCTGAATCCCCGAAATCGCATCGCCCTCTGGGTACGGAGGGGAGCCTGAAACTTGCCACAGCCGCCGCGAAGGTCATTTTGGACAATCGTGGGAGCGATCTATTGATCCTGGACGTCTGCGAGCAGACGGCTTTGTTCGATTATTTCGTGATCGGTACTGGGACCAGTCGCCGCCAGCTGCACGCGATCAGCGAAGAGATCGATGATGTCCTGGAAAAGCAGATGGGCGATCGTCGGATGGGACGTGAAGGGTATGACGCAAGTCACTGGATCGTGCTGGATTACGGGAACCTTGTTGTCCACTTGTTCGACGAGGAAACCCGATCCTATTACGACTTGGAATCGCTTTGGGCGGACGCTCGTAAAGTCCCGCTGACCGATCTGGGTTTACACGATTCCTCGCAGGATGCGGAATAAACGATGCATATTCAGAGTCTGTTCAAGCAGCGGTTGGCAGCCGCTTTGGCGGAACTTACGGACAATGCGGAAGAGTTGTCCCAGATGGTGCGTCCGACGCAGGAACCTCGCTTTGGCGATTACCAAGCCAACTGCGCGATGCCTTTGAAACAGTCTTTGGGGATTCCGCCGCGCGAGATCGCGGAAAAAATCGTCGCTCGATTGCAAGTCAACGATCTTTGCGATCCTCCTGAAATCGCTGGTCCCGGATTTATCAATCTGCGTTTACGGGATGACTGGATCGCCGAGGCGACGTCCTCCTTGCTAAATGATCCGCAGTTGGGAGTGGAGCAGCCTGTTCGTCCGCGGACCGTGCTGGTCGATTATTCGTCGCCGAATGTCGCCAAACCGATGCACGTCGGCCATATTCGCTCGACCGTTATCGGCGATTGCCTTTCGCGAACGCTGCGGTTCCTGGGGCATCACGTGATTACCGATAATCACCTTGGAGACTGGGGAACCCAGTTCGGGATGATTATTTACGGTTATAAAAACTTCGCCGATGAGCAGGCCTTTCAGAAGGCGCCCGTTCTGGAATTGCTCCGCTTGTACCGCTTGGTGAATCAGTTCATCGACTACCACGCGGCGAAAAATCAGTTGGCCGGTGCGACCGCGGGCATCGCCGAAATCAATGCACAAGTCGAAGCCGCGGAGTCGGCGGTGAGTGCTGCCGAAAGTGCGGCGGCCGATAAAGCCACCTTGAAAAAGCTTCGCAAAACGGCGGAAGGACTACGGCGTAAATCGCTTGCCGCCGTCGCCAGCCTGCAATCCGCAGAGAAAAAGATCGCCGACGTCGAATCCGATCCGGCCCTGGCAGCTCAGGCGGCCCAGCACGCTGGAATCGGCAGCGCTGTCTTGGAAGAAACTGCAAAATTGCATCGCGGAGACAGTGAAAACCGTGAGCTGTGGGACAAATTCCTGCCTCACTGTGCGGACGAAATCAACCGGGTCTACAATCGCCTGGGCGTGAAGTTCGACCATACGTTGGGTGAAAGTTTTTATCATCCGATGCTGGCCGATGTCGTTCAGCAGTTGGCCGACGCCGGGTTGGCCGTGGAGAGCGAGGGGGCGATGTGCGTCTTCTTGGAGGGCTTTGATGCTCCGCTGATCGTTCAGAAGAAAGATGGCGCGTTCCTGTATGGGACGACCGATATTGCCACGCTGAAGTACCGGCACGAGAAATTCCAGCCTGACGAAATCCTTTACGTGGTCGATTCGCGGCAATCCGATCACTTCGACAAACTGTTTGCGGTCGCTCCGAAAATTGGATTGGGTGGGATCAAATTGGTCCATGTCCAGTTCGGTACGGTCTTGGGCGAAGACGGCAAGCCTTTAAAAACTCGCTCGGGTAGCAACGCCGGCTTGGAAGAGCTGCTGGATGATGCGGTGGCGGCGGCTACCGAAGCGGTTTGCAGCCCCGAACGAGCCGAGAAACTGAATCCGCCTCTGACAGAGGCCGAGAAAACAACGATCGCAAACGTGATTGGCCATGGAGCGATCAAGTATGCCGACCTTGCGCATCACCGTGCCAGTGATTACCGCTTCAGCTTGAAGAAGATGGTTGCCCTGGAAGGGAATACGGTCGCCTATCTGGAATATGCCCACGCACGCGTGCAGGGGATTCTGCGGGCAGCCGAAACGGATGAAGCGGCCGTTCGCAATCAGGCCGCTGCCGTGATCGTGACCGAGCCCGCCGAACGAGCCCTTTGTTTGGCACTGCTCCGTTTTCCGGAAGCCTTGCAACAGGTGGCTGACGATTACGCGCCAAGTGCCTTGGTCGACTACCTTTATGAAACCGCTCGTAAGTACATGGTCTTCAACGATAGTTGCCATGTAATGAAGGCCAACGACGAAGCGATTAAAGCTTCGCGGTTGACCTTGATCGCGGTCACCGGCCGGGTGTTAAGAACCGGCCTGGGATTGTTGGGGATCGACTCGGTCGACCGAATGTAAGCTAGCGTTTGATGCTGTTCGCATCTGCAGCGGCTTGGCGAGTCACTTCGATCGCCGAGCGAGTGTATCGTGAGTGCTCGCGATAAAAGTGGTTCATGGTTTCTTCGTTGGCAAAGAAGAACATGCGTTTGAATTCGGGGTCTTTCATTCCCCATTCTCGGCTGCCTTGGACCAAGCGTCGTTCTTCGAAGAACAGGACCACGTCCATGCCGTTCATGACCGGAGTGTAAGCTTCCGGATTGGCGCGGAACGTTTCCATCGCTTCGTCCGAGCGGAACAGGAACAGTTGTCCCAGGTGAATCAGCCCAAAGTCTGGGTTGCCAGCCTCCCAGCGGTCCTCGTCGATGACCGTTACTGGGCAGTATCCTTGCATGGCAAGTGCGGGTGCCTCCGTCGTCTCTTCCGTAGGGGCTCCGCGGTTCGCGTCGGTCGATTCGGTCGTAGGCGAAGTCGCCACGCTGTTCGATGGCTCTGGGGTCGGCGCTTGCGCTGGACCTGCAAAGCTCATCCCTTCGGTGCGGTGGCCAACGGTCGACGCATTGATCTGGTTGGGGAACTGTGGAGCCGCTTCGGAAGGATTGGCTTTCGTTTCAGGAGGCAGCCCCATTCCTGGTGGCAGGGCAAACCCGTTGCTAGGCGGTGCGGTTTGCTGAGCCAGGTTGGCGGACGGTTGTGGCATGCCTAAACCGGTGGTTGCAGTCGCCGGAGGTGCGGTTGCTGCTGCAGCGGCGGTTGCTGCAGCGGCGGTTGCTGCAGCGGCGGCTGCGTATGGGTTTTGAGATGGTCCGGCGGCTGCGTACGGATTGCCGTTCACTGCGGCTGGATCATTAGCGGGCGCCGATGGCTGGGATGCAAATTGATTGACCTGCGGGCCAGCTCCGGTGGAGAGCCCGGTTGGTGGTGCTTGCGGAGCCTGCGTCGCCGGTGGCGAATTGGGTTTCGCTACCAATTGGCTGCCCGGTTGGACGCCGGTCGCCGAAGGCTGAGCTGCCGAAGGGGCTTGCGGGGCATAGCGAGCAAGCAGGTTGACATAATCTTGAGTCGCTTGCGGGCTGACGCCGTGCGTCAGGACGCTTCCCGATGGAGTCACAATGACATCCGTGGGAAAACGGTCGACGCGAAATTCTTGTGTCAGCTGCGGGTTTTTGGCCGCGTGGATCTTTACGGGGACGTAGTGCTTGGACATTTCCTCCGCCAGCTGAGGCGCCTTGAAGGCACCTGCTTCCAGCTTGTCGCACCAGTGGCAGTTATCCGTGTAGAAATGCAGGAGGAGCAATTTCCCCTCCTCCTCGGCTTGGGCACGTGCCGTGCGGAGATTTTCGTTCCAGGAGATCTCTGCGTAGAGATTGGTTCCGGAAAAGAGAGTCATTCCGACAATAGTGAGTAAGGCTGACCGCATTGCGATCCCTCGCGAACTGTTCGAGTCGTGGGATTTAATTTCCACCGATAAAGCAAACCGCATTCGGCTTGTTCTGCTTAGTTCGGCTGTAACAAATGGAACTATTCAGAGGAATCCGAAAGTTAGGCAGACTTTTCCGAAAAGAGGGAAGAAACTGAGGCGGAGCGTTTGGTTTGACCAAATAACGGACGGTTTTGCAATGTCAACTGACGGGCCGACCGTCAGGGGCGGCGTCGCCAAAGCGTTTTGCAAAATCAGCTTGCAGGCTGACGATCGGTTCTACTTCCGCACTCACATGTGATAGAATCAACGATACTTGAGTGGTACTGTTTTGGGGTGCTCATGCATCGCCCTGTCGATCGGGTTATTACGGCGGAGGTGGGTGCGGGGGTTGCTGGTGGGGGTGATTCTCGCTGCTAGCAGACTTCGGGGTTGACACGGCGTTTCAGTGACGTATATTTGCAGCAAATCAAACGGAATCTTTGAATCTGCCACCGCGAAGGTGGACCTCTGTAACGGAACCGCCGACTGTCCAATCAAGGGCGCGAGACCGAGATCGACAAATTCACTCCCGGAGGGAGGATATTTGTCCATCGTAGAACCCGGCAAGGGTCCCTAGCAGAAAGCTTTGAGACGGTAATTTATTGCACGTAGCGGAAGTATCCACTACGCCAGATTGTTAACCGGATTGGAATAGGCCTTGTTTTGCCGCTGGCTTGTTTAGATCGTTATTCCTTCCCAATTCCCTTTTACTGCGGCATTTCTTAATTTCCGCGTCGTCGGCCGAACGGTTTCCGTTTGGAAAGCCATTGTCGATTTCCTGTCGACATTCCTGACGCGCGTCTTTGGATGACTTATGGCTAAGAAAAAACGGACCAATCGAGGCCGCGGCGGCTCTAACGGCGGCGGCGGAAATCCTTCTCAACAGGGAGGATCCACCAATAATAACAACGGGCCTCAGCGCTCTCGGCGACGACGCCGGGGCGGTGGTGGCGGAGGAGGCGGTGAAGGAGACGGCGGATCGCCGATCGACAACGACGCTCCTCTGATCGAGGGTGAAGGGATCCTGGAAATGCATCCCAACGGTTATGGGTTCCTCCGCAATTCAGCGAATAACTACTCTCGCGAACGAACCGATCCCTTTGTGCCAGGCACAATGATCGAAAAATTTGGGCTCCGTGAAGGAGTCCTGATTAAAGGGATGGTTCAAGATGCGAGGCGGCAACAAGGGCCGCGAGTCCGTGAAATTCAGTCGGTCGACGGCCGGACTCCAGAAGAATACCTTGAAGTAAAAGACTTTGATTCTCTGACAGCCGAAAATCCCGACGAATGGTTGCGTCTTGAAATTGGCCGCCAGCCGATAACCAATCGTGTTATCGACCTCTTGGCACCGCTCGGCAAAGGGCAACGTGCCTTGATCGTTGCTCCCCCGCGTAGCGGTAAAACGGTCATGTTGCAGAACATTAGCCAAGGGATCGCACAAAATCATCCGGAAGTTAAGTTGATCGTATTGCTGATCGACGAACGCCCGGAAGAAGTGACCGACATGCGGCGCAACGTGACGGGCGGCGAAGTGATCGCCAGTAGCTTGGATATGGATGTTGAAAGCCATGTTCGCCTTAGCCAATTGGTGATTGCTCGAGCAAAACGTCTGGCCGAAATGGGCGAAGATGTCTTTGTGCTGCTTGATTCGATCACCCGTCTGGCTCGAGCCTTTAATAAATGGGTCGGTCGTGGCGGTCGCGGCGGTGCAACCATGTCAGGCGGTTTGGACATCAAAGCGATGGACATTCCAAAGAAATTGTTCGCAACCGCTCGGTCCTTCCAAGAAGGTGGCTCTTTGACGATCGTAGGGACCGCTCTGGTCGATACGAACAGTCGAATGGATGAAGCCATTTTCCAGGAGTTCAAGGGAACCGGGAATATGGAAGTGGTTCTTGATCGCCGTTTGGCCGATCGTCGCGTTTGGCCTTCGATTGACATCTCCCAAAGTGGGACACGTCGCGAAGAATTGCTGCACGACGAAGAGACCTACGAAGCGGTCACCATGCTACGCCGGACTCTCAGCAGCATGCATCCCTGTGATGCCATGGAGCAATTAACGACCCAATTGGGCCGCTTTGAAAGCAATGAGGAGTTCATTAAGCTAATCAGCGGCGCAAAACTGACAAACTAGGGCGTTAGACAGGTTGCAAAAAAAACAGGCGGGAGGGTAGAATCCCTTTCGCTGAAATGGCGACCACCCGGAGGGTAAGCGAATTGGTGAGCGGCCTCATTGGAACTGAGGTACCCCGTAAGGGGCTGCGAGTTCGAGTCTCGTGCCCTCCGCTTTAACGTCTTCAGTAAAGCCCCTGTCGGAACCTCGGTTCTGACAGGGGTTTTTTTGTGAAGTCACCAGCGGCAATGTCGCCTGTTACGCTGGTTCAAGGGATGGTGGTTCAAGGAATGATGGTTCGCGTCTGTCGTTGGTCCGGGAGGCGTGTTTGGGGCTGCCTCGCAGTCGCATTCTTCCTTCGCAATGAAAGCCGGGCAGATGGGTAACGATGTTCCTGAAGCAATGCACAAACCGCTCCGTTTGAAATTCCTACCCCGGATCGCGTTGGTTTGTCTGTACGCGGTTATTCTGTTTTGGCTGGGAAGGAATTTGCACTGGGGTTGCGATTTGCTGACCCACACGCTGATGCATTGTTGGTGGTTCGCTTGTGGGCTGTTGGCCTATTTTGCGGTCACCAAGCAGTGGCGATGGGGGGCGATGTCTGTGGTTTGGGTACTGGGCGTTGGGGCAATTGTCTTGCCGGCTTCGGGCTGGTTTGCCGCTTCCGCTGATTCGTCGGTGGTCGCAAGTGGAACGGACATCCGCGTTCTGACCTGGAATACCTTTGTTGGCAATCAGGATATTGAAAACACGGCCGCGGATATCGACGCCGCCGACGCGGATATCATCGTCATCGTCGAATGGACTCCCGCGATGCGCAATCATTTGGCGGCACTTCGCGCAGAATATCCCTATCGGATGGAAGTTCCTGGGCAGGGAGCGTTTGGGATCGCCTTGTATTCAAAAGTTGCCGGTAAGATCGATACGGTACTGCTTCCTGGCGATGTGTCGTCGCTGCGGTTTCGCGCCGCCGATCCGGAAATCCCAATTGAAGTCTGGGCCGTTCATATGTTGCCTCCCATTGGAGACCGGTATTGGCGATTTCGGAATGAACAGTTGGCCGAGATCGCAGGGCATTTAGAAAAAAGATCGCCCGACCGACAAGCGATTGTCTGCGGCGATCTGAATGTGACGCCTTGGTCCGGCCATTTTCAGACGTTCTTAGAACGATCCGGGTGTAACGATTCTCGTGAGGGTCACGGCTATCAAGCGAGCTGGCCGCGGCGTTTGGGAAGGTTGGGGATTCCGATCGATCACTGCCTGGTCGATCCTCGGTTGCAGGTTATCGACCGCAAAATCGGTTTTAGCCAATCCGCAAATGGATCCGACCATGGATCGGTATTATTGACGATCCGAGTTCGCCCTTAGGCTTTTTTGCTGTCCAGATTGACGACCCATTGCTGCCATCGTTGGATTTCTTCTTCGCTGAGGTTCGGAACGGGGAGGGCGGGCAATGGCTCGCTGTGGCCGGTTTCGGGATTTCGAACTCGGATCGATAACAGTCCGTTGCTGTCAACATCGAACCCGATTTCAGCGGGGGTGTTGGTCGTTTGCTTGGGCAGATTGTGGCGTCCCAGTGATCGCCAGCCCTCGACCTCCCAGCCGGATGCTTCGGCGATACTAAGCGTGGGTGGGGATTTTGGATTTCGGTCAGGCGTCAGGCGGCGGTTGGTCCGTGCCGGCAATGCGGTCCCTTGGGGAACGATGGGAAGGACTTTTTTCCGCTTTCCTGTCGTGTCGTGGACCACGACTCCTAGTGACCGAGCCGTACAGACTTGCGGCGGCAGTGGAATGCCGTCTCGTCCAGGAAGTTCACCCGCGACCGAAACGGCCGCACCTCTCGCAATGTCTTGTCGTTCCAGGGGGGTAAATTCGGCGTTCGGTCCCAGAATTTGGCCCAGGATCATTTCAATCGGGGGCGTTTTGGTAATCGAACCGATGGTGATGCAGCGCTGGATCGAGGCGGTGCCGCGTAGAGGGCTGTTTGCGACTTGTTCCACCATTGTGTGGAAGCGGTCCAGCCATTTTCTGACGGCACTAAATAAGGTTTCGCGATGGATGGTTAGTTGCAGGGGCCGATTGCGGGCAACAAATTGGAAACTGGTGGAAGGTTGCAGTAGCAGTTGGCGAAGCGCCTTCTCGGATGCCACCTGCAGGCGAGTCGCATCGGCCAGGGATTCACGAGGGTCGAAGCGGTATTGCTGCATGCATTGCTGGGCGGCGATGTCCAGCAGTTTGTGTTGCCAGTAGAGCGTTCCGGAATGCCAGGCTCCTGAGGTCGCTAGTTGTTGGATGCGGCCACCGACACGGCGGAGCAGAACCGCTTCGGTTGTGTTCCCGGTAATCGCAACCGCAAGTTGCGTTTCTGGTTCATCAAGGACGCTGAGTGGTGAATGCGTGAAATCATTCATCAGCACCGCTTGTGCGGCAGCGATCGATCGGTCGATCAGGCGAATTGAGGTGAGTCCTGCGATCTGGGCTGCCTGCAGAATGCTTCGTCGGTGCAGTTGGTCGTAGCAGGAGGGGACGGTGATGGCGGTTGCTTGAGGAGCCGCCTTTTGAGGCCAGCCGTTGCTCATGACTTGACGCAGCACTAGCGCCAGCAGGACTTCTGGCGGGCAGCATTCCCCTGCGACGCGGCGTTCGACGGTCGCTTGCCCGATATACAACGGCAAGCAGTGGGCAACCCTTTCAGGACGCCGGATGCGGTAATCGAGCGCTTCGTTGCCGAAGAACAGTTGGTCGCCGCGGCTGGCGATTGCCAAGCGGAGCAAAGGTTTGTTGTGGCCACCGGCACGAAGGGATTCCAGTTCCCCTTTGGGGTTGGCTCGTGCAATTGCACCATAAAACATCCCCAGGTCGATGCCGACCACGTCGGTCGAAGCTGTGGATGTGGTGTCTCCGCCAACTGTTGGACGGTCTTTCCAGGTTTTCGCCGGGCCAGGGGCTGGGAAGATGGGCGTCGCGGAGGCTCGCCAGTGAGTCAGGTCTTCCAGCAATTCACTTAGGCTGGCGTACCGGTCTTGGGGGCGTTTGGCCATCATGCGGCGGAGCACATGATCCAGCCGCACGTCGACGTCGTGCCGAAGCGTACAAAGATCGGGGACCGCACCGTCACGATGCCCTTGGATTTGGGCAAGCAGGTCCCCTTCGTATGGGGTTCGTCCGGTCAGCAAAAAGAAAAATGTGGCTCCCAGGGCATAAATATCTGAGCGAGCGTCGGCGCGGTTCGCCTGTTCCAGTTGTTCTGGGGCCATGTATTCCACGGTCCCCAGGACGCGCCCTGATTCCAGCGGGGCACGCTGATCCGAGGCGATTGTCGCCAGCCCCAGGTCCAGCAGCTTGATAACGTTTCGGGGCCCCCGCATGAGGTTGCTTGGTTTGATGTCTCGATGAACGATCGAAGAGACATGGGCGTAATGGAGTGCTGTGGCTGTTTGCTGGAGCACGTCGACCGCTTCTGGAACCGACAGGGGGCCACGTTCTGCCACCATTTGGGTCAGGGTGGGGCCGTCGACGTATTCCATCGCCAAAAAGTGCACCCCTTCGGCTTCGCCTGCATCAAACGCGGTGACGATGTTTGGGTGGAGCAATCGGGCGGCGGCGCGAACTTCGCTATAAAACCTTTCGATCGCTTGGGGGCTGCCCATTCGAGCGGCGGTTAGAGTTTTAAGAGCGACAATCCGCTCCATTGGGCCGTGAACGGCCAGGTAAACGCGGCCCATTCCCCCTTCGCCAAGCAGCCTCTCGATTCGGTATCCGCCGATTTGTGCCGGGATATTGACGTCGGCATGGATATCGAAATCGTCACCGCCCCCCGTTTGTTCCGACGCCGACATTGTCGGATGGTCGTAATGGGGGATTTCGGCTGGCAGATCGGCATCTGAAGCAGACACAGCGGTACGTAGCAGTCGTGAGAAAATTTTTGGATAAGGGCCCTTGTTTATAACGTCAGAAATCTACCTTACGTACCTGGCAATGTCCAAACTTCGCCAAATCTTTGCGAAGGTTTGATAACTTCCCGTTAAGGCTATCTCCGTATTCGGCTTGTCAGATCTGTGAGGGGAGTTAAACTAACTTCGTACCCCTTTTTATCCATGATAAAGGAAGTTTAGTAGCCATGCGTTATGCCTTTCGTTTGGCGGAGATTCTCGGCCATAGCCCTGATCGGCGGAAACGCCCTGGAACGATCAAAGCGATTGTCGAGCATACCGGCTTGGATCGTCACCAAGTCGCCGCCCTTTTGAAGAATGAAGCGAAATACATACCTTTGGAAGCCCTTTCAAAGTTGTGTGATTACTTAATTGACCAGGGGTACGCCCGTGCTAGCGAGCTTCCCGGAGCCCTGTTCGCTGTGAAACCAGAGAATTTCTGGGAAACGCTTGCGAGACGTAAAGACATTGAAATCTGTGTTGGAGTCCGGCAAGCCGATTCCGACCCCACAAATGCCTGGGTGGTCGCCTCTGACTCGGTCCTGATCGGTGAATTGCTGAATGGGATTTCGACATTAGGCGGAAACGCCAAAATGCAAACGATGCCAGAGCATGGGAGCGAAGAGGAGGTTCAGTCCACGTCTTCGCATCCCGATCAACTGCAGCAAACCTTGGTCTGGAGCCCGGGGCATGGCTCGGATGAAGATGCACAGGCCCGCGCTCGCAAAATCTTTGACGGCTACGCGGATTCTCAGGGCG
Source organism: Roseimaritima multifibrata (assembly GCF_007741495.1). Lineage (NCBI taxonomy): Bacteria > Pseudomonadati > Planctomycetota > Planctomycetia > Pirellulales > Pirellulaceae > Roseimaritima > Roseimaritima multifibrata. The sequence goes on from NZ_CP036262.1 coordinate 2,511,595, forward strand.
ATAAAGCCTTGGTCTGCATTGGTAGTGTGAAGAGTAATCCGGTTACTGAAATGATCTTCGCAGACGCGTTTGGCTGTACGCCATTTGCCAGTGAAGATGATTTGGACGATTCTTCTAGTCGGGCATGTCCATTCTTTTTGCGCTATCGTGAAAACGATCCAAAACCGAACGCAGCCTCGGCCGGGGTCCAACTAAGCAAGAATGACAAAATCGACAAACCGGGCATCTACTGTGAAGGGGATGACGGTACTTGGTCGTGGGTGGGAGGAGATAAATCAAAAGACGCGGCGTTGGTCTTTTATGTTTATCGCGAACCACTGGGGCGGCTTGAGTTGGTCTTAAGCGGGTTTTCTGGGCGAGCGACTCGCTTGCTGGCGAAAACTTTGTCCAGTCGAAGTGAAGAATTTTGGCCTCCGGTTTACGAAGAACCGGGCCTGCAGATCGGTGCCTTCATCGTTCAGTATGGCGGCTTGGAAGAAGAAGACGATTTGCTGCAAACCAATCTCTCCGCAGCACCGAAGGTCATTCGTCTGTCGACCGAAGCGATCCGCCGTCGTATGGAACGTTTGTAGTTCCTGAAATTTCATTCCTTTGGCCATTCGGCAAACCCCAAGTCGGCCAGGAAATCACGTGCTCGCAGCGGAGCTTTGTCGGGATGTCCCGACAGAGCCTGCAAAGCACGTGTTGAAGGCCGACTGCTAACCCGCCGTAGGGCTCTCGCCCAATCACATCTGCGGGCGGATTTTTATAGCCGATCGGCGCAAGCCGATTCGGCAAATGGATTGTGTTTTCCATGCGATTGCGGAGCGGCTCGCGCCGTTCCGCCAAGAACGTCGATGGCTTTGAGCTCTCGCCGCGGATTCTTTGATGGTTCCTGGGAACCAGGGGTGGCTTTAAGCGGCTAACATCTTTCAGCTAGGCGATGAACCGGAGATTCAGGGCCAGCCAGTACGTGTGAGGCTGGGCACGGTTTTACTTAGTCGATCGGGCTAAGAAATCGGGCCAGACTTCTTCGTTCAGTTTTTCATCGCCCAGTTCGATGGTCTCATTAACGTTCAGGTTCCCTTTGACGATGTGAGCTGCGTTTAATGCGTACAGCCCCGGGACCGAAGTGACTACGGGGGGAAGATTTTTGCTGTAGTTCAGCGTCGGCAGCGCCATTACGTATTTGGCTCGAGACGTTCGGACGGCTGCGACTTGATCCCTCGAGAAATGGTCATACATGCCTTCCAACGTGCTGAGGAAGCGTTCCTCGATCACATCGTCCGGTTCCTGCAGTCCAGGGGAATCTTGAGGAAGGTATTTCGGTAGGTAGACCAACGAGTGCCCTCCCAATTCTTTTTCGGGATCGACGATGGTCGACATTTCGATCACGGCCGTCATCGGAACATCGTCGGTGATATTTGTGACGTAGTACGGACTGATCGGTTTTTTCAGTAGCAGCGACGTGCAGACGACGCCCATGTACTGGATGTTCTCGTGCTGTTTTTTCTGGTGTGGATCTAACTGCGGGCAGACTTTTGCGATCAGTGGCGACGGGATCGTGAACAGGACGTTGTCGTAAGACTCTTGCCGGCCGTCTTTGAATGTGACTGAAATTTTTCCGTCGGGCTGTCGGTGAACGTCTTGCACCGGAGAATCGGCTTGCATTTCGACGCCTTGGTCCTGCAGCGATTTTCCCAGTTCATCAAGGATTCTTGCATAGCCGCCAGGAACGTAGCCGAACATTTCGACCTTCATTCCGCTTCGGCGAGCTTTATACATGCGTGAGATGTGGGCCCAGATAAAAGCGGCCGAGGCTTGCTTGTAGGTTTCCCCAAGTTTGGCGCGTAAGAGTGGCAGCCAGATTTTCTGAAAGGTCCCTTTGCCCGACCATTTTTGCAGCCAGTCGGCTACGGGGATTTTCTCTAAGCGTTGCCAGTTCTTGATTTTAGAAGCCAGCCAAATCGTGCCACCAAGACGCAGTTTTTCGATCAGATTCAGCGGTGGGAATCGCAGGAACTCCATCGTGTTGGACATGGAGTACAGTTTGCCGCCGGCGTAAAACCCTGTCTTCGTTTCCACCCAACGGATCTCTTTCTCAAGGCCGATTTCCGTTAGCAGTTCGCGCAGGCGAGTATCACTGAGGAGGGTCACGTGATAGAAGCGGTCCCAGACGACATCGTTTAGATTCCAGGCACTGGTCAATCCGCCAAATTGGGGTGCCGCTTCACAAATCGTCACTTTTTGATGACGTTTAGCAAGCTGCTGAGCAACACTTAATCCCATCATGCCGCCCCCCACAACCAACCAGTGAGCGGGGGCCGTTGAATCGGACGGGTTACTCGTTTGCGTCATCGTTTTTCGTTTTCGGAGATAGGAATGCGAGCCGGCGGCGTGCGAGAAGGGTGAGGGTTAAACCGATGGTCTTAAAGACTTGCATCTTGCTTTCACCACCCTTCTGGTCATAACGCAAACGCAATGGGACTTCGCCGAACATGCAACCTTGCGATCGCAGCTTCAGCAGGATATCGGACATGCATGAAAAGCCTCGTTCGGCAACGAAGTCGTCCCCGAAGGTATCAAAGGCTTGTCGCAGCGACGCAGCTCGGTAGGCCCGGTACCCGCTGGTGTAATCTCGCACGCCGCGTGTTGGGAAAATGAGTGTGAATATCAGGCGGGCTCCAATGCTGAGAATCGCCCGATTGAAAGGGACACCAATCACTCTCGCTCCGTTTTGGAACCGGGATGCGATCACAACATCGCAGCCTTCCCCGATCGTGCGAACCATCCGATCGATCAGACCCGGTGGATGCGTGTTGTCCGCGTCCATCGTTACGATGATGTCACGCTCGCCTGCACGGTCGGTCGCTTCCCGCAACGCATCACGGATGGTGACTCCCAGCCCTTGGTTCTGTTTGTGCTGAAGGACGTGCACTGGCATCTGGAAGGACCACTGGCAGGCAATCTTTAAAGTGTCGTCCTGGCTACCGTCATCGACGATGATCACTTCGTATGGATGGCCGCTGTCCGCGAACGCTTCACCAATCCGCTCCATCAGTTCAGGCAGGGAAGCCTGTTCGTTGTAGGCGGGCAAAGCAAGCAGAACTTTAGCCGGCTGAAATCGGGTCGCGGAGGGCTCGGTGAGTGAACCGGTCTCAGGGGCCGAAACGGTCCTGAGGTTCGACTCTGGCTTTTGATTCTGCGCGTGGGATTGGGCGTGCGAGGTCGGCATTGGGAGGGCTCAGTCTTGGTGCAGTTCATAGGGGCTTGAACGATTATCCTAATTGGAGGGGGATGTTTCGCCAACCTTTACCTGCAAATTGGGTGCTTGGAGGGAATGAAAACCGCGGACGATAACGGTTGGAACGATTATTCCGGCCGTTGGTGTAGATTAGGTGAAAAAGAGTTCGTAAAGACGTCTCATCATCACAAACGTTCGTTTGCCTGCTCGAGCCCGAACAGGAGGCAATCAAGTGCTGAAAGTGTTAAAAGTGCTCCGCGGGCCGCCGTCGCTCTTTTTGCTTTTTGCGGGGCGACCAATGCCATCTGCTTTGGCAACTGCGGGCGGTCTTTCTTGCCGGATGATGCAAGCTGTCCGGCAAGTTCATTCTGTTTTTAATGCGTTTGCCGGACGGCTCGCGCCGTTCCGTTTAGAAAGTTGACGGCATTGAGGTTCGCCTGCTGGGCTACCGTTTACTGCGATTCGGGCGGGGGATCGAGTGGTTTAGCCTTCGTTTCATCTCGCGAGTCGTTGTCATCCAGCGGATCGTTTTCGTCTAGCGGATTGGTATCATCGATCCCAAGCCTTTGGCGGGCTTCGGCAGCCCAGGGGCTGGTGGGTGACAGCTGCAGGAATCGTTGCCAGTGCGGTCTTGCCTCTTCCGATCGATCCAGGTCATCCAACGTGCGAGCCAGGTTGTAATGGACGTCAGGATATTCATCGTGCATGGTGAGGGCTCCTTGAAAAGCCGCCACTGCCAGTTCGGCTTGCCCTGTTTCGGCTAGCACCGATCCTAAACTTGCTCGCGCTTCGACGATCGTTTCATCGGTTTCAATCGCGACGAAGTACCGTTCACGAGCCGCGGTAACGTCTCCCATCCGGTAAAGCAGTTCACCCAGTTGGAAACTGATATCTGCACGGGCTCCATCGCGGGCGAGGATTGCATGATAGAGGTTCACCGCATGCTCGAAATCGCCGGCATCTTCCGCGTCGTAGGCTTGCTGCAGCAGCGGATCCAGTTCTCCTGAATCATCATCCGGGAGTGGGAATTCGATTGAATTGCGATTCCCTTCCATCGATGCTGCCAGCGAAAGAATCGACGGCGAATCCGATTCGGCGACCACATCTGTCTGGTCCAACGCATCAAAATCGATTCGCAGTTGGCCGCCCGGTTCGATCAGCCCTTCTCCCTGTCGCAGCAGGATTTGCTTGCCTTCGACAAGGATGCTCAGCTGAGTCAACGGGCGTTGCACATCGGGAACCACGTTGGCCAATTCCGTCAGCTTTTTCTCGATCGCTTCGGGGCTTGCCCCCGAGGCAACCAACGCGGCTAAACGCCGCGCTGTTGCGACTTCTTGAAAATCGAAATAGGGAAGCTTATGAACCGTGCGGACGGGGACGATCAATCCCTTGCGATGCCAGCGGCGGATGACGCGGACCGAAACGTCTAGGAGGTCGGCAAGCATTGCAGGGGTATACAGTTGCTTGATCGCTTGTTCGGCTTCAACCAATCCAATCCGCTGCCAAAGTTCGGTCTCGTGGAGGATTTCCAGTTCGCCACATGCCGCTGCATTGCGAATTTCGTTGCTGAGAAGTTCCGATTCTGCGAGCGGCGATTCTTCTGCTCCGATGACGATGACGTCGACATTGGTATCCAGCAGTTCGGTAACGATCGCACCTTGGCTGCGCACCAATTGCATCGCTTCGCGTCGAGAAACACCCCCCAGTTTGCCAACGAAAATGACTCGCTTGTCAAAGACCCAGGGTTCCGTGGACGGTTCACGGTCCTCAGATTCTTCGTCTTCATCCACTCCGGTCGGCTCCAGTTGTAGGGTAAGAATGCTGCCAGTGTACGGCGAACAGTCATGATCGTCATTAGGTCCAGATGCCACTCTCGGACAATTGTTGCGTTGCCTGATCGGCCCACCCGCGGTTCGCTGCAGGGCTGGCCGGACTGGGGTGGAGGATTCGGGTGATCTGTACCGGTAATTCGGCTCCGACACGTTGGAGGCATTTCTCCGCGTAGGCGCCGACCCCGACGGCCCATTGAGGTTTTAAGGCGGTTAGGACGGCAACCAAATGTTCATCGCAGATTTCGGCTAGTTGCTTCCGTTCCTCTGGAAGCAATTTGTCTGGGGTCCGGTTACGGCCGGTTTCTTCCATGAATACCAGTGGGCAATAGTTCGAGACAAAATGGTTCTTGAAAAAGTTTTTAGGCGTTTTGAATCGTTCCCGCATCAGCCCCCAAAGCCGTTCTCCGGAAACTTCACTTCGCCGGCAAGCCAGTCCTTCGACCAAGCGTTTGGGATGTTCGTGCTCCGGTTTGCCGATCGGAGCGTCGATTTTGATCCAGTCTCGGACGGCTTCGATTTGTCCAAAAGGGACCCCCGTTTGTGCCATTCCCCATGGCCCGGGATTCATCCCCAGGAACAGCACTTTGCAAGTCCTCGGTTTGGCCATTTCCAAATACTGCTGATGGGCTTGCCACGCATACTGCAGCGGGTTGTAAACGTGTGTCACCGGTTCTGCAAAAGTCAGTGAATCGATTTTGTCGGCCAGCTGCTGGGCTGCCAGGATGAGCGAATCGTTTGCGGGCATATCGCTTCTCGCGTTGTGGCTAGATGAAGTGGCGGCCAGGTCTACGGAGCAACCGATTTGACCAACTGCATGACCTGGCGAGCAAGATGTTTGTAACGCTGTTTATCCAGGTCTTGATAAAAGGCCTTGAGGACTGCGGAAGCATGCCCGTGATCCAGATGCTGAATCAGCAGCGGCACCAATTCTTCGCTCGCATTGGTCGGGATTGGTTGTTTGTCGCCCGTGTAGACCGCCGCATATCCGCCGATGGCTACCTGGCTGCCAAGGATCTCCTTGGCGTAATCGATTGCACCGGCAATCGATTTTTCTTTGGCCGAAGAAGGCTTCTGCCAGTTATAGGGAGGTTCCCATTCACCGATAGGGCGGAGCAGGTCGACGTGGGTGAAGACGACCAGGATGGTCGGTGGTTTTAGCCGACGTTGTTTCTGGTAGTTCGCCTGTAACTCTGTCAGCATTCGCAAGTCGGCGTCGCGGGCCGGGACGTTGGCCGCCAGGACCAACAGCACGATGTCCGCCGCGGCGACTGCGGTCTGGATTTCCTGCGACTGTTGCCGAGGCAGATCGGCTTCGCTGTATCCCGGCGTGTCCAACAAGACCAACGCGTTGGAGGATCCCGGTAGCGGGTAGCGATACCGTGTGACCTGGCGGGTTTCGGGAAGCAGGCTGGTCTGCGCCGCGTGCTGGCCAAGCAATGCATTGATCAAGCTGGACTTGCCCGCTTTGACTTGGCCGAGGAGGGCGATCGTGGTTTCAACGTCTTGCAATTCGTCCACGAAGTTGGCGGTCCCTCCGTTGGCCTGGATCGCTTTGTTTAGCACCGAAAATCTCGCACGGTACTGTTTGCTTCCACCCCGCAATCGCCCGCTATACATTTCGATCAAGTAATACCCGAACTGTCCGAGCACTTTTTGGTAGAACCGGCGAATGATCTCGTCTTGCAGTTCGCCGGCCAGCTTCCCCGATTTTTGCCACAGCGGGTACGCAAGCAGTTTGGCTGGGTTGAGAATCGCCGTTCCAAAGTAGACGATCTTTTGGGCTCCATTAAATGCGTTCGCATAACGCGGCACGCGTTCCAGTTGACCGATCGTCGCCCAGTCACTTCCCGGGACGTTTTCCTGCATCCACTCTTCGACGTCTTCAATGGCTAGGTGCAGGACCGCCAAGATTTCTACAAGGGTGAGCGGATGGAGCAGGTTGTCGCTTCCATCGGCGTGGTAGTGCTGGGCCAGGCGGGAGGCCAAGGTGCGGGCATCGTCAAGGTAACGCTGGACGTCGGTGATCGATTCCAGGTTGACGTCGGCGACTTCACTGCGAAAGTTCTCTAGGACTTTGCTCGCTTCGACATCTCGTGGGGTCCAGAAATCAGGCGTGTCCAGCGGCTGGATATAGCTGGCATCGCTTGCCGGTGGTGCCGGCCAAAGGTGTCCGATTGCCCATGCGGTCAACCACATCGGCGGGAGGGTCCACAAAATCCAAGGAAACCACCCCTGTTGATAAATGGCGACTAGGCCAGCGACCGCATAGGTTGCAATTGGCAGTGTCCAGAGTGCCAGCAGGATCAGTAGACGTGGGCGAAACGGGCGTCGCCAAATCATTCGGTGCGCCACAGTTCATGCCCTCGTTTTAATTGGTTGCTAAACACATCGCGAAGCGTTTCGGGTTGGGGGACGTTTCCGTCGCGGAGATTGGCGAAATACCAGTCCCACGACATTCCGAGCGCGTAGGTAAACGCAAAGGAGGAAGCCGCTCCGGCAGCCATGCCGATCACCGGTATCAGTTTCAGCGTGCTCCGGATCGCCAATCGGATCATCACCCTCGATCCAGCGGCACTGCTAAGGATCGCCCAGCGAGCGGGCGTCAATTCCTGGTCATAGATCTTGGCAATTTGGACCGCCAGATGAGCTTGGATTGCCAGGACGGCGGGGATGTCGATCCAGGGTAATGGGACCGCGCCTGCGGTCGCCGCTAGGGCGCTTGATCCCAGTACATGCCTACGCGACTTTTGCTGGCGTGTGCTTTTGCCGCTCCTGTCGTTTTCCTGCAACGCAAGCAACGCCTGCCGGTAGGCATGAGGCATTTTGTCAAGGATCGATCGTTGCAGTTCGTCGCCCCCGAAATCGGGATCCGCAAAGCCATCCTCCGGTTGCGTGAGGTCTATTGGCAGGAAGGTGTCGAACAGTCCGTGAAACTGCCGTTTTTTTTCCTCGATCAATTCACACAGCTGCGGCGGTAGGTCTTTGACCGTTTTCCCCTCCGCTGATAGGTCGTCGCCCCCGACCGCTTCATGCAGGCAGGTCAGAGCCAGGACCACGGGGCGGTTGGGATTGGCGGCTCGGATCGTGCGAAGTGGATCCAGCACCGAAGAAAGCGCGTGGTCGGTCACCCGCACGGTAACGATCATCAGCTGCGTCGATTCGGAGAAACTTTGGATGTCCTCGGCCGGATCGTAGGAGGCTTCGCCCAGCCCTCGCGTATCGAGGAACGTTAGCAAAGGGTCTTCTGCATCGGGGAAATCAAAGCGTCGAGACGTTTTGGTTTCGGGGCGATAGCCTTGCCCGACGGTCGCTGCATCGGCACCGGTTAGGAACTGGATTGCGGAGCTTTTACCGCTGCCTGTCTTGCCGAACAACCAAATCGTTGGGATCGGGGCATTCTTTCGCAGACGCTCGTATTCTTCCGCTTGGTCAGGTGTGGGTTGTTTGCCTTGCCAGCTCCACCAGGAGAATGCCATCGATTGTTGCCGGTCTACGAAACGCGTTATGAAAGTTTCCGTATTGTAACCCCAATCCCCATCGGAATTGCAGCGGGCAGGCAAGCTGGCGTGGTGGGACTGGTCAAGGTCGCTACAATCCACAGGGATCGCAAACGTGTAAACGTTCCCTAGCGGTTTAGGTGACTCGCATTCAGGATGCAGGCGTTGAAAGAAAAGCGGATCGTTATTGTGGGTGCGGGACCCGGTGGCTTGGCGGCTGCCATGCAGTTGGCTCATGCCGGATATAAGGTTACGGTCCTTGAACGGGCCGACCGCGTCGGGGGACGAACCTCTTCAATCGAAATGAACGGATTCCACTTTGACTGTGGACCTACGTTTTTTCTTTACCCGCGGGTTCTTGAAGAGATCTTTCAATCGGTCGGCTATGACCTGATGAAGGAGGTCCCGATGAAGCGGATCGACCCGATGTATCGGTTGACCTTTGGGGCGGGGGGCGAATTGAATTGTTCGGCCGATATGGATGACATGGACCGCGAAATCGGACGCCTAAGCCCGCAGGATGTCGGCCAGCTGCGGAAATACATGGATGACAATCGCCATAAGCTGGAGCGTTTTCGCCCGATTCTGGAATCTCCTTTTCGGTCCCCCTTGGATCTTCTTCGCCCCAGTGTTTTGCGGGCGGCACCGATGCTTCGGCCGACGAAAAGTCTCGGCCAGGAATTGGGGCGTTACTTTACCGATCCGCGGTTGGTGATCGCGTTTGCGTTCCAAGCGAAATATCTGGGGATGTCGCCGTTTCAGTGTCCCAGTCTGTTCAGCATTCTGTCGCACCTGGAATATGAATACGGAGTTTGGCATCCGCTTGGGGGCTGTCACCGTGTCAGCGAGCGGATGGCGGAAATCGCCACCGAACTTGGAGTCGAAATCCGCTTGAATGAGGAGGTGACCGGTTTTGAGTTTCATGGTCGCCGCGTCAAGGAAGTGATCACCGAACAGGGCCGGTATCCGTCCGATGCCTGCGTGATCAACGCCGACTTTGCAGCCGCCATGCAGCGTTTGGTCCCCAATCACCTCCGCCGGCGCTGGACCGATAAGCAGCTGGGGACCAAAAAGTATTCGTGCAGTACTTTTATGTTGTACTTGGGAGTGGATGGAGCCGTTGATTTGCCTCATCACAACATCCATATCGCGAAAGACTACGATCAGAACTTGCTTGATATCGAACAGCGACATGTGCTGAGTGACGATCCGTCCTTCTACGTGCAAAACGCCAGTGTGACCGACCCCTCGTTGGCTCCGCCCGGTAAGAGTGCACTGTACGTGCTTGTTCCTGTCAGCCATATGCATCCATCGCTGGACTGGAAGCAGCAAGCGGGCCCGTTTCGAGAGCGGGTGCTAGATCAATTGGGGCTGATCGGGCTGGGCGATATTCGCTCACGCATCGAAGTCGAGCACCAGATCACTCCTGCGGATTGGCAGGATCGGTATCATATCTACAAGGGAGCGACCTTTAATCTGGCGCACAACCTTGGGCAGATGCTGCATCGTCGGCCCCAAAACCGCTTTACGGAACTGGAAGGAGTTTACTTGGTTGGCGGCGGCACCCACCCGGGTAGCGGTTTGCCTGTAATCTATGAGTCCAGTCGTATTTCCACCAAATTGATTCGAACTGACCTACACCGCAGCGGAACATGACAACCATTGTAAATCTTGGCATTTCGACATGCCCCAACGATACGTTTGCATTTGCCGCATTGTTGGAGCACCGAGTCGATTGGCGTGGGCTTGAATTTCGCGTCGAATTGCTGGATATCCAAGAGCTGAATGACCGTTTGTTCGCCGGCGATTTTGATGTGGCGAAAACCAGTTTTCATGCCGCGCTGCATCTGTCAGATAAAACGGTCGTACTTCCTGTCGGGGCGGCTTTGGGATACGGAGTTGGTCCCCTGCTTCTAGCAGCGAAACCGAATCAAGTCCCGACCGATTCGACTCAGGTGACGCTTTGTCCCGGAGCCGATACGACGGCGACGATGCTGTTTCACTTGTTCCATCCTCATACAACGCGTGTGAAGCAGGTTGTCTTCTCTGACGTCATGCCGCTCTTGTTGACCGGTGAGGGGAATTTTGGAGTTTGTATCCACGAGGGACGCTTTACGTGGCAGCAGCAAGGGTTGTCGCTGGTCGAGGATTTGGGGACGCGTTGGGAGGCGAAAACACGCACGCCGCTGCCGCTTGGTGGGCTGGTCGCCAGACGTTCGCTGGGGGATGAAACCATCGCCACAATCCATGCGGTCATTTCGGAATCGTTAAAAGTCGCCCAGGAGGACCCCGATTCTTCACTCCCGGAAATGCGGCAGTATGCACAAGAGTTTGACGATCGCGTCCTGATGCGGCATGTCGATTTATACGTCAACAAATGGACCGTCGATCTGGGCGAGCAAGGTCGACGAGCCCTCGCAATGCTTTCGGAGCAGGCTAAGCAGAGTGGACTGATCGAAGCCGACGCCCCCGATTTGGAAGTCTGGAGTCCAAGGTAGGACATACGTCGCCCCGTCGGGCTCGCAAGCCGCAGGATGGAGTCGGGAAAGGTGTCGCGACATCGTTGCTGATTCATTGCAATTCTTTTCGGGCAATGGCACGTAGGCGAGTCTCTCCGAGACTCGTGCTCGCGAGGGCTCTCCGCCTCGGAGAGGCGGAGCTACGAGGGCAGATCCGCCGCGACATCGTTGCTGATTGATTGCCATTCTTTTCGGGCAATGGCACGTAGGCGAGTCTCTCCGAGACTCGTGCTCGCGAGGCCTCTCCGCCTCGGAGAGGCGGAGCTACGAGACTCGTGCTCGCGACGCTCTCCGCCTCGGAGAGGCGGAGCTACGAGACTCGTGCTTGCGACGTTCTCCGCCTCAGAGGACGTGCGATTTGTAAGTGAAGCAAGTCTGGCTCCCCTCGCCCTCAAAACAAGCTCGCTTAAAACAGGTTTGATACTGGATCAACGGTTCGCCAGCCAATTCAATTAAGTACGATTCAAAGGCTTGTTTTGGGGGAGAGGGGCTGGGGGAGAGGGGCCGACAGCGTTGGGCCAGGCGTGGCATAATCGCTTGAAATCCGAGGCGTTTACCGCGTCTTCGCTGCAAAATCGCCGCCTGGAAATCTCCCCCTCTCCCCCAGCCCCTCTCCCCCAAGCAAGCTCCACTAAATCAAACAAACAGGCAGAGATCACGCAATGAGCTAGCAGAGATTTCTTTCGCCCCAAAGAGCTCGCTTAGGGGCGAGGGGAGCCAGACTTTCTTTATTAATAAATCGCAAGTCCCGAGAGGCGGAGCTACGAGGGCGGCACCGCCGCGACACGATTGCTGATTCATTGCCATTCTTTACGGGCAATGGCACGTAGGCGAGTCTCTCCGAGACTCGTGCTCGCGAGGGCTCTCCGCCTCGGAGAGGCGGAGCTACGAGACTCGTGCTTGCGAGGGCTCTCCGCCTCGGAGAGGCGGAGCTACGAGACTCGTGCTTGCGACGTTCTCCGCCTCAGAGGACGTGCGATTTGTAAGTGAAGTAAGTCTGGCTCCCCTCGCCCTCAAAACAAGCTCGCTTAAAACAGGTTTGATACTGGATCAACGGTTCGCCAGCTAATTCAATTAAGTACGATTCAAAGGCTTGTTTTGGGGGAGAGGGGCTGGGGGAGAGGGGCCGACAGCGTTGGGCCAGGCGTGGCATAATCGCTTGAAATCCCAGGCGTTTACCGCGTCTTCGCTGCAAAATCGCCGCCTGGAAATCTCCCCCTCTCCCCCAGCCCCTCTCCTCCAAGCAAGCTCCACTAAATCAAACAAACAGGCAGAGATCACGCAACGAGCCAGCAGAGATTTCTTTCGCCCCAAAGAGCTCGCTCAGGGGCGAGGGGAGCCAGACTTTCTTTATTAATAAATCGCAAGTCCCGAGAGGCGGAGCTACGAGGGTAGTTCCGCCGTTGCCAGACGGTGGTCCCTACTCGGAAACCGTCACCGATAAATTTCACGTCCCGAGCGAAAGGCGACAATTACTTGGTTTTCAGAATCGTGTCAGCGACTTCGGCCGCCAGTTTGTTGACGCTCCCTTTTCCGTCGGGGTGCAAACGATTGCTCAAAAAGACAAACACGATTTTTTGCTCCGGATCGATCCAGAGGACCGTTCCGGTGAATCCGCCGTGGCCAAACGCCGCATCGGACATCGCTGTTGGGCGGTTGGACGAGTAAGGCGAATTGACATCCCAGCCTAATGCTCGCAGCCCGCGAGGCACTTTTCTGGGCGTCGTCATGGTTTTAAAGGTGGCGGGCGAAAAGATTTTGACGCCATCCAGTTCCCCTTCTTGAATCATTGCTTGACCGTAGCGAGTCATATCGGCTGCGGTTGAAAACAATCCTGCGTGACCTGCGACGCCGGTCATGCGGGCAGCTCGAGGGTCATGAACCTTTCCGGTCAACCATTCGCCGCCAACTTTTTCAGTCGACGCCGCCCGTTTCTGGAGCGGTTCCGGAGGGTTGTAAGTCGATTCTGTCATTTTTAAAGGAGCAAAAATATGCTCTTGGACAAACACGTCGAGTGGCTGTCCACTGACCTCTTCAACCACTTTTCCCAAGACCTGGAATCCAACGTCCGAGTACGCGAATTTCTCGCCCGGTTTTGCCGTCGGTTTTAGGTTCGCCAAATTCTGCCAGTTCTTCGCTTGATCGTCGCTGTAGTCTCGCAGGGAGTTGTCTGGAATCAGGCCTCCGCGATGGAGCATCAGATCGGTAATCGTGATCGTTTCCTTTCCGTTGGCACCAAACGCAGGCCAGTATTTAGCGACAGGGGCTTCGAGGTCGATTTTGCCTTGGTCGACCAAACACATGATCGCGGTTGCCGTGGAAACCGGTTTGGTGATGCTGGCCATGTCGAAAACGGTCTCCATTTCCATGGGACGCGAGGACGGCTCGGATTGGGCTTCGCCGACGGCGGTGGAGTACAGGGTTTCCCCGTCGCGGGTGATCAACACAACGGCTCCGGCCATCTTCCCTTCGGTGATCGCTTCGGTCAGGAGGGCATTCGCCTTCTCATCTGACTGCCCCATCAAAGGCTGCGAGGGAAGGGCAAGCAGGGCGCAAAGGGCAACAGGAGCGGTTACAGCGTGTTTAAAATTCATGGCCGGTTATTTTCCCCAGGTCTGTTCTAAGAAGGAATGCATGTGTGGGTCGTGTGCCTTTAATTCGGCTCGGACGAAAGGATAGAAATCGTTAACGCCAAGGTACGCTTCGGTAGCTTCAGCGAAATACTCCTTGGCGTTGTTCATCCCGTAATGTTTGACGCGACGGCCAGTAAAAAGTAAGACGTCGTCGTAGGTGCCGCCAGCTTTCGCTTGTTCGTACAGGTCACGGATCTCTGCAGAGTCGAATCCGATGACTTGGTCGTGATAGGCGTGTGCCAATTCGTGCATGATACAGTACGGATGCTTGGCCCAGGTTTGACGACGGATCAGGTCGGCAGCTTTGGGGATGTGGACGTGTTTGGCCATCGCCGGATCGTGGCCGTTCTTCAGTAACCAGTTCCGGTTGGGGTGGTACTGAAAGGAACCCAATTCCGAATTCTCCAGTTCGACCCAAATCGGCATCTTTTGCAGTTCCGCAACCCGTTCTTCGGGGAGGATGTAGGTGACCCTCTGCAGATGATTGGCGAGGGCTTTTAACGCTTTCGAAGATAGTTCGGGCTGTTCAAGCAGGCGTGGCTCAATCCGGACGGTCCACCCTTCAATGTTTCGGACGACCGGTTCGTAGCCCAGGCAGCGGGCCGAGAACACCGATAACAGGAAACAGCCAGCCAGCAGGGGGGACAGGCGTGGCAAGGAGGGGCGGGCTTGCATCGGTGACCTTCGGCGAGGGGAATGGGACAGCGACTTCCGGACCGCGTCGGCGTGGGATCGAGGGGATTTCGACGAGCGGCGAAGGTCACCAAATCGATAGGTCCGTTGGCTGCCGGGTTCACTGTAATGAGTTGTCGGGCTACGATTTTGGTTCGTGCTTTCACTGCAATGCGTTATTTGCCTTCTTCCTTCAACCTTTTGTCACGATAGTCCATGGCGGTTTTACTGCAAGTTCGCGACGCCCATAAGCGATACGGTGACCAGATCTTACTTGATGGTGCCGACGCCCATATCACCGATGACGTCAAAGTCGGCTTTGTTGGTCGTAACGGGGCGGGGAAATCGACCCTCCTGCGTGTTTTGCTAGGGGAGGAGGAACTTGATTCCGGTGAAGTGATTCAGCACCCTCGACTGCGAGTCGGCTACTTGCGGCAGCATGATCCGTTTGTGGCAGGCGAATCGGCACTCGATTTTTTGATGCGGGACAGCAATCAGCCCGACTGGAAATGCGGAGAAATCGCTGGCCAGTTCGAACTGAAAGGGCCCTACTTGGAAGGTCCGGTCAAAGAATTGTCGGGGGGGTGGCAGACGCGGGTTAAATTGGCCGCACTGTTGCTGCACGAGCCGAATTTGTTGCTGCTGGACGAACCGACGAACTTTCTGGATGTCCGGACTCAGATCTTGCTGGAGCATTTCCTGCGAGATTTTCGCCAGGCTTGTTTGATCGTTTCTCACGACCGTGCTTTTTTGAAGGCGACTTGCGGCCAGACATTGGATCTAAGCCGCGGCAAACTGACGATGTATCCAGGGAAAATCGACGACTTCTTGACTTATCAAGAGGAACGTCGCGAACACGATCAGCGGGTCAACGCGACCGTGATCGCTAAACAGAAACAGCTAAAGACCTTCATTGACAAGAACCGTGCCAACGCCAGTACGGCCAGCCAAGCACGTTCCAAAGCCAAACAATTAGAACGATTGCAGACAACCGAAATCGAAGTCGATCTGCCAACGGTCACCATCCGAGCCCCGCAAGTGGATCCTCGGCAGGGGCCCGCCGTGCGGACGACCGACCTGGCCATTGGGTATCCCGAACGAACCATCGCCAGCGATATTCAGCTGGAAATCGAACATGGCGAACGAGCGGCCATTGTTGGGGATAACGGACAGGGAAAGACCACGCTGCTGCGGACGTTGACCGGTTCTTTGGAACCTTGCGACGGGCATATGAAATGGGGGCATCACTGCGATATCGGTGTTTATGCACAGCACGTTTACACCACGTTGCCCCAAGAAAAAACGGTGCTGGAATTCTTGGAGTACGAGTCGACGCCGGGGACGACGACCCAGCAGATCTTGACGGTTGCCGGTTCGCTGCTGTTTCGCGATGAACACGTACAGAAAAAAATTAAGGTCCTGTCCGGGGGCGAACGAGCTCGGTTGTGTCTCGCTTCCTTGCTGCTGGGAACCCACAATATCCTTGTCCTGGACGAACCGGGAAACCACTTGGATGTCGAAACCGTTGAAGCCCTGGCAAATGCCCTGTTGGCTTACAAAGGGACGGTCATCTTCACCAGTCACGACCGGTACTTCATGAAGCGAATTGCCAGTTGCATCATCGAAGTGCGTGATGGAACGGTGAAAAATTACCTGGGGGATTACGACGCCTATCTCTACGCGATGAACAAAGAAGTCGACGACGGAGAACGGGAACGAAACGCAGGGAAAGGGGGCGGAGGAGGAAAGTCGGGTGGATCGAATGGTTCTCGTGGAGGCCAACGGGATCAAAAGAAAACCCGCAACGAAATCAAAACACTCGAACGCAAGATCGCTTCCCTCGATAAGCAAAAGAAAGAAACCAACGACGAATTGCTTACCTGTACCGATCCCAAAAAGGCGCTGGAACTGCACAATCAGCTGGCCGAATGGAATAAAGAATCGGAAGCCTTGGAAGAACGCTGGTTAGAGCTGAACGACGGCAACTGGTAGGGGACTTTTGGGGGTTCTTGGTGCTCGCTTGCCGGAAGGCGGATTAGGGTGGGGGTGTCCACTGGAGCCGATTTTTGGTTCTGCTAGAACAGTGCTTGCTTTTAGCGTGTGCTCCCACTTTTATTTCGAGTTGATTTGATGTCCGATGCCCAGTTTGTGATGGTTGCCTGTCAGCGTGGTGCTGAAGGGGTTCTGAAAGAGCAGTTGGGCAGGGAAGGGTTGCGACTAGCGTTTTCACGCCCCGGTTTTGTGACCTTTAAGGTCGATCCCGAGGCCGCGGATGCGGTTGCCAAGTCTCTCCCCCGGAATCCGTTTGCTCGGGCCGTCTGCCACGCTGCCGGGAAATCTAGAAATAGTGATCTGGAAGTCCTGCTGGCCGCTGCCAAAGATTCGATCACAAAACTACGGCAGACCGATGATCGCCCCTTTGATCAACTGCACGTATGGTCTCGAGACCGCGCGGTTGTCGGTGAATTCGGATTCGAACCGCATGCTCCCAACCCGTTGGTAGAAGATTTAGCCGAACGGCTGTTTCAGCATCTGTCCGCCTCTGGCGATGTCGTTTGCAACGGTCCTAACTTGACCGCCGGCAAGGGACAGCGAATTTTTGATGTGATCATCGTCGATCCGGGCGAGTGGTGGTTTGGTTGGCACCTTGCCGAAGACCTGCCGACGCGCTGGCCGGGGGCCATTCAGCCGATCGACGCCGATAAAGAAGTGGTTTCGCGAGCCTATTTCAAACTGGCTGAGGCTCTGGCTTGGGCGGGGTTTCCGATGCGGCCAGGGGATTTGGTTGTTGAAGTCGGAAGCGCTCCCGGCGGAGCCTGTCAGCGTTTGCTGGAACTGGGGTTCAAGGTAACCGGAATCGATCCCGCGGAAATGGACGAGGAAATCCTCGAACATCGGCACATGACGCACGTCCTGGCTAGAGCCGAAGATTTAAAGATCAGCGAGTTCCGCGATTATCGCTGGTTGATCGTCGACGCGACTCTGAAACCACCGAAGGTGTTGTCGATGGTCGGTCGGATCCTGTCACATTCAGACGTTCGCATTCAAGGGATCGTGTTGACCTTAAAGCTGGGCGATTATGACCGCGCCGCAGAGATCCCCGGCTGGATACAGCAGGTCGAACGCTGGGGATTTCCCAAAGAATTGATTCAGGTTCGCCAATTGGCGACAGGTCGTTGTGAAGTCTGCCTGATCGCCAGCCACGAATATCGGCCGTAGTTCAATCGGCTAGGCAAAGATCCAGGGCTGCCAATGCAGCCGTTGTTATTTCGCCTAGCGAGGTCGCGATCTGGATGAGGTCGCGAGCTGGATATCGTATGACAGCGAAAGATGTGAACCCCCAATTAGATTCTGGGGGCACGGTTTCTCGACCGGACCGCTTACCTTATTTGCCGTCGTGGCGTTTTGGCCAACAGCTTTGCCAAACCAGCTCTTAGTTCACGGACTTTTAGTGGCAGCGGCAACATCCGGCGATGAGGGGCTGTGTGAGCGTCTTGAATGAGGCTGGTTTGTCTGCGGTCGACCAACAAGATCGACGCGACATCGGCGGTATGTTCGTCGGCTCCGAACCGATTGAATGCATCGAGAGCCGACCTTCCCAGTTCGGCGGCACTGAATACCACGCAGTCGGCAATCGGATCGTCTAGCGGATCAAATCGCTCGAGCGCTCGTGCTGGGTCTGCGATCACGAGGACGCGGTAGCCTCGGTTTTTCAGTCTTTGGCGAATCGCATTTTGCAGTTCGATTTTCGATTCGACCAAGAGGACAACCAGTCCCTCTCCTTCGCTGGCCGGATCGTCGTCGTCATCGGGGTATTCAAGGATGATCTTGCCGTCGTCCAGGACTCGCTGCATTGGTCCCGCTTCCAAGCGAGCCATCGACTTTTTGATATCCGCCTGCATTTCTGCAGCCGATTGGTAACGCGCTTGTGGATCCAATTCCATTGCTCGATTGACGACGTGGATCGCCGGAGCCGGGATGTCCTCTTTGATCCGGTGGATCGGTTCAATTGTCTGAAATCGCGTGACGTTCAAACGTTTCAAGCGGTCCCGTGTATCGGGCATTGGCGGCTGACCGCAGAGCATTTGGTACAGCATCACTCCGGCAAAATAGATATCGCTTCGCGGATCGTCCTTGCGGACGTTGGTTCCACGTTCCAGTGCGGCGTAATCGATCGCTCGAGCATTCGGGCAATCGGCAATCTTGTCCGGGTTATTGCGGTCGGCCAAAGCTGCCAGGCCAAAGTCGACCAGTTTTGCGACGCCCTGGGAACTGACCAACACGTTCGACAATTTCATGTCACGGTGAGAAATCCCTTGGCTGGCTGCGTGAGCCAACCCCGAGGCGATATCGTGCATGATCTTTAGTGCGGTCTTGGCGGGAAGCGTCGCCCGCAGGTGCATCAGTTCTCGCAGGGTTTGCCCTTCGACAAACTCCATCGCCATGTACGGGTGATAGGTGTCCGGTTCGACATCGTAAACGCTGACGATATTGGGATGGCGTAGCTTTAAACCCATCGCCCCTTCGCGAAGGAACTGTTCCAGCTGAGCCGCTTCATCACGGAATCGCTTGCGAAGCACTTTGACGGCAAAAACGTCTTTCCCCGTGGTTTCCGCGTCTTTGGTTTTCAGGTCCCCAAGTTTCTCCGAGCGATAAACGCGAGCGAAGGTACCCGCACCAATCAAATACAGGACTTTGTAGGGGCCATAGAAATAGCCGATTCGGTCGCCACGCAGAATCTTTTCGGTCTGGAGAGTCGTTAGCAGGCCGTGACGCTGCATCGCTCGGGAGAGCGAGTCAAGACTGTCATCGCCAGCTGCAACGTCGCGACGTGCTTTCTCAACATCTAGTTGATTGGCCAATCCCAGATCGACGATTCGCTGCATAAATAGTTCGGGGGTAGGTTCGCTCATCCAACCAATACACGCGATCCGCTAAGAAATGAAGTCGTGACTGAAAAGTCTCTATTGTACCTACCTTGCCCGGAGGTGTTAGAGACCTATTTCATTTCGTCGATTTGAGCCTGCAAACCGTCTCGTTCGCGACGTGTGGCTTCTAGATCAAAGATCAAGTATTTCATGTCCAGACGAAGCTGAGACAGGGCTTCTTGGACCAGATTCAGAATGCGGCGGCGGCGAGTGCTGCATTCGACAACGCGATCGACGGAAGGTCGCATGGCGTCGCGGTGTTCGGCAGGAAGGGATTCGATGGCGCGGACCAATTCGCGAAGTTCGTTAGGCATATCTTCGTTGACAACGGCGGCGTGGCGAATCGACTTTTGCATCAAAGCGGCTCCAGAGGGAGTGGGTGGTCAGTCACTCGAGGATTCGAGTGTTTCTGTTGAGGTACTTCTTGCACCTCGAGTGCCGCATCCCTGCTTCGTTGCTCAAGTCGTGTCGTAAGTGGTTGTCTGTCAGTGACTTATGGAGAATTGTCGGTTTTTGTCCGGCTGAGCGATGTTGTAAAAACACCACACCAGCGATCTTGACCTGCATTCCTAAATTAATTAACTACCGACACTTACGTCATTTTTCCCGAACGCATCCGATGTTTCGCGTTTGCAACATTAGTCTCATTGTTCAGCCATCGTGACGCTAGGTCAACGATTTCACTCGACGTCCGACTTGAATTGGCTTGATTGGCTGCGGCCCAAGCCAACTGGGGTGGCGCTGTGCATTGAGAAAAGTGTCGGAGTATCGCGGATACGGGAGTTTTCGCTGACTTTGACGACACTTTGGAATCTGCTTCGAAAGTCCCCCGCCAGGCGATGTTTGCTGCTGTTGATCGCCCTCGTTGCAGGGCAGAATCAAGTATTTGCTCAGGTCACCGACAAACTAGACAGTCTGCCGCTCCAGTGGCAATTGGCCGAAAATGATTGTCGGGCTCGCGTTATCAAGCACCAAATCGATCCAACGGGTGGTAACGATCACCGCCCATGCGAAGCGATCACGTTGTCTGCAGGGCATGGGACACGTTTATTGCTGGAATACCGTATCACTCCGGCTCGCGTTATCGACGAATTGAATGCGAAGCTGTGGGTCCGCAGCGCCCAGGCTGGCGTGAGGATTGGAATGCGGATCCGATACCCCTACGTTCACGATCCCGAATCGGGACGTACCGAAACGATGATCCTGTTTGGTCAGGCGCATCGCCGCCCGGGCAAATGGGATCGCTTGGCAATCGGAGGGCTGCGAGGCCCGATGCGAGAACGGGAAGCGGCACTCCGCGTAAAATATGGACATCAGGTTGACCTCCGAGATCCATTTGTCGATTCGATTGTCGTCGACGTCTACAACCGACCTGGAATGATGACGATTCGGCTGGACGATTTGACGGTCGAGCAAATGGTCCCGGTTGGAAGCGTGAGTGTATCGGGACAGCAGAGTTTCAAGCGGCAATCCGACGCTCCACTGGCAGCCGACCAACTGCGGCACGAGACACCGATGCGATCGTTGTTCCCGACCGATCAAACGACTCGCATTATCGAATACAACCAGGAACCGCTTACCTATTTACGCTCGATTGGATTTGATGCGGTGCTGCTTGCAGAACCGCCGACCGATGCCATTTTGCGCGAGGCGAATCGGGCCAAAATGATGGTCTATGCCCCTCCACCGATCGCGCCGAATCCCGACTGGGAACCGTTGTTAGACAATGTTGCGGGCTGGTATTTAGGGACGTCGAAATCGCTTGCCGATCAACCCGACGTCCGTGCGGAAGTCCAACGATTGCAAAATTTCCCGCGGCTTTGGCAGCGTCCATCGTTTGTCGCTCCTGCGGAAGCATGGGGCGGATATGCGGGGATCGTGCCTGCCTTACTCTACGACATGCCACCGACGACCTTGGGAATGGTGCCAGCCGAAGAGGCGGATTATCTGCGGGATATCCGCGAACGAACCAATCGGTCGATTCCCTTTGCGATCGGAATCCAAACTTCGCCAGCGGCCTCTTTGGTGCGTCAGGTCAATGCGTTGGCCGATCAGATCGGAGCGGAAAAAGTCGCCGATTATGGTTGGCATCCAATGTGGTTGCAGACGATGCGGGCGCTGCAGGCTTGCCCTCGAGCCATCCTGTTTCGTTCTTCGACTTCGCTGGCCAGCGGATCCCAGATCGATCAACAGCGGGCATTGGCGGCAGGATTTGTCAATCGCTGTGTGGAGGCGGTCGGGCCGCTTGTTGCTCGAGCTCAGTCGGCCGGTGCGATGCGATGCACCGGAGCTAACTATAGTGCTCATCGATTGAATCTTGGCCCTACGGATGTCGTTATCGCCACCTCCAATTCCGCCGGTCCGATCAGTGTTCTGGCTGGCGATGGGGATGTGCTGGAGGTTCACGTTCCCGCGACGATGGCTCATCGCTACGCGTGGCGGTTGACCGGAATGACAGCGGAGCGGATCGACATCGAATCGACTCCGACAGGTCCTAGTTTGCAGGTCATTTCACCCGATGTCGCCGAACTGCTTCTGTTGTCCGATGATCCGGCGCTGGGGCATCGTATTAGTACGCATCTGGCAGATTTGGCGATGCCCGCGGCGCTTGATCGCTGGCAATTGACCAGCGAATCGGTCTTTCAAACTCGACTGGACTGGGAATCGGTTGTTTCGACGCGATTGGCTCCGTCGAGTGCCATTCCCAGCGGATTGCTTGCCGGAGCGGCGAACACGCTGGTCGAAGGGGAACCGTTGTACCGAGCCGGCGAAGGGGCTGCGACATTGCGATTGGCACGTCGAGCCGACGCGTGGATGTTGCGAGCCAAGAATCATTTGTTGGCAAACGTGTTGCCTGATCGGCAGACTCGCTACAGTTTCCCCGCGCTGTTTGCTCCCGGAGGGATGCAACTGCAGGTCGCGTTGACGCCTCGTTTGCGTTCGGGCAGTTGGTCCCGCAATCTGCTCCCCTTGGATCCGCTGGAATCGCCGCAAAAGTTTGCCGAATCGGGCTGGTCCTATGATCGACGGTTGGAATCCGTCTGTCGGTCGAATTTTGATGTGATTCCCATTGAACGGATGCCCTCGGCACAGTCGCCGTTTTCCTCGAATGAGAAAACGACAGAATTTTTGGCCGGGATCGATTCCGCCCAGGTTGAACAAGCCAGCTTCTTGCAGGCCCCGAATCAAAGTGAATCGGTGCGGGCCATGCGAGTGGAAGTGGTCGCGATCCGAGACACCGTTTTACCTGGTGGGTATGCGGGAACGGCCGCGCGGGTTCAAAGTCCGTCGGTCGACTGTCCTCCCAATAGTCTGATCCGCGTGAACGCTCGGATGCGGACCATCGGTTTCGGAGGCCCGTTTCAGGGCGTCTTGGTCTATGATTCGTTGGGTGGTCCCGAGTTGGGAGTCCTGGTCCGCAGCCCCGACGAGTGGCAGCAGATCGAAATCTACCGGCAAACGACCTCTGCCGCATCGTTGAAGGTTATGTTTGAAGTGATTGGTGCGGGGGAAGTTTTGATCGATGACGTTCAGGTCCGGACATGGGATGCTCAGGCTGTCGACCAAAGGCAACTGCGACCGATTTCGCCGGACCTTCGTGTCGAGCAAGCTTCCCGCGGTTCCGGCCGGTAAAGCCGGTCCGGTCGACAATAGGTAATAAACGGAAACATGCAATCGAACCCACGTGCTCTTGCGGAACAGATTTGGTTGGCTGGCGTCGATGCGGTCCGAGCGGAACCTTTGCTGCGCAGTCAGGTCCGTTTCATCGATCAGCAGATCGGTTGCCCTGAATTCGATTTGGACGTCCCACAGGGTGGTCGTTTGGAAGTCGTCGGAGCGGGGAAAGCTGCCGCGGCGATGGCCGCAGGCTTGGTCGCCAGTTTCGGCGAACGTCAGCGATTTAAAGCCGAACTGACCGGCTGGGTGAACATTCCTGCAGGAACCGAACGGGACGCGGGCCCAATCCACCTGCATGTGGGGCGACCGGCCGGAGTGAACGAACCGACGGAAGCCGCGATGGAAGGGACGCGTCGTCTGTTGAACCGAGTTGAACAGTTGGGATCCGACGATGTTTGCGTCGTGTTGATTTCAGGTGGCGGATCGGCCCTGTTGGCCGCTCCGCTGGACGGGATCACGCTGGCAGACAAATTGGACACGATTCGCTGCTTGAGTGCTGGCGGCGCCAATATCGAAGAACTGAATACCGTTCGCAAACATTTGAGCGCTGTGAAGGGGGGCGGATTGGCCAGAGCCTGCAACGCCGGCCGGTTGCTGACGATTGTGATTTCGGATGTCCTGGGGGACCCCCTCGATTTGATCGCTTCGGGACCGACCATTCCCGATCCTTCAAGCCGACAAGACGCGCTCCAGGTGCTTGCTCGATTTGATCCTCAGCGGCGGTTGCCCGAATCGATCTATCGCCTGCTTGAAAAAGAGGAGGGTGCGACGGGGGACGGGAACGCCGGCTTTCCGCCGATCTGTGAAACGATCATCTTGGCGAACAACGCGATGGCGGTCGATGAAGCGGGGATCGTTGCCGAGCAACTAGGATTTCAGCACGCCATGCATGCCGCCGGGAAGAGCGAAGGGAATGCCGAGGCCGTCGGAAAGCATCTGGCAGAAATGGCGCTGGCCATGCTTCGTGAAGAGGGGCCGAATTGTTTGATTACCGGCGGAGAGCCAACCGTCGCGTTGGTCGATTCCGAGATTCGTGGCAAAGGAGGACGCAATCAACAATTGGTCTTGGCAGCCATGCAGCGATTGTCGGCGGAGGACGTCAGCGATTCAGAGCGTCAGCGAATTGCCATCCTGTCGGGAGGGACCGACGGCGAGGATGGGCCGACCGATGCCGCTGGAGCCGTGTTGGACGCCGGCGTTTGGGAGCGCTTGGCGCTCCCGGAAAGCCGCGATTTAGTGATCGGCGATTACCTGCATCGCAACGATGCGTATTCTTTTTTTACGCGACTGAACGGGCTGATTAAGACGGGGCCGACTCACACGAATGTTTGCGATTTGCGAGTCGTTGTCGTGGATCGATAATCTGCAACCCTTCCACGATCCAGCCACGCGTCTGTTCGCTCAGGATCGCCACCGCGGCGACGCAGAGGATCGAAGCCAGCGGATGGTACAGCAAAGTCGCGGGCAAGAGTGTGGTCCAGATAAGGCTGCTATCCCAGCGGAAACCGGTGCCACGCATCGCGACCCAGATCCCGACCAAAACAATCAGGTTGGAGACCATCGTCGCGATCACGGCCCCTTTTAATCCCAGAATCGGCAGCAGCAGATGGTTGAGCAACAGGTTGGCCACCAAGCCGATCCCAAGCGCCCAGCCGACGTATTTGCCTTTCTCGGCAACCCACAAATAGTTTTGCGCGATCGCCGCAATGGCTCCCCAAATACTGAACGTAAATGCCATCGGCATCACCGCCAGTCCGCCTGGGTAACGCCCCGCAAGTAGGGTGTCAAACATCCATGGCGAAATCCAGAGGGCGACGGCTCCTCCTGCGGTGAAGAGGCAGGCGACGGCCAGTAAAATCTTGCGAAGGCGGTCGCGAACGGCTTGGTGACGCCCCGCTTCCCAGTCGCTTGTTAGATAGGGAAGCAAGATTCCGCTGGCCATCGCCGCCAGGGAAAGCAGTAATGCGGGAATCAGGCGGGCGCTGTGGTACTGACCGACAAGGGATTGCCCCAGGTCGGCTGCCGCACTGAAATGCAGAATCATATAGCGGTCCGATAGTTCGAACGCATTGGCCAGCAGGTTCATGACCCAAAGAGCCGCTGCGTACGGGAGGACCCGTTTCCACATCGACGGTGCATGCAAAGGGTCGGTGTTATGAGGGATCGCGTGCCAGTAATGGGCCAGGACCCACCATGCTGGGAGCGTCCCGATTAAACACGAAGCGGCGAAACTATAGATCAACCCCAGCAGGCTGCCATCGAAGTAAAGCCAAGCGATAGCGATGACCGTGAAACTAACACTGTTGATGAACTGCATGATCGAAACGACGCGAACCTGTCGCAGCGAGGCGATCAATTCGTTCATGCTGTTGAAAATGGTGATGGAAACCACCGTCAACGCGACGGCGACCACAAGGTTCACGCTGGTTGGTTCGCGGAAAATCAGCCATCCAAAGATCTCCGGTAACAGCAGCATCGCCGCAAAACCGGCACAACTGAGGACGCCGGTAAGCCACAGGATTCGTCTGAGGAAGGCTTTTAGGTGCCCTTGGTTTAGGTAGGCCGCCACGTAACGCGGCAATGATCCCGGCAGGCCCAGCAGCAGCATCGGGGTAACCATGGTGATGAATCCCAGAGCCATCGCCCATTGCCCCAGGACGTCATCCTCCAACATTCGGCACATCCAAATGCTGCGGAAGAATCCGATCCCGCGTTGCACGATGGTCATCGCCAGCATCACCGACATCCCTATCGCCAGCGAATCTGCCGGGAACGCCGCGGCAGGTTCTGCGGCCGTCGGTTCGGCGGCTGCCGGAGGATCGGAAGGGCTGGGTATCATGCGGGTCGGAGGTCGCGTGCAAGTCGGAAGCGTTTCGGGTACGGAACTGCAACACCGAAATCGTAAATCAGCCACGCCCGCAAAAGGAAGCTGGGCCGGTACCGATCAACTCTTCCACGCAAGCCACCGGAATGCGGATAGCCTCCTGGCCGGTTTTTGCAGATTTACCGAACCAGACGACAAGGATTCCGGTTGTAGCAATCAAACGACGATATGGACAAACGACGATGTGGGCAAACGACGATGTGGGCAAACGACGATGTGGGCAAACGACGAAGCGGACAAACGCCGTAGCGATCAAACTACGACGTGGGCAAACCTTCGCGTTCAAGTTTGAGAACCGCTTCCAGCCGCCGCGCATGGCGTTCTTTTGGGGTGTACTCCGCCTTTAAGAAGGCCTTGATCACCTCTTTTGCTAGCTCGGGACCGATGACGCGACCGCCGACGCACAGGACGTTCATGTCGTCATGTTCGACGCCTTGGTGGGCGGTGTAGGAATCATGACAGACGGCGGCTCGGATGCCGGCAACTTTATTGGCCGCGACGCTGACGCCGACACCACTTCCGCATACCAAGATCCCTTTGTCCGCTCGACCGGCCACGATTTCGGCCGCAACGGCGATCGCAAAAGTCGGATAATCGCTCGGCGTTTCGTCGTAAGCACCACAGTCCTTAAGAGTTAATTCGACGGGTCGGTCGGAAGAACCTTCGGATAACCACTCGGCAATAAACGATTTCAGTGGAAAACCAGCGTGATCGCCAGCCAAGACGACACGAAGGGGCGTTTTCGAAGTGGGCATTTTTAGGACTGCGAAAAAAGAGTCGAAATAAAAGGGAAGGGAATTGTGGGAAAAAAGAGCGGGATTCCGCAACGGCCGTTGTCTCTTTTCCACGGCTTTGATAGTGTTTGCGGATTGTGCCACTGTTCATTTTGTGAACGGAAGGTTTTTTCACGTCCATTCCTCTAACCCCCCGAGCGTGCGAACGGCTCTCATCTTGTAATCGCTTGGCTGGTTCGCGTAAACGTCCAGCGGCTCAAGATGCATCCCTTTGCGGCTCAATGAGACTGAGTTCCACATGGTAAATCGTAATCTGATCCGAGCCCTTGAAGACGATGATTTGGCAGAAGAGTTGGCATTGCTGGCTCCTGCGGAAGATACTGAAGATGAACTGTTCAAGGCCTTAGAGCAGGAACAGCAGGACTACATCCAAGGTAAGATTGTTGACGGCCGCATTGTCGAATTGAACGACGAATGGGCATTGGTTGACGTCGGTTTCAAGAGTGAAGGAACCATCGGTCTTGATGAATGGGGGCCTGAAGAGGCTCAGCCGAAGGTCGGGGATACCGTCAAGGTCCTGATCGAGGAAATGGAAGACGAATTGGGGGCCGCGGATGACCCCTACGGCATGATCTCGCTGAGCAAGCGAAAAGCCGAAAAGATCATCCAGTGGGAAGAGATGATGGAATCGGTTGCCGAAGGCCAAGTGGTCACCGGTACCGTTATCCGCAAAATCAAAGGTGGATTGCTGGTCGATATCGGCGTCAACGTCTTCCTGCCAGGCAGCCAAGTCGACATTCGTCGTCCCGGCGACATCGGCGATTTTATCGGTCGCGTGATTCAGGCCGAAGTCCTGAAAATCGACGATACCCGCCGCAATATCGTCATCAGTCGCCGCTCGTTGATCGAAAATCAACGCGAAGAAGATCGTGCGTACCTGATGAAGGAACTGGAAAACGGCCAGATCCGCAAAGGGATTGTCAAAAACATCGCCGACTTCGGTGCCTTCGTCGACCTGGGCGGCATCGATGGCCTGCTCCATATCACCGATATGGCTTGGGAACGAATTGGACACCCTTCGGAAATGGTCGCTATCGACCAGGAAATCGAAGTCAAAGTCCTCAATATCGACCGCGAAAAGCAGAAGATCGCCCTCGGTCTGAAGCAAAAAGATCGCAATCCTTGGGAAAACATCGAAACCAAGTACCCTGTCGATACGACCCATCCTGGCGAAGTTGTCAACGTCATGAGCTACGGTGCGTTCGTCAAACTGGAACCAGGCATCGAAGGGCTGGTTCACATCAGCGAGATGAGCTGGACCAAGCGAGTCAACCATCCAAGCGAATTGGTAAACATCGGCGACAGTATCGAAGTGAAGATTCTGGGTGTCGATCCAGAAGGCCAACAGCTTTCGCTTGGTATGAAGCAGACTCAGAAGAATCCTTGGGACGAAGTCCTCGATCGTTATCCAGAAGGTACCGACGTTTCCGGACACGTTCGAAACCTTACCAATTACGGTGCTTTCATCGAATTGGAAGAAGGAATCGACGGCCTGTTGCATGTCAGTGACATGTCCTGGACCCGTAAGATCAGCCATCCAAGTGAATTGCTTGAAAAAGGCCAAGAAGTTCATTGCCGCGTGCTGAGCGTCGATCAAGATCGCCGCCGTATCGCACTCGGACTGAAACAGCTTGATAGCGATCCTTGGACCACCGATATTCCTGAAAAATATCAACCGGGCCAATTGGTCAACGGTAACGTCACCAAAATCACCAACTTCGGTGTCTTTGTTGGCTTGGAAGACGGACTGGAAGGCCTGCTGCATATCTCCGAATTGGCCGACCACAAAGTGGACGACCCGGAAGAAGTTGTCAAAGTTGGCGATCCGATCGAAGTCAAAATCCTTCGGGTTGATACCGACGAACGTAAAATTGGCTTGTCGCGCAAACGCGTCGATTGGGCTGAAGAGCAAGAAGAAGCCGCCGCTGAAGAAGAACGTCAACGGACCGCTGGCAGCGATGAGCTGAAGGGTGGTCTTGGTGGCAGCGACGGATTGTTGATCCCGACTTCGAGCCCTAAGGGTGAAGCAACGGAAGTTGCAGCGGCCGAAGAAGTCGCCGCCGAAGAAGCTCCAGCCGATGAAGCTGCAGCGGAAGAAGCTCCAGCAGAAGCTTCCTCGGAAGAATCCGACGAAGAACCAAAAAGCTAGTTTCGACTAAGCAATAACAGAATCGAAAAAGCCAGGGCGGCAACGTCCTGGCTTTTTTGTTGCGCCAGCAGCACCTCCCACCTCCCACCTCCCACCTCCCAACTCCCACCTCCCACCTCCCACCTCCAGTCGGATCGGAAGCCCAAAAAGCACTAACATGGGGGTTTCCCCGTTTTTCGTTTCCCGGTGGTTGCGAAAAAGCTATCTTCGTTTCGGACCCTTCCCTGCGACGTGTGCCGAATCCATGCGAATTATTTCGAAATTACTGTTGGCGACAGCCCTCCCCGCAATTCTTGTGTGGTCGGTGGGGATCTATGCGTCCCGGGTCAGCCAGGCCAGCTTGCGGGACGTTTTGGAGGATAATTCGACCGATAGGGCTAGGGAGGTCATGGATGAGATCGACTGGATCATCCAGACCCGGACGACCACTTGGCAGGCCTACCTCAGTTCTCAGCATGTGGTTTCTCTGCTGCATTCCTCGAATGAAGAGTTTTCCAAGGAGCCGAACGTCCAGGCGATGATCGCCGCACGCGACCGTCAGTGGCAAATGGGCGGCGAGGAGGAGACCAAGTGGATTAAGCAGATCACAAATAACGAACTGTCTCAGGACCTGCGCGCTTGGTTGGGCCGACTGGAAAGTGTGGCCGGTTATCCCGTGTTCGGGGAAGTCTTTTTGACCAACCGCTACGGCGCCAACGTGGCGCAGACGGCGCGCACGTCCGACTACCGGCAGGACGATGAAGCCTGGTGGAGTCAAGCGGTTCGCGATGAGGTGGTTGTCGGAGCGGTCGACTATGACGAAAGCGCACGCCTGTATTCGATTGATATTTGCATCAGCGTGGTTGGAGAGCGGGGGGAACTGTTGGGCGTTCTCAAAGCGGTTATGAATATCCGAGAACTGCTTCAGGTGGCCGACGTGACGCGGGGCAAGCAGTCGCTTGGTGGCCGGTTGATGCTGTTCGACCGCGAGCAGCGGATCATGAGTGGCAATATGGACGGATCGACTCCGCTGCCCGATGGCTCGCCCTATTTAAAAAAGTTGCGTTGGAAGCCCGGTCAAACGGAGCGTTTTGAAAGGCATGTCGATCCCTCCAATGGAAACGTCTGGGTCGCCGCGTTCGCTCGTTCACGCAATCAGGCGGGCCGGCCGAATATGGGCTGGATCGTCATGGATGCCCAGCAAGAAGCAAAGGTTTTTGCTCCGGTATGGAAGATGCGCAAGCAAATCGTTTGGTTCGCAAGCTTCGTGACACTGGTCGTGATTGGCATCGGTTGGTGGATAGCCCGTTCCATTCGTCGTCCCATTCAAGATTTACTCGATGGGACCGAGAGGATTATTGAGGGGGATTTCGAACATCCCATCGTGGTTTCTAAAATTCGCGAACTAGGGCGTCTGGGAACCGCTTTTAACCGGATGTCCGCCGGTCTGAAATCGAACCTGGCAGCTAGAAGTGAGCAAGAAGCATTGTTGAAACAGCAGTTTGAAAGGTTGAAAAAGCAGAGTCTGACGCTCGCTTCGCAGGAGGAATTGTTGGCGGCGCAAAAGGAGCGTGAGCATCTGTTCGATGCGATTCGGAACGCGGCGGAGCGGGTGAAAGTCGCCAGTGAAAACATTCTTGCGACCACCAGTAATCAGGCCCGTGGGTCGCAGGAACAAGCCGCAGCGATCTCGGAAACCGCCTCGACCATGCAGCAGGTCGCTCAGATCGCCAGCCAGACAGCGGACCGCGCAGACTATATGCTCCGGGAAGCCGAGCACGCAGCGGCTGGAGGCGAAAGGGGACGGCAGGCGCTTGCCAAATCGACCGCCGCAATCGGCGCATTGAAACATCAGATCGCCGGAACGGCTGCCGTGATCGTTTCCCTCGCAGAGCGTGCAACCGCGATCGGGCAGATAACTTCGACCGTTCGGCAGATCGCAGAGCAAACCAATATCCTTGCCCTTAATGCCGCAGTCGAAGCTTCGCGGGCTGGGGAGCATGGTAAAGGTTTCGCCGTGGTTGCCGCCGAGGTGAAGGGGCTGGCGCAGCAGTCAAAAGAATCGACAAAACAAGTTCGTCAGATTTTGGCGGAAATTCAACAGGCGACTTCTGCGTCGGTTAGTTCCATCGAAGCGGGGACTTTAGCGGTTCAGCAGGCGAACCTTGTCGCGGAAGAAACCCAGGTTTGTATCCATCAATTGCTGGATACGATTTCTGATTCCGCGCAAACCGCTACGAAAATCTCGCAGTCTGCGACCCAGCAGGCGGTCGGAGTCGGCCAGCTGAATGAGGTCTTGCATGGCATGGAAACGGTCGCCTCGGAGAACGCTGTTTCGCTCCAGGAGATCAATCAGGCGGTGTTGGACCTGAACCGCTTGGGGGGTGAGTTAACCGCGTTGACAACGGAAAATGGCGATGCTTTCCGCCCGGTAGAGGGGTCGCTTTAAAAAAAAGCAAAAAACAACTGCGGTGCGTTTGTTTCCCTTGTGCGGCTGCACAAGCCGTAATTATGTGAGGAATCGCTAAGGTCGGTTGCCGATAGCTCCCCAATGAGGGAACGCTCGAAAATGGGTGAATTGACAACATCGGAGGTGCTGATGACAACGGTCTATCTTGCATACCACTTACTGACTCCAAAGGCCATTTGAAGCGATGCTTCAGCAACGTCTCGACCGAATCCGCAACATCACCCCTGCTGTGCTCCCCAGTCTGCTGCAATGCGACTTTGGAGACTTGCGTGGGGAATTGGAGCGTTTAACGAAGGCAGGGGTAGAAGGGCTCCATCTGGATGTGATGGATGGCCATTTTGTTCCAAATTTGAGCTATGGGATGCCGATTGTCGCTGGACTGCGGCGTTGGACGGACATGCCACTGGATGTCCACTTGATGATTTCCGACCCGGCCGCCTACATCGATGCGTTTGCTGACGCCGGTGCAGACATGCTGACTTTTCATATCGAAGCGGTCGAAAATCCGTTAGCGATCATTGACCAGATTCACCGTCACGGTATTGTTGCCGGAGTTGCTATCAATCCTGATACACCGATGGACCGTTTGGACGGTTGTGTTGAAGCAACCGATGCGGTTCTAGTAATGAGTGTGAAAGCAGGTTTTGGGGGGCAGGCCTTCCGTCCCGAAGCGATTGAGCGACTGAAATCACTCCGTGAGGCCTATCCCGACTTACTCTTGGAAGTGGACGGCGGGATCAAGGAAGAAACCATTGGAGATTGCCGCCAAGCCGGTTGCGATCTGTTTGTCGTTGGATCGGCCATTTTCGGTCAATCCGATTACCAAACCGCCGTTTCCCGATTACGCGATTTGCTGTAATCGATTCATCCCCGTATCTAAAGTGCATTATGTTCCGAGTCGTGTTGGTGCGCCCTGGTGCTACCGAATTCGATCAGCAAGGGCGAATTAAAGGTTCGCTCGATATGCCTCTTTGCGACCATGGTCGCGAACAGGCAAATCATGCCGCCAAGGATCTTCAGGAGGTCGATTTCGAAGCGGTCTATACGGCGCCTTGCGAATCAGCAATCGAAACGGCAAAACTGCTGATCGGTGGACGCAAGATCAAGAATAAGGTCATCGAAGGGTTGAGGAATGTCGACCACGGGTTGTGGCACGGTAAATTGATCGACGAAGTCCGCAGGCAGCAGCCACGGGTCTACAAGAAAGGGCAGGATTCGCCCGGGGACCTTTGTCCTCCGGGAGGCGAGACAATGGAATCTGCCAAAGAACGCGTTCAGCGGGCGCTGCAGAAAATTATCCGCAAGCATCGCAAAGGATCGGTCGCGTTGGTGATCCCTGATCCGCTGGCAAGTATCGTTCGCTCCCTCCTTAGCGGCAAAGAGATGAGGGACCTGTGGAAATCGGAAACCGACGCAGGGACCTGGGAATGTTTGGAGCTGTGTGAACCGGCTACCAAACCACAATTCTTGTTTGTCTGATCGGTTCCCATTGGGGTGATCTGCAGAACCCTGCCGAGAAGGTTCGCCTAGCTGTCTGGCTCTCGCCAAGGCATTCCTGTAACCAGGCTTAACTTGGTTCTCGAATGAAATAACGCTTTCGAGGCTTGGCGGCCTCCACAGCCGGCTGGAACGATTCTTTGCCAAATCCAGGCTGCGGCGGGGTGGGGGGCAGAGCACTGCGCTGTTGTTCTGTTTCACTGGAAACCCGAGAGCGTGCCGCTGTCGCGTTTGGATAGCTTACGCGGAACGCTGGAGGGGCTGCTGTCGAACTCTCTGCCGTCGAGCTCTCCTTGGCCAGTTCCGGCGCCGGTTCGCTTACGGTCGTCGCTGGTGGGATGGCAATACGTTGCGAAGCCCAAGCCGACGGAGGTCGCACGGGAGTCGGCACGGTTGCCGAGAACCGATCATTGATCTCCGGGGGCGTCTCCATTGGAATCGCAACGTCGTTGTAGTCCGAAGGCAGTTCGGGAATCGCTGCGGGCGCTGGCTGATCCGCTCGCGGCGGCTCGGGATCGGGAGACCATAGGTCAGCGTTCCCTGTCGATATTTCCCTAAGAGTCGATTCACCCGAATCGAACGAACGGGGCGTCGCAATCGGAACCGATTCCGTCGAAGTTCGACGAAAGGGAAGGGCGGCCAGGATTCCAAGAATAAGGATTGGAATCCCATAAGATATGGTGCGCATCACTAAGAACCTCAAGGTGCCGGCGCAGCGGAGACCGAATGGTCCGCGCACCGCGGGTTCTCTTCCATGAGGTAAAGTGCTCTGTTTCCTACATCACGTTACTTATCGGCCAGGGAAGCCAAGAAAGTTGAAGATTCTAGCGGAGCCCGCAAGGTCCGCCTAAACCCTCCAGTCTGTCGCTTCCGGGGCGACGCAGAGGCTGCCGGGCGGTGCGGTGAATCCCGTGGGACGTCAGCCCAGTGCCAGCCATCTTCTTAAACGGCGCGAGCCGTCCGGCAAGTTCATTGTGCCTTCTATGCGATTGCCAGAAGACTTGGCCCCGTGCCCTCTACTTTGGCGTCTACGGGCGAATTTCTTAGCGGAACGGCGCGAGCCGTCCGGCAATTTCATTGTGTCTTCTATGCGATTGCCAGAAGACTTGGCCCCGTGCCCTCTGCTTTGGCGTCTGCGGGCGAATTTCTTAGCGGAACGGCGCGAGCCGTCCGGCAAGTTCATTGTGTCTTCTTTGCGATTGCCAGAAGGCTTGGCCCCGTGCCCTCTACTTTGGCGTCTACGGGCGAATTTCTTAGCGGAACGGCGCGAGCCGTCCGGCAACCGCATAGAAAAACCACCCACAGACGCGAAAGCCGGTGGCATTCAGCGTTAGCCCCGGGGCAAGCGGTTTTGCGTGCGTCTGCCGTTCGCTGCCCTGGTCAACACGAAATCGGGCTGGCGGATCATTCGGCTTGAGCGGTTTCCTGGTCGATGCCGCTGATCTGCTGCAGAAATTTGTCCATCGAGGGTGTCCGGTCTTCTGGCTTGGGGGCCAGGCAGGACATGATGGCCCGTCCGATTCGCGGCTGCAAATCGGGGTAGCGTTCAAAGATATCGATCGGTGGCAGCGTGTCGTGCTGCAGTGCCGCACGCCCTGTGGTTTCGACGATATTCCAAGGAAATTCAAACGTCAGCAGGCAGTAGGCTGAAACACCAAACGAAAAGATGTCGACTCGTTTGTCCGTGGGACGCCGGCGGACAATTTCGGGCGACATATAAATCGGGGTTCCCGTTCGATTTCCCGGAGCCATAAACGGAGGGGTTGCCGGTACGGTCAGCCCAAAATCGATCAGCTTTAGCCCTACCAGGTCTGGCAGGCAGATAAAGTTTCGCGGGCAGATGTCTCGGTGAATGAATTCTTTTCGGTGAACGTACTGGATTGCCTGGGCCATTTGGCGAATCAGATTGATTCGTTTTCCCGCAACCAGATTAGCATCCGCGGACTGGACCACTTGCTGGAGGTTGGGGCCGGCGATGTATTCCATCACGAGGTAGCGTTCACCTCGCGTCGTTTCACCATGCTCAAGCGTTTCCATGACCAGAGGATGATCCATTTGCATGGCAATTTCACCCTCGGTCGGTTTTTTAAGCCCTTTAAATCGAGCTTCAAACAGATCGACCTTTTCCGGGTCGCAAATCTTGACGCCGACTTTTCGGTCCAGCTGTCGGTCATGAGCTAAGAAAAAATTCCCCATCGTTCCGGAGACCGACGACCGCAGGCGTTCGAAGCGGAGTTCGACATCGCACTTGGTCCGATTGGGGGCGGTCCCTTTTTTGGCTGGCTTTTTGGGAGTTTTGGGAGCTTTCGCATTTTTAGGATTTTTCGACGACTTTGCCGATTGGCTTGCGTCCTCGCTCGCCGGATCCTTGGATCCTTTGAGGAGACCTTTTAGTGAATCGAAAATCCCCATGATTATTTCCCGCAGTAGTCGATCGCTTGAGCAATTTCGCTTTTAAGTCGTTCCCGGGTCACAATTCGATCGATGTAGCCATGTTCCATGAGGAATTCGCTGGTTTGGAATCCTTCGGGAAGTTCGATTCCAATCGTCGCTTTAATCGTGCGGGGGCCAGCGAACCCGATCAACGCCTTGGGCTCGGCAACCACCAGGTCTCCCAGAGACGCAAAACTGGCGGCGACACCACCCATCGTTGGATTGGTCAGGACGCTGATAAATAAACCACCGGCTTTGTCATAGCGTGCTAATGCAGCGGAGACCTTTGCCATTTGCATCAGCGACAGGATCCCTTCATGCATTCGGGCTCCACCGCCCGAGCCGCTAACGATGATAAGTGGCAGGTTCTGATCGGTAGCACGTTCGATCAGTCGGGTTAAACGTTCGCCGACGACCGAGCCCATGCTCCCCATGATAAATGCCGAATCGGTAACTGCAAATGCAACACGACGTGCCCGGATCATTCCGGTCCCGGTAATCACTGCGTCGGTCAATCCGGTCCGTTTTTGTTCCGAAACCAGACGGTCGGCATAACGCTTACGATCGGAAAATTCCAACGGATCGGTCGGCGATAGTTCTTCGTCGCATGGTTCAAACGTGCCGTCATCGAGCACTTGGGTGATCCGTTCGCGAGCCGAGACGTAGAAATGATATTCACAGTTCGGGCAAACGTTTCGCCGCCGTTGCACTTCTTTGCGATACAGTGAAGCTCCGCACCCGGGGCATTTGATCCAAAGGCCTTCGGGGACACCTCGCTTTTTAGGGACGGATGAGTCTGCTGCGTCTTCCCCCGCTGGAAGGGAATTCACGTCAGAAGAGGGGGCCGAAGATTTGCTAGGTGCGGTCACGGAATCTGGCATGGGATTTGGCGACAATAAATCAGGAATTCAGATACGTACACAGTTTATCCACAGAGTCCGGTTTTTGCCTGCCCCCACTAGTGACGATTTTTCACATGAATTGAACGAAACTGCATTGCCCGTTAAATTCTGACGGTTCCTTAACTACGCAGCTTGCGCTGCCCGATACTCCTACTCGCCTTTTCGGACGGTCTGGCTGCCTCAAATTATGGGCCAATTCCATTTCGACATTCCCGAATTACTGCTCGAACAGGGGGCTTTCGGAGAAGAGCGGTCTCTCTGGAAATACGCGTACCTAACCGGAATCGAGAGTATTCCGTCGGAGGGAGAAACACGCTTTGCCGATGGGCGGATGACGATTTCTCGTCGCGCCGATGAATCCGCTAAACTTTCGGTTCCTTGGAATATCCCGGGCTATGGCCCGGTGACCTTGACGACCTGCAGCCTGCGTCCCGGCGACGGACCCTACAATTTGGCCCTCGAATTGGCTCGCGGCTCCTGTTATCGGGTCCGTACTCAAGCCGATGTCTGGGAACGGTCGGGCCTGAGGATGTCCGAAAATTTTAAAGATTTATTGGCTCAGGGAACCTCTTTCTTCCTGGATGCCGCCCAGCGGATCGCTAATCCTGCCGCCGCGGGGGAAGATGCGATGAAGGCGATTCGGCATCTGGAGGCCGCCTCTGCTGATTTACTGGAATCCTACGCAGCCCAGGCCCTCGCGTTCCGGCGAGACCATGAGGGGCAATTGGGGACGCTGCTGGGGGTGTCGATGCAGCCGGCACAGCCGCCGACCGAAGCACAGACCCAGATGTATGTGGAAACCTGCAACACGGTCGCCGTTCGGCTTTCTTGGGCCGATGTCGAAACCGACGCCGGGCGATTGGATTTCGATGCGGTCGATAAAATGTTTGCCTGGGCGGAGAAGCATGGGCTGCGCGTGATCGCAGGTCCTCTGTTTGATTTCCAAGATAAATTGCTCCCGCATTGGCTTTACCTTTTTGAAGACAATTTCGATGGTTTGATCGATGCTGTCTGCCGCTTTGCCGAGCAGGCCGTTCGGCGATATGTCGGCCGAGTCCATTTATGGAATTGTGCGGCGGGGTTAAATACCAAAGGCCCCATCCGTTTAAGCGAAGACCAAGTGATGCGGTTAGCCGTCGCGGTGGTCCAAACCGTTCGCCGTGTCGATCCACGGACTCCCGTGATTGTCGCTTTTGACCAACCCTTCGGTGAATACTTAAGCCGTGAGCGTGAAGGTATCTCGCCACTGCATTGTGCGGACGCACTGGTGCGAGCCGGATTGGGGTTGGCCGGGATCGGACTGGAACTGCGAATGAATTACGAGCAGATCGGAACGCTCCCACGGACCAACTTGGATTTCAGCCAATTGGTTGACCGCTGGGCAGTGTTAGGCCTGCCACTGATGTGTCAATTAACGGTTGCCGCAAATAGTGGAATCGACGCCGGAGCACTTCGCCCAACGGACGTGTTGCTGGGATCCCCGCCGCCGGCCATTCCCGAAAAGAACCAACTCCGCTTAGCGGGTGGGTTTATCCGGACTCTGTTGGCAAAGAATTTTGTCCATGGAATTATCTGGGAAGGCTGGGATGATTCGCGGCCGCATATTTTTCCGTACAGCGGTCTGCTGGATGAACGAGGAAACCCGCGACCCCTGCAGCAGTATCTGGCGCGGCTAAGAAAAGACTTTCTCTGCTAATTCCGCGAGGGTGAAGACCCAATCCCCTCTACGGGCGAATTTCTTAGCGGAACGGCGCGAGCCGTCCGGCAAATGCATCGTGTCTTCTATGTGCTTGCCAGAAGGCTTGGCCCAATGCCATCTACGCGCGACTTTCTTAGCGGAACGGCGCAAGCCGTCCGGCAAATACACCGTGTCTTCTATGTGCTTGCCAGACGGCTTGGCCCAATGCCATCTACGGGCGATTTTCTTAGCGGAACGGCGCAAGCCGTCCGGCAAATACACCGTGTCTTCTATGCGATTGCCAGCCGGCATGGCCCCAATGCTATCTACGGGCGACTTTCTTAGCGGAACGGCGCAAGCCGTCCGGCAAATACACCGTGTCTTCTATGTGCTTGCCAGACGGCTTGGCCCCAATGCCATCCACGGGCGAATTTCTTAGCGGAACGGCGCAAGCCGTCCGGCAAATGCATCGTGTCTTCTATGCGCTTGCCAGAAGGCTTGGCCCAATGCCATCTACGGGCGAATTTCTTAGCGGAACGGCGCAAGCCGTTCGGCAAATACATCGTGTCTTCTATGCGACTGGGCCGGACGGCTCGCGCCGTTCCGCTAAGAAAGTAGGCGGCATTGACGTGCCCACCGAGAAGCAGGCGGGCGTTCACTCGGACGCTGACTATTCGCCAAAGCGTACTCGAGCCGCCAGCCGCCACACGATCCCGCCCATTAGTAACGCATTTAGCACGATGGTACTGACGAAATATCCCAGTACCAGGTAGACGTTGCCGATGTTCGCCGGCTGCAATTTGTCGCTGGTCAATTGGGCATTTAGCGGGATGGCAAAGACCGCGTTGAAGGGGCTGGCAATTCCTAGAACCTGCGACCGCCCGATGGCGACAGGCGAAAACTCTAAGATTTGAAATAGCATCGTCAGTGCAACCGGAGCGGCGTACAGAATCAAAAGCAGAGCGTACGTCGTCATCAGGCTGATGGAGCTCTTGCGGGAAAAAACACTGCAGAACATCGCAATGATCGCGTTGCTGATGCAGGTAGCGATGACAATCAACAGCATCGTTGCCAAGGCGATCCAATTGCTCCAAAAATCGGAAACCAGTAGCCCTCCTAGGAACAGAGGCCAAAGAAGAAAACTTGTCAATACAGCGGAGACGCGGAAGCCGACGATCAGTTTTCCCCAAAGGATTTGCCAAGGGGTGATCGTGGTCGTTAGCAGCAGATCGAGGGTTTCCCGTTCCCGCTCACTGGTCATGCTGCCCGCAAGGAATACAGGGCCGATCAGGATATTAAAGACCAACACGTAAACGACATACCAAGCGCACAGTGCGGACTGGGCAAACAGCAGCCAAGCCATCAGCGGGATCGCCAGAAGCATGCTGATTTGGATAACCAGCCGCAGCATCAACGTCCCTTGGCTAAAAATTTCGCTATGGATTTCTTTGTCGTAAACTGGATTCGCCCCATCGGCCATCAACTGTTGTTTTTTGGGAGGAGCAAATAAACGATCGGGGAACTGGTCTCGCTGAATGACCAGTCCCACCGCTCGATCGGCTTCGTCTTGAAGGTCGACGACCTCTTTGCCTTCACTGCCAACATCGGGCGGATAAAGCATTCTTGCCGCCGCATTGCTACACAGCAGCAGCACGGCTGTTAATCCGTAAGCAGGGACCACCAGCATGGTTAACTTCAGACGCAGCTCTGCGTTCCCTTCCAGGGATTTCCAGAACAACACGCCTGCCAGAACAAGTGCCAGGACAACCAGATAACTGACCGCTAGCGACGCACTGGTCCGTTTGAAGTAACTGCTCGCCGCAATTCCAATCGCTCCAAACAGGATCACCGAAACGATCAAGCCAACGTAAGCCGCGGCCACTTCGTAAACACTGATCCCTCCCAGCGGCAAGCAGAGCACGATGATCGGTAAAGAAGCGAGGATCAGCATCCCCAGGTGCGTTAGGGCAGCGACCATTTTCCCCAGCACAATTGCTCCGGGACGCAGAGGGCTGGCAAGCAGCATCTCATAGGTGCGGCGTTCTTTTTCTCCGCTAATGGCTCCGGCTGCAAAACTTGGAGCCATCAACGACGCGATCACGTATTGCCCAAGGAAAAACAGATCGACCAGTTTTCTTGCCGACCGAGGGTTCCCTGTAAGGTCCAGACGGTCCTCCGTCGGCCAAGCGATCAGGACGACGACCGCCAGCAGCAATTGATAAACGGCCATCAACAAGAAGGCGCGTCGAGTCCGTAAATTGACCAACAATTCACGCTGCAGGACTGGATTTTCAAATACGTACACGTGAAGGGTTTGGTCTTTCGATACGAAAATAGGGGCCGCGTACCTTGGAGGAGCGAATGCAATTGTAGCGGAACCGCGAAGCCCTGAATGACGCGGACTGAAGGTGGCGGAACACAATCGTTACGCTCGCAGCAGGCGTTCGTGCCGAGCCCCGAATCGCAAAGTCCATTCACGCTGGCTTCCCTCTCCAGCAAATTCCAGGCAAGTGGAATTTGCTAAGGATTTGAGCGAGAACGGCCTGGGGACGCGTAAGAGAAAGCCGCTCCGAATCGCAACTTCTTGGCGATCGAGTATCGGTTCACCCTACGGCCCTTAAGGTCTGCTGAAAACGCTTAGGTCCAGTCCAGACCGGTTGGCAGATGATTCAGGTTCAAAGGCCCGTCGGCAGCGACCACGACCATATCTTCCAGCCGGACGGCGCCATCGCGGCGACCGTACAGTCCAGGTTCGACCGTGAAGACTTCCCGTTCCAGCAGCCGTCCACCACCATCGTCCAGAAGGATCGGTTCGTGGACTTCCAGACCGATACCGTGTCCGGTGCCGTGCTGGATCGTTGGTTCGTCGCTGACTTTTCCACGGGACAGTTTGAAACCGTGTCGCTGTTGCACCTCAATGACCGCTTGGTGGACTTCGGCTGCAGTGTTCCCTGGGGAGAGCATCGCAATCCCTGCGGCTTTGGCTTCGCAGACCGCTGCATGCATCGCCAATACGGTATCCGACGGAGTTCCGTGGACGACCGTGCGAGTGCAATCGCCCCAGTAACGCGTCGAATCGTCGCGAGGGTAAAGATCGACGATGATCGGAACCCCCGATCGCAGAGGGCCTGTACCGCTGTGGTGGCAGTCGGCGACTTCGGGAGCGGTTGCCACAATGGCTCCGTGCCCCATGCTGAAATTACGATCAAGGAAAAAGCGGGCTGCTAAGGCTCGAGCTTTTTCGCTTGTCAGAATTTCGCCGGCATGCATCAGTTGATCTTCGGAATCGACTTCGCAGTGTGCGATCAGTTCGCAGAGGTAACGGATTCCCTCTTCGGTAACTTTTTGAGCGTTCCGTAGGTTATCGATTTCGTGAAGGGATTTAACCCTCCGTTCCAGGACCCCTAAATCGGCATCGTATTCGATTCGAATATCACGCTCCATCAGCTGCCAAGCGAACAGGAACGGAAGGGAGCGATCGACGGTGATTTCCTTGACCCCTTCACGGACAAGGAACTCAGCGACCGCCTGTGCCGTGGCTGTTGCACGGTCGGCGTCCAGCCCACCTGCCGGAGTGAAATCAGCAGGCGAGTGGACGATCTGGCACTTTCCAGTCAATCGAGCACGCTCCGCTTCGATGTCTCGAATAATAAGGGTTGTTTCCCCGTCGATTGAGATCCAAGCCGCTGGGTCACCTGCGGTAATTCCGACAACACGGAAGAGAGTTGGATTTTCGGCTGGGATTCCGGCTAGCAGAAGATTCTTAGGCATGTTTTTGTTCGGATAGCGTTAAAAACGAGAGTTGCACGGGTGTCCAGCATAGCACTATTTCTTCTTTTTCATGAGAAACCTTGGTCTGGAGCTCCGTAATTTGACGAACTACTTGCTGTCTACGAGAGTGGACTTAAAATGATGACATGAGCTGGCTAGTCCAGTTCATATTTCCTTCGATCAATCACCGGCAGAGGGACCAATTTTCGGGCTGGCTTAAGCTATTGAAAGGCTTGTACAGAAGTACGCCGAAGCTTACGCCATTCTCCCAGCGGCTCTGTTCTTGCCGCCGACGATTGAAGGATATTATTAAAACCGGCCGTCACGGTGAATAACTGTGGCGGACGGTTTTTTTAT
Source organism: Roseimaritima multifibrata (assembly GCF_007741495.1). Lineage (NCBI taxonomy): Bacteria > Pseudomonadati > Planctomycetota > Planctomycetia > Pirellulales > Pirellulaceae > Roseimaritima > Roseimaritima multifibrata. Next base: position 2,553,491 of record NZ_CP036262.1, read on the forward strand.
GCGCTGTCGGTTTCGGGTCGTCGCGATAGGGAGTCCCATCTTGTAGAGTGGGGGGGCATTCGAAACGGAGTCGTAAGGGTTTACGGGCTTCGTTCCATTCCGCTGAATTCTGATAACCTGGGTATGCTGGACGACAACGATCTAACGGCTCAATTGTTTCGCGTGCTACGCGATTGTCGCAAGTTGTACGTCAACAGTGCGAAGCAGTTGGCACGGCGCCATCCGCATCTCTGCTTGGTCCCCCCGCAAGCCTTGGTCCCCATGATGGATGACCTTCATCGAGGCTTATTGGTCAAGGTTTACACCACGGTTGTCCGCAGTGATGGGCGTTGGAGCCGGACGGAAAAATATGTTGGGTCGGTCCTGATCGAACACCTTTGGGACCAGAAGCTGACCGGCAAAGATCTTCGCGATGCGGCCGAGAATCTGCTGGAACAAGCCGACAAACTTCACTGGGAATCGTTGGTGCAGCCGTTTGTGCAGTACCCACCCCTCCGCGATGCGCGTGCCCATGTCGAAACCATTGTCATGCGGTTGGCGAACCTGGTTGCCAAATGTGATGGTTTGACCTCTCCGGAAGAAACGATCACCCTGCATACGCTTCAACAAGAAATCGATCTGGCGCTACGCCCCGAATCGATTGATGAAACCGCTCCGCTGGAAAGTAATACGGTCCAGCAAAGGCCGGCGGGTGGGAGCCGGACGCAGGCCGTCAATTCGGTCAAGCAAGCCGCCGTTGAACCGGCAGCGACGCTTACTTCCGCCGATGCGGTAGACCGTCAAAGCGACGTGGATGAAAAGACTGCGGAACAGCGTTTGGCCGATGCCTTGGCTGAGCTGCAAAAATTGATTGGGCTGGAAGATGTTAAAGCGAGACTCGATTCGCTGGCCAATTTTCTTCGCCTGCAAAAACAACGGGAGCAGGCGGGGTTGTCGACGATGCCGATCAGCCTGCACATGTCTTTTGTCGGGAATCCCGGAACCGGCAAGACCACGGTCGCTCGAATTGTGGGGCAGATACTGTCTGCGATGGGAGTTCTAGCGAAAGGGCATTTGGTCGAAACCGACCGAAGTGGTTTGGTTGCCGAGTACGCTGGTCAGACCGCTGTAAAAACCAACAAACTTTGCGATTCCGCTCGGGATGGTGTGCTCTTTATCGATGAAGCCTACAGTTTGGTCGACGCTTCAGGCGACGACGCGTTCGGACGCGAAGCCATTCAGACGCTGCTTAAGCGAATGGAAGATGATCGAGATCGATTGGTTGTGATCGTGGCGGGATATCCGGATGAAATGGATCAGATGATCCGGACCAATCCGGGGCTTTCATCAAGGATCAATCATCGACTGAAATTTGATGATTACGGACCCGCCGATTTGGGCCGAATCTTTGGGATCTTGTGCGATGCCAACCAGTACCGACTGCCTGCACAAAGCCGCCGGCGGCTATTGGTGGGGTTGGACGAATTGCATCGTGAACGGGACCGGCATTTTGGAAATGGTCGGTTGGCTCGGAACACCTTTGAGGATTGCGTCCGGCGGTTGGCCGATCGAATCGCAAGCGTGGTTCCGCTGACTGAAAAACTGTTGACGGAACTGAGCCCCGAGGACATTGTGGTTCCGGGGTTATCGGATCGCGAGTTGCAGAAGTTGCTGGAACAGCCGATGACCCTGCGGGTTACCTGTACCAAGTGCGGTAAGAGACTGCGGGTTCGTGGATCGTTGCTCGGAAGGACCGCTGCGTGTCCGAAATGCGAGACAAAATTCCGAGTCGACTGGGCCGATGTCGAACGCTCGTAGGATCCTCGCTCTGCCTTCCCAAGCCTGCCGATTGAGCGTTTGCCGATTGAGCGTTTGCCGATTGAGCGCTTGCCGATTGAGCGCTTGCCGATTGAGCGTGCGCGATCCGAATCGAAACGCTGACCGGCTGGCAATTTAGAGCGTCTGAAACAGACGATGCATGCCACTGTAAAGATCGGGTGGTGGGGGGACATTGTGCGTCAGTCCCTCGATCCGCAGGAATGTCTTCTCTTTCGAACGACTGGCTGCAAACAGTTTTTCGCCCGATTCGAACGGAAGGATTTCGTCGGCCGTTCCGTGCAACTGAAGCAGCGGACCGCTGTAGACGGTGATCCGTTCGTGGGATGGGTAGCGATTTCGCATCAGCCAACGGATCGGGAAGATCGGGTACATTCCCGCTGCAACGTCGACCATCGAATGAAACGTCCGGTCTAGGATCAGAGCCGAGGCCCCTTCCGTTGCGGCGTTTGCGACGGCAACGCCTCCTCCTAGCGAACGACCGTAAAGGACGATTTGATCGGCGGGAATTCCAGCTCGCTCGGCAAGCCAGCGCTGCGCAGCAACCCCGTCTTGAAGAACTCCGATTTCTGTCGGGCTCCCTTCGCTTTTGCCGTATCCGCGATAGTCAAATACGAAGACGTTCGCATTGAATTCTGACCTTAGGCTGGACATTTCGTTCCCCAGGTCGGAAACGTCTTCGGCATTTCCGTGAAAGAACAGAATGGTTCGTTCGGGTTCCCCGTGGGGGAAGTACCAACCATGAAGAGCGGTCCCGTCGCTGGAATCGAACGTGACGTCTTCGAATGCTAGATGTTTGGGGGACCAGTCCGCTGAACTTGGGTCGGGGCTGGGATAGACCAGCTTCGTTTCAAAGGCGACTAGCATGAGCATCGCTCCGCCATAAAAAATAGCGATCCGATAGATCCAACGACGTAGGAGTGACGGGGACCGATCGGGTGGGGAGGTTTGCGTCGACACAACTGGTTTTCGAAATCGGAGGAAGCGTCCGCGATTCGCTCGCTCAGTGAGACATTCTGCCGAATCGAATGACGATTGCTGCGGAACCTAATAAGAGGGCTCTAAACGGGGTCGGCGACGTTGTCACGGAGTGATGGAATAATGACGGAGCCGACGATCAGGATCATCACCGTAAACATGTGCAGCAACCAAGTATGATCGCAATTCACGACGGTTCGAGCTGTCAAAATCGTTTGCAAGGCAAAAGCGAAGATGAAAAATCGGTCGGTTAGTCGAGTCGCTGGCCCAACCGACAATTTGCTGGCAAACATCGCAAGGATGGCCAACAACGGAAAGCCCAACGTATTCATGCCCTCTGCAACCGCGAATAAATCCATTCTAGCGTTCTCCTGGCAGATGATCACAATTCGAGAAATAGGTGCTTAGGAAAAACGGTCTTCGACGGGACAGTCTTGATGCTAGCGAAAGCGATCGACCGGCAGCTCCTCGGCACGCGTCCTCCTGACGCTTGGTTACCTTCGCAGGTATGCCCCGGTTCGTGAAGTTCAATTCTTGAGAACAAAAAAAATAATTCAGGGTGAAAATTCGTTTCAGGCGGGAAAAACGGAAAACTTTCTCTAAACCGCCAGGATGGGATAACCGATACAAACCGTACACCGCTTGGGCGGTGTCCCATTCCTTTGTCCGCTGTGAGATCCTCTTATGATGGCCGTCCGCTCTGTCTTCACTCGTGATCGCTATCTCCTATTGGCTCTCGTAGCCGTGGTTTGCTCTGGTTGCCGGATTTGCGCTAGCCCAGACCTGGATTCCTACACGACCTACGGAGGTGCCTGGGAGCGTACCGATCGAGACCATGGCAGGGTGGGAAGCGTCTTCGATCCCGCTGGGGTTCGCGTCGCAGGAGAGCCGGTCAATACCGAAACGGATTCTCCGAAACCGTTCGAGCCGAAAGGCCCGTCACTCGATGATGTCGATGGCCCCACGGATGAACTGCAGGATGGCCGCCCACAGATTGACGATGTCCCAAAAGAACGTCGCGGTAGTCCAGAAGACCTTCGCGATTTAGAACTAGAAGACATTCAAGTCGAATTGATGGAAGCACCGCCACTCGTGCTGCCATCGGCATAACAAGGCGAACCGTCTCTAAGTCTGCGTGAGGTTACGGACGCACATCAAGAAGTGAGTCCGATCGATCGGTTTTGCGACCAGGCAATTACAGTCCAGTCCTTGGCAGCGACCGTTGTTGGTATCGGCAGCGGTGACAGCGATGATCGGCGTTTCGATTTCCGCCTCGCGAATGATGGCGATCGCATCGTAGCCCGATAGAACCGGCATCTGCAGGTCCATCAAAATCAAATCGTAGGGATGCTCGATTCGTTCCGGATCAAAAACCTTCTCGACCGCCTCCTGCCCGTTGTTAGCCACTTCGATCCGTTTGAAGCTGTCTCGAAGGTACTGCTTCAGCAAAAACTGAATCGAACGTGTATCGTCCACGATCAACACCGAATCTCGATCGGGATGAGGGATTTGCCTTTGCGGGTTTCGCTGGTTTATGGAAGCAATCAATGGACCCCTGCTCGGTTCGATTGGTAGCAGATCAGTACCTGCCATTCGGAATTCAGTAGCCGATCCGGTAGATCCGAAAAGTGGTTAGGATTCGCCGCATCACACTTGGCCACAAGAACCAATAATGTGACTGCAATGATTGTGCCAATTAGCATTGTTTCTGGTTCAATCTGCCGCTCGCAAGCGAATTAGCACGATCCAGGGGGAAATTTCTCGGATCGATGCGAAGAGTGATCGAGAATGGACCAGTTGGTTGTTCGGCTTGCAACCATCCTGGCAAATTCGAAACAGAAGCTTTTTGCGCGATCGCGTGGCGTAATTTTTGTTGTCCACGGCAGGGCAAAACGTTTCTTGCTTTCGTCTGGCTCCGGTTTGAAATCACCGGGGAGGAAGACCCGCAATCGCTTGGCCTCTTCGCTCCTCATGCCCCCGTACTGGGCTCGCCAGCGGCTTAGTGTCGCTTCACTGACCTCAAGGGATTGCAGCACTTCGCCAACGCTCTTGCCAGCCACCAACATCGTGTCGGCGTCGCGTAGCTTCTTGATAATCGGTTCAGGTGAATGTCGTCGTTTCTTGCTCACGAAAAATCGTTTGCCGAAATTGGTTCTAGACCTTCATAGCACCTGGATCAGGTTATGGCGAGCATTCCAGCTAGGCGTGGATTAGAACGCAGGAAAAAATGATTGCTTCAAGTGCGGATCGATGCATGTTCTGCTTAACTCCACGTCAGTTAATGGACGCAGCTAAAACGGGGTGCTGCGATGATATTTTTTAGAGCGTCTTTCGCAAACGCTTGATCGCGATGATCGTGAGATTCACGGGGCGGGGCTGCTCTTCCAATTCGAAAAACCAAACTTCGCCGCTCGCGTGCACCACGTAGTTCTTGTGATGGGCGTAATGCACACCGAACGATTTGCCAATCGCATCGACATTGCATGCCCTTAACATACGGGCCGAAATGGAGCCGAACAAAAAGCATCGATGCCGAGGCGTGGAGGAGCGGCGACACGCATCAAGGTTCACGATCCTAATCATTCGCGTAAATTAGCGTCATTCGCGGGCAAAAATATGCGCGCAATATTGCCCGCTAATAACGCCAATTTCGCGAATAGATGCGCCAGGTTGCCCTAGCCCGGAACGACCAATGACTGCCCTGTAGCCCTAGGCGACTACGAAAACGGCAAGAGAACGCTGGGCTGCAAGAAGCGAGCGACCACCAAGAGCATTCATTGCCAGCATGGACGGTGCGTCAACTGGCAAGAACGTCCGGGCTAATCGGGCATGGGGAGACGACTTTCCATTTGTAAAACCGTGCAAGCCGTGCTCCGTGTGCACGGCATTGTTATTGCTTTTGCTTTGCGTCGTCCAAGATCTTACCAAGTCTATCATGCAAGAACGACAGATTCTTCAGCCGGAACTCGGTAATGCCTCCTGTCTCGATCTCTCGGCTCAGCGAATCTATGGAATCGGCACAAGCTCGAATCCGCATTTGAGTGATCGAAAGGCCGTCGTGTTTTTTCAGCCAAGCAGCTGCGTTCTGCTCACTTAGTGCGTAGTGATCACGAAAACCCTTTGGCCAAGCACTCTCGATTTGGTATTGAATGATCTCGAATGATACTCGCCCGATCGTTGGCTTGTGGATGGTTGCCCCGTGGAACAATCCATTGTCAATGACGGTTTTGTCGTTGATGCGTCCCAGCAGCGCGGGAAACGCCTCTGTCCCCGCGTCACTTAAAGTGTCATGTGCGTGGCTGGCCGTCTTCGGGTCAGCAGCAAGCTTGTCGATAGCAGCATCGTAGTCGGCTGAAACTAAAAATGCGGTAAGGGCGATAACTGCGTACATCTACGATCTCAGTGCAATAACGGTTGTGGTCACACGGCGGCGATCCGCGATCGTTGCTTGCACGAATCGACGCTGCCGCCGCTCGCGTGCACCACGTAGTTCTTGTGATGGGCGTAATGCACACCGAACGATTTGCCAATCGCATCGACATTGCATGCCCTTAACATACGGGCCGAAGTGGAGCCGAACAACAAGCATCGATACCGAGGCGTGGAGGAGCGGCGACACGCATCAAGGTTGACCGCGCATCACGAGCCGTATCATTCGCGTAGATTAGCGTCATTCGCGGGCAAAAACATGCGCACAATATTGCCCGCTAATAACGCCAATTTCGCGAAAGTTTACTGAGCGCACCACCAAACGCCAAATTCGTCTACACATGATTCCGCACGGAAGTCGCCCTTTTCGTTTGGTTCGTCTATTTCGCGGTTGAACCATGACCGTACACCAATCCGCATTGCCAGAAAGAATGACAACCGCGAAAAACACGAAACACGCGAAAGTAAGGACAACGGCAACAAATCATGTAAATCGCCACCCGCATCGAAACCCGATAACAGTTCGCGACAGCCATGCGAGTGCTGCCATCATTCAAGACGCGGCAAAACCGAAACCGAACGCGTCAATCATTTGCCTGCCCAAGACGTTGACGCTAGAAGAACTCTTCACCCAACGAATGATTCGGATAACCGGGTGCGAAGAAACGATTCTCCACTTCAATACCTTCAACTCGGTGACTCGCGTGCATCCGGTGGTTCGTCGGCGTGTGCGTTCGTTTTCAGCGTCCATTTGCGTTTAATAACTTAAAGTCAGGGCTCAATAACTTCCAGGAGGGACCAACCTTCACCATCGCATCGAGTTTGATGGTAAGCAAACGTTCTTCTTGCTTGGCAACGACCCGAGCGTTGTCCGTCGCTTCCGTCTCTATCGAAAAACTGGCAAAACCAAAACTCATCCCAGGTTTTGTTTTGGCGATCGGTGACATACTCAAGTCCATTTTCTCGTACTTCGCACCACCAATTTCTTCGGCCAGTAGTTCAAGTTTCTTTGGCACATCGGCGTAGACCTTGTCGTAAACATTGTCGAGATCATTGCCACTAAAAATCGTCAAGAGTTCTTTTTTGGTGATAAACAGTTTCTTTGCATCATCCAGTCGCTTTTCTGCAACGGCTTCGACGAACGCACGCCCAATCGCTGCGGGTGTCTTGTAGACTGCTTCAGGCTTGGCTTTGGTTTCAGCCTTTTCTTGAGCGAATGTTGCTGAGTTGATCAGTGCCACACCAAGAATGATGCAAATTGCGACTGCCAACGTGTGCATTTGTGTTTTCATGGTAACGCTCCAATGAGAGTGATGCAGAGAATCGGCTAGCCGACGAACGGCACGATTGAACCGGCGGCGGCAGATGATCAACCACTTCAAAACGCCCGACTTCGCCGCTCGGTTGAATCGTTTGGCTCCACCCATTTGTGGACGGCAATCCGGAATAGGTCGTATTACGAGAGCCGCCGTTGTCATGCTAGTGTATCACGTTGAGTTCCCGGGCAAACGGGAGATTGAGCGGGCACGTTCATGCCTGAGCGCAGGCGTAAGCAGCTGAAGTGCCCATGAACGCAGTGTCCGTTCATCGTGGAAGTGCAGGTCTTCGACATACACGACATGGAAAAGTGATCGCATGTCAGGATAGCCGCAATTCAGGACCCGGTCGGCCATCTCAAAAAACTCGAGCAAGCGTGTCTGATCGTGGTGGTCAATCGCGGCTTGCGTATGCTTTCGAAACGCGACGAATGCAAAGTGCAAACGAGTCTTTGCGGACTCGCCATCAAAGTCGAGTGACAGCTCTGGAAACTGCTCAAGGGACCATTCAAGGAATGAAGTGCGGAATGTCATTCTGCATCACCCTTAGTGGTGGAACGTTGGAATTCACGTGGAGGCGGAAGTTGATCATCTACTTTCAAAAACACGCCACCGCCACTCGCGTGCAATTCTCTGGTTATCCGTTGTTTTGTGGTTGCCAAACAGCACCGAGGTCGCTTGTCGCTTAATGCAGCGGCATGTGTCAATCATTTCTACGACGCGTGAGCATCTGCTCGACGATCGCGTTTTGGGCGTCTAGCCATGCCAATTGCGACGTGGAAAAGGTGTAATTCTTGTCACTGCGTTCAATGATGCGAGTCCGAAGTATAGTTCGATAGCGGCCCTCGTAGTCAGAGACCCAGACCAGTGGTGGATCAAACGGTGGCCAATCGGCTTTTGGATCATCGGATCCTCGCGGAGGCTTGTACGGTACAGCGATGCGAAGATCGCCTGGGCCAATGAGTATGCGATCATCCGGAAGATCATACGTGTCGGGTTGAGTCATGCGTCTGGTGCGGGGGATCCGGGAAAGGAGTGATTTGAATGTTGGGGCAATTGGGTTCAGTCGGATAACGACCCAAGTCACCCGGCGGCGACGAGAGATTGTCCATTTCAAATCGCCCGATTTCGCCGCTCGGGTGCATTTTTGGGTTATGCCTCCGGTCAGGTCCGTGAACCCCGCCGCAATAGATTGACGATCGTCTGCCGCTCTCGCGAGCGTTTGTCCACGATATCCTGGGCAATTTTTCCCGATTTATCTTTGATGGTTGCGTCCGCTCCATATTCTAGAAGTATTTCTACGGACTTACGTTTGCCAAGGTGCGCCGCGCGAATCAACGCGGTTGAAGCAAAGTAGCTGTCGCAAACACGATTGACATTGACACCTTCATTCAAGAGCAATTCCAAACATTTGGGATTACCTGCCGCTTGAATCAGAAGAGAGTTGCCCTTCACATCTGTCGTTTCCGGCGGCAACCCTGCCTTTAACAACAGCCTCAGCAGCTTTGGGTCATTGAAATTCCCATACGGGTACTCGTAGTTGCCGAGCAGGCTTAGATCATTCCCACATGCTTCCAATTCCACTTTGATCTGATCGAATAATTGATCGCGTTCGGGTTTCGCCAGAAGACGAAGGAGTTTCTTTAGATTCGGTCGCTCCTGCTTGTCGGGAGTCGCGACGGTGCCTGTTACTTTAACAGTTGACCTCCTCGATGCACCTGTCCTGGACGGAGCAGAGCCCATCTTCTCGACCATTTTTGCAGCAGTGGAAATTCGTTGCTCGTTCCCCTTCTTGGTCGACGCCTTCGGCCGCCACGCCGTTCCTTCAGTCTGCGTGCACTTTGATCTCAGTGGAAACCGCAGTTCCACGGCAAGGCCGGTTGAAGCGGAAAGTTCATTAAAGCATCCAGCGCCGATCCCGTCCGTGAGTTGTCCCGCAAAATCCTCCCGTAATGCGCTGAGTTCTTTGCGAGACAGCCGTCGTTGGCTATCGACCTCAACAGCAATAGTGAGGTGACCATTCTCGTCCAAGACCAAGCGTGGGTGCCCGCCACGCATTGCGCATTCCTCAGCGAAGGCCAGTTCGGCGTAATTCAGCACGGAGTCAGAATAACATGCGAGGCCATCGAGTTTTCGTGTGAACGGTTCGGATGAGACGATTGCACCGTCGTGATCGACCAATTGAGCCTGCAAAGAGTTCAACGTCTTGTATCGCATTTCATTGACCACGTTTTAGTGGCATAACGGTAGCCGTCCTCGGGTGCACGGCTTGGATCTGGCCCGATTTCGTGCTCGTGCTCAGCATCGCGGTGCTCGTGCTCGTAATCGATCGTCACGGCATAGTCTACCGAAGGTTCTTTGACGCCGTCAAATTTCATGGCCATCCGGGTCAACATTGCCACGATTCGCTTGAGCTTGGACTTTAAGTCGCGACTCGTTGAGTCGTTCACCCCACCAGTCGCGACCAAGATATCTTGAATCGCCGCACATTCAAACGACGAACCGATCGTGGTCGAAGATTGGATCGTTCATCAAAGCCCCATTTCGATTACGAGCACGAGCACCGTTTCACTGAGCACGAGCACGAGGCGCGCTTCGTGGCATAACGGTAGCCGTCACCTGGGACGGACGATTGTCTTTCCATTAGTAAAACCGCGCAAGCCGTCTTCGGGTGCACGGCTTGGATCTGGCCCGCTTTCGTGCTCGTGCTCGTGCTCGTGCTCGTGCTCGTGCTCGTGCTCGTGCTCGTGCTCGTGCTCGTGCTCAGCATCGCGGTGCTCGTGCTCGTAATCGATCGCCACGGCATAGTCTGCCGAAGGTTCTTTGACGCCGTCAAATTTCATGGCCATCCGGGTCAACATTGCCACGATTCGCTTGAGCTTGGACTTTAAGTCGCGACTCGTTGAGTCGTTCACCTCACCAGTCGCGACCACGACATCTTGAATCGCTGCGCATTCAAACGACGAACCGCGAGCTATGTCGAAAAATCGAGCACGATCCTTCAAGCTTCGTTTGCCGTTGCCCTCGGCGATATTCAGCGGAATGGACTGGGCGGCGCGAAGCCATTGGTCGCGGGCGTGACGATGCAATCCGCTGAGCGATTTGCAAACGTCAAATGCATCAGCAACGTATTCGATCGAGAGACGATAAACATCGAGCCGATCGTGGTCGAAGATTGGATCGTTCATCAAAGCCCCATTTCGAGTACGAGCACGAGCACCGTTTCACTGAGCACGAGCACGAGCACGATGCGCGCTTCGTGCCAGAACGGCGGACATCACGGAGCACGGAGCACGGACGGAATACTTCCCACTTCAGAAACCTCGCAAGCCGTCCTCGGGTGCACGGCCTGGTTCTGCCCCGCTTTCGTGCTCGTGCTCAGCATCGCGGTGCTCGTGCTCGTAATCGATCGCCACGGCATAGTCTACCGAAGGTTCTTTGACGCCGTCAAATTTCATGGCCATCCGGGTCAACATTGCCACGATTCGCTTGAGCTTGGACTTTAAGTCGCGACTCGTTGAGTCGTTCACCCCATCAGTCGCGACCAAGACATCTTGAATCGCCGCACATTCAAACGACGAGCCGCGAGCTATGTCGAAAAATCGAGCACGATCCTTCAAGCTTCGTTTGCCGTTGCCCTCGGCGATATTCAGCGGAATGGACTGGGCGGCGCGAAGCCATTGGTCGCGGGCGTGACGATGCAATCCGCTGAGCGATTTGCAAACGTCAAATGCATCAGCAACGTATTCGATCGAGAGACGATAAACATCGAGCCGATCGTGGTCGAAGATTGGATCGTTCATCAAAGCCCCATTTCGATTACGAGCACGAGCACCGTTTCACTGAGCACGAGCACCAGCACGATGCGCGCTTCGTGCCAGAACGGCGGACATCACGGAGCACGGAGCACGGACGGAATACTTCCCACTTCAGAAACCGCGCAAGCCGTCCTCGGGTGCACGGCTTGGATCTGGCCCGCTTTCGTGCTCGTGCTCGTGCTCAGCATCGCGGTGCTCGTGCTCGTAATCGATCGCCACGGCATAGTCTACCGAAGGTTCTTTGACGCCGTCAAATTCATGGCCATCCGGGTCAACATTGCCACGATTCGCTTGAGCTTGGACTTTAAGTCGCGACTCGTTGAGTCGTTCACCCCACCAGTCGCGACCAAGACATCTTGAATCGCCGCACATTCAAACATCGAGCTGATCGTGGTCGAAGATTGGATCGTTCATCAAAGCCCCATTTCGATTACGAGCACCGTTTCACTGAGCACGAGCACGATGCGCGCTTCGTGGCATAACGGTAACGATCACGTGGTCGCCGCGAACGACTTACCACTTCAATAAACTCAACTCGGCGGCGCACCTGCATCGTCTGGTTCGCCGTCTGATGGAGGAGACGTTGGTAGGGTCATCGATCCATGAATCACCGCAAGTATACGAACCTCGCCGGGCAGTACTTGATGGATGATGCGATATGAGTCGGAGAACACTTCGCGAATGTCTTTACGTCCGTATTCTGGAACAACGGATCCGGAGTGCGGGAAATCGATGAGTTGTGGCTCAGGGCGAGCGAAAATTCGTTCGGCAACCGCAGAGGCGAACTCTGGAGAGGATTGAGCAATTTAGTCGTGAACACCAATCAATTGATCCGTCGCCCTTTCGGTCCAGCGGAGCTTCATTTGGATGCATTCGCTTTAGCCGCATCCAGCCGTTTGCGAACATCTGACGTTTCAAGAAGCCGCCCAGCCTCAGCGTCTGCCAACCCAAGTTCGACTTGTTGACGGACAAAAAGGTGATACTGCACACGCTCCCACGTTACGTCGTCAGGAAGACCCTGAAGAATGGACGAAGCGGCTTGTTTTACGGTTTCTGGTTCACTTTGCATTTTTTCGCTCGCCGTTAAGTGTCGGTTGACATTCTAGCGTGCGGCCGGACGGGAGGCAATCAATGCCAACCCCTGTCGGCGAACGTTGGAATTCACGCGGTGGCGGGAGTTGAGCATCCACCTCGAAACACACGCCACCGCCACTCGCGTGCAATTCTCTGGGTACCCGCACCCCTGTCACTTTATTGAACCTTTAGTCCAGTCAATACGGTCTGCCGTCCATTCAATCGTCGTTTGCAAAAGCCAGAAACGGTAATCGCCGACCGAACTGTCATTTCGTCGTTTCACCGGCACGTCCACGCCTCTGCGGACGAACGTAAGGTCAGAGACAATGGGATGCGAAGTCTGCACCTCGAAACCTAGCGGCGTGCCTGACGACTCAAATTGTTCAAGCAGGAGACAAATTTTACCGTATTGATCAAGTGTGATCTTTCCGGTGTGCTTTCCAATCCTTTCAACACTGGTGAATCCTTCATAGGTGGCAGTGCCATCAGATCGAAAAACAATTTCGTACGAAGGACCGGGCTTCATTTCAACTAGGTTCGGCTGCTGCCATTGAAATATTGCGATTTCGGTGTACGGCATGTGAGCCATCGCGACCGTTGCTTCGTCGGTTGCCCCAAAAGTGGAGAGAAAAGCGTACTTGCCGTGAGGCCGAACCGGAATCTTCACCGTTGAATTGACGTCAAGTTCTTGAGCAAAAGTGTAGTTTCCGACGCACAAGATAGTAGCGAGTAGTAAGTATCGCATTTGCACGCTCATTCGGGTAACGGCCGCAATCACCGAGTGCGGCCAAGTTGGCTTCCATTTTCAAACGCGCCATGCCGCACTTCGGTGAATTGCATGGGTACGCCCGGCATGGGCGTGATCGTTTTGGGGTGCAAGTCCCCTGTACGAGATTAGAAACTTTCAGGTGTCAGTATACCAAATGATCGACCACGAAAGGGAAGTACTAGACGAGGGCAACTGCGGAAGGGCGACCGACCGTGGAGAGGAAGCCTGCGACCGTGTGCGTAAACGCCGGGTTTGTTTGTCGCCACCCGGACACGGTCTCGTCAAAGCTGCTAGATGGCACGTGTCGCCCCGATCCGGTGCGACGCAAGACCATCGACAAGCCCGATGGCGGCAAGCGTTTGCTTGGTATTCCAAACATCGTCGACCGCTTGATCCAACAGGCCATCGTCCAGATTCTCACGCCTGTGTTCGATCCGCAATTTAGCGACTCGAGCCACGGGTTTCGGCCTAAACGCTCGGCTCACGGAGCCGCCAAGCAAGTACGTCGGACGGTCCGGCGCGGCTACCGCTTCGTAGCAGACTTCGATTTATCGAAGTTTTTCGATCGAGTCCAACACGATGTCTTGATGTCGCGTGTGGCTCGTCGAGTCCGCGACAAGCGGCTACTGCAATTGATCGGACGCTACTTGCGAGCCGGTGTGATGGTCGAAGGTGTGCTGCAGCCGACCGATCTAGGAACCCCGCAAGGCGGTCCACTGAGCCCGATATTAAGCAACATCCTGCTTGATGATCTGGACAAAGAACTGGAACGTCGCGGGCTCCCGTTCGTTCGCTATGCGGATGATTTTGCGGTCTTCGCGAAGTCGTCTCGAGCGGCCGAGCGGATCATGAAGTCGGTCGGACGTTACGTAGCGAAGAAACTTCGCTTGGTAGTCAACGAGGAGAAGAGCCGCGTGTTGGCTTGCACGGAGTTCGAGTTCCTAGGGTTCTCGTTCCCGAAGTCGCGAGCGAACATCAACGTGTCTGTTAAGTCCATCCTTCGCTTCAAACAGCGTGTCCGCGAGATCACCGGCAGAAGCCGAGGGATCTCGATGGACCGCCGACTGGGCGAGCTGCGACGATACGTTCGCGGCTGGATGGGTTACTTCGGGATCGCGTCGCAACTGAAGCTGTTCGATAAACTCGACCAGTGGATTCGCCGCCGCATTCGGATGTGCTACTGGAAACAGTGGAAACGACCGAAACGTCGACGGGAAATGTTGATTCGATTGGGAGTTCCTCGCCGCCAAGCGATCCGTCACGCACGCAGCCGCAAGGGGCACTGGCGTATGGCTAAAACCATCGCCAGTAACGTTGGACTGACCAACAAATGGCTCCAAGAGGAAGGCTTACTCAGCTTGAAGACTCTGTGGGCACAGCTTGCTCCACTTCGTCGAACCGCGTAGTGCGGACCCGCACGCTACGTGGTGTGGGGAGGGGCACCGGAAACGGTGCCCCTTACCCGATTTCTGTCTTTTGTTGGGGTGACGTTGATGAATGCGTCGCAACCGGGTCAGCAGCGCCACCCCGAGACACCATCCCGCGTGGAAGCGTGAGACAAAGTGTCAGCAGCCATTCATCTATCGGTTTCGCGAACCAAACAACGTAGTCATGTTCGTGATCCAGATATGTCCATTGCAACACCGGTTCACCACCCCGAATCTTGTAATGTAGCGAATCTTGTAGTCCCCAGCCGCTATCATCGGGCAAAGTGCAATCGGTGATTTCCTGCGGCGGACCGACAATCGCAGAAACATCAGATGGCGACATGCCGGAAACAAGGCGGGGGAATGAGTCAGTAAATGTCGGTCGGTCGGTCATGCAACGAGTACTTCCACGCAAGCCTGGTCGAGCATTTTGAGCAGTGGGCCAGTGACAGAACGGTGGCCGTCACCTGGGACGGACGATTAATTTTCCACTTCATAAACCGCGCAAGCCGTCCTCGGGTGCACGGCTTGGGTACGCCCGGCATGGGCGTGATCGTTTTGGGGTGCAAGTCCCCTGTACGAGATTGGAAACTTTCAGGTGTCAGTATACCAAATGATCGACCACGAAAGGGAAGTACTAGACGAGGGCAACTGCGGAAGGGCGACCGACCGTGGAGAGGAAGCCTGCGACCGTGTGCGTAAACGCCGGGTTTGTTTGTCGCCACCCGGACACGGTCTCGTCAAAGCTGCGAGGCTACGAACAGAAACGTCATACAAGGCCGGTTCGGTCAGGCGAGCACGCCCATCCGTGCGAAGCCGTCCCCAGTCGATCGTTCAGGTAAATGGCGAGCTTGTGCAGCGATACATCACGCTCTTATCCGGGGAACTCTGCACAGCCTGGTCGAGGCCAGGCGTCGCTCCGACGAGTAGGGCTTGCCCGAAACAACGGAACGCGGCGGCGAAAGCCACCGTGGGCGGTGCAGAACTCAGCAGAGGTCATAGTACTGAATTTTCGATCCCAACGGAAACAGGAAGGACCGAACGATGAAGAACAAGGAGGAGCCATCGGCCCACTCACGGCGAGGGACCCCCTCGGTGCAAGTTGATCTGTATTTTCCAGACAACGTCGGCACCGAGACCACCGGTTCACCATCCCGACCGGGAGATACCGCCGCGACGCGGGCCGAGCAGCCAGCCTTGAGCCACTCAACAGAGTCGCTGATGCAGCACGTGGTCGCCGACGCCAATTTCGAAGCCGCTTGGAAGAACGTGAAGCGAAACCGCGGAGCCCCTGGCCCCGATGGGATCACGATCGCGGAATTCCCGGACTGGTTTCGACCTCGTTGGCAGTCGATCCGGCAACAGCTGCTCGATGGCACGTATCGCCCCGATCCGGTGCGACGCAAGACCATCGACAAGCCCGATGGCGGCAAACGTTTGCTTGGAATTCCAAACATAGTTGATCGCTTGATTCAACAGGCCATCGTCCAGATTCTCACGCCTGTGTTCGATCCGCACTTTAGCGACTCGAGCCACGGGTTTCGGCCTAAACGCTCGGCTCACGGAGCTGCCAAGCAAGTACGTCGGACGGTCCGGCGTGGTTACCGCTTCGTAGCGGACTTCGATTTATCGAAGTTTTTCGATCGAGTCCAACACGATGTCTTGATGTCGCGTGTGGCTCGTCGAGTTCGCGACAAGCGGCTACTGCAATTGATCGGACGCTACTTGCGAGCCGGTGTGATGGTCGAAGGTGTGCTGCAGCCGACCGATCTAGGAACCCCGCAAGGCGGTCCACTGAGCCCGATCTTAAGCAACATCCTGCTTGATGATCTGGACAAAGAACTGGAACGTCGCGGGCTCCCGTTCGTTCGCTATGCGGATGATTTTGCGGTCTTCGCGAAGTCGCCTCGAGCGGCCGAGCGGATCATGAATTCGGTCGGACGTTACGTAGCGAAGAAACTTCGCTTGGTAGTCAATGAGGAGAAGAGCCGCGTGTTGGCTTGCACGGAGTTCGAGTTCCTAGGGTTCTCGTTCCCGAAGTCGCGAGCGAACATCAACGTGGCTGTTAAGTCCATCCTTCGCTTCAAACAGCGTGTCCGCGAGATCACCGGCAGAAGCCGCGGGATCTCGATGGACCGCCGACTGGGCGAGCTGCGACGATACGTTCGCGGCTGGATGGGTTACTTCGGGATCGCGTCGCAACTGAAGCTGTTCGATAAACTCGACCAGTGGATTCGCCGCCGCATTCGGATGTGCTACTGGAAACAGTGGAAACGACCGAAACGACGTCGAGCGATGTTGATTCGATTGGGAGTTCCTCGCCGCCAAGCGATCCGTCACGCACGCAGCCGCAAGGGGCACTGGCGTATGGCTAAAACCATCGCCAGCAACGTTGGTCTGACCAACAAATGGCTCCAAGAGGAAGGCTTACTCAGCTTGAAGACTCTGTGGGCACAGCTTGCTCCACTTCGTCGAACCGCGTAGTGCGGACCCGCACGCTACGTGGTGTGGGGAGGGGCACCGGGAACGGTGCCCCTTACCCGATTTACCCGCTCTTCAGTCATAGCTCGAATTGTGATGCATCGGCGTTTTACAGTGACCGTATCATAGCACGAAAGCATGCTGCAGTGAGCACTCCGTTTGCAAGTCCAGCGCAAACTCCGACTGCAACGGCAGGTATGGAAAACCGCTTTACGATCGAACACAAGCCGATGAATACCGATGGGAAGATTAGGGCCGAGAATACAATCCCGATTGGAAACGGGTTCACCGGGGGTGA
Source organism: Roseimaritima multifibrata (assembly GCF_007741495.1). NCBI lineage: Bacteria > Pseudomonadati > Planctomycetota > Planctomycetia > Pirellulales > Pirellulaceae > Roseimaritima > Roseimaritima multifibrata. The sequence continues at coordinate 2,570,896 of NZ_CP036262.1, forward strand.
AAATCCAAAAGCAACGAACATCAGCACGGGCAGCAAAGGCAAGAGTGGCGAGAAAATGAGCTTCGAAGCACCGTCGAACGGATCAAAGATAAGGACCGCAACACCTGAAACAAACGTTGCCGCAATCCAGTAACTTGCAATTAAAGGCAATGCGATTCGTGGGGGGCGACCATTAGCGAGTGCCATTGGATCTCAAGCGGATGAGAGCAATTTCAGTTGGGTAACGTTTGAAATCACGGGGATCGCGCCATGGAACTTCCATCACCCAAAATGAATCCGCGATCTCCCGTGCATTTCGTGGTTATTTGGCGCTTTCCAGACTAATGCCAGGCCAACACACACAGGTTCAGTTTATGGACCGGCGCGTCGGGTCGCAACAGTTTCGTCTGTCTGGATCGAGGAACGAGGCAATGGTTGCGATTCTGGCGACCGTGCCATTTGAATCGCGACCGCAGTAGCCCACGAAGCGAGTGTGACAATTGTGATATGGCCAAAAATGACCGGGAACGCCAGACCCCAGTATTCGGGTGCAAATATGCCGACATAGGCGAGCCATACGGGTTGGCGACCTAGGGAAATGTTGCCCATGAACATTTCGATGGTCGGAACAAACAGACCAGCCACAAACAGAATTGCAAACGCAACCAAAAAGACGCGACGGTCACGGACGACAAAACGCGACAATCGGCGAACGGTCGTCTCGGTCGGCGGTGAGTACGGGTTGAGGTGCATGACAAACGTGGCCACCGGAAATCACGAATCACACAGCAGTCCAAATAACGGGAAGCATCTGCGCGGTGGCGGAAACCAGATTTCCACTTGTTGAAGGTGTCCACCGCCACTCCGTAGCATGCATTGGTTATTGCGTGCGGGGCGGATTGGCCGGGCCCGGTCAGGGCAAGTGAAATTGTACGACAGGCCGGATGGCGAAACAACAAAGCTGGAAGCGATGCAAAGCCAACCACGTCGACAAGATGACCAGTGATGGAATGATCGAGCGGCGATGCAACTGCAAGGTGGGGTCACCGGTGATTGCCGATCAAAGGCAAAATCAACCAAGGGATCTGGGAAAACCAACCCGGGTGCCGATGCTCAAGTCCGAGATCCAACCAGCATTTTCCTGCCGACGACATGCGACCCACCAAAGCAACTCAAGCAAGACGTGGATGTTCGATGCCACTCGAATGTCGCCGAGCAATCAACCAATTCATCGCAATAACGATCCATTATTCCCGGACGGTCCGGGTTGGAAAATGTTTATGCCTTGGACCATCCAGGGCATAATCTCTTTTATACCATGGTTGATCCCTGGATAATCGGCTCCCCCCGATAGAACTGGTGCTTTTTTTGGGGAATTTCCGATAGACCTCGATAGACCAACGCTAAGCCTTCCAATTCGACGTAAAATGCCCAGTTGTGATTCCGTCTTGCTCGCCTCTCACCGCACAGGACCCCACAGACTAGGCACGCTCCAAACCGCCTGCCCCGCCCTGCCCTTCCTGCGGCACCGATAAGTCCGAAAACACCCGGACAACCCCGAATAAGCCGCTCCCGTCTTGCCTGTCAGGGCAAAACCAAAGAAAGGCCTTTCCCCCATTTTTCCTAGGGTTCCAGCGTTTTTTCCGCATGCGGAGCTCCCCGAAGGCCCGAGGCCCGGAGATGCGCAAGAGAGAGAGCCGCCCCCTCGGGATGAACGGCCGTATCGACAAAAACACCCTGATGCAAGTTGTGATGCATGCTCGTTTTTCGATCGCCGTTAAGCTTTACGAGATACGGTCTTAGGGCCAGTCCGGACTGGATGCTGAATCCAGTCTTCGGGGGCAAGGTCCAGCACCAGCGAGAATCGGCTTCCCGCCCCTAATTCACTGCTGACCTCGATCCTTCCTTGCAAACGTTTGGCCAGTCTGCGACTGATCGCCAGCCCTAGCCCCGTCCCTCCGATGCTGCGGGTGTCGGAACCGTCGACTTGGTGGAAGGGTTGGAAAAGTTCGGTAAGGCTGGATGCCGAGATACCGATTCCGGAATCTCGGACTTCAAAGGTCAGTTGGTGTGATTTAGGGTCGCCGAAAAGACGTATTTGGACCTGGCCTTGATCGGTGAATTTGATGGCGTTACTGACCAAGTTGATCAGGATCTGTTTGATTCGCAATGCATCGCTGCGAATTTGCGTGGGAACCGAAGAGTCGATTTCGGTGGTCAAATCAAGACTTTTCTGTTGCGCCCGGATCCGCATTAGTTTGGCGACTTCGGCAACCAGTTCCGACGGGGAACAGGCCAAAAGGGAAACCTGAAGTTTGCCCGATTCGATTTTTGAAAGGTCGAGGATGTCATTGATGATCTGCAGAAGATGTCTCCCATTCTCCTGGATCGTTTCAATCAGATACTGATTTTCATCATGCCCGACCGAATCTTGTAACAGATCCGCGAACCCAAGGATCGCGGTCATCGGAGTCCGGATTTCATGGCTCATATTGGCCAGGAATTCGCTCTTGGAGCGATTGGCCGCATCCGCTTTTTTTCTCGCTTCGAGAAGTCGGCGAGCATCCTCTTTTTGTTTGCGAACGTCGCGCGTGATGGTCCCTATCGCAAACGGCATCTCTGTTTGCGGGTCATCGATGCGAAACACATCCCAGAGGACATGGATCGCTTCGCCGGTCTGGAAATGTTTGAATTCGATCTCTGTAGAACATTGCCCTGTATGGATACAGGTCTGGATGACGTCTTCTACTTGCGGCGTCGATTCCGCGAAAAAGTAATCTTTTACGTTGATCGCATTGATTGGATCGGCATCGCTTAAACCGACCAAACGGCGCCCGGCGGGGTTGAGAAAAATGCCCTGCCCGTCCAGATTCCAAATGCCAATGAAATCGGTTGATTGTTTCGCCATGGTGCCAAGCACCGCCAGCTGTTCTCGATCCTTCAACCGTTCGCTGATGTCGATCGCCGATGGAATCAAGTGGGTGATGTTCCCGCCATCATCGCGCATCGGGACGATCTGAAAATCGATGGTGACAAACTTTCCTTCAGAAATTCGAATCGGAACATTAAATCGCGACGGGGTGCCGTTGGCCGCGTCTTCGATCGCTGTCCGAAGTTTCTCTTGAATCGCCGAATCGTAGCTCCACCAGTAGATGTCGGCGAACGGTTTGCCGATCACCTCTTCAGGTTTCAACTGAGCAACCTTAAGAGCCGTCTGGTTGACTTCAATCAGCGTGCCATCAGGGGTGCAGACCGCTGCAAAGGTAAATAGGGAATTTAGAATTCGCCGGAGCAGACGTTCGCTTTCTGTTTTTGCGGTGACGTCATGCTGAGTCCCGACAAAGTGCGAGACCTTGCCTTGTTCGTCGGCGACCGGTGTGATCCGAACTTCATTCCAGAAGGTACTGCCATCTTTGCGGTAGTTCAGCAGCGTGACCGAACATTCGCGCTGGTCCTCGAGTGCCTGGCGAATTTCGCCGGTCGCTTGCCGGCTGGTTGCGGGGCCTTGAAGAAACCGGCAATTCTTGCCGATCACTTCCTCCGCCGAATACCCGGTCATTCGCTCGAAGCCTCGGTTGACGTACCGGATCGGTTGGTCTTTTCCCGTGGCGTCGGAGATCGCAATTCCGCTTTGGATGGAATCGATTGCGCGTTCACGCAGTCGCAAGGCGGTTTCTCTTTGAACGGCTTCGGTGGTGTCCCAGTTCATGCCGACCATCCGAATTGCATGCCCTTGCGGGTCCCTGTCGACGGTTGCATGTCCTCCCAACCAACGTTCCGTGCCGTCGCGGCGGACGATGCGAAACTGTGTGTTGTATTCGGTTTTCCCCTGGATTGCCGAATCCAATTCGCTGCGAATTCGGGATCGGTCATTCGGGTGGACCAAGCTAATAAATCGCTTCAGGTCCCAGGACTCGTCGGGCGCCATGTCGAAAAGGGAACGCTGCTGGGCTGACAGTTCTAGATGTCCCGATTCTAAATCCCATTCAAAAACCCCCATCCCTTTTGCCTGAAGTGCAAGCGACAGCCTTTCCTCACTCTTTTTAAGAGGGGTGACATCCGTAAATGTCAGCACGATTCCAGTTAGCGTTCCATGGTGGTCATGGGAAGGAAAGACCCTGCGGATAAGCGATTGCCCAACCGCGTTCGTGAAGGCAACTTCGTTTAACGCTTGTTGTTGAAGTAGGGCTCGGTCAGGAAGAGGCGGAACCGATGCATCGCGCGTCGCTATTTCCGCCAGCGGGCGCCCGATATCTTGATCGGTTAAACTGTAGATATTTGCCACTTCGGGAGTGAAGCGGCGAATTCGTAGTGCCCCATCTAGAATGATGGAAGCAATCTGTTGACTTTCGAGGATGTTCTGCAGAACCTGATCCGAAAGAACGCGCCCTTCCGAATCGTCGGAGTTGGCGTCTGCGTGGGATGTGGACGCGGGGTCCTTGGGGGACATGGGACTGTCGATTGATTCGGGGAAGCTCTTTTGAGAAATCAGCGGTGTTGCGTTTACATGAGGCTAACGGTTCGGGATGACCAGAGGTAGTTGGTCGTCACGCATCCCCAACTGTGCAAGAAATTTTCGGTCCACTTCATTGTCGAAATAACGAACCTTCCCGTCGCCAAATATTGCTTGGCTGCCCTGATGACTGCTTCCCAGTGGCTTGGCTTTTAGAGACTCCGCGCCCAGGGGCATTAACGGAAACAGTGGGGTTTCCATATCCATCCCCATCCCCATTCCCATCCCCGTTCCCATATCCATATCCATATCGAAACTAGGCGAGAGCTCTGCTGCATCATCGTCGTCAGGAAACTCCGCTTGATCCCCCAATTCAAAAAGGGCATCTTGAATACTCGCTATCGAATACTCACTCTCAAGCGTTTCTTTTGCGATTTCTAGTTTTTCTGATAACATTGCCAGGTACTGGTCATAAGTCTGTGGAGGTGTCAGGAATCCGGCATAGGCATCGTAGGTGTTGGCTCCTTCGAATGCATCCATTGAATAGTTAAACATGAAATCGGAATCGTCGGGTTCGACAATGGGGACTCCGGTGCTTCGCAAACTAGCATTGGTGCCACTCATCCAGCCCAGCCCCGGATTTTCTGTTTGATTTTGTTCGCCGATGAACAGCGTATTGGAAAGCCCGTCGTGGATATCACGGCGGGTGAGGAAACGATTCGCAATAAAAACGCCCCGCGAAGATTCTTGAATGGGGACAGGGCGTCCGTCGTGAATTCCTGCATAGCTGGTCGAATGATTTTCGGAACCCTCCCATGAACTTGGACACTGCAGCGTGGGGAGTTTGAACGATTTCTGCAGGAAAAAATTCTTCGGGTCGTAGATGCTTAGGCTGCGGTCGATCGCTTTGCTGAACAGAGATCCTTGGTCCATATAAGGTGCGATTCGAGTCAACCAGCCGTGGTGATAGTCGGTCGGGAATTCGCGGACAGGAATTTCAACGGCAAGCGTACCGGCAGGGAACTGCGAGTAGGCCGACTCATAGGCTTGAATGCCGTACCACAGCTGAGTCATGTTGTTCCCGCAGGAAGCCTTTCTCGCTTGTTCACGACTCGCCTGGATCGATGGCAATAGTAAGCCGACCAGGACGCCGATAATGGCGATGATGACAATGGTTTCCAGCAGCGAAATTCCTCGCCGACCGTTCATTGTGGATCTCCGTCGGCGGACGGTTTGCTTTCGGTGGTTAACGAACCATCGGCGGGTGTTTTCCAGTTCGCAGGTATTTCCCCATCGCTACGGGATCCCAGTTGCTGAAGCAATTCTTGGTCGGTGGAGTTGCTGTAAAAACGAATCCCTCCGGCTCCATCGCTGAATTGGGCACCTTCGGGGTGGCTGCTGGCAAACCCGCCAACGGTTAATGGGTCGAGGTTTAGCGTATCCAAATCCCAGGCAGCATTGATTGGATGCCCGGTGTTTCGCAACGTCGCCCGCGTTCCGCTATACCAACCTAAATCGACAGCCGCACCATCCTGTTTTTCGCCCAGAAATAGCGTGTAGGCCAAGCCATCACGCACGTCTTCGCTGGCAACCGGCTGGTTGAGGAAAAACATTCCGTTGTTCGATTCATCGATGGGAGTTTCGGTGCTGCTGTGAACGGCGGCATAACTGCTGCGGCTGTCGAAATTGGTTGGCCCGGAGGGGCAGTTTAAAAAAGGCAAAGACAGCTCTTGGATCGTCTTGTTCTTGTCGGAGTAAACGCTGGTGGAAAGGTCGATGGTTTCGTAGACGTTTTCCGCTTCCAATTCGGGCAGCAGTGCGATGACCCAGTTCTGATGCATTCCCTCGGCAACGTTTTGAATCGGTCCGGTGGGGTTATGGGTGCCCACAGGAAAGTGCCCATAGTTCATCTCGTAAGCGACCATGGCTCGATTCAGGTTGGCAAGATTTTCGCTGCAGCGATTACGACGCGCGATTTCACGCATTGCCTGGACCGCCGGTAGCGTCATCCCCAGAAGGACTCCGATGATGGCTATGACGACGAGCAATTCGACCAGCGTAAAGGCCGCCCGAGGCACTCGATAAAAGGTTCGTTGAGAGGTTGGTTGGTTCGACATGCTATTCGCTGGACGGTTGGGCGGAGATGCTAAAACGGCGAGAAAGAGACTGCAACGTTCGCTCTCCCGCGTTGATAGAAGCCGTTAACTGATAGGCCTGTTTCTCGTCTTCGGTTTGTTTAATCACGACTTGCTGTCGCCATTTGGAATCAGGAGAATTTAACACAAGCGCAAACTCGGAAGCTTCGTTCGATGCGTTGGCAGGTAGCGGGCTGTCAAAGGACTGGCGTGCGCTAAGCCAATCTTCAGCGCCTGCTAACATCGCTTGAAGCGATTGTTGTCGTTGCTGTTGGAGGTTCTCTTTGCGAAAACCCAGTTGCTGACTGGTGATCGCGGTCACTGCGCCTGCAAGTCCCAGCAGCAACAGCATGATTAGAATCAGCTGGCTGCTGCCGCGGCGCGGTTGCCATGTCCGGGGTCGATAGGTCAGAGGAAGCGATGGCATGGTTTTCATGGGCTCCACTTCGTGGGGTCTGCGGAAGGGAGGACGACGTCCATATGTCCGCTGGGTGGCTGCTGTTTTTGCGATTCCCATTGAAACTGCACGATGTCGTCTTTGATCTGCCAGTTTGTGGTCCACTCTGCAGGCAGCACGAATCCCTCACGAGCGACGGTTTTGTCGTCGACGATTTTTTCCTTCTGGATTCGTTCCGGAAAAATGGAATAGCGAATGGCATATTCCTCCGATTTGCAAAGCAGTAAATCCCCTTCGGTGGTGCATTCTTGTGCGTTGGTTATCTCTTGCAACAGATCCTGTTGCAGGCGATTCAGTTCATGCATTTGCTGCATGTTGGCTTGTACTTGGTTTTGCGTTTCGCTCATCCAACTTAACAGTTGGGTTGCGATTCCCGCAATAATCATCAGGACGGCCGTCGCCAGCAAGGTTTCCAGGATCGTGAATCCGCGGGAAACACTTCGGCGTGCAGGGTTCAAGCCATTTCTTGGCTGAAGGCGATCGTTTGGTTGGCAATGGGTACGGATCATTGGTCCTCCTCCTTAAAACGCCATAGATCGGAAGTCCGCGTCATTTGTTTGGAGGCGTCCGAGACTCGTACCGTGATCTGCTTTCCCTGAACTTCCGCCGCTTCAAATTCGCGTACTTCGATTGCTAGTTCGTAATTGTCTGGCAGCGATTTTTCGATGGACGGCCATGAGGCGACATCTGAATTCAATTTCTCAAAGGGAATTTTCTGAAGACGCGCGGCGACGTTGTCTGAGCTGACTTGGCAGTACCACCATTGCCAGTTGGATTGTTGGTTGCGGCGTGCCGTCGCCACGTATTTGGTGATGCCGACCACCGCCGTAGCCAGCAGGGACAGCGCCACCACGGTTTCGATAAGGTTCCAGCCTCGGCGGTTGCGTAAAACGCTCATGAAGGAGCCAGCCCCGTGATCAAAGTCGTTAAGAAGAGAAACAGGTAGTGGCCAACGGCAAGGACAACGGTTCCGCACACAATGACGCTAAGTGGGAACAAGATCGCGGTCGCTGAATTGAATCGCATCTGAGCACGACGTTGTAGGTCGCGTCCGATTTGACGCAATGAACTTGCCAGATGATCGGTTTTGGTTGCCGCCTCAATCCACGTTGCGGATCGCCGTGGAATCAATCCTGAACTGCTAAGTGCTAGGCTCAGCGGCATGCCTTGTTCTGTCTTCGTCGCTGCCAGTCTGAGTGACCGCACGGCACCAGGATCGCGGTAGGTCGCGATCAGGGAGTGCAACGCCTGGGAGGATTCCTGGCCTGCATCGACAGCGGCGGCCAGACCATTCAGCCATTCCGATTGACGTTGGGCACGTTTGATTGGGACGCTAAATGGCAGCAACCACCGAAGCCACTGCCAATTGGTTAACCAGTACGTCAAGCGAAGCATCCCCCAGCCAAACATCAGCATGATGCTGATTATGGGGACGTTAATGAAACCGAGCGTAAACCAATGGTTATCCAACGCCGGTGAACCAAGATCAAACTCTTCTATCATTTCTTTCATCGTGGGTACGATGAAAGTGACCAAAAAGAGAATCAGAAGATTGATAAACAACATCACCGTAAAGAAATAGCTCCAGAGCGGTGTTGCGGAGTATTGGTCGTCGGCGTCCAGACGGACACCACCTAGCAGAACCTCTCGCTTGCTGGCCGTTGACCAAGTCGAATCTTTTTTGTGTTGGATTGCCAGCAGCGTTTCAGTCTCCAGTGGAATTTGCAGCCAGTGTATGAGGGGGACGAGGTCCGCGCCGCGTTCCAATCCGATCGCAAATGCATTTGCTTGGGCACCGAGGAATGTCGCGTTCCTCGCGCCAAAGCCGTTTGCGACTTTTGTGATGGAGCCTTCGTTTCGACAGGCCAAGCGGATCGATTCATTCAGCGTTTGAACCGCTTCGCGATGACTTAGCGAACGCCACTGGAACATCACTCCGATAAAGATTGCCGAGAAAACAAAGGTTACAAAGATGGGCAGAAAAATGGCGGGCAGCGTGAGGCACAAACCGTAAATGACGATTCGGTAAAAGATCTCCAGCCCTTGGCGGGCCGGGATTCGCTCCGGGGGGATTGCACCTTGACCGGCCAACCAGCGGATCGCGTAAAGCACCGCCATGACAACGATGCCAAGGATCGAAATTCCCAAGAAAAATAGTTGCATCCCGATCATCATAGACCTCCCAACATGCCAATGAGGACCTGAATGCGACTGATCGCAATGGTGTAGCCGCTCCAAGCCATCGCCGCTGCAACGGTGAAAACCACCGGTGGGAAGGCGGTTCGCAAGCGACGCGTCTGACGGTCTGCGGAGCGGATGAAATTGTCGGCCGCCAATCGCCAGCCCTCCGCGGGTGCGGTGGCCGTTCGACTGGAAACCATCGCTGCCATTAAGCCGTTGGACATGTTCTGACGTTCAAGAACTTCATCGATCGCCATTCCTTGGTCCAGGCGGTCTGCGATCGCGCGAAGACCCGCCGCGGTGAGTGGATTGGTTGCGACCGCCGCGGTTTCCCGGAAACTGTCACTGTAGGAACGGCCTGCCGCCAGCGAGCGGCTGATGCCGTCGCTCCACTCGCTCGATTCGATGGTTGAATACGTTTTGCCCACCATCGGAATCCGCCCGAGTAGCCACGTGGCGATCGGCCCAATCAAGGGAAGGCGTCGCATTGCACATAAGAAATAGACAACCCAGGCAAGCCACGTCAGACCGACCGACAATACAAAACAAAGCCACCAGAGAACGTAATGGCCCATGGGGGTTTCCAGTTGGAATTCGTCCAACATCGATTGAATCTGATGATTGGTGTAGACCAGCAAAGCCATCGTTGCCCCCAACGCGACCGTCATGATCAGTGCGGTGCCTAGAAGTAAGCGGCGAATTTGAGTTCGCTGGCGATTCAAACCTTCGCTAACGGACAGGTAATCGCTTAGCGAACCGATCGCCTGGGCTGGTCCTGAGGCGACGGACGCAAAGAACCGTTCGCGTTCGCTTGTCCGGTCGGTCGAAGGGGATTCGCCTCGTTCAATTTTGGCTGCCAGTTCTAGCAGGTCCGCACGTTTGCGCCGGCCGCGAGTTTCTCCGGCCGCGGCGCGAAGGGCCGCCGGAATCGGTTCGCCAGCTTCGGCCAACTGCAGCAATGTAGGAAGTGAGTGTGACATTTAGAGAACCTCGCCTAGTTCTCGATAAATCGGAAACAGCACGGCAAGCAGGTAACTGGTGACGCAGCAGCCTCCGATGACAACGACAATTGCCGTAGGAATCCAATGGACCAACCAACGAAATCGATCGACCTGCAATTGGCGGTACCAGACCGCTAAATTTTTCAGTTGAGGGATCGCCGCGTCGGGTGCGATCCCGACCGACGAGGCATCGACGGTGGTATCGCTGCGAAGGTGTCCCAGCAGGTACTTCAGCATCGGCGGGAGTCCGGACTGGGCGGGGCCACTGGCGCCCGCGTTGTGAGCTTGGACCCATTGCGGCATTTCGCCAGCCAATTGGCGATCCCCCGCCAGTTGGGCTGCGTAGGGGAGGGCCTTGTTGAGGGGCAAATCCGAATCAAGTTCCCAGGCCAGCGTATCACAGAACAGTGCCAACCTTCCGAACCGTCCGGGCAACCGTGCAAGCTTTAATAGAATGACCATCAATCCCAACGCTACCAGCGGGAGCACCCACCAATAACCACTAAGGATTGTCACGATATTTACGGGCCCGGCGAAATGTTCGGTCGCCTGCAACAGGTTCTGGAAATGGGCCACGGTAAACCACAGCACCGCACACCCCAGTACAAGGGTAAAGGCTGGGTAGATGTAAGCGACGAAGGCGGTCGTTCGTAGGCTTCTCCGCTGCCTAAGCAAGATCGCCAACTGACGCAGGCCTTCGACATTCCCGGTTTCGGCGGCCAGTTGAATCGCCGCCTTTCCTTGGCCGCTCAGTTTCGGAGAGAGTCGTTCAAATCCTTCGCCTAGGGAACGTCCGGCTTCCAGGTCCGTTCGGAGCGATTGGGCGGCTCGTTTTAAACGTCCCAATTGGCCCGTTTCGATCGCAAGCAGTTCGGGAACCAATGGCCGGTTACTTTGGATCATTGCCGCGATTTCATCGAGCAGCGTCGCTAATTCCGGTTCGGAAAGGGCAATCGATTTGCGTTCAGACATGAGCGCCCTTGAAAAAGGCTGATAGATGACAATCCAACTTGTAGCGTTTCAGTGTATCACTTGTCGGGGGGGCAAGGTCTTTCAGAGAACGACAAATCAAGCCAGAATAGGGAAGAGCTCCCTTCCTTGTTCACACTCCCCAGGAACGATTCCAAATGCCTTCGGTTTTAGCAATTGCAGCCCATCCTGATGATATTGAATTCTTGATGGCAGGCACGATGTTGCTCTTAAAAGATAAAGGGTGGGACCTGCACTACATGAACGTGGCCGATGGGTCGCGTGGGTCAACGGTATTGTCGTCATCTGATTGTGCGTCGACGCGGTTGAAAGAAGCCCGCGCCGCCGCAGAACAGATGGGGGCTACCTTTTATCCCCCAATTGGCCGCGATATGGAACTTCGATACACCCATGAAATGTTCCGGCAAATTGCGGCCGTCGTCCGGCAAGCGAAACCATCCGTCCTCCTGACACATGCTCCGGTCGACTACATGGAGGATCACGAAGCCGTTTGCCGGTTGGCGGTAGCCTCCGCGTTTGCTCACGGAATGCCGAACTTCGAAACGATGCCAGCGGTCGATCCCTATTATGAACCGCTGACGGTCTACCACGCCCAACCGCATGGCAACCGGACTCCGATGGGCCAGCGAGTCCATCCGCACTTCTGGATCAATACGGAATCGGTCCTGGAACGTAAAGAAGCAGCCTTGGGGGAACATCGCAGTCAGAAAGAATGGTTGGATGAAAGTCAGGGAATGGACTCGTACGTTCAAACGATGAAAGATCTGGGCGAGGATTCCGGCAAGATGTCGGGACGCTTCACTTACGCAGAAGGTTGGCGAAGACGCGAGCATTGGGGATTTTGTGGACCCGATGATGATCCGCTTCGCGACGTTTTGGCGGACTACCTGGCGCCTGGCGTCAGCCGCGATGCTTGATGTTTGGCTAGTCGTTTCTCGATTCCCAGTGGTGTGTGATGCAACGGTCTGAATTGACTGCACGGCGTTGTCAGGCTTGTGAGGGGGGGATCCCCGCCCTGCAGGAACCTGCAATCCGATCGATGTTGGCTGCGGTTCCCGAGTGGAATTGGGTTCCCGGTGAAAACTGCATCGAACGTCGCTGGAAATTGAAAAATTTCGTGCAGGCGGTCGCTTGGCTGCAGACGGTCGCCGACATCGCCGAAGCGGAACAGCATCACCCGGATCTGCATCTAACGGGATATCGGAACTTGAAAATCGTGCTTACGACCCATGCAATCGAGGGGCTGAGCGAAAACGATTTTATTGTCGCCGCCCATATCGATGCGGCGTGGGAGGCGGCCGCCAAGGAGGCCGACAACCATGCGACGTGATCGAGCCTTAGCCTTGTTGACCGAGTGCACCGGAGATGACATCTGGTCTCCGGAGCACTGCCGCAAGGCTGGTGTTCCGGAATCGTGGATCGACGAACTGTCCGAAGCTTACGAATCGGGTTTTCAGAGCGACCGGCAAACGATTTATTATCAAGAAAAGGTCGTCAATCAGTATCACGGGATCCGCGATATTGAACTGGCCAAAAAACTGGGAACGGTCCTGGGAATCGACGTCCCTCAAACGATTGCGTTTTCCCTGCGTCCAAGCGATGCAGTGAATGCGATTTGGCAAGCGGTCTTCGAAGGCTGAACAAAAAGCCCTCTCGGCGGCGAAGCTTTAAGTGTCGCCTTCCGCTCGAGACGTGAAATTTGTTGATGACGAAAGTCGACAATCACTAAATCCCAACCCGCCGCGTAAGCGAGGGATTATGGACCGTGTTCCCGGTCCCTCGCTTACGCAGTGGGTTGGGATTTTCTAATGCGTTGCCGCTCAGCCGCACGCCAATTCGGAAACCGTCACGAATAGATTGCACGTCGCCCGCGAAAGGCGACATTGCCCCGGCTGGGATGGCTTGTTCCTACAGGCCGCCGCAGAGTGCTGGAGGTTCATAGAAGCCCAGCTGCGTCGACCCATAGCGGCGGATGTCCCACGGTTCAAGCGGAAGTTGTTCCATGTCCCAGTGTCCGTCGGTTTCGGTAACCACGACACTCCCCTGGGGCGCGTGTTCGGCGATCCAGCGAAGCATGTCGAACATCTGATCGACTTTTTCTTCCCAGAAAATATAGGGAGGGCAGACAAACACGATCCAGGGCTTCGGTTCTTCTTCTTCGCTCATCATGTGGCGCGACATCCGGAACGCGTCCCCGATGACCACTTTGACTTTTTCTTGGGCATCGAGCGAATCGATGGCGGTTTGGATCGATTTTGCCATCGGACGATTCCATTCAAAGCAAACGGCTCGCTCGGCTCCTCGACTGACCGCTTCAATCCCTAAGATTCCTGTTCCGGCGAACAGGTCCCAGGCGATGGCCCCTTGGACGGCATGTTTTCCGAGGACATTAAACAAATTTTCGCGGACGCTGTCCTTCATCGGCCGAGTTGAACGTTGACCGTTGTAGCGGATTTGGCGGCCCCCCATCGAACCACCGATCACGCGGAGATTGGTGGGGCCAATGGTTTTTAGCGTATCGGCCGATTTACGGGTCGTTCGAGTTCGCGTCTTTCGCGGTCCTGCCATACACTAAGTCTCCAAGTACGGGTTTTGACTCCGAAAGCGGGGGTATGCCCAGTAAACCATTCGTCAGTCTGTTGCGTAGTGTAGGGCATGAGAACTCTTATTCAAAACAGCCCCTTGTGGCGTCGTTCAATGTTGGTCGGACTTTCCCCTAGCCGTTTGTTGGCTCGCCTCACCCTGGTGGCGGCTGTCGGGTTCTTCGGAGGGGGCTGGGGGACGGCTGCGCCGGCGGCCGCTCAGGAGAAATTAGAGGAAGAAACGGTCGTCGAAACGACTGTCGAAACCGAAGAGGCGGCTGAACCCGCCACCGAAACGCCGGAAACGACCGAAACCGCTGAGGCTTCCGATCCGGACGATTCGGCGCCAAATGAATTCCTGAAAGATCCGGTCGCCGCGGCACTGCAGAAAGAGTACGAGCGGTTGCGGGTTGCCTGGGTCGAAGAGATGTCTGCGATGCAAACGGCCCTGATTCGGTTCCACGATGGAAGTGAAGAAGATGCTGCGGCGCGGATTCAGGTTTATCGGGAACACCAGCCAGCGGCCCGCCAAGCCTATTCCGCGTTGCTGGATCATGTTGTCAAAATGTTGGAATACAACAGCGATGGAGGCGGGTTCCTGTGGGAATTTATCGCTCGCACGATCGATCACCGCGGAAATGTCGATTGGTATGAGGGGCTGACTCCTGCGGCTAAATTGTTGGCCGAGCAGACGCATGGCCCGGTAAGTCCCAAGATGCACTCCGTTTATGCTCGTTCATTGATTGTTGACGGGGATTTTGCGACGGCGCGAACCGAGCTGGATTTGGCGTTGCAGACCGAAGAGCGGTTGGACTGCGACATGCGTTTGGTAAGTACCTTAAGTGCACTGGAAGAGCAGTTTGTCAGCGAGCAAAAACGACTTGCTGCCGATCCCGATGATCTACCTCGAGTCGAATTCCAGACGACTCGAGGCCCGGTTGTGATCGAATTGTATGAAGATCAGGCTCCCAACACCGTGGCGAACTTTCTCCAGTTGGTCGAGGATGGCTTTTACGATGAACTTCCTTTTTATCAAGTCATGGATCAGTTGTTCGCAATGACAGGGGATCCGATCGGAGACGGTTCGGGCAGCTCTGGTAAAACGATCGCTGATGAATCCGATCACGCCGATGCGCGTTCGCCGCTTCGTGGATCTTTGGTCATGGCAAAAATTCCAGTGCCTGACGATAACTCTGGTCGAACCTACCCCGATACCGCAAGCAGTCAGTTTATGATCCTGTTGTTGCCGCTTGATTTGAGCCGTGGGGAGTACACGGTGTTCGGTCGAGTCATTGAGGGAATGGATGCGATCGCCTATCTAAATCGAATCGATCCATCGGAAGAAAAAGAGGAGGGAGACGTTTCGTTGCCGCCAGATCGAGTGCAAACCGCAAAAGTTCTGCGAAAACGCGATCACGATTACAAGGTGGAGTACATCGAAACAAGCCCATAAGCCAAGCGTTGAATCAGCAGACAGCACGTCGCAAGCCATCCCGATCGCCTAGCCGCGCTGAAAAGTTCAAACCCCACTTTCTAGCCACTCCTTCACTCCTTCACTCCTTCACTCTTTCACTCTTTCACTCTTTCACTCCTTCACTCCTTCACTCCTTCACTCCTTCACTCCTTCACTCCTTCACTCCTTCACTCCTTCACTCCTTCACTCCCCCCACCTCCAACCGCACGCAACAGCGTGCGGTATGCAACTTCCCGCTTCCAACTTCCCGCTATCGCTGGATGGTGTCCGTTTCGTTAGCACCATCAGCGATTCGGTTGCGGAAGGGGTTGGCTAGCGAGCGAACCAGGTCGAGGACTTCTTGCAGGTTGGCATCGATTTCTTCCTTCGATGGCTGGGGAGTCGCCTGTGTGAGGGCGTCGTCATCCTGGCGATCAAGTTTGGCGAGGAAGTTCTCTTCGAAGTCAAAACCATCGTCGTAACGCGAATCGGTGGATTCGACATTGTCTGCCAATCGACCGGCTGGTTCCGCTTCGCAATCGACCCGTTCGTCTGCTTCATTCTGAATCGGGCAGCAGACCGAAGGCATATAGGGTGAGACGATGACCACGCTATCAGGAATGATCTGTGGTGGTCCCACTTGGGCGGGGATTTCGAGTGCAACCGCCAAGGCTTGAGGGGCGGCAGGGGGGCCAACAATCGCTGGTGCGACAGGGAACTGCTGTCCAATCTGAACCAGGATTTCGCTTGCTTGGTGTCTTGCTGCGAAGACCAATCCAGGCAGTTGCGTTCCGATCGATTCGGCTTGCAGGTTTTCTCGCAGCCATCCCTCTTCGGCCAAGGCACCGCTGACCTGCCATACCAGTTCGTCCAACAGGCAGTCCATTGGGATCATCGGTCCCTGTGGTTCTGCAGCCGTTGCAACGACGCTCGGTTTTGGCGGGACCACGCTGGCGAGTGGCTCTTCACCCGGTCCATACAAAGCGTGCAGCGAGGACTCGTTGTGAACGATGGAGTCGGTCGCGGCAGGCTGGTTTGGGATTCGCAATCGGCGTTGGGGTACAGGGATGCCACCTGCGAAGACCTGCCAGCGTAGTGCGTCCGCGGCGGTCAAGTCGTAGGGTAGGTATTCCTCTGGAGCCCGCAGCGTGCAGATCACGGGTGAATCATTCAGCGGTGCCTTCTTCATGGGGGCCTTCGTCGCAACAGCAACCGGGGAGGCTTCAGCTGCTTCGTCACGAAGGGGGGGGACGTCGATCGGTTCTTCAATCGCCAGCCGCTCCAGGGCGATTGCCAAAGCGGCGTCTAGTGCCGCGGATTCGGCGGCCTCTACTTCGGCCGCCTCGATTGCCAGCCGAGCTGATTCTTCGGTCACGGCAGCGAAGAGAGCGGCAGCTTCGGCGTTCGCGGCAGCTTGCTTGGCTGCTTCGGCTTCAGCCTTTTCAGCGGCCTGCTTGGCCGCTTTTGCTTCGGCCTTTGCAGCAGCCTGTTTGGCTGCTTTTGCTTTGGCCTTTGCTTTCAGTTCGGCTTTGGCTGGAGCGGCTTTGGAAGAGGCGGGGGCCGCTTCCGCTTCAGGGGTGCAGTAGCGGATTCCAGGAAGATCAGACGGGGCGCTGGAGTCCGTTGCTGCCGCCGGGGTGGAGGAGTTGGAAGTGTTGGAGACCAGCGTTATCGCGGTGGGAGCGATCGCTTGATCTGCGGTCAGACCGCTAGAAACTAAGATTGGATGGGCTGAACACTGATTCAAAAAGTGTTGAGCATGAGCAAGGCTGGGCAACAAACAAATAGCCATGCCAGCTAACCAAACGCGTAGGCGAAGTTTCATCTTCGTGTCCTCCTGACAAACCTCGTCGCGGCTTCCTAGATCCGTTCACAGATCTGACGAGTTTGCTAAATAATTGGGTGGGATAAATAAAAGGCTGGGCGACGCATGCGCCGTGAAATTAGCCGCTTTCAATCAATAAAATTTTTGAGCGTCCCGTCAGCCTGAATCCCCGTGCCCGATAGGTTCTTTGGGCAGTGTTGGTGTTGTGGGGGGGCTGTGGGCTTTGGCACTAATGAAACCTATCGGGTGGGTTTGCGTGCTAGCTAAAGATACTGGTTGCGAAACCGCTAGCGATTTCCTGTGACCTAGTCGGTCGCGGTGACTATGCGGATTATTCGCAGCAGGGAATCTCACCAGTGGCTGCGAGAAACGATGTGCAGCGGAGCCTTCTTTAACACAGTCGCAAGATAAGGGCGCATCAAGACAATCGCCGCACAGCGAAAAACGTAGCTACCGTCGCTAGACGGTGGTCAAGCGCTCGAAGTGCACGCTCTTGCGCGTCAAGCTTCGCGCCAGCGGTCTGGCTGGCAGGCGTTCGCGGACGCTCTGAGAAACCGACGGAAAGAAGTTCGCGAAACGTTCGGCTACCAACGCATTTCCATGTGGGAAACGATTCGTTGGGCGAGATCGTCGATGGCGTGTTGAGTTTCCGTTTCGATCGGCTGACCGGCTTCGGGGACGAAACGCCCGCCTTGCGTGAAGGTGTAGATCAAGCTTTCATCGGGGATCAGTTGATTTTCCATCAGCCGAGTTCCCTGACGATCGATCCATGTTGCCTGCACCGATAGGATCGCATCCAAGGCTCGCGGATCGTCACCGGACGTTTCCGTGAGGACTCGTTTGGTTTGCGTCACAAAGCGGGCGCTGAGGGTGCTGTCTGCGGTCGGGTTGCCGACTACTTTATAGGGCGTACGAGATTCGATTTCGACGATCAGGGCTTCGGTCAGACGAACCCCTAAGTCATGGCGAAACGTATCGTTTCGCACGATCGGTACATAGATCGTGCGGATGTCGCTTCGGAACATCGCATACGGGCCAACTTGATAACCAGCACAGCCGACGCATGCGATTGCAGCAAGCAACGTAACAAGCAAGGTTCGGCGACTGCGGAACCCTGATGGGGCTGTCGCCGAAGCCTGTTTGGCTTTACCGAGATGTTTCGTACCGTGAGCAAACGGCATAGCCATCGTCTGGGGGTATCGAGGGGCAATGGATGAAATGGAAATCGAATCTAGCGACTTAGCGCGGCATCGTTGGAAAGGATCAGCGGTTTACTGCGACGCTCAGTCGGGAAGAGATCGGCGACCCAGTCGAGTGGACGTCCAGGGACATCCGGTTTCCCGTCCATCTGTGCGAGCGCTTCTCTTGCCTTGTCAGCAAAAGGAGTCGAAGGGTGCTTTTCAAGGATCTCGCGATAGTAAACACGAGCGGCTCCGTATTCACTTCGCCGTTTTCGGTAGGCCGCCCGGTTTTCTAGTTTTTCAGCTTTTTTGAAATCGATTTCGGCTCCGATCCGGGCCAATTCTTCGCTCAGCTTTGCATCGGACATGCGGTCCGGAAAACGTTTGCGAGTCTGGCTCAGCAGCTTGTCCGCTTCGTCCAGCATGACCCCGCTGTAACTGGGGCCGGCGTAGATCAACAGTTTGCAACGTAGCCCCATGATGTGAGCGTTAAATTGGTGCTCGCTGTCGGGGAATGTTTGCCGAAGATCGGTGAAGAAATCGTCCGCGTCCTGGTATTTTTCCTGACGCATCTTTTCGACGCCGGCCGCCATCGTCGCATCATCGGAAAGGACGCCCGTCGGGTCGTTGTAACGGATGTTATCCAGGACTCGAATGGCGTGCCCATCGGCGTCGATGAAGGGTCGAGCCGGATCAAAGAAGTTCAGCGGCATCCAGGTGCTGTTCCCCGCCTTTTCGGTTTCAATCCAATACTGACTGATTTCAAACAGACGAGCGGCGGCGCGGTCATTATGTTGGTTGCGGGGATGTTCCTTCTGCAGTTTTGCAAAAGCGTCCTCGGCATCCGTCAGCCGGTCCGCAAAGAAGTAGCTTTCACCGGTCATCAGCAAGGCATCTTGCTCGATCGCCGATCCCGGGTGAGCTTGGCCGCATCGAATGAACAACTTGGCAGCTTCCTCGTACTTCTTTTTGGCTTGGTCACGGGGTAGGCCCGCGGCCGAACGAAAGACGCGATCCCCCTCTAGATACAGCTCTTTGGCTTTTGCTTTGTTTAGAGGCTCACGCCCGGTCATAAAACTGACCACGCGATTGGTCGATGATTCCGTAGTAGCCCGAATACCTGATTCTTCGTCCTCTTCATAAGCAGCCGTTTCGTTAAACGAAACAGGCTGATTTGCAGGGGGCGGCCCTTCAAGCGTTCGCGTCTCTGCAGAACGATTTCCCGTCAGCGACTGGCAGCCACTAAGTCCCAACCAGCAGATCGATAGTGCGACCAACGTTTTGCGGCAATGGATTCGCTGAATCTTTTTGGAAAACAATATTTTCGCGACAGACATCCTTGTCCTCTAAACGTCGACGGCGGTTGGCAGAAAGCGGCTCATCCGCGGTACAAACCCTAACATCGTTACTATGTATCGGCTGACCAACGGGCGGAGTTCGCTATAGTTGGCCGGCGTGAAAGTTTCCGGGGGAATACCTTCCAAACAGAGCCCTTTTTGCAATGCTTGCAATGCATTTGGTGAGCAGACAACGGTTTGATGGTGATTCGGACTGCACCTATCGCACAAAACCCCACCTTCAAGCAACCCAAAAGTGACCGTTTTTTTGTCGAAATTCGGGGAACGATGGTCCATCGGAGCCGAACAGTCGACGCAGCTGTCGGTCCGTGGGCCATGGCCCAGCAGATGGATTGCTTGGAGTTCGAACGCTAGGACCGACGCCCCCAAAGGGGCATCCCCATCGATTCGCTTAAGGGTTTGTAGGGTGGCGTCGTATAGATCGGGATGTGGGTCACTGTCGTCGGTCCACAACCGGAGCATCTCGGCAATATAATAGCCTGCATAAAGACGGTTCAGACGCTGCTGTTGCGTCAGCCCCGGCAGTTCAGTCGCTCGGAAGCGGCGTTCCAATTTGGCTTCGGTAAGCAGATCCAGGTTGTCGTTCGCTTTGCGAATCACCACGATTCGGCAGACCGACAACAGGTTTAGGGCACTTTCGAAGGGCCCTTTGGGGCGTCTGGCCCCTTTGGCGATCGCTCCCAATTTGCCGAATTCCCTTGTCAGCAGGGTCACGATCAAACTGGTTTCACTGAATTCGATCGTGCGGAGGACGATCGCGTCCGATTTTTCCATCCGCTTATTCGCCTTCGCGTCCCAGCATCGCTAGATAATCGCTCATTTCGGCCGCGGCATGTGTGTCCTGCTGCTGACGCGCCTGTTCGATTCCGTCTCGCAGGTAGGTTCTTGCTTCGCTGATCCGGTCCAGATCCACCAATAGCTGAGCGGCCATAAAAAAGGCGGGGACATAAGGAGGGTCGGCCTGCGTCAGTTTGCGGAAACCTTCGACGGCTAGGTCGTTCAGCCCTTCGCTGCGTTGTTCCATTGCCAGACTGTATTGTAGGAACGTATCGCTGGGATCCTCGGCCAGCATCGCTTCGATTTTGTGACGGCGGTCGCTCATGGCTTTTTTGTGCGGTTGGCTTGGTGGATAAATGGAAAATTCAGCCCGGCTGGGGAACCGGTTTCAGAGGTCAGTGTACTGTCTGACGCCCAATCCGCGACCTCCGAATAATCGTTGTCAGCGGGATAATCGTTACCATTTGCAAAAAAGGTTCAATTCCTACGACCGGACAGCCGAATTTTAGGACTGAGACAATAGACGTTCCTTTTATCGAGGATTGCGCATGTTCGGCGCCCCCAAGAATCTGTTTGTATTTGCCATCCTGGTCGGGTTATACGCCCAGCCGTTAGCTGCTCAGCATGTCTACAGTGATGAGGGGGTAAGACCGGTTGTTGGCAAACAGCCGTCGGCCCATTCCTCGCATTCCAATACTCAGCAAAAGTCGCCCGGTCTGCTCGGTCGATTGATGAGTTTTGGTCGGAGCGATGAGGAACCGCGAACGCGTGCCATTCCTCCGGACGAGAGCCGTGAACCTGCGGACTGGACCGGAGTTCCCTACCACGAACCGACTTCGGGGCACGGTCAATCCGCGACGACGCATCCGGTTGCGGATCCGTCGAATTTGCGAATTTCGTCTCGAGCCGGCAGTGTCTTTTCGCGATCCGAAAGCGCACGACGCAGCGGGTCGAATCTGGGGCCCGTGCCTACGCCGCCGCCGGTTAGCAAGGTCAATAAATCCGAAGGGACGCGGGCCGCTGTGGTCCGAGAGACCACGATCGGAACCGAACCGGATGAATTTTCCGCCACATACAGCAGTCGTCGTTCGGGACGCCGCGATCTGGACCCGATGGACGTCGAAGTCCTTTCCTCATCCGATTTAGAGCAATCCAAATTGGCTGGTGGAGGCATCGGAAACCGTGCAACCACAATCGATGACGAACCTTCAGTGCAGCAGCGAGCCTTACCAACAAGTGAAAATCCCGTCGGGGATCGTTTGGCTCAGCGCGAGCCAGCGTCCGCCGGATCGGGTGCAAATCGCCCCATGGGAATTCCCAGTGCTGCGGAGAATGCAAGTTCCGCTAATCCGTCTGGCGGTCATCCCGCTCTAATGCCGCCAAGCTTGGCGAAACGGAATCAAGCTTCGCCAAGTCCCGCTCCGGCCGCACCTGAAACGAAGCGACCTGCGTCGACGCTGTCGATCCCCGCTTCCGAATTGGCCGTGCGGAAACCTGTGCAAGCTAAACCAAGCCAAAATGCGCTGACCCTGGGACTCCCTGAAGGTTCCAGCCCAACGCCAGCGGTCCCCAGCTCTCCTAGCGATATCCTACAAATGCCTGTCGCCCCCGAGGTTCCGGCACTGGAATCTCCTTCCGCGATCGGGTCGGGCGTCGCAGCGGATACCAAATCCCCAAAAGAGACGAAGTCGATTCCTGGCGCTCAGGGACAATGGATCAAGAACGGCGAACTGCCAAAAACGGCTGAAATTGTTGAGCAACGTACCCATAGCTTGCCCGTCGAAATCCCTGGACTGCGTGTCGTCGCCGAGGGGCCTGCCCAGATCATGATCCGTCAGCCGACGGAATATGTCATCCGTGTCGAGAACCGCGGAGCGATCGCAGCCCCCGGGATTGTGGTCCGAACCTCCATTCCCGACTGGATCGTCGTTCGCAACAAAGCGGCCTCGGTCGGGCAAATCGATACCGAAAGCGATGCGAAATCATCCGAACTGATGTGGCGAATTGCCAAATTGGCTCCCGGAGCGACCGAAAAATTGACTTTGCAGGTCGAAGCAAATCGCTCGGGCACCTTTGGTGTTGATGTCGACTGGACTTTGTTGCCTCAGAAACACAATCTGATGGTCAACGTCCACGAACCCAAACTGGAAATCATGATCGAGGGGCCCGACCAAGTGGTCTTCGGCCAATCGGAAACCTTTAAGGTTCGTGTCCTGAATCCTGGCAACGGCGTCGCTGCGAATGTCGTCTTCACGCTGTCGCCAAATTCGGCGACTCCGCAAACTCAAAAAGTAGGTTCGATTCCATCGGGAAAAGAAGCTCAATTCGAAGTTGAATTGACTGCTCAGGACCTAGGCGAATTGAAGATCCACGGTTTGGCGACCGGTGACCTGCAGCTGCGAAGCGAGCAAACGAAAACCATTCGCGTCGCAGCGGCTCAGCTGGAAGCGATGCTGACCGGGCCTCCATTGCGTTACCAAAATGGTGAAGCGACGTATCGGTTGCAGATTAAAAACACCGGTTTGGCTGCCAGCGAAAACGTTGCGGCTCAGCTGCGAATCCCTGCAGGCGTCGAATACCTCGATGGTCTGACCAATGCGAAATCGGCCGCCGGCATGCTTCGCTGGGAAGTCGGCAACATGGCAGCTGGCGAGAGTCGCGAGTTTACGATTCGCTGCAAACTGAATCAGACGGGAGCCCACCTGTTGGCATTCCAGTGCCAGGGGACGGCGGCTGGTAAAGCGGCCGTTTCTTTGACCACCAAGGTCGAAGCGATCGCGGACTTGGTCCTGACGATCAATGACCCGCCCGCACCAGCTCCGGTCAGTGAAGATGTGGTCTACGAACTGGTCATCCACAACCGTGGATCGAAAGCGGCTCGTGACGTTTCCGCACTGACTCACTTTAGTGACAACATCGAACCGGCACGGATCGAAGGCCAAACCGGTAAGGTCAGCACGGGGCAGGTCGTCTTCGATTCGATCCCGCAGATCAATCCAGGGCAAACGGTGAAACTGCGAATCGTCGCTCAGGCCGTCAAAGCCGGTTTGCATCGCTTCCGAGCCGAAATTAGCTCGGGGGATACGGTCCTGGTTGCTGAGGAAGCGACTCGCTACCTAAGTCCTGCGGACGAGGAAATCAGTCGTCGCAGCAGTGAATCGGTAGCTTGGTAGTTACTTGGAACTTTCAGGGTAACGTACGGTGATCACGCTGCTGATACCGCCTCGCGGTGTCCAGCGGCTGATCAAAGTGCATTGTCGAGGCTGGACGACCGAAACGAAATCGTCCAGAATCCGGTTAGTGATCCGCTCGTAGAAAATTCCCTCGTTGCGATACCGCTGCAGGTATAGCTTCAGGCTTTTCAGTTCGATGCATTTCTGATCGGCGACATAGGTAAACGTCAGGGTCCCGAAGTCGGGCTGTCCCGTTTTCGGACAAACCGAGGTAAACTCGGGGCACTGAATTTCAATCTCATAGTCCCGCTCGGGACGTGGATTGTCAAACGTTTCCATGATTTCTTGAAAGTTGTCAGACAAAGTTGGATTCTCCTGAAAAAGATCGATCATTCTTGCAATCTGGTCCGATTTCGGCCAGGGGAGTCACTGCGTTTGAGCCCGCCGAACCCCCTGCGCGAACGGAGCAACTGAAATTCCCTGTCTCGGAGATTTTCAATAGTCGTCAAGGTGAGGGGAAACTGACGGGGGTGCCAAGCCATTTCATTCGTTTGGCAGGGTGCAACTTGCGATGCTGGTTTTGCGATACTCCCTACGCGTCATGGAATCCGCAGAGCGAATCCTACTCGCTGGACGATCTGGTCCAAGGAGCGATCGATTCGACCCTTCAGCATGTGGTCCTAACCGGCGGTGAGCCGTTGATGTTTCGCGGAATTGAACGCCTGACGGAAAAAATCCGTCGGGTAGGTCTGCATCTGACTATCGAAACGGCTGGGACCCTTGCCCCGAATGTCGTGGCCGATTTGATGTCGCTAAGCCCGAAACGATTTGGCAGTCAGCCGACGATCGAAAAAGTCGAGCAGGTGCCGCACCTGCAGGAGATCCCCCTGCCCACGATCGAACGTTGGCAAACGCTGCATGAATCGAGGCGATGGAAACCGCAGGCGATCCAAAAACTGATCGCCGATAGTTTCGACAGCCAAGTTAAATTTGTCGTCGACAACCATGCAGAGGCCGCCGACGTCGAACAGGCCGTCAGTGAATTGCAGTTGGCGGCCGATCAGGTCTGGATCATGCCTCAAGGAGTGACGGCCGAGGGGCTAGAAGAACATGCCCGCTGGATCCGCCCATGGTGTGAAGCCTTAGGATTCCACTTCTGTGATCGGCAGCAGATTCACTGGTACGGAAATCGTCCAGGGACCTAGAGCGGAGACACGGAGACACGGAGACACGGAGACACGGAGACACGGAGCTCCCCCTCTCCTTGTCTCCTTGTCTCCTTCACTCCCCTACTCCTTCACTCCCCTACTCCACTACTCCACTACTCCACTACTCCACTAACAGCTCATACGCCTCATAAACCCTACGCAGCGCTTCTTCGACCGTTTTTCCGACCGCCGTCAGATGCCCCATTTTCCGTCCGGGGCGAGCTTCGGTTTTGCCGTACAGGTGCAGGCTAACTCCGGGAACTGTCAGAGCCTGCTCGAATGGCGGATCGGATCCGTCGTCTCCCCACAGGTCGCCCAGTAGATTGAACATCGCGGCGGGGCAGCGTGGTGACGTATCGCCAAGCGGTAACCCGCAGACCGCTCGCACATGCTGTTCAAATTGGCTGGTCGACGATCCTTCAATCGTTAGGTGTCCCGAATTGTGAGGACGCGGGGCGATTTCGTTGATGATCAAACCTTCGCCGGGAACCTCAAACAGTTCGACACAGAGGATTCCGACCAAGTCCAGTTTCTTAGCGACGGTCTCGGCAATCTGAACGGCTGCTTTTTCGATTTCCGGCGATGCCGCTGCAGGGGAATGGCTGATTGCCAGGATATGGTTGCGGTGTTGGTTTTCGATCAGCGGATAGACGGCGGTTTCTCCTTGCTGGTTGCGAGCGACGAGGACGGAAACCTCCCGTTCGAACGCGATCATTTTTTCGGCCACAATCCGTTCGTTGCCAAATTCGTTTGCCGCAGCGATCAATTCTTCTTGGTTGGCAACTTTCTTCTGCCCTTTTCCGTCGTAGCCGCTGCGAGCCGTTTTGAGGATTAAGGGAAATCCAAATGCGGCGGCCGCTTCACTCAGTTCCTTGATCCCCGCTTCGCTTCCCGGGTGTTCGACCGTCCTGAAAGGGGTGACCGGCAGCGGCATCTCGGCCAAAGTCCGTTTTTCAAGGTGCCGGTCTTGAGCGATGCGGAGAATGCTCGCGGGCGGAAAAGTGGGGACGCGTTTGGCAAGGTGCTGAACGGCGGCGTCCGGGATGTTTTCAAATTCAAGCGTGACCACATCACACTGGCTGGCCAATTTCTCCAGGTTCTGCGGGGTGTAGTCGCCCACGATCACGCTGTCCGCCACCAGCGCTGCCGGACTTCCCTCGCTGTCGGTTAGGACGACCGCGTGGTAGCCCATTTGCTTTGCGGCAAGGAAAAACATGCGGCCCAGTTGGCCTCCGCCAAGCATCCCGATGGTGGCTCCCGGACGAATGGTTTTGGGGTTGAGGGCAGAATCGGGATCGGTTTTGGCATTTAGCATGAGGTGGGAAGCTCCGCAGAGGCGATAACGTCGTCGTGCTGTTTTTGGATGAACGCCTGAAGACGGGAGGCAAGTTCACTGTCATGCAAAGCGAGGATTCGAGCTGCCAGCAGGGCCCCGTTTTTTGCCCCTGAAGTTCCTATCGACATGGTGGCGACCGGAATCCCGCCAGGCATCTGAGCGATCGAAAGAAGGGAATCCAGTCCCTGCAAGGCTCGGCTTTGGACTGGAACGCCGATCACCGGGAGGATGGTTTCCGAAGCGACCATTCCCGGCAGATGGGCCGCGCCGCCCGCTCCGGCGATGATCACCTTCAGGCCACGTTCGGCGGCGGAACTTGCGTACTGCATCATTTCAACCGGAGTCCGATGCGCCGAAACGACGCGACTCTCGCAGGGGATCTGCAGCGACTGTAAAATCTCGACCGCGGGCTTCATGGTTTCCCAGTCGTTTCGGCTGCCCATGATGACGCCAACGACGGGACCAAGTTGCTGGACATTTGACATGGGAGGTATCGCCGAGGGTTCGCGGGAACAGATCTGGTAAAGCGGCGGAGGCAAATCGAGACGCGAATCGCAAAAAGATTGTCGGCCGACGCCATGATGCCTGTACGTTTTACTCGTACAGCGGCGGAGCGCGTAGTCCTGCCTGTCGCCGCTGGTGAAACGAAGCAACTTTGGCGTGTAGGTCTCCGCCACGATCGCAAAACCGCAGGACCGTCTAGCCGAAGGGTCCGTTGCAGCACTACCATAGACAAAAACCGTTCGAAATCAGTTTTCCTCCTTTTTGATGCAGCCAGTATGGGTTTGTACGATCGCGATTATTCTCGTTATGAACCGTCTCAGGGGGGCTCCCTTGGGTCGTCGCTGGGGCTGTCCGGGCGTTCGATGACCACGATCTTGATCGTGGTGAATGTCGCTGCCTTTGTGCTGAATGCCCTGTTGAAAGGAACGACCGAACTCCCCTCGGGGCAGGTTGTTCGGGTCTCTTTTCTATTCGATTTGATGTCGGTCCATTCTGACACCCTGACGAAACCATGGATGTGGTGGCAATTCTTGACCTATGGATTTGCCCATGATGATCGAAATTTGATGCATCTTGGGGGGAATATGCTTGTCCTATTCTTCTTTGGAAATACGGTAGAGCGGCAACTGGGACGGATGGAATTCTTGCGGTTCTACCTCGTTGCGATCTTTTTGGGTGGCCTGTTTTGGGGGACTCGAGCCTTTTTGACAGGGTTGTCGCCAGACATCCCGTTGCTGGGAGCCTCAGGAGGCGTCCAAGCGGTCACCGTGTTGTTTGCGTTCCTCTTCCCACATGCAACGATCCTGTTGTTCTTCGTTTTGCCGGTGAAGGCCTGGATCGCAGCGGTCGGTTTCGCGATCCTGAATGTCATGGGAGCGGTTGGCGGGACGGGCGGAACCGCCTACGACGTCCACCTTGTTGGGATGGCGTTTGCCGCTTTTTATCATCTGCAAGGAATCCAGCTGGGAAAATGGACCCCCGCGTCTTTGTTGGGCCAAGGAAATTCAAGGCCGCGACGTGGCCCGAAGTTGCGATTGCACGATCCCGATAAGAAAAGGCGTAATGATGACGCCGAAGCGGACCGGATCCTAGAAAAAATCCATCGCGAGGGCGAAAGCAAACTCTCCCGAGGTGAACGGAAATTTATGGAGAAATACAGTCAACGGAAGCGGGCTGAACGGGGTGATTAGCCATTGAACAGAATACGATTGCCTGCTCCCCGATCAGGCTGTGTTCTTTAAAACCTACCAAGAGAGAAACGTTATGCGTCAATTGTGTGTTGTTTTAGCTGTGGCCGTTGGTTTTGTACTGAGTGGTTCGGCTACGGTGGCGACTGCCGCTGGCCCGAATCCACCGAAGGTCGGCCAGAAAACGCCCGGGTTCGAATTGCCACAGATGGGTAGCGATAAAACGTTGCAGTTAAGCGATTGGCAGGGAGACGGACCGGTTGTGGTCGTGGTACTACGCGGCTATCCAGAATCCCAATGCCCCGCCTGCAGTCGCCAAGTCGGTGATCTGGTTCGCCACGCGAAAACGTTTAAGGACATGAACGCAAAGGTTGTATTCGTTTATCCCGGCCAACCAAGTTTGTTGGAAAAACATGCCGAAGATTTCTTGGGTGAGCAAGTCCTGCCAGAACCCTTTATCATGGTCCGTGATCCGGGCATGAAAATGATCGATGCATGGGGTTTGCGCTGGGACGCGTCTCGCGAAACCTCTTACCCTTCGACTTTTGTCCTGACCGAAGACGGAAAAGTGGCTTGGAGTAAAACGAGTGAGACCCATGGTGGTCGCGCCACTTCGGACGAAGTTCTTGCGGCAGTTAAGCGGAGTCGTTAATAGTGATTTTTAATCTGAATGAAGATCGTTACCTAGAAAATCCCGCCAAAGATCCGGTTGTGGAAGGGCTGAGTAGCCTGGAAGTCGACCAGTACGCGATCCTGGATCGGGGGAACGAACACTACATTCAGGTTTATCAAGGCGAGGAAAATTCCTACCAGTTGGAATACCGAGCCGGTTCCCACACGCAACACTTCGCCGCCAGTGGCGAAGTGACTCTGGCGACGGTTCAACAAGCGTTCGTCGCATTTCTTGGCGGCGACGAAGGTTGGGAGCAACCTTGGAACTGGGAACCTGTGATCTTTGATGAAAGCTTTGTAGGCGATCTTGCCGACGGCGATTCTTGCGACACGTATTTGGTCAATGACCAGGAATACAAGAAGGTTCGTGTCGGAGACGAACAGGTTTCGGTGATCAACGCCGCGCAAAAATGTGCCGAGTGTGGCTTGAGCGTCGGCAATTATCATTCGCCCGATTGCCAATCGGAAGAATGTCCCGCATGTCACAAACGGTTCTCTGCCTGCGATTGTGAATAGGCGCTTGCGGACAGTCGCTACGCTTTCGACTAAATCGACACGCCGATAAGCGACAGGCCTGTAAGCAAGGGACCGAAAGAGCCGGCCGCTAACCCTCACTTACGCATTTTGATGTTGCGCATTTTGGTGTCGGCTACTTTGTTTCCGTCGGGCTTGTCCCGGTCCGGGGCAACAACTGGCAGCTACCCTTAATGCCTCTTGATCGCCCAACAAGGTAGCTGCCAGTTGTGAGTCCGCCGGGGCAAACCCGGAAACGGAACTCTCGATACTTGGCGCTAAAAAGGTGCTGGAATAGCCGAGTGATTTGAGGCATCCGCAAGCGTACGGAAATCAGGACGATTGACCACAGCAATCACCTCAAAATCGCAACTTCAAAACTTACGCAGCGGGTTGGGATTTTGGTCGGTTGCCAGACCACTGCAACCCGCTTGGAAACCGCCAACTTATAAATCGCACGTCCCCAAAAACGTGGATTCGCTTAGATTTCGAGGTATTCTTCAAAAGCTTCGCGGACGATCTGCGCATCGGGGACTCTTCCCGTCCAGCACTGCAACGCACTGACGGTCTGGCCAATCATGAGGTCCAGCCGGGTAATCGCCGAAAGGTTTCGCTGTTGCGCGTCGCGGGCGAATGGTGACGTGCTGGTCGATTCTGCCATGTCGATTACCAACGCTGGGGCTCCGACCCGGTCGAGCAACCGTGCGGGGACCGAAGCTGGTTTTCCATTCGACACACCTCGGATGAGAATGTGAATCGATTCATCGATCAGTTCTTCGATGCTCTCGACCGATTCGACGTTTGGCATGTCTTCATAGATCGCACTGGCCACCGGTTGGACTCGGCAACGAACCGATTCCGATTGCAAGATCGGCCGGAGGGCAGCCAGGACGGTCGGACAATCACCCAGCACACCAATCGTCAGCGGGACAGGACGTTCCGGTTCGGGGAAAGGACCAGCGATCGCATCGGCAATCGCCTGAGACAGAAAACAGTGCCCCTCTAACGCCCCTTCAGCGGTCCGGGAAATCGTGTCGACCAACCCGGTGCTCTCGGCATGGGGGGATAATTGGTCGCAGTAGGCGGAGGCTGCCTGTTGATGTGGATCGGCGACCAATAGGCCGCGAAACCCAAGCGCCTTAGCACCGCGGATGGCATCTTCCAGATTTTCTGCGGCGACGTCTAAAGAGAGGAACCGCCAATCCGATTCATCGCTCGCCAAGGCACGTTCAATCGCAAATTGGGATGGGTTCCCGGCGATCGGATGACCTAGAACACATGCGATTGGCTGTGTCGTTGAATGAGGCACGGTACTTTCCCGGCAGCGTTTGGCAGTGGAGGGTCTGAGGACGGGGCTGGGCGTTTCTAATTCCTCTATTTCGCTATCATCGCAAAATAAAACTAACTGGGTAGCCCTCCCAGCATCCCGTTAACCATAGCGTCAAGGGAATGTTTAATAGGAACGAAGTTCCCGCCGGAGCGTCACCATTTAAGTCGACGGCGGTCGCTTGCTTTAGCCTTCGGAATTCGAAAAAAAGCCAAGTTTTAATGGATAAGTAAGGGACCTCACCGGCGAAAAAAATCGAACCTT
The DNA here is from genome assembly GCF_007741495.1 of Roseimaritima multifibrata. Lineage (NCBI taxonomy): Bacteria > Pseudomonadati > Planctomycetota > Planctomycetia > Pirellulales > Pirellulaceae > Roseimaritima > Roseimaritima multifibrata. Next base: position 2,601,452 of record NZ_CP036262.1, read on the forward strand.
CTGTCGTTTTTCCTGATTTTTCAAAGGACCGTTTCGATCGCCGTAACGCGAAGAGGTGATCACGAACTCCAATTCTTAATTCTTAGCGGAAGGACGCGAGCCCTCCTGTCCCTTGACCAATCCGCAAAAAGGCCGGACGGCTTGCGCCGTTCCGCTAAGAAAGTGGATGGCATTGGGCGCGAGTCCTCCTGTCCCTTGACCAATCCGCAAAAAGGCCGGACGGCTTGCGCCGTTCCGCTAAGAAGGTGGATGGCGTTGGACGCGAGTCCTCCTGTCCCTTGACCAATCCGCAAAAAGGCCGGACGGCTCGCGCCGTTCCGCTAAGAAAGTGGATGGCATTGGGCGCGAGTCCTCCTGTCCCTTGACCAATCCGCAAGAAGGCCGGACGGCTTGCGCCGTTCCGCTAAGAATTAATTCTCGCCGCTTCAGAACATTCTCCGCAGGCGGTGGCCGAGGCTTCTCTTTGCGAGCTCCTGGTGGCGACCTGTTCCTTTTGCTTCTGACAAAGTGTCAGGTTGGGCACCTTTCCGTGTTACCATTGGACGGGTCGATCGACTATTTTGTGGTGTCGATTTGTTGGGTTGTTTGTTTCCTCGGGATCCTTGCGTCATGAGATTTCTCCTTTGGTCGATTTCGGCTTTGAGTCTTTGTTTGTCGGCCGTTGTTGGCAACGCGGCGCCACCGAATGTGGTTTTTATCCTGAGCGATGACCATCGCTTTGATTTCATGGGGTGCGTTGATTCTTGCCCCTCCTTTTTGGAAACCCCCAATCTGGACCGGATGGCGGCAGCGGGCGCCCACTTCCGCAATGCCTTCGTTTCGACTTCGCTCTGTTCGCCCAGTCGTGCATCGATTCTGTCGGGCCAATTCATGCACCGACATCAGGTGGTTGATAACCAGCGTGGGATTCCTGAAGGGACTCGGTTCTTTCCCGAGCAACTGCAGCCGGCGGGTTACAAGACCGCGTTTGTCGGCAAGTGGCACATGGGGCACGATAACGACGACCCGCGTCCCGGTTTCGACCACTGGGTCAGTTTCCCAGGGCAGGGGACCTACAACGATCCGACGCTTAATATCAACGGACAGCGGAAAGATTTTCAGGGATACACGACCGATATTTTGACCGACCAAGCTGTCGATTGGCTGCAGCAGCGGAAATCGGAAACGGAGCCTTTCATGATGTATCTGTCGTACAAGGCGGTGCACTATCCCTTCCAGCCAGCTCCGCGGCACGATACACGATATGCCGACAAGAAGATCGACTATCCCGATACGATGGCCAATACCGAACGCAATTATCGGACTCAGCCACGCTGGGTTCGCGATCGGCGATTCAGTATCCACGGTATCGATCACATGCAGACCGGACCGTTTGATAACGATCCCGTTCCTGATTTTGACCAGCTGTATCACAATTACTGTGAAACCGTTCATGGGCTGGATGAGAACATCGGCCGGGTATTGGATTCACTGGAGAAAAACGGACAACTGGAAAACACGATCGTGTTTTATATGGGAGACAACGGTTTCCATCTTGGTGAGCACGGCTTCTACGACAAACGGGATGCGTTCGAAACTTCGATTCGAGTCCCCTTATTGGTAATGGCTCCCGGACGGATTCCTGCTGGAAGCACCTACGACCAGATGGTTCAGAATATCGATATCGCTCCAACCATCTTGGATCTTTGCGGCGTGCAGGTCGCCGAAGACGCGATGGATGGGCGGTCGATGCAGCCGCTTTGGTCCGCCGACGATGCGGGGTCCGTTGCGTGGCGCGACCACCTGCTGTACGAGTACCACTGGGAATGGAATTTCCCCGCGACGCCGACCACGCTGGCGATTCGGACCGATCGTTATAAGTACATCTACTACCACGGCGACTGGGACCAGGATGGGTTCTATGACCTGCAAACGGATCCTGTGGAACGCCACAATTTGATCGATGTGCCTGGCTATCAGGATCGGATTGAAGCGATGCGAACGCAGTTGTTCAAAGAGCTTGATCAGCGAGGCGGCCTGATTCTGCCGATTCGCCCCCCAGTCGGCGAACGCCTGGATCAACGAAAGCGATCGTCGTAACGCCTCGCCTGGGGATTGTCACCTATCACGCCGCGAAAGAACGCTCCCTCAAAGCTGCTTTCGCGGAACGAACGGCTACAATCTTTCTGCGCTTCCGGTGAAAGCGACAGCTCGTTGGGGTGGTGGTCAATTGCAACGAATCGCCGGATCGCGTTTAATACCTGCCCCGTGTCCTTTTGGTCACGCCGCTTTCCTTCCCGACCCAGAATCGCTGGAGCCGCTTGATGAAGTTTTCTGACATTTCCTGGTTCGCTATCGCTTGTGCACTGTTTGCTGCTTTGTGCTGGGGGATGTATGGCCCAACGCTGACGCACGCGCGTTCCCCAAACCGAGAATGGGGGCCGTTCAAGCCTTACTTGTTCATCGGGATCGCTTACCTAGTGATCGCCATCATCGGTGGTGCGGTGATGATGAAATACGTGTTCAATGACAACTTCGATTACTCAGGGAAGTATGTCCCGGCAATGAAATGGGGATTCCTGGCAGGTTGCTTGGGAGCCCTGGGAGCATTGGGGTTGACGTTTTCGCTGACCAAAGCGGGGGGCAGTCCCTCCTACGTGATGCCGATCATTTTCGGCGGAGCGGTTTCTATCAATGCACTTGCTTCCTACTTCAGTCACTCGGGGCATTCGATCAATCCGTTGATGTGGGTTGGGATGGCATTGGTGGCGGTTGGAATTTGTTTGACCGCCGGTTTTGCGCCACATGGGCCGCCCAAGAAAGTCGTCACGGCGGAACCGTCGGCAGCCGATGTGGCCGAAACGACAGCCCCCGTGGTTGTTGATGACGATCCTGACAACTGAGTGACAGGTTTGTAGCTATGCCGAATGCAGCCGATGATCCCGTGGCGAAGATGACCGCCATCGACCAACAATTCAGTCACGTCTGGATGGTGCGAACCTTCCTAAAGCACTGTGATGAAGTGGAGGATGATGAAGAACTGCAGTCGGTTGTTCGCGACCTATACGATGTGCTGCTGGCCGTCGGGCCAGCGGCTTCGCAAGGAGACGCAGCCACCTATCTGAAGATGGCAAAGAAGAAGTGGAAACGGTTGTCGCGGGCGACGGAGCTGTATGTCGATATCCAGCCCGAAGTCAGCGGGCACACCAATTTTGCCATGGCTGCCCGTTCGCTGGCCGTGGCCGCTGCCAAGATCGAAGAATTGCTTGGCAAGAAGTGAACGTCGAAGCCGCCCTCGCGGCTATTGCAGTTTTGCTAGTTCTGCAAAGTCCTCCTTCAGGTTGCCGTACAGTCGCTGGTAGATCGGGTACAGCTGGTTGTAAGTCTTGGTGGCTTTGCGGTCGGCGGGAGTTTGTTCTGCAACTTTGATGGTCGCCTTGCACGCTTCGGCGATCGATTTGTAGGCCTGGTCCCCCACGGCAGCCAATAGCGCGACTCCGAACGCGGGCCCTTGTTCGACTTCTAACGTCGATACTTTTTTGCCAAAGACGTCGGCCTGCATCTGTCGCCAAAGTGGGTTTTTGCTGCCTCCGCCGGAGGCTCGGATTTCGCGGACGGGGACATCCAATCCGCGGATGATTTCCAGGCTGTCGCGGAGTGCAAAGGTGACTCCTTCCATTACCGCCCGAGTCATTTCGGCTCGCTGGTGCGTCGTGTTCAATCCGATAAATGCGCCGCGTGCCGAAGGGTCGGCATGAGGGGTTCGTTCGCCGTTCAAGTAAGGCAGGAACAACAGGCCACCACTCCCGGCAGCGGCGTTGGCTGCTTCGTTGGTCGCTCCTTGGTAGCGATCCTTTTTGCCAATTCCGGACAACCCCTGAAGGATCGAATCGACCCACCACTGCAGGGCGCCTCCGCTGGTTAGGTTCACGCCCATCATGTGCCATTTGCCTCGCACGGCATGGCAGAACGTATGGAGGCGACCTTCCGAATCGTATTGTGGAGTGTCGCTATGGACGAACATGACTCCCGAAGTTCCGACCGACGTGCTGAGGATTCCTCGTTTGACAACGCCATTGCCAACGGCTCCCGCTGCACAGTCGCCCGCTCCGCCAACGACTTTGCAGTCGGTCGTCAATCCCAACGTTTCGGCCGCTTCCTTTGAAAGGGTGCCGGTGACGTCCTCGCTTTCGTAGACAGGGGGAAGAAGGTCCGGATCCAGTTCTAGTTTGCTGAGCAGTCTTTTGCTCCATTTTCGTTTGACCACGTCTAGCAGCAGCGTCCCGCTGGCGTCGCTTACTTCCGAAGCGTATTCGCCGGTCAGGCGACGACGGATTTCATCCTTGGGAAGCAGGACTTTTGCCAAGCGGTCAAAGTTCCGCGGTTCGCGGTTGCGAAGCCACAAAATCTTGGGGGCGGTGAATCCGGTCAGGGCAGGGTTGGCGACCATTTTGATCAACGCTTTTCGGCCACCGGCACGCGTCGTGATCTCATCGCATTCCGCGACCGTTCGTTGATCGTTCCACAGCAGCGCCGGTCGAATGACTTTGTCCTGCTTGTCCAAGAAGACCGATCCGTGCATTTGGCCGCTCAAGCCGATCGCGCGGACATCGCCTGGTTTGCATTTGGCTATTTGGATGACTTGCCGAACGGTTCGGATCGTCGCCTTCCACCAATCTTCGGGGTCTTGTTCAGTCCAACCGGCACGCGGCTGATGAAGCGGGTATTCTGCGGAAGCTTCGGCATGCACCGTCCCTTCGCTATCGATGAGAAGCGATTTGGTACCACTTGTACCAATGTCAATGCCTAAGTAATAACTCATCAAACGTAACCAACCGCTGGTGGGGAATGTGAAAAGACGTATCGAACAAGCGATCAATATAATACGTAAACTGTTGGTAGATGTCCCCCGGACGACCGAATTCGACAACTGAATGATTGGCAATTGGCGTGCAGAATGTGATCCGTAGGAAGACGATTTCGTGGGTTTTAATGCTCTCTTTTGTGGTTGGCGTCGGCTGTCTGGTTGGGTGCTCGCAGCCCGAACCGGCCGTCGAACCTTCGACCGCAACGGTTTCGGAGGTACCGCTGCGCATCTTGTACGTCGGGCAGCCTGAAGAAGCCAAGATTATCGAGCGTTCTTGGAGCCTGATTTCCGATCAGGTGCTCGCTTTTACGGTGGTCCCCCCGGAAAATGCCGTGGAGGATTTGGTCAAGCAAGCGGGAAGACACGACGTGATCGTTTACTTCTCGTCCGATACCGGCCGTTTGGTTGACGTGCAGGCGATCCGAAGGCTGCGAAGTTCATTGTTTTCGCCGACAGGCGATTCGGACGGCGCCAGGATCGATTTCTTTCCGGCTCTTGAATTTGGGGCGATGCGGCTGGGCGATGAAGCTTACGGAGTCCCGCTAGGGGCGATGCAACCTATCCTGGTGCATCCTCCCGCGCTTGCCGAATCAAAAACCGCTGAATCAAAACCGGACGAACCGAGCCGTTGGACCTGGGAAAGTTACGGCCGCCAAATCAAGAACCTGGAACCTGGCAAAGCCGCCGAGCCGCTGGCCGATGGTTGGGCGGCTCAGGCGCTGTTGGCAAGAGCGAACGGCTACAGCGATTCTTCCTGGATGTTTATGGGTGAGCTGACCCCGGCGCTGGCGACCGCTCCGTATCTGCGAGCTTTAAAAGAGTTGGCGGCTGCCGCGGAATCGTATCCCGAGGAACGATTGACTCCGGAGCAGGTTTGGGAGGGAGTGCAGAAAGGACGGTTTGATGTCGCGATCACTTGGATCACCAATGCCGAGCCGCTGGAGCAGACGGTGGATGTGGTGCTGGACCGCTTGCCGACCACAAGCGAAGTCTACGAATCGAGCAAAGGGGAGTGGAGTCCTCGCGAGGTCGATTCCCGTTCGGAATGGGTACTGCTGGGACCCTATACCCGGGTTGGAGCGATCGCGAGCGGGTGCCGGCAAACTTCGCTTTCGGAGCGTTTTTTGACTTGGTTGGCCGCAGGGGAGGGAACGGCGGAGATCCGTCGTTCGATTCCCTCGTTCACCGTCACCGCACGGAACTCCAATGATCTTGCCGGAGGCGCAGGGCGTCTGTCGGGGGAGGGGGCTGAGTACGAAAGTTTGCTGGTGACGGAACTGCAAAATACTTACGTCCGCCCCGGATTTCGATTGCCTGGATCCCAGCAGTACTGGGAGGCACTCGACCGCGAGGTGATCGCGGTATTGGAAAAGAAGAAATCCCCTGAAGAGGCTCTGGTGGACGCCAGTCGGGCCTGGGATGAAATCAGCGAATCGTTGGACATAAGTCTGCAAAAAAAGGCGTGGCGGGCCGTTCTGCGAAGCAGCCGCTAATTGTGGCGGCAGTGTGAGGAGGTGATTAAATGGTACCTCCACTAGTCGGAAACGATCTTAAACTGTCTAATAGTATGCTTTGAAGCCGGTCCAAAATTGCCCTTTGCTAGTTAATGCGTTGGCATTTCACTGGGTGTGACCGGGTAGACGCCGCGAGTCCTAGGAACCGTTATGACCGATGTTGAACCGGAAGTCGAACCACTCAGAGTTTCCATTACGTCCGACGACGTAGAAGAAGATGGTTTTATGACCATCTGGAACATTGCGTCGGCTTCCTGTGACAGCGATACCGCTCGGACCCGTCAGCTCGCATCGAAATTGCTTCTTTTCCTCTGTAAGAAAAAGTGCGATTTTATTGTCACCAGTACGGCCAATGCGGAATATCTGGACAATTGGTTCGAACGCGACACGGCAGTTCTTTACAACTGGAAACCGGATAGCGAGTTCGTCGACGTTGTCGCTCAGCATGCCGAGGTTCCAGCCAAAGCTTTCTTGGCTTTCCTGAAAAACGAAAAATTTGATTCGGGCGTGAATCACAACGCCACGCGAGCCGCTCGCGTGGAATGGTTCCAGAACATGTGGAGCGTCGGTTAAGAAACCGCGCCGCAGGGTCGATCCTTGCCGATCTCTTCGAACACGCCTCCGCTTTCACGCTCCCTGCCGAGACGTGAAATGGTTGGAGGCGAATGAGGCTTCCAGCGGGATGGATGCGAAATGCGGGATGGCTGCCAAATATTGAACAGCCTTCCGCTTTGGCTGAAATTATCAGACATGCCGGCGCCCCGCCTTAATTAATCAGAAGGTACCCCACCCCAACCCCCGTCGCGATTGCGATCAGGATCCCGGTTGTCCCCATCAGGATCTTAAGGGGGGCCCGATAGGTAACTTTTTCGGAAACCCGCATCGCCAAGTGATGCAGGCCGCCGGCCAGCATCGCTGGTAGCGTTGCCATGCACAGGCAGAGCAGGGTGTAGCCGACGCCACCGACAACGCGTGGTCCCGGAAGCCAAAGGGAACGCTGCACGGCTTCTGAGGTTTCAGGAGCAAAACCGCCCAGCAGCAGCGTCACGACGCTAAGGACCCAGGTGATCGACAGCGTTTTTTCCCAGTCGGCCACATCCGTTGTGTACCACGCGGGAGTTCGATTTCTTTGCTTCGTGGGGGGCGGGGGATCGTACGGGTTGGGCATCGTGGATTCCTGCTTTTCGCGAAAAGTTGTTGCCTACGCGAACAGGTCCTGCACCGCTTTGCCGTGCCCATCCTCGGTTGCGTAAAACGGACGCCGCTCGATGTCAAAAGCCGTTTGCGGGCTGATTCCCATCGCGGAGAAAATGGTTGCATGCAGGTCGCTGATTCCGACTGGATTTTCAATCGCGATTAATGGTCGTTCGACAGCGGTTTTGCCGTACACAAACCCCTTTCGCATTCCTCCACCGAACATCACGACGGACGTCCCCCCGGTGAAATGGCGATGGAGTCCGTAATGTTTCATCTCCGACAGTTTGTCGGTTTTCGCACGCGACTGGTCTCTGGCGTTGCTGCCGGGAACCCCCTCGATCATCATGTCGCGACTGAATTCGCTGGCGATCACGACCAGCGTGCGGTCCAGCAGCCCGCTGGCTTCCAGGTCACGAATCAATTGAGCAATCGGGCGATCGATTTCCGACTTCAGTCGAGCCACCGTGGAGTGCCCGTTTTCGTGGGTGTCCCAGTGGTAAAACGGAACGTATTCGGTTGTCACTTCCACAAAACGGGCACCTGATTCGACAAGCCGTTTCGCAAGCAGGCAGCCATTTCCAAAACGTCCGGTGTTGTATTTCTCCCGAACCTCTGGGGTTTCAAGCGTTAGGTCAAACGCAGCGCGGTCCTTGGACTGCAGCAGTCGGTTGGCGTTTTCCATCGCCCGAATCATCGATTCTTGTTGGTAGTCGCTAGCCCACTGACGTGTCGGCGATGCATCGACCAGTTTCCGGTAGTGCTTGTAGCGATTGGCAAACCGGCCCGGTTGCATTCCCTCCGGAGGCCGGACAGCGCGTGCGGCTTCTTCGGGATAGGGCAAATTCATCGGGCCAAATTCGGTCCCGAAAAAACCGCCGGTGGTGAACGCTTTTAGTTCCTCTTTCTCACCGACGCCTTCCAGGCGTTGACCGATATTGATAAACGGTGGAATGACCGGGTTTTTCGGCCCCAGGACTTTTGCCATCCAAGCTCCGATGTGCGGTGCCGCCACGGTTTGTGGTGGGACGTAGCCTGTGTGCCAATGGTATTGATGCCGCGAATGGAGGATGTGCCCCAGGTCGGGTTGAACGGCCGAGCGGATCAAGGTCGCACGGTCCATGACCTGGGCGATATTCTCCAGCCCAGCACTGATTTCCAGGCCGTCAACCGATGTGGGGATCGAGGGGAACGTGCTGAGGATGCGATCGACCTCAACACCCTCTTTGAAGGGAACGTATCGTTTGGGGTCAAACGTTTCTGGAGCGGCCATCCCTCCCGCCAACCAAATCAAAATGCATGAGTCGGCCGTCGCTTCCGGTTGCTGGATGTCGTTTGCGCCCTCGGATACCTGGGGGGCTCCGGTCATCAACGCCGCCAGCGAAGATGCGCTAAGGGCTTTCAGGAAATCACGCCGAGCGGAATTGGGATCGTCGTTTTTTGCAAAGGATTTCATGTTGGACTCTAGCGGATGAGTTGGAATTCAGGGTGCATGTAAACGGCCCACAACAGGTCTTCGATGCCTGTTGGTCCGGGGACGTCGGCAGGGCCGGCAACCTCAAGTAGATCCAGCGCCAGTTTTTTCTCCGCCGCAGTTGGTTGGCGAGACAGACAGGCAAGGAAAAAGGAATCTATCAATGTTTCAGCAGAGGCTTCCTGTTTGGCCAGCGACTGGGCGCCGCCCTTTAACAGGTTTGACATTTCGGAACCGTTGGTCAGGTCGATCGCCTGCAACGTGCTTAGGTCGGCCGGGCGAGTGGTCACCACCTGCTCGCGACTGGGGCGTCCAAGGGCTCGCATTAGCAAGTCGCTATTGAGTAACGCTGCGCGGGCGGCGGTCCCGGTTCCTCGCTGCTGGGCAATCGGGTTCGGAGTGGGGGCTTTTTTCCCGCCGGCGGCGATTGCAGCGGGGGCCGTCTGTGTCGTTTGCCAGATGGCATCGATGAATTGTTCCGCGGTTAAGCGTTTCGCGGTGGGGCCTTGGAACACGAAATCTGCAGGGGCCGCCGAGGGTTCGTGGCTTTCGACCAAGGTTTGGGATTGATAGATTCGCGAGCGAACGATTTGACGCAATGTTTGTTTTAGGTCGTAGTCGTTTGCGGCCAGGTCGCTGGCCAGATAGTCAAGCAGGTCGGCATCAAACGGCGGAGAGCTCATCGCGTCGACAGGGTGGACAATGCCGCGGCCCATCAATCGATGCCACAAGCGATTGACGATCGTCCGTGTGACTCGACCGTTGTCAGGGTGGACTACCAGGTCTGCTAATTGTTTTAGGCGTTCGGGTTGTGCGGCAGCGGGGTCGATGCTCCCCAGTTCAGGAAAGATCCAAGCCGCTGCGGCTTGCTTGCCCGTCGGTTTATCACAGCGATGGATTTCCAGTGGTCGTTCGGAATAGACCGCGGCCAGCCCGTAAGCTTGCTCCAGCGTCCATTCATCGATGAAACTGTCATGGCAGGAAGCACACTTCATGTTGATTCCCAGGAACACCTGGGAAACGTTTTGCGAGAATTGGATTTCTCTCACTTGGCTGGCGTTGACGTTGCCACGCCAGCGAATGCCGCGGATGAAGCCCTCGGATTCGGGATTGGGTGGAGCGATCAACTGGCGAACAAACTGGTCGTATGGAAGGTTGGATGCCAGGGCGTCGTAAAGCCAGTCCGTGATTTGTAGACGTCCGCCGTCAATAAACCCGGTGCCTGAATAATCGTTGCGAAGCAGGTCGTTCCAGAAACTGATCCAGTGATCGGCATAAGCCACGCGGTCGTTAAGCAAAGAATCGATGAGAGCGTCGCGACGTTCCTGCTGGGGAACCGATGGGTCGGAAACCTGTTGCAGTTGCTCCGCCGTTGGCAACAGACCGGTCAGGTCCAAAGTGACACGACGGGCGAACGTGGCGTCATCGATTTCCGCAGGCCATTGGGTCTGATGGGATTTGAAGTAGGCATTGACGATTCGGTCCAGCGGATTGGGGCTTTCCCCCGGTTTCGCGGGCGGAAGTTCGGGAGTCCGCGGACGGAGGGGGACAACATAGGCCGCAGGAGCGAAACTAAAGCCGGCTTCCCATTTTGCGCCTTCGTTGACCCATGAGGTCAATATGGCGATTTCGTCCGCGGTCAGCCGTGGACCTTCGGGGGGCATTTGGTCGCCCTCGTCGGTCGAACGGACCAGTTCGATCAGCCGACTGTTCGCCGCGTCGCCCGCGATCAGGACCTCGCCACTTTCGCCGCCGCGTAGCATCGCTTCCCGGTTGTTCATCGAAAAGGCACCTAGGCTGGCGTCTTTCGTATGGCATTCGGCACAATGCTGCCGAAGGATCGGGACAACGTCGTGGGCGAAATCAACCGCGTCGGCCTGCACGTCGGCCTGGCTGCAAACGAGTAGGCAAGCGAAAAGCCAGCGGGCGGGCCCTGTGCCGAAATGGAGGGAGCGGTGGCTGGGAAAAGGCAACTTAAACAAGGTTGGGAACCCTAAAGGTACTAGAAACCAAGCGGAGATTTGGCGGGAAATGCTTTGGGAAACCTTCATTGTAAGCCAATTACGCAACGGTTTCAGCGAATCGTATCGCGGATAGCTGATTGTTTTGCTCTCGGTTACACTCCCTCTTTTTCCAGAGGATCCTGCCTGACGGGATTTTACCAGCCAGTCCAGTTGAAATCGTTTTTGTATTCAAATGGTTTCTCCAGGCTTGGGATCCTTCGGTTTTATGGTTGGCGTACCGCACATTAGCAAGAAGTAGACTTATGTACGATGTTGTAGGCGTAGGCAATGCGTTGGTGGACATCCAGACGCAGGTTCCGGATTCTGTGTTGCGGGAACTGGATGTCGAAAAAGGCATTATGACTTTGGTTGACGATGCTCAGCAGCAAACCGTTTTGACCAAGGTCGCCCGCATGCCGCGGAATCGTTGTGCGGGCGGTTCCGCCGCCAATACGATCGTCGCGATTGCCGAATTTGGAGGCCGAGCGGCCTACATCGGAAAAGTTTGCCGCGATGAGGTCGGCGAGTTTTTTCTGCAAGACATGCGAGACATGGGCGTCAAGATCGACGTCGATCTGGCAAGCGAAGGACAGTCGGGCAGCTGTGCGGTTCTGATCACCGGCGACGCCCAACGAACGATGCTGACAAACCTGGGCGTTTCGGCGACCCTGGATCCCGAAGACGTTGACGAAGAAGAAATCCGTCAAGCCAAATACGTCTACGTCGAAGGTTATTTGTTAACCGGCGAATCGACCAAAGCGGCTGCGATGCGAGCGATCGAATTGGCGAAGAAGCACAACGTGCTTGTCGCCTTTACCGCCTCCGATCCATTCCTCGTCAATATGTTGCGTGATGAACTGTGGACGTTGATCGACGATCATGTCGATCTGTTGTTCTGCAATGAAGAAGAAGCCAAAAGCCTTACCGGCAAAGATGACTGCCACGAATGTGCCGCCGAACTGCATCGGCATGTCGGCAACGTTGCCCTGACGTTAGGAGCCGAGGGCTCCTTGGTCATGCACGATGGCGTGATGACCAAGATCGCTGGAGTTCCCTGCCATGCGATCGACACGACCGGAGCCGGTGACATGTACGCAGGAGCGTTCTTGTACGGAATCACCAACGGCATGACCCAGGCGCAGGCTGGAAACTTAGCCTCACACGCAGCATCAAGAATCGTATCGCAGTTGGGGGCACGTTTGCATCATAAGTTCACCCCTGCCGAGATCGAAGATCTGATGAAATAAGCAGGCGGGCCGTTAATCCGATCCGTATCGCCTTTCGCGGGAAAGGCGATATTCATAGGCGACGGTTTTCACGTGTGGTTTCAAGTCGGCGACGCGAGTCGTGTCGTCGTGACAACAATGCAGTGGGAACCACCCTCTGGCGACGGCAGTGACGGAAACTACGCTCGCCAGAGCGTGGAAAGACCGCCAATACGATACGGACCAGATTTCGCTTAAACGCAGGCGGCCTCGGTTCGCTTAGTTCAGCTGTTCGCGAATGAAGGCTGGACGGTCGGTGGTAAGGGAGGCGGCTCCTAGGCTGGCAAACTGTTTTGCGTGAGCGGGATCGTTGACCGTCCAGATGTGCAGTTCAACTCCGCTCGCTTTTACTGCGTCGGCGAACGATTCATTCACAACCGACAGGTTGCCATTGGTTCCCAGTCCGGTCGCTTTGGTGTTTTGCAGTTTGCTGACGACTTGAGTTTGGGAAGGAGCCCATTTGCTTACCGGGGTCGATCGTTTGTAGGACGTCAACCAATTGGCTTTGTACTGCGGCATCATTTGGCGTGCCTTGCGAATGACCTCTTCATTGAAGCAGATCAAGACAACTTGATCGTCGGTAAGATCCGACGTGGTCAACTGCTTTTTCAGTTCGGGAAGAATTTCCGGACCACATTTGATTTCAACGAAAAACTGCTTTCCGGGAGGGATGGTTTCGATCACTTCGCTGAGTGTCGGAATTTTTTCCCCTTTGAATTTCGGGTCCTTCCAAGCGCCTACCTCGACCGATTTCAGTTCTTCCATCGTCGACTCGGCCACTTTTAAGACTGGCTGACCGACGGCAACCCGTTTGGTGTTTTTGTCGTGGATGCAGGCGATCTGCCCATCCGAGGTCAGGTAGAAATCCCCTTCGATGCCGTCAGCACCCTGCTTCCAAGCTTCTTTGAAGGCGGCGACCGTGTTTTCCGGCGCATCAAAAGAGGCTCCGCGGTGGGCGATCACTTGTTGCGCCGACGCGGAACTGGATACTCCAACCATTAAAAAGAATCCCAAAACAAAGGATTTGGAGGGGCTAGTCATAAACGGACTTAACGCAGTGATTTTCATGATTGCTATTGATTTGGACAAATGGGTGAGTGGGCGGTCGCCACTGCACAACCGCAGACGATCCGCGGTAGGTACGTTATTCTAAAGGTCTGATTTCGAGTGCGGACAGCCTAGTTGGCAGTCCAGCCATGTTAATTTATCGCGAAGGACATTTCTTGAATTCGATCACCGCCCTGCTTGGCAAAATTCGCATGCGGCTTTGGTGGCGTGAAGTGCTTAAGTCCGCAACGACCGGAATGATGGTGGGATTGGTCGCTGCGACCATTCTTAGCCTGATGCGCTGGGTCATCTTTCGGTCGGTGCCCGGGATGGAATGGACGCTCCCTTTGTTGGCCGCTGCGGTCGCGGCGATTTGGGCGACGGGGCGAAAGGTGACGCTGCAGGACGCGGCGAAATGGATCGATCATCATTATGGCATGAAAGATCGCGCGCTGACGGCTCTAACGTTTGTGCAAACGGCTGAGAACGATTCGGCCGCTTCGGATGCCAACTTAAACGTGGCGGAACAGTTACAGGTCCGTGACGCGATCATGCACTGCCGCAAAATTCGTCCGGCAGAATGCCTGCCTGTGATTTCACCCAGTCCGTTCCGAGAAAGCCTGTTGGTACTGTACCTGCTGATCGCCGCGGGGCTGGTCTACTGGGGAGGCAGTCCTCGCTCTGCAAAGGCTTCTGCCTATCCTGCTGCAAGCGGTGATCAAGTTGCCCTCCTTCGCTCGACCGTGCTAGAAGAATTTAAGCAATTGGCATCGGAGGATACGGGAACCGATCTGGAACCGGTCGCCGAGAAACTGGAGACATTGCTTGGGGAACTGGAAACCGAGGTAAATGATCAGGCCGACTGGTTCGCCAAACTGTCGGAAATTGAAGAAACCCTCCAAGAGGCCGAAGAGAGTTTGCAGATTTCGGCAGAGGACGAAGCGGTCACCGAAGCCCTTGCCGATGCGTTGTCCGATACCTCCGCCACCGAACCGGCCGCGGAAGCTTTCCGGGAACAAGATTATGAAAAGGCAGCCGACGCGTTAGAAAACGCCGCCGAGCAGTCTTTGCAGCCTGCGGAAAAGAAATCGCTTGCGGAGAAACTAAAAGCATTGGAACAGGAATTTGCCCAGCAACAATCCAATTCGCTTCAGCAGGCCAGTGAAGAACTGCGTGAAGGTCTTGAGCAGCAAGACCCGGGGAAAACCGAATCTGCCATGAAGAAGATGGCGTCTGCCAGTAGGCAACAGGCTGCGAAACAACAGCAAGCCGCCGCGATGGCGGCTCAAATGGAACAAGTCGCCGCAGCCAAAAATCAAGGGAATGGCAATCGGCCCGGCGACAGTACCGATAAATCGGACCGCAGCTCCACTATGTGGGGACGGGGGACCGCTGGTGACCCGGACAAGGGCCCCGAAACCGCCATGCAATCGGAGCGTCGCAAAGAAGAATTGACCGTCAGCGTTGGGGAAGGGGCAAGCGTCACCGAAAAAGTCCGAGGGACTGCGGATCAGGAATTGGCGACGCGTGAATACGCCGAGCAATTTCAGCGTTTCCAGCAGCAAGCCGAAGCGGTCCTCGAACGCGAGGATCTGCCCGTCGGACATCGGCGGACCATTCAGGATTACTTCCGTCGGATTCGGCCGACCACCGAAGACAGCCCCTAGTCATCGCATTCACTCGCCACTCCGCGAACCGCACCTCATTGTTGGAACCCGGGCCCTTTCATGTCGATTTCAAAGCCTCCGAATCCGAACGATCTTTCCCTCCGTCAGGCTCAGGCCGATATCGACGAATGGATTCAAACCGTTGGCGTTCGTTACTTTGCTCCGTTGACGAACCTTGCACAGTTGGTCGAAGAGGTGGGCGAGGTCGCTCGAATCCTTTCGCGAACGGTCGGCGAGCAGTCGTACAAAGCGACCGACACGCAGGGGGATTTGGCCGACGAACTGGCGGACGTCCTGTTTGTCACTCTTTGTCTGGCCAACCAATCGGGAATCGATCTGCAGACCGCCCTACAGAGAAACCTCGAAAAGAAGACCAAGAGGGATGCCACCCGTCATCGCAACAACCCGAAACTGCAACCACCCACCCAGTAGTAAGGTTGAACACCCGAGTTCCGTGAGATAGGCTGCCAGCCGATAAAAAGCAGGACAGGCTGCCAGCCAGTCAAGCGATGCGGTAGGCTATAAGCCTGTGGCAGGGAAGCGAACCCCACCATCGCACCAACGACAAGCGTCCACCCTAACCGCTTGGCTTGCAGGCATTTACAGACAGCATCCGGCGAACTGGGTGCCGACAACTTCTACAGGATTTTCGACCGAGTGAGTCCCTCTGAAACATCAAACGAATCGCTTCCATCTATTTCGTTTGAGCAGTTATGTTCCTCGTTGGCCTCCATGTCGAAACACCTCTCGCGGTGCGGTGCGGAGTGGCTGCCTCGCGGCGATGCAGCAAAGGGGGATGCATGGTTAAACGAGCACCTCGCTCAGGATTTGGGTTCCACTTCTCAGGCTGCCGCACCAGCTGCGCCCCCCGTTTCGCCAGTAGCACAGGCACCCGCCGCGACACAGGCGACTCCAGCACCCGCTGCAACGCAGGCGACTCCAGCAACACCAGCGGTTGCTCAAACCAAACCGGCGGCCGCCCCGGCGCCGCCGAAAGCTCCGGTCATAAAAACCCCCTCGGTTCCGTCTCCCTATCCTGTTTCGTTGCCGCTTGCCGACCGGGAAAACTGGTTGACCGCTGCAGCTGCGAAAGTCGCCGCCTGTGTCGCCTGTGCCGAATTAGCGGGAACTCGAAAGCACACGGTCTTTGGGGAAGGGAATCCAGACGCCCGAGTCTGTTTTCTGAGTGATGTTCCCAAGGAAGAAGAGGATCGCTCGGGGCGGCCTTTTGTTGGCCAGCCAGGGGAACTGCTGACCAAGATGATCGAGGCTTGTAAGCTTCGCCGCGAAGACGTTTATCTAATGAATTCGTTGAAGTGCCGGCCCCCTGGAAACCGGCATCCCCGGCAGGATGAAATCGACCGCTGCCGACCCTATTTTACGGCTCAGCTGGACGTGGTTCAGCCGGAGTACATTGTCTGTATGGGGTTGATGGCGGCGCAGACTTTGCTGCAGACAAAAGAATCGGTTGGTCAACTGCGCGGACGATTTCACGTCTATCGAACGAGCAAAGTGCTGGTCACCTATCATCCGGAATACCTTTTACGGACCCCTTCGGCAAAGCGCTTAGCCTGGGAAGACCTCCAACGCATGATGGCCGACATGGGGACCGCGTAGTTCAACTATCATTTGTCTTGCATTACTATTCTGGCCTGCTATTTCTAATCGTTGATTTCAATGAAGAACCTGAATCCTCGCGAAGCCAAAGATCTCCCTTCCGAAGCGATTGGAGAAGACGAATTAGAACGTCCACAACCGGCTGACGAACCGATTGATCGGTTTGCGGGTGGGGATTTGCTGACGGTCATGCGAGGAACCATCGACCGACTGCAAAGAGACCGAACCGCGTTGGGGGATCTGAAAATCCTCTCTCGCACGATTCGCGAATTGCGGTACGCATTTAAGGTTTTTCGTCCCTTCCGCCGTCGTCGCAAGGTGACCATTTTTGGGTCGGCTCGGACCAAGCCCGATCATCCGCAGTACCTGACCGCCGAAGGGTTCGCTAAACGGATGGCCGAGCACGGCTGGATGGTGATCACCGGGGCCGGAGGCGGGATCATGGAAGCGGGCCACAAAGGGGCCGGCCGAGAAGCATCGATGGGGCTGAATATCATGCTCCCCTTCGAACAAAGTTCAAATCCCTATATCGAAGGGGATCCTAAACTGGTCACGCTGAAGTACTTCTTCACGCGGAAGTTGATGTTTGTCAAAGAAACCAGCGCCATCGTTTGTTGCCCCGGTGGATTTGGGACATTGGACGAGACCTTTGAAACGATCACGCTGTTGCAAACCGGTAAACAGACGATGGTCCCGGTCGTGCTGCTGGACGAGCCCGGGGGAAGTTACTGGAAGGATCTGGGCGTCTTCCTGGAGAAACAATTGATCTCCGGTGGATTGGCTAGTCCGGAGGACGTTTCGCTTTACAAAATCACCGATTCGATCGACGAAGCGATTGAAGAGGTCTTGAAGTTTTACCGGGTCTATCACAGCCTTCGCTATGTCCGCGAGAAACTGGTTTTTCGGATCAAGAAGAAATTGTCGGACGATCGGCTTGCGGAACTGGCAAAGCGGTTTGCCGATATTCTGGTCGAGGGAACCTATGAACAAACGACCGCGTTGCCCGAAGAGAGCGGGGAACCGGAAGTGGCTGATCTGCCTCGACTGGTCTTCCAGTTCAACCGTCGGAATTTGGGACGACTGCGTATGTTGATCGATTTTATTAACGAATCGTGAGTCCCCTTTCCGAGAATCCTAACGATCCGCTGGCCGATCGCCGGCAATGGGAACAAGCGGTTGCCCAGAATCGACGTACGTACGATGCGATGGCCGCTGCCAATGCGCCTCTGTGCCGTCCGGCAACCGATGCGGAATTGAAAAATCCGCTAAAAACGGTCGATCCACTGGGGTGGTTGGGAGGTTCGATCGCCGGTTGGCAGGTTCTCTGTCTAGCAGCGGGAGGAGGCCGCCAAAGCATGCTTTATGCAGCTGCCGGGGCTCACGTGACGGTCGTGGATATCAGCCCCGCGATGCTGGAACGCGATCGGATCGAAGCGCAACAGCGCCAGCTGAAACTAAGGCTGATTGAAACTTCGATGGATTCGCTGTCGATGCTTGCCAATCAATCGTTTGATGCGGTCATTCATCCCGTTAGCACCTGCTACCTGCCCGACGTCTCGGCCGTCTTTCGCGAAGTCGCTCGCGTGACACGTCCCGGCGGGTTGTACGTCAGTCAGCATAAGACGCCGACCAGCCTGCAAACCTCCGCGCAGCGTGTTTCCGGAGAGTACGTGTTGCAGCATCGCTATTACCGCGAACAACCGATTCCCGCCCCGCCGCGTGACAACAACATTACGGCTCGACTACGCGAACCCGGAGCCATTGAATACTTGCACCGCTGGGAACAGTTGGTGGGAGGGATCTGCCGGAGCGGGTTTGCGATCGAAGATTTGGTTGAACCGTTCCACGCGAAAGGGAGCCAGGCGGAGGCCGATTCCGGAGACGATTCATTCGCCAACCGAGCCCAGTACGTCGCCCCCTACGTCCGCATCAAAGCGCGACGAGCATCGTCAGCGGCGGCGGCACCTCAATTGATCCTGTAGGGGCGTCTCCGTTTATACGTGACGAAAAATATGGCTCCCCGCGCCCCTAAGTAAGCTTGTTATCGCGGAAGAAACATTGGCAAGCTCAATACGTCCATCATTGTTTTCTGTTTGATTCGACGAAGCTTGCTTGGGGGAGAGTGAACGCCTAGCCCGCTGGGCTAAAAGCACTGCACTCCGACTCGAATGAGCAGGGTTGAAACCCGTCACCTATAAATCGCACGTCCCCCGCGAAAGGCGACACTCGCTAAACCGTTAGGCGTCGGCTTGAGATTTTGCGGCTTCGATTGCTCGCGCTCGTTTGGCTCGGCGATGCAGCCACATCCCGGTCATCAACGACCCCGAAATAAATCCGACCGCGGCGGTCCCAAAAACCAGCAGCGTGGTCGAAATTTCGACCTTCGTAAAAGCCAAATCGATCTCGGTTGGCTCTTTGTTTAGCAAGCCAAAAATCAATATCGAGGCGAGCAAGATCAGTAGAAGGACGATTTTGATTTTGTGAAGCATGGTTCTTGGAGTTCGCAAATTTCAGAAAAGTGAAACGTCATGCGAATGACTTGTGCAAAAGCATAACAGGTCCTGGGGGGCAAAATCACGCCACGGGGACCAGAGGTGTCCAACGCTCCGATTAAAAGAGCCCCCGTTGCTGCGGTTCGGACTTTTTTGTCCCCAATGCAGAAAAAAGATGCAATGCTAGCGTTGTTTCGTTACGATACAGATGTACACAGTTTGTGGCTTTTTGCTTCCCGCAGCCTGCGTGCCCGAAACGGAACTGATGTTGCTTAGAACTAGTTGGACGCCAAGGAATTCCAGGATGGCCATTCAGACAGCGCAGGTGCGGCGATTGCAGCAGCAGGTCGCCCGTCTTGAAGGAAGCAATCGGGTCGTGGATCAGCCGGCGGTTTCGTGTGGAGTTCCCCCGTTGGATGCTTTGTTGCCCCGAGGCGGATTTTCGACAAGCGGGATGGTGGAATGGCTGGCGACTTCTCCGGGGGGAGGGGCTCGGTTGCTGTCGATGCTTGCTGCGGCCGCTTGCCTGCGCGTTCGTTCAGGACCTTTGTTGGTGGTCGATCAAGCGGGGACTTTTTATCCTCCGGCAGCGATTCAGTTGGGGATTCCAGCGGATCGTCTGATCTGGGTTCGCCCTTCCGAGCGGCAGGACCAGGTGTGGGCGATCGATCAGGGGCTGCGGTGCGGGGCGATCGCGGCGGTCTGGAGTCCGCTTGGCAGTTGGTTGGATGATCGGGATGCGAGACGTTTTCAGTTGGCTGCTGAAACTGGAAACACGCAAGCTTTTTTTGTTCGTCCTGGAGCGGTCCATGGAGAACCCAGTCACGCCGAAGTCCGCTGGTATGTGGCTCAAAAAGAATCAGAGGATCTCTCGCAGACGGCTGCTTCGGAATCCGTTGAGGGCTCAAGCGGGCGAGAAATCCGAGCCACATTGGCTCGCTGCCGAGGCGGCCAGATCAATCGTTCGGCTACGTTTATTGTCAGTGAACAAGGAACCATCGATGCCGTTTCCACCCCGCCACGACGCATCGCTTCGCACCGCACCGGATCCTCGTCGGGAACACGAACTTCATGGGGACGACAGCCCTCCCGGAACCTCTCCGAGGCGGCTGGCGATCTGGCTGCCCAATTGGCCCGTCCAGCGACTGGCCAACGTCGAAAAAATTCCGCCTGAAACGGCGATCGTCCTGTGGGGGACCGACCGGCGTCGGGGGCGTGTTGTCGTGGCCGCTTCGCGACAAGCTTTTGCGGCAGGGATTCGTCTGCAGATGCCATTGGTGGAAGCCCGAAGCATGCTGGCGATGGGGGCCAAAGCGGATGCGGAACGTTCTTTTTTTGCGTCCCATGATCCCGATGCCGATCACCTGGCGCTTTCTCAGCTGGCTGAAAAAATCGCTCTGGAGATCAGCCCCCTGGTGGCGATCGAACCTTTGGAAAAGAAGGCATGGGCGGGGCAAACGCTGCATCAGTCGCAAACCTTGTTGGTTGACGTGACCGGCAGCGGCGAATGGTTTGGGGACGAATCGCAGTTGGGTTTGCAAACCGCATCCGTTCTCCAGCAAGCTGGCTGGATTGTTCGCATCGCTTTGACTTCAACCGTCGGTTCGGCATGGGCCATCGCCCATGCGGGCAGTGGAGCACGCTCGCTTGATCGTTATCAAATTCCGTTGGAAGGGACGGGAAGCCACTTCTGGCAGATTCCTCCTGAAGCGACTTCCGAAGCGATCGGTCGTCTGCCGATTACCGCGCTTCGTTTACCGGTCGAAGCCGCTGAAAAATTGCAGCGTTTAGGGATTGAGCAAATTGCTCAGCTGTTGGAATTGCCTCGTGGCGGGATAGCGACTCGACTGGGAAAAGAGGTGCTGATGCGAATCGATCAGGCACTTGGTGATGTTGACCAAACGCTGCCGGTGCATCACGCCACGACCACCTACAACGCCGAAATCGAACTGGAGTATCCGACCGCGGCGACCGACCTGCTTCAGCACCGTATCGAGCAGCTGATTGGGCAATTAGCCAACAAGCTCCGGCGTCGGCAGCAAGGGGCGCTGCGGTTAAGCTGCCGCTTTGATTTTTCAGCCAGCAGTTGCCAGACGCTGCAGGTCGGGTTGTTTGCACCGACCGCCGACCACGCGCATTTGAACTCGCTGTTGCAAGGTGTTTTTGAACGCCAGCCGTTGGAGGGCCCTGTCCAGCGAATCGCCATCATGGCCCCTTTGACAGGCCCGCTGCAAATGTATCAACCAAGTTTGCTGCAGGACGACCCAACCCATACGGCAGAAGAAAGCTCTCGCCAGTTGGCTTGTCTGATCGATGGTTTAAGCAGCCGTTTGGGAAGAACGCAGGTGCTTGGTGTGCGGACCAACGCCAACCCTCTTCCCGAGCAGGCCTTTCGTCCTTTTCCTTTGACCGGTCGTCAGCCAACGCGACGTGCGGGCCGATCGTATCCCCGAAAGAGGCCGTTTGTCACTTCGGCAAACCTTCCCACATCGCCCTTGCGACGTCCCTTGGATTTGCTCTCCGCACCTGAACCGATTCAGGTTCTTGCCCAAACACCAACTGGCGAGCCGGCTCGTTTGCAGACCAGACGTTCGGCGCAGCCTCTGCAGGTTCAACGCATCTGGGGGCCGGAACGGATTGAAACGGGGTGGTGGAAAGGCCCCTCCATTCGACGAGACTACTACCGTTTGGAAACGACCACCAGCCAGTGGCTGTGGGTCTTTCGCCAGATGGGGAGTGGGCAATGGTATTTGCACGGCTGGTTTGGCTAACGGCCCCTCGGTATCGAAGTACCATTCACCGCAACAACATTTCTTAGCGGAATGGCGCAAGCCGTCCGGCAACCGCAACAACATTTCTTAGCGGAACGGCGCAAGCCGTCCGGCAACCGCATCGAAAACACAATAAATTGGCCGGACGGCTCGCGCCGTTCCGCTAGGAAAAATTGTCCTCAGATGCCAAAGTAGATGGCACTGGAAGATAGCCGTTGGAGATCCGCGGGATGAGAAAAGGCTTTCAAATCGTCTCCGACTTGAAAAATTTAGACATTCGCGGAGCCGTTAAATCGGGCCGAAACCAACCGATTGGTCGGCCGCTTAACTGCACAGCGAAAGAAGGGTTCGGGGCTGCCGTTCTGGCTTGCAGAGCGCCCTCCTCGGCCGCTACTGCGTCAGACTCTTCCGACGCGAAAATTTGCTGGAACCATGCCGCCGCCAAAATCGTTAGCTGGGGACGTCAGCGACGCGTCTCTTGCCCCCCGAAATCCCCAAAGTACCCCCCCTAGATGCGTTGGCGTAAGCAAGCATTTTACTTGCATAGCAAGCCTGCGGCCCCTATCATGACAACTGCGGTTGGATGCGCTTGCAATCTTATCTTCCTACTTCTTCACGGACGACGCGTTCAAAACAGTCATTAGCTCATATGTCTGAGCCTGTTCGGACCTCCTCCTGAAAGTACAGAACCGTTGTCGGCCCTTTTATTTCGACATTCATAATTTATTCAAAGGAGCAGCTCATGACGCGAAAGCATTTCTCGCGACAAGGTTTTACGCTTGTCGAACTGTTAGTTGTTATCGCCATCATCGGCGTTTTGGTTGGCCTCTTGCTTCCAGCGGTTCAAGCGGCGCGTGAAGCGGCTCGTCGAATGCAGTGTGGCAACAATCTAAAACAACTGGGCTTAGCTCTTCACAATTACCACAGCAGCAACGAACAATTTCCAATGCATCTTGGGGGGACTTCCCCAGGGACGGACACCTCCACCGATGCCGCTTTTCTGACCGGTAACAATCGTCAGTTAAGCTTCCTCGTCGGCTTGCTACCACAGCTGGAGCAGGGGCCGTTGTACGACGAAATTCGCACTCCAACCGGTTTCCCATCAATGGGACCGGACCCACGGTACGCAGGTTTCACGCCTTGGAGCACTCAGTTGGCGGCGCTTCGTTGCCCCAGCGATTCGGGAACCGCAACCAGCGGCCAGACCGGACGAACCAATTACGGCCCGAATCTTGGAGACAATCCGATCGCGGCTGGGTTTGGTGGGTTTAACAAATTTGGCGTCGGCGATCCCGACCGAGCTCATTGCCGAGGAGCCTTTTTCCCTCGTTTGGCGATGCAATTCCGCGATTTCAAGGACGGAACCTCCAACACCGTTCATGTCGCTGAACTTGCCACCGATGACGGTACCGGAATCCTTCGCACTCAGGCGATCGTGAATCTTGGAGCTATTTGGGGTGGTGGAATGGGCCCTGCGAAAGCACCTGCCTGCATTGCAACCATCGATGCCGCGGATCCGCAGTACTACCTAAGCCCAGTCGCAACGGGAAATGTCATCGGGCGTGGTTCGCATTGGGCTTCGGGAGTTCCGATGTACAGCGGCATCACCACCATTCGGCCTCCAAACGCGGAAAGCTGTGCGGATGCGGGCCCAGGTTCGGCAGGGCAATTTGCCGCTGGCAGTAATCATCCGGGCGGATGCCAAGTATTGATGGTCGACGGATCGGTCAAATTCGTCGGCGAAACGATCGATACCGGCGACCAGGCGCTGGCCGCACAAACCGGTGGTAGGAAGAGCAACTACGGCGTATGGGGTGCTGTTGGGACTCGATCTGCCAAAGAAACCAAAACGCTTAACTGATCCTCGTTATAAGCGTTTTAGTTGAGAACCGTTCTAAAAACGGGCGTGCCACCCAGCACGCCCGTTTTTTCGTAGATATTTAGCAGCCAAAAGCCTGGTCGGAATCGACAAGGAGGGCTGTAAGCCCGAAGGTGGTGCGACGTTGATAAGCACCTAGCCTCCGCAACGCGAATAGTGGCATCGTGACAATGCCGTAGCTCCGCCTCTCGGGCCGTGCGATTTATAAGTGAAGTAAGTCTGGCTCCCCTCGCCCCCAAGCGAGCTCTTTGGGGCGGAAGAAATCTCTGCTAGCTCATTGCGTGATCTCTGCCTCTTTCTTTGATTTAGTGGAGCTCGCTTGGGGGAGAGGGGCTGGGGGAGAGGGGGAGATTTCCAGGCGGCGATTTTGCAGCGAAGAGGCAGTGAACGCCTCGGATTTCAAGCGGTTATGCCACGCCTTGCCCAACGCTGTCGGCCCCTCTCCCCCAGCCCCTCTCCCCAAAAACAAGCCTTTGAATCGACCTTAATTGCATTAGCTGGCGAACCGTTGATCCAGTATCAAATCTGTTTTAAGCGAGCTTGTTTTGAGGGCGAGGGGAGCCAGACTTTCTATACTTGTAAATCTCATCGTCTCGGAGAGACGCTGCTATGGGATTGGATCTCATCGCCTCTCGGGCCGTGCGATTTATAAATGAAGTAAGTCTGGCTCCCCTCGCCCCCAAGCGAGCTCTTTGGGGCGGAAGAAATCTCTGCTAGCTCATTGCGTGATCTCTGCCTCTTTCTTTGATTTAGTGGAGCTCGCTTGGGGGAGAGGGGCTGGGGGAGAGGGGGGGATTTCCAGGCGGCGATTTTGCAGCGAAGAGGCAGTGAACGCCTCGGATTTCAAGCGGTTATGCCACGCCTTGCCCAACGCTGTCGGCCCCTCTCCCCCAGCCCCTCTCCCCAAAAACAAGCCTTTGAATCGACCTTAATTGCATTAGCTGGCGAACCGTTGATCCAGTATCAAATCTGTCTTAAGCGAGCTTGTTTTGAGGGCGAGGGGAGCCAGCCTGTCTTCATATATAGATCTCATCGCCTCTCGGTACGTGCGATTTCTTAATAAAGAAAGTCTGGCTCCCCTCGCCCCTAATAGATCTCATCGCCTCTCGGTACGTGCGATTTCTTAATAAAGAAAGTCTGGCTCCCCTCGCCCCTAAGCGAGCTCTTTGGTGTGGACGAAATCTCTGCTAGTTCGTTGCGTGATCTCTGCCTCTTTGTTTGATTTAGTGGAGCTTGCTTGGGGGAGAGGGGCTGGGGGAGAGGGGGAGATTTCCAGGCGGCGATTTTGCAGCGAAGAGGCAGTGAACGCCTCGGATTTCAAGCGGTTATGCCACGCCTTGCCCAACGCTGTCGGCCCCTCTCCCCCAGCCCCTCTCCCCAAAAACAAGCCTTTGAATCGACCTTAATTGCATTAGCTGGCGAACCGTTGATCCAGTATCAAATCTGTTTTAAGCGAGCTTGTTTTGAGGGCGAGGGGAGCCAGACTTACTTCATTTATAAATCGCACGTCCTCCGAGGCGGAGAACTTGGCGAGTACGAGTCTCGGAGAGCCTCGCCTACGTGCGATTCCACCGGGCAGAAACCACCGTCGCCTGAGCGTGGACAGGACGGCCAATACGTCGCCAACGAACTTCGCGTCCCCCGCGAAAGAAACGCCCCTGAACGCTTAAAAGCGGGCCGGAAAGGTAAACAGGGCAAGATGAGCCGTCTGTGGGCGTTTCTCCGAGGCTTTGTCGCTCCCTGTTGTCCGTTGGGAGCCGGGAACCTGCAGGGCGTTGAGGAGGCGTTCGAGGCGTTTTGAACGCCATTTCGGATATTGGGCTTCCAAACCGACTGCAAAGCGTCTTTTCTCGCCCGTTTTTGGGCCTTCAGAATCGTTTTGAAACAAATATCCTGAATCTTCGTGAAAATCCGCAAGACCGTTGCAAGTTCACACGATAACTCAAACATCGGCGCGAGCTTTCGGCTTGTACCGCATTGTAGACGTGTCGACCCCAAGGAAGGATGTCGGATGACGACCCCAATACGACCTACCGCAACACAAGCAATTCTTGGCCTGCTGGCCGCCGTTACAGCCCTGTCCAGCGTTGGGTGTGTCGGTATCACGACAGGACCAACCCTGGGGATCTTTTCGATCCCTATCCCGGTCAGCCCTTACTATCAGAAAAAGGCTGAAGATGATTTTCGCTGGAAAGAACGCTATGAGCGAGTTCCCATCCTAGGGCCAACCACTCATGGCACGACGCCTGTAGCACTCGACCCTCCGTCCGATGACGAAGTGATTCGAGCCTTCGAGAAAGCGAACCCTGTCGCTGGTGGTGTTCCATTACTTTACGAACGTCAACGCAACAACGTTCGGATCATCAAAGAAAAGATCACCGACTACATCGATCCACCCCGCTTCTATCCGTTGATCGGGCCGGCTCAATTGCATCATGCTCACTACAAGTGCACGATCTATTACAGCCAGCGGGACATCGCAGGGTACCCGGTTCCTCACTCCTTGGATGACGAGGAAGCTGTTGAAACGTTGTACATCGACCATAACCACTTCCATATGGTTGGCGATGTCGAACCCTACCAGACTCCGACGCTGTAAGCTGGAGTCTCTCAGTCGCAACGATTTAGCCCCTTCCTGTTGAGGGAGGGCGCATGAAAAAAGCGAGCGTGATTCACGCTCGCTTTCTTCGTTTCTGGTAAAGGATCGAAATCCTTAAGCCATAATTAGTTGCAGCAAACTGGTGCAGGTGCACAGCATTTGCGAGCTGCTTTGCGAGCTTTAAGTTTTGCGAACAATCCGCAACGCTTGCGAGGAGCTTCGCAGCAAACTGGTTCGCAGCAAGGTGCTGGAGCTGGTTCGCAGCAAACGACTGGAGCTGGAGCACAGCAAACAACGGGTGCTGGTGCAGGTGCACAGCAAACTGGTTCTGGTGCGCATACAGGAGCAGGTGCTTCGCAGCATACTGGTTCTGGTGCACATGCTGGCTGTGGGCAGCAGCCTTTGGCTCGCTTACCGAAGCAACCTGCATCGGCGGTCGAGGTAACAACCATGGCAGCAATAGCAACCAAACCCAAGATCATGATCGAACGCATAACTCGTCTCCAAGTGGAACGGGGAAGTGAAGTAGCATTTGCTAATTTGGGGGGAGTTTATTGGTTGGGGAAATTGCGTCAACTAGCGCAGGCAAAATAATTGCCTATTTTTTTGCGGTTCCCCGCCATTTATTCCCAAGATTTCTCCCCCCAAGGCCCATCATCATTGGATCGGGGAATACTAAAGTAAATGCTAGCAACGACTTAGGGCTGCTGAAATTTTGCCACAGCCAATGAGGGGGGCTGTGGATCCGCTCGCTAAAGCAAATCGTCGAAATATTCATTTTTTTGACAAGATCTGCACAATCGTTGCAATCCGGCGGCTCGTTCGCATCCGCTATAATCCCGTGCAGCAACGGACGTTACGGCTTGGCGCGAGCCTCCTTCGAGCCGAATTCGATTCCTTTTTAACCTTTTCGAAGAGCAATTTCGTGCAGCATCTTTCCCCCATAGTGCAGTTGCAAAACATCGTTGTGATGGCGGCCGCCGATGGTTCGCTTTCCGCCGATGAAATCGCATTTCTAAGTGAGCGATACTTGGAACTTGGTTTAGAGGAGGATGATCTGCAGCGAGCCATCGCATACGGGCTGGATGAGAAAGCGGCTTTGCAGGTCCCTCAAAATGTCAACGAGCAGGAAAGCCTGCTCCGCGATTTGGCGCGTATGATGTCGGTCGATCAGCAGATCAGTGAAAACGAGAAACGCTTGCTTGCACTCGCGGCAGCTATGATGAAAATCGACAGCGAACGACTTTCGAAGATCATCCAGCAAGCCATTCATTCTCCTCCGCCGAATCAACTTTAGACATTTAAACACGTGGCAAAAATACTAATTACCTCCGGACCGACCCGGCAGTACCTCGACCCTGTCCGCTATTTAACGAATGGATCCAGTGGTCGGATGGGCGCTGCACTTGCCAGCGCAGCCGCCTCACGCGGGCATGAAGTGGTGGTCGTGTCAGGTCCGGTTCAGGTTCAATATCCGGATTCGGTAACCGTCATTCCTGTGGTCACCACGGATGAAATGTTGGCGGCCGCATGTGAGCAGTTTGAATCGTGTGATGGAGCGATCGGTGCTGCGGCTCCATGCGATTATCAGCCGAGGCAAATGAAGACGGAAAAGATCTCGAAAACCGGCGATACCCTAAAACTAGAATTGATCGAAACGGCCGATGTGATCGCGACGCTTGGGCAGCGTAAGCGAAAGGGGCAGTGGGTCGTGGGATTCGCGTTGGAAACCGAGGATCGCCGCTTCCGTTCCATCGTGAAACTGGAACAGAAGCATTGCGACTTGATGGTTAGCAATGGCCCCGAAGCGATCGATTCCGACGATAACCATGTGGAATTACTGGTCGGCGAAGGAGAGGTTTTGGCATCTCTCCAGGGAACCAAAGAGCAAGTTGCGATCGATCTGCTGGCAGCAATCGAGAATCGTTTGATCGAGAAACATTTGATCGGCTAAAAAAAGATCTGCCGTCTTCCCTTGCGGGATCATCGGGATCGAACAAGCATTTCCACCGGGATTTGCCGCTCTTCTCGATCCGTTTCGATCTCCTCAAGAAACCGGACCGCGTCCTGAGGGTAGCCCGCGGTCGGTTTCAGCGCTGACACGGTCTCTGCGCCCCAGTATCGATTAAAGCACTCCATCGACCGCTCGCGAGTATATTTGGCCAGCATCGAAGCAAAGGACACCGGCGGGAACGAGTCTCCTTTTACGGTGAAACGCCATTCGATCTGTTGCTTGCCAACTTCCAGGCGGTAGCGGCTTTCATTTTTGGTTTCCGATTCAATAGTGACGCTGCTTTCGGGGATTGCCTGCTTTAAAAGCGGGCCATAATAAGCGCGTCCTCCGTGCCGGTCACAGTAGACGGCAATTTTCTCATCCGTCTGTTCGGCGATGACCTGTGCGACCATGCCGTTTGTAAGTTCGGATAGGACCTGTGCCTTATTGGTGGCCTGTTGGCAGGCAAGATTAAAGCGTTTCGCGTCGATGACCCGCTGTACAACGGAAACCAGTTCGGCCCCCTTCGCCTGCCAGACCCTACGCAGTTCTTCCGCGGCGAATTCTTGGCAATCCTGCAGTCGCGAGCAGGTGAGGAAGGGAGCTTTTTGGAGGTCGGTTTTCGCGAACCAGGGTTGATCGGTAAGGGGCCGAACGTCCGCTGGAGCACTCATCGCCAGCCAGTCGTAGAACGATTTTCGTTTCTTCTTCGGAAATGCCCACTGAACGGCGGCGTTCATGGTCGTTTCCAGTCCCAGTAAACCTTGTTTCTGGCGAGGTTTAAAGACGGTTTTCGAATCTGCGACCGAGATGGCCGGCAGCCCCGGCAGGACCACTTTTTCGCTCAACGCTTCGATCGCCTGCATCGGTTTCGAATCGGGCAGCCGCCAAACGGTTGCGGCGATCACCAGCGGTCCAAGCTTTGGCCCATATCCCGCTTCGTCGGTGGCGATCAGCAACATCTCGATTCCTTTTCAATTACAGTTATCCGTTCTTCCACGTGGTATCATAGGGAGATTGAAAAGAAAAACCTCCCACCAACATTACCCACCCCCTGTCTTTCCTCTTGGAGATCGCTGAATGTTCCACAAGTTTCGTCCGATTCGTCGTCGTTGGTTGTTTGCTGTAACCGCCTGCAGTGTTGCAACGTTTTGCGGAGTCCCCGCTACCAGTGACGCTGTCGAACCCGTTGCCCCCGCCGAACGATATACGGTGGAAACAACGGATGAAGGTGCCACGATCCACCTGGATGGCAAACTTTTGACGAAGTACGTAGCCCATTCGAAAAGCAAGCCCATTCTGTGGCCGCTGATCGGGCCTGGCGGAGCGGCTGTGACTCGCGGCTATCCGATGCAGGACGCAATCGCCACCGAAAAAGCGGATCATCCACATCATCGCTCCTTCTGGATGACTCATGGTGAAGTGAATGGAGTCGACTTTTGGGCCGAAGGAGAAGGAAAGGGGCAAATCGTTGCCGATGGAGCTCCCGAAGTTAAAGGCGGCGAAAACGCAACTCTGGTTGCCAAACACAACTGGATGGCTCCCGACGGCAAACGCGTGATGGCCGACAAGTGGGAACTGACCTTTGGCGAAAACGATAGCCAAAGTTGGATCGACTGCGTCTTTTCTTTGACCGCGACCGACGGAGACGTTGTGTTCGGGGATACCAAAGAAGGAAGTTTTGGAATCCGAGTTGCCGGAACCATCAAAATGGATGGCGAAGGAAAAGGAAGTATTGTCAACGCAGAAGGTGTGAAAGGAAAAGAGACCTGGGCAAAGTCCTCCGCATGGGTCGATTATTACGGGCCTGTCGAAGGCAAGACGCAGGGGATCGCCATCCTGAATCATCCTTCCAGCTTCGGCTATCCAACTCGCTGGCATGTTCGTAGCTATGGCTTGTTCGCTGCCAACCCGTTTGGCGTCCACCATTTTATTGGAGGCGATGAGACCGAAGGAACACTTTTGCCCGCCGGTGAAACCTTGAAATTGGTTTATCGTGTTATCCTTCACAATGGCTCAACCGAAGCGGCGGATATCCCAGCTCAGTGGAAAGCGTACAGCGAAACCACTGTTGAATAACGCTTGGATATGGAACGTTTGGTTCATGCTTAACGGTTAAACGGCTAAACGCTCAGACGCGATGCGTCTGGGCGAGTGCCGCTGCCATCTGCGGGGCGATCTCTTTGCCGGTCGGCGCAAGCAGCTTGTAGGTTTAGTGATTGTCGCCTTTCGCTCGGGACGTTAGATCTATAGGTGACGGGGTTCCAGCCGTTGACGAGTCTACATGCGGCCGAGTGAAGATTTAGCTCGGAGGGCGGCAGATACTTGCCGGCGGTGCAAGCCGCCGAGTGGGTATTGTGAAAAGGAAAGCCCAGCGGGCGCCGGAACGGCATCGCTATCGCTCTTTGGTCCGGCCTACTTTTGCTTTTGTGCGTACGCTCGCTAGGTTTCCTTCCTTAGCCCGGAGGGGGGCAGATACTTGCCGGCGGTGTAAGCCGCCGAGTGGGTATTGCGAGAAGGATTGCCAAGCGTCCGCCGGAACGGCATCGCTATCGCTCTTTGGTCCGGCCTACTTTTGCTTTTTAATGCGCACACTAGGTTTCCTTAGCCCGGAGGGCGGCAGATATTTGCCGGCGGTGTAAGCCGCCGAGTGGGTATTGCGAGAAGGATTGCCAAGCGTCCGCCGGAACGGCATCGCTATCGCTCTTTGGTCCGGCCTACTTTTGCTTTTGTGCGTACGCTCGCTAGGTTTCTGTTGGCTTACGCCAACGCCCGCTGGGCTAAAAGCACTGCACCCAGGCTCGGATGGGCAGGGTTGAAATCGTCATTTATAGATTTCACGTCCTCGCGAAAGTTAACATTCGGTTTCCAATCGATCCAGAATATCTTTTAGGATCGCAACGTCGCTTTCCGGGCGAGTCGGGCTGCCGGGGAACGTGTTTGCGGTTTCGATCCAGCCCCGCAGGTGAAGGAATTGAGCGGCATTGTGTTTGTAGGCTGGGACCGGATCGCGGAACGCGAACATTCCCAAGTACTGCAGTAAATCGTTCAGCTCGTAGAAAGCCGAATCGCCTTCTTCCCACATCCTGTCACGACGCGCGAAGGCTTCGGGCGCAAACGTGCTTAGCCCCAGCAGGTAATCGCTTCCGTACATGACCATGTCGATCGCCAAGTCGTTGCCGGTCAGGACACGGAAATCGGCTCGCTGGGCATCACGCAGGTCAAGCCGTTGCCATTCCAGGTCGCGTGACAGCGAAGAATGTTTGGCGCCTAGGCAAGCGGCAATCTGCATCAAGCCAGCGTAGACATCTAGGCTATAGATTTTGCCAAATGGGGCGAACATGGTCCCCAGTTCAAACGCGTAAAAAGTATCGCAGTGGGCGGCAATTTTTTCGTAGGCGCTGACGATTGCGTCGTCGTTTTGCTGAGTCAGCCCGTAGGACTGAAACAGGATCGGAGTCCCCCCGTGCTGCTGAATCGATTCGACCTGCTTGCAGTACGCCGCTTCATTAAAAGCGTCACCCGGTTGATCGCCGACAAAGGCTCCCGCCACATAAGGGCCACCTGCGACAATCCGCTTCGTTTCCGAAAGCACCTGCACACGCAGTTCTTCCGAAATCAGATTGGCATATCCGGTGTCCATGTTTACCGTTGGCACAAGACCGGCGGCGGCCGTCCGGGCGACATGGTCTTCAAATCCTTGCCAATCGACCTGATTTTCCTGGGTCAGGGGAAGCAGGATCGCCGACATGCCTTGGATTTTACGTCGAGGACGAATGCGAGAAATAGTCTCCAAGAGATCTGCCTCTGGTTGTATGGTGTGGAAAACGTAGGATCATAAACGGAATCCGCTTCGATTTGGAGCCGAACCCTGCATCCTCTCGATATTGCACCCGCTGGATAACCCCTGAATATGAATGATAAGTCACCTTTGCAGACTGCAGTTCGAGCCGCTCGTGCGGGAGCTGTCGAATTAATGCAGCGTTGGGATCACCGCTTGGTCCGAGAAAAAGGGCCTAAAGACCTAGTGACGGACGCTGATTTGGCGTCTCAGAAAGCGGTGCGAGACATCTTGATGGGGGCGTATCCCGAAAATGCATTTGTCGGTGAAGAGAACGGAGAAACGCAGCCGCCCGAAGCCGTTCGCGATGGAGAACTTGGAGCCCCCGCATGCTGGATTGTCGATCCCTTGGATGGGACCGTGAATTACGTGCATCAGTTGCAAAGTTTTGCGGTATCGATAGCTCTTTTTGCAGAAGGAAAGTTACAGGTCGGCGTCGTTTACGATCCGACGAGAGAAGAGATGTTCACGGCGGAACGAGGGAAAGGGGCTTTTTTGAACGGGCAACCCTTTACCGCTAGCGATTGCACGAAACTGAACGAAGCCTTGGTCGCTTGTAGTTTTGCGACCAGTGTTCCCCGCGATTCGG
Source organism: Roseimaritima multifibrata (assembly GCF_007741495.1). Taxonomy (NCBI): domain Bacteria; kingdom Pseudomonadati; phylum Planctomycetota; class Planctomycetia; order Pirellulales; family Pirellulaceae; genus Roseimaritima; species Roseimaritima multifibrata. Next base: position 2,634,243 of record NZ_CP036262.1, read on the forward strand.
TTGAAATCGAAAGGTTTGTGCGGATGTTGGGGGAATGCCAGTCGATTCGGCGGTTAGGGTCCTGTGCCTTAAACCTCTGCTACGTCGCCGCCGGCAGGTTGGATGGCTATTGGGCTGCCAGCGTGAAGAGCTGGGATGCGGCGGCAGGAGCTCTCATCGCGCTGGAGGCTGGAGCTCAAATCGCAGGTTTGGAGGGAGAGCCATTTGATGTTTGGGAACCCAAATTTGTCGCAGCGGCAACACCGGTTCTGCAGCAAAGGATGCTAAAAATCTTTGCCGATTGATTTGAGCGTAACGGACGGCAAGAGAACCGGAGCTCATTGATCAATTTTCTTAGCGGAACGGCGCAAGCGGCTTGTTGATTTAGTGATTGTCGCTTTTCGTTCGGGACGCGAAATCCACAAATGACGGGGTTATAGCCATTGAAGAATCGACATGGGGCCGAGTGAAGACGTAGCCCGGAGGGCGGCAGATACTTGCCGGCGGCGTGAGCCGCCGGAGTGTGGATCGCCACGAAAAGGAAAGCCCAGCGGGCGACAGAACCACCCTTGTCTGTCGCCCGCTGGGCTTTTATGCGCTCGTTAGGTTTCCGTTGGCTTACACCAACGGCAAGTATCTGCCGCCCGCTGGGCTAAAAGCACCGCACTCCGTCTCGGATGGGCAAGGGGGGGGGGGAACGTCCGGCCACTGCCCTGGAAACATCACGTACTTGGCCGGACGGCTCGCGCCGTTCCGCTACGAAAACGAAAACGAAAACGAAAACGAAAAATCAGTCGGCGGCGTTGCTCTATTCCTCGCCGATCACGACGATTCGATTTCCATGGACTTCTAGGACCGTGATCGGTTCGCCTTCATTGATCGCCGAGCCGTCACTGACGACTGCATAGACGTTGTCACCAATTCGAGCTTTGCCTGCGGGACGCAGTGCGGTGACGGTGGTTCCGGTGGTACCGACAAGGTGTTCGAAATGGACCAGTTGTTCGCGTTGCTCGACCAAGTCACCGTCGGGGGCAGCTAGGTGTAAATGTCCAAACAGTTTGGTGTTGGGCAGCAATAGCCTTAGCAGGATCACTCCGGCCACCAAGCTGACACAGCTGGCGATCACCATCCATAGCGTTTCGCTCATCCGGGCGTATTGGTACGGGTTGCGTGGGATCACAAACGTTTGGCTGGCAAGGACGACTCCGCTGATCAGCATTGCCAGACCGCCCAGCCCAAACACTCCTACCCCCGGGACCACAAAGATCTCAATCAGGATAAAGATCACCCCCAATCCAAAGGCGACCAGCTCCAGCCACTCCGCCGTCCCCGCTAGGAAACTCATCCAGAAGAATAACGAAAAGCAGAGCATGGAAATGAATCCGGGAACGCCCAGCCCAGGAGCGCTCAATTCCATCGAAAACGTCATGAAACCGATCATCAGCAACAGGACGGGGAGGAAGGGGCGGTTCCCTAGCCACTCAACCGCTCGGACGATTTTTCGGTCCGACAGTCGACGTGGTTCATTTTTCAGTCCGATTTCGGCGGTGACCGCTTCCAGGTTCTCTGCGATCCCGTCGGCCAATCCTAGCTCGACCGCTTGGGCCCCTGAAATTCCTTGCGACAAATCGATCGGATCCCCTTGGGACCAGCGTTCGCTTTGGTCCTGTTCTTCTTCGCGGGCAATCTGTTCGGGGGTTGCGATCCGTTTGCGTCCGGTTTTACCGTCGGTGTAGTGAAAGACCTTTAGTTCGGGATCCAGCAGCCCGGCCAGGACGGTTGCCGGACGGTTGGCATCCATCGCGATTTGGTCGATCGCTTCCTGCATTTGGCGAACGTCTTGAGGGGTTAAGTTCTGGGCTCCGGGACCTCCCAGACGGGCGTCACTTGCGACCAAGAAAGGACGGCACGATGCGGCGATAAGAATCGAATCGCCCAACGCTTCGGTTTGTACCCAGCCGGCAGCCAGCCGTTGGTCCTGGGCAACGACCGAGAACGTACTGGCCAACCGCATGCTGTCTTCCAGGCTGCCGCCAGGACTATCGATGACAACAATCCAGGCGTCGGTGTCACGATGGTTGGCAGGCGATGCCAAGTTGGCTTCGATTCGCCGAATTCTGTTGGTCGTAACGTTGCCGTTTAATTCGACCAAAGTTCCGTTTTCGACTTTGACGCGGGTGGTCGCTTCGGGCCGTTCCCAGGCGGCAATTCGCAGCGCGTCCGCAGCCTCTTCTAGCGATTGAACCTGATGGCTTGCCATTCTCGCTTGGCGAAGCGCGTTGCCATCAAGGATCGCGGTCGCCCCCGGGGTGGAGAGCTGTGATTCTTGCAGCGATTCGCCTGCAGCACGGATCTTGTCTAGTTCTTCACCACTAACCAGCCGTCGCGTTCCATCGAGTTCCGTGACTTGAACCAGTTCCAAGCCAGGGTTCAACATTGCATCGACCAGTGACTGCGGAAACAGTCCGCGACGTGCCGCGATCGATTCATACAACAATTGAATGGAGGGATCGGGATCGACGTCGTCTGCAGACGCATCCCCGACGGAGGCTTGCGGGGTTACTAATAGTTGGTCACAAGCCAGGATGGGTAATACGGCGTGCCCGCGTACCGGCTTGGTTACAAACGCGACGATACGAAGGTTCCGCAGTTCGGGGCCACTGATCACGCGCGCCAGACGAAGGGCTTCTTCGAATTCGGTACCCGTCCCATCCTGAGACGAATCGGGCGTCCCGAATTCTAGCAAGACGATTTGACGTTCCCCGACAACCAGCGGCTTCTTGGCCAACGATTTCAGGCGGTCGATCAATTGGTTGCCAGCTTCGACGGTGATCGGAAGCGGAACCGATAGCACGTATCCTCGTTTCGCCTGCGCAGCTGGAGCAGCCTGAGCCGCTCTAGGTGCCTGCGCCGCTGGAGCGACGGGGGCTGCGTTGTCTGGTTCGGCTGCCGGCGCAGGATTGGTGTCCGCAGGAGCCTGTTTTTCCGCAGGAGCCTGTGCGTTTGCTTCGACGAACGGATTTTCTGCTTCCTGGTTCGACCAGCCCAAAGTAGGACCGCCAACACAGAAACCGACTCCAACGAGTAAAGTGGCCAACAATCGCAGCATAAGACTCGCACGCCATGGAGAGTGATTGGATCGCATCATCGCTCGCATCGTTAAGCAAACGGATGCTGTATTATACCGGCTGAACGCCGGGGGCATCACATCTCTTTGGGAGCGGCGAGCGCGCGGTGGCGTTCCAGCAGTTCCAGGAACGTCCCGGCAAGAATGGCTTCTCGGGCTTGGTGCATCAACCGCTGGTAATAGGTCAGATTGTGAATTGTCAGCAGAATCGGCCCCAGCATTTCGCCGGTGACAAATAGGTGCCTCAGGTAGGCCCGGCTGTGTTGGCAGGCGGGGCAGGGGCATGAATCCTCTAGCGGGCGTGGATCGTCCTTGTGGATGGCGTTCCGCAGTTTCAGCGGACCTTCGTCGGTAAAGGCAAACGCATTTCGTCCATTTCGCGTCGGCATGACGCAATCGAACAGGTCGACCCCTTCGGCGATCGCTTCCAGCATGTCGATCGGCCGTCCGACGCCCATCAGGTACCGAGGTTTGTCCTCTGGCAAGTGTGGGCAAGTTGCCTTCACGATCCGGTACATTTCCGGGGGCGGTTCGCCGACACTTAGTCCACCGATGGCAAATCCATCAAACGGATGGGCTGCGAGGTCTCGGGCACATTGGGCCCGAATGGTCTCGTTCAGGCCTCCTTGGACGATCGCAAATCGAGCCTGATCGGATCGGGTCGCCGCGTTTAGCGAGCGAACGGCCCAGCGTACCGATCGCTCGGTCGCATCGATCACCGCTTCATCGGAGGCGGGCAACGCAATCACATGGTCTAGGACCATAGCGATATCGCTCCCCAGGGATTCCTGGATCTCGACCGAATACTCGGGCGTCAGGTCAATCTTTCGACCGTCGATATGGCTGTGAAAGACCGCCGATCGCTCGTCGATCTTATTCAGCTTCGATAGCGAAAAGACTTGAAATCCACCGCTGTCGGTCAGGATAGGACCATCCCAGTTCATAAACTGGTGCAGTCCGCCCATCTTGCGAATCAGTTCGTGGCCCGGACGCAGCGCCAAATGGTAGGTATTCCCTAGAATCATTTGGGCTGTAACGTCAGGCAGCGTTGCGGTGGTCTCACGCAGTTGTGCTGCGGTGACCCCTTTGACGGTTGCCTGCGTACCGACCGGCATAAACGTCGGCGTTTGCACAACCCCGTGTGGGGTTGTGAACGTACCGCGTCTGGCCGCCGTTTGGCTATCGCGTGCGAGGCACTTGTACTCAGTCACCGCGAAGCTTCAGGCTCATTTCCGTCAGCTTTTCGCGGACTTCGGTAAGGCTGGTCACACCGAAGTTCTTGCACTCAAGCATTTCGTCGCCCGTCTTGCGGACCAGTTCACCAATGGTGTTCAGGCCAAGGCGGACCATGCATTTACGGGCTCGAACCGAAAGGTTCAGGTCCGAGATCGGACGGTCAAGCAAAGCTTGTTCGTCGGCCGACATGTGCGAAGTATCGATCGGTGGATCGGGTGACTTTTTCTCGTGAGCAAACTGACCCAGGGAAAGTCCCTTGCCGGTCAGCATTTCGCGAATTTCGTACAGGCTGGTTTCGCCAAAGTTCTTACTGGCCAGCAGCTCGGCTTCGGAAGTTCGGGTCAGATCCCCAAGGGTATCGACGCCCATCTTCTGCAAGCAGTTACGGCTACGGACGGAAAGTTCGAAGTTAGCGACCGGCAGGTTCAGTACTTGAGCCAAGCGATCGTTGCGACGTTGGGTTTCTTCGTCGTACAGGACGTTGCCCTGCGCCGAAGCGTCTTTCATGTAGAGGGTTGCTTGGGGGTGATCTGGATAGCATTCCAGAATTCGCCGGTAGCAGACCTGAGCCCGATCGAACTGATTTCGATCTTCGTACAGGATTCCCAGGTTGATCAAGACACCAACACCGGTAGGAAATCCGGCCGCGGCTCGCTCGTACATCGCGATCGCTTCGTCATCGTTTCCGTTGCGATCGTTTTCCAAGGCCAACCCAAACAATGCTCCGGCATGACCTTCGTCAATCTGGAGGGCTCGTTCGTAGTGGTTGATCGCTTCCGCTTTTTTGTCACCGATTGCGGCGACGGTCGCGGCGCGTTGGTATTGGTATTCAGCGGTCTGTTCGATGGGGCCGAACATATCGTCCAGGATGTTCATCGAACCTTCGAGGTCACGCATGTACCGTTTCGTTTCCGCAACGGCAAGTTTGCACTGATCCTCGTCGTAACCCGCTTTGCGGGCCGCTTCGTATTGGGTGAGGGCCACGTCATATTCGCCCAGTTCGAAAGCGCAGCGTCCCAGGTAAAACTGGGCAAGTGCTCCACCATCGGAACTGCTAAGCGTCTCGCGAGCCGCTTTGAAGCGACCCAGGAGAAGTTGACAGACACCAAATTTGGTCTGAGTCGCCGGACTACGGTCGGTTTCCTGTTCCATTTGGTTCACTGCATCGCGCAGTTCACCAAAATGAATGAAATCCGAGGCGATAGCCGTGCGGATGTTGGCGATCTCTTGGGGACCAAAAGAAGTGTTCGACAGGACGACTTCTTTTAAATCAAGAACTTCGGCTTCAGCCATGGTTCGTGAGGCTCCGGTAGACTCTGGGACTGGAAAACAGCCGTAAATAGGAGAGAGATAAAGCCAGCGGTGGGATTTGAACCCACAACCCTCGCATTACGAATGCGATGCTCTGCCAATTGAAGCTACGCTGGCAAATCGACAGAAAGTTTTTCTATCTTTCTGCGAGCCCAAGAGAATACTAATTCTAGCCCCTTTTCGTCAATAGCCTCAGGAATCGGCATTCCGCATTGACGAATAGGGGGGAAATTTCGTAATGAGCAAGAACTCTGAATCCTCATTTTAACAAACGTTGAAATTTGTTCACGTCCCTTCGCCGAGTCAAAGTTATGTCTGCATGGATGCCGACACCCTCCACTAGCCACTCTCGATCTCGTCAGGATGGGGGGCGACGTTGCCTTCCGCTGGTTTCCCATGCCTGGTCGGCAGTTGCGATTGCATGCATGGTGTTTACGCTCAGCGGATGCTCCTTGTTTAGAGGGGACAGTGAAAAGGATGGTGCCCTTGAGGATTTGCTGGTCGTTCCAGACCCCCCCGAAAAAATCGGTGAAGCGGCCCTGCCGTACGGATTGACCTACGCTCGCGTCCAAGGGGTGGGAGCCGTCAAGGGACTGAACCGGACCGGAGCTCCCGCGTTGCCCTCGGAGTACCGTGACCGTTTGATCGCGGAAATGAAAACTCACAATGTCGCAGACCCCGACGGGTACCTCGAATCGGATCTCACCGCATTGGTGATCACCGAGGCGATCATGTCGCCGGGCGTTAAACGTGGCGATCGCTTGGATATTTTAGTGACGGTTCCTTCCCGGTCGGAAGTGAAGAGCCTTCAAGGTGGTTGGTTGATGCCTTCACGTTTGCAGGAAATGAGACGATTGGATGTGGTTCGCTCTAGCAATGTTGCGGTGACAGGAACCGGCCCGGTATTGGTCCGTAGCTTGCACGACAACAGCGGCGAAGAAATGCAACGAACGGCAACGATCTTAGGCGGAGGCGTCGCCCAGGTGGACCGTCCGGTCGGCTTGGTCATTCGCCCTCAATATCAACATGCTTTGCTTTCCAGAGAATTCGCCAAAGTCATTAACCAACGATTTTACTTCTTTGACGGATCTTCGCGGCGAGGCATCGCGACCGCTCGCGAGGATGATTTCATTGAACTGGACGTGTTGCCCCGCTACGAAGAAAACGTCCACCGCCTGATCGCCGTGGTTCGTGCAATGAATGTGCAACCGCACGCGGGCGGTCTGCGAGGGCAGTTGGAATCGCTTGATAAAAAATTGAAAGAACCGACGACCGCAGCCGATGCGGCACTCAGCTTGGAAGCGATTGGTTCCGACTCCGTCCCGCTGTTGGTCGAAGCCCTGAAGACACCGGATGATGAAATTCGATTCTATGCAGCGGAAGCCCTGGCATACTTGGATGAAGCGGTAGCGATCGAACCGCTTGCGGAACTGGCCCGAACCGAATCGGCATTCCGTTACCCAGCCCTCAAAGCCCTGCAGGGAATGCCGCAGAATGCCGCGGCACAGGCACTGCGTGGCTTGATGAATGATCCAAACAACGAAGTCCGCTACGGAGCCTTTACGGCACTCCGAAAACGTCCCGATTCGGCCGATCTGGTCGGAGGCCAACGATTCGGCGATGGCTATTACCTGCACACCATTCCCTCGACCGCCGACCCTCTGGTCGCTGTCGGGCTGGGGCATCGGCCCGAAATTGTAATGTTCGGCAGCAGTTTCCCAATTGAATTGACCGAATCGGTTATCAGCAAAGGGGGAATCGTGATGCGAGACGATGGGGATGGAAAAATCAGTCTCAGTCGATTCCGCGTCGGCGAAGAGGACCAAACGACAAGCGTTCCTGCCAACATCCCAGCGGTATGTGCCGGGTTGTCCGCGATGGGGGCTGGGTACAGCGACTGTGTCGACGTTCTTAGTTCACTCAAGGCGAACCACGCGCTCCCCGCTCGTTTCGCATTCGATCCTAGCCCGCGGGCGTTGCGAACTTACTATCGCAACGAGGAGAACTTTATCGATCCAAGTGAACCGCCGTCTCTCGCTCCGCACGACATCACGCCGCCAGTGCCAAAAGAAAAGACCTTCTTCGAAAAAATGTCTTGGTGGAGTGAATAGTCCAGCGGTCAAGTCGCTAACGGTCCCGGCCGGGGTTTGGATTAGATTTTCTTAGCGGATCGGCGCGAGCCGACCGGCAAGTACGTAATGATTTCGGGGCGGTGGCCGGACGGCTTGGGACCGTGCGATTTAAAAATGAAGAAAGTCTGGCTCCCCTCGCCCCTAAGCGAGCTCTTTGGTGTGGACGAAATCTCTGGTAGTTCGTTGCGTGATCTCTGCCTCTTTGTTTGATTTAGTGGAGCTTGCTTGGGGGAGAGGGGCGGGGGGGGGGGGGGAGATTTCCAGGCGGCGATATTGCAGCGAAGACGCGGTGAAAGCCTCGGATTTTAAGCGGTTGTGCCACGCCTTGCCCAACGCTGTCGGCCCCCTCTCCCCCAGCCCCTCTCCCCCAAAACAAGCTTTTGAATCGACCTTAATTGAATTAGCTGGCGAACCGTTGATCCAGTATCAAACCTGTTTTAAGCGAGCTTGTTTTGAGGGCGAGGGGAGCCAGCCTGTCTTCATATATAGATCTCATCGCCTCTCGGTACGTGCGATTTCTTAATAAAGAAAGTCTGGCTCCCCTCGCCCCTAAGCGAGCTCTTTGGTGCGGAAGAAATCTCTGCTAGCTCATTGTGTGATCTCTGCCTCTTTGTTTGATTTAGTGGAGCTTGCTTGGGGGAGAGGGGCTGGGGGAGAGGGGGAGATTTCCAGGCGGCGATATTGCAGCGAAGACGCGGTGAAAGCCTCGGATTTTAAGCGGTTGTGCCACGCCTTGCCCAACGCTGTCGGCCCCCTCTCCCCCAGCCCCTCTCCCCCAAAACAAGCCTTTGGATCGTACTTAATTGAATTAGCTGGCGAACCGTTGATCCAGTATCAAACCTGTTTTAAGCGAGCTTGTTTTGAGGGCGAGGGGAGCCAGCCTGTCTTCATATATAGATCTCATCGCCTCTCGGTACGTGCGATTTCTTAATAAAGAAAGTCTGGCTCCCCTCGCCCCTAAGCGAGCTCTTTGGTGCGGAAGAAATCTCTGCTAGTTCGTTGCGTGATCTCTGCCTCTTTGTTTGATTTAGTGGAGCTTGCTTGGGGGAGAGGGGCTGGGGGAGAGGGGGAGATTTCCAGTCGGCGATTTTGCAGCGAAGACGCGGTGAACGCCTCGAATTTCAAGCGATTATGCCACGCCTTGCCCAGCGCTGTCGGCCCCTCTCCCCCAGCCCCTCTCCCCCAAAACAAGCTTTTGAATCGACCTTAATTGAATTAGCTGGCGAACCGTTGATCCAGTATCAAACCTGTTTTAAGCGAGCTTGTTTTGAGGGCGAGGGGAGCCAGACTGTCTTCGTTTATAAATCGCACGCCATTGCGCCGTTCCGCTAGGAATTGGAGTTGCGATCGGCCTCCATTCGCTGCTGACGTCACTGCTTACAGTAGGTCGGTCAGGACATGCCCGTGGACATCGGTCAAGCGACGATCGATTCCGTTGTGGCGGACGGACAGTCGAGTATGGTCGATGCCCAGCAGATGCATCGCCGTTGCATGGATGTCGTAGACCTCGGTTTTGTGACCGCGGTCGAGCGGCTTGTATCCCCATAGATCGCTCTCACCGTAGGTCCCGGGGCGAATCCCCCCGCCGCACATCCAGTTGGTAAACACAAACGGATTATGGTCCCGTCCGAGGCTTCCCTGCGAACAAGGCATTCGCCCAAATTCGGTGGTCCACAGGATAAGCGTGTCTTCCAGCAGTCCTCGTTGTGCAAGGTCTTGAATCAGCGCTGAAGCACCATGCGCCATTCCCAGCGCAAGCGGTTCGTGGTCGCGTTTAACATTTTCGTGACTGTCCCAGTTGCGCCGTGGATGCCCGTTGTCGTTGCCACTCCATACCTGCACAAATCGGACGCCTCGCTCCAGCAGTCGCCTGGCGATCAAGCATTTGCGCCCAAAGAATTCCTTTTCCGCCGGGACGTTGATTTGATCGTCCGAGACCCCTGGGCCTTGCGAAGACAATCCATAGAGGTCTTGGATGTATTGCGGTTCATCCGAAACGTCCAACGCATCGGTAGCCGATAACTGCATCGCGGCGGCCAACTGATAGGCATGGACTCGGGCGGCTAAGCGTCCATCTTCGGGCCGCTGGTCCGCGTACTGCTGATTCAGTTTCGCCAACGCATCGCGTCCCGCTTGCTCGGTATTGGCGGTGATCGTTGCCGCTTCGGGGGGAAACAAATCGGCGATAGGTTTCGCGCTTCCCGGACGGATAACGGTCCCCTGATGCTCCGCAGGTAGGAATGCACTTGCCCAGTTCTTTGCCCCGTTGGAAGCCAATCCGCGGTGGTCTGGCAGGACAACAAAGCTAGGCAGGTTATCGTTTTCGCTTCCTAGTCCATACGAAACCCACGACCCAGCGCTCGGGAAACCAGGCAGGTTGAACCCGGTTGTTTGCAGTAGCGTTCCCTGGCTATGCACACCCGTTTTGCCGACAACATTGTGGATGAATGCGATGTCATCGACGACTTTTCCCAAAGGGGCCACGATGTCACTTAACATTTTGCCATGTTCGCCGTAGGGGCGAAATTCCCAAGGGCTTCCCATGGTTGCCCCGGGAGTGCTTTGGAACAGTTCAACCTTTTCGCCTGGATCCCACGGCGTGCCATGGTGTTTAGTCAGGTAGGGCTTGTGATCAAACGTGTCGACGTGACTGGCGGCTCCTGCCATGAACAATTGCACGACCCGTTTGACTCGAGGCGGATGATGCAAGACCGGTGAAGAGGCAGCCGAAGCGGTGATCTCTTTTTGCAAAAGGTCCGCGAGCGCAATTCCTGCGAATCCGCCTAATCCCTGTTTCAACAAAATGCGTCGTTGTGGATTCATTCTATTCAATGTAGGTAAACGGACTGGAGTTCATTAACACACGGCCGAGTGCCGAACCGCCGTGAACTTTCAAAAGAGGGACCAGCACCGCAAGGTCTTCTTCTGTTGGTGCGCGTCCCCATGCTTGTTGGCAGGCCCACTGAACGGCCGCTTGTTCGGTGGGAAAGTCCAACGCTTTTAGGCGGACTGCAAACTGGTCTGCCATCGCAATCGAAAGTTGGCTGTTCCACTGCGTCAACGCTTGCAACGCTGTGGTCGATTCGTCTCGCATCGGGACGCTAATCGATGGGTCGGCACAGTCCAGCGTGGTCAGCATCGGCTGAGGCTGGGAGCGGACGACAAAGCGGTAAATACTGCGGCGGTGTGACCGCGGGTCCAGCGGGTCATGCAGGTGGTATTCGTAGTGAGGCGAATGTTGAGGTTTCTCGATGACAAAATCTTGGAAACTTGCCCCGCCCCGTTGATCGATCTGTAGAACTCCGGCCAACGCCAACATCGAATCACGCAGCTCTTCGGCACTCAGTCGGCGTCGATGGGCCTGCCAGAGATAACGATTGTCGGCATCCAAGTCGGCGTTGGCTTCGTCAGTGGTGGCCGCCAAGCGATAGGTTTGGCTGGTCACAAGCAAGCGAATGATTGATTTTAAGGAGTGGTTCGGATCATCTCGGAGCGTGGCCGCAAGGAAATCGAGAAGTTCGGGATGCGAGGGCAGCATCCCCATCCTGCCGAAATCGTTCGGAGTCCCCACCAGTGGTTTGCCGAAGGTCCACTGCACCAATCGATTGGCGATCGCACGCCAGGTTAATGGGTTTTCCGGCGAAGTTAGGTACTCTGCAAACGCACCGCGTGCGGCTTGTTCATCCGTAACAGCGATCCCTTGAAACGGCCAGGATGCTTCGCCCCAGAGGATCGGTCCATCAGGGTGCATCAGGTCTCCAGGGGAACCAATGTCGCCGCGATGCAATAAGTGGATTGCGCGAGGGGCACCACCGGTCGATCGAAATTGTCCGGCAGGCGAAAATTGAGTGGAAGCTGCGTAGACAAATTCGCCTTCTGGAAACTGTCCGATTTTTGCTTCTAACGTTTTGGCCTGTTTTTGAATTTCTGTTTGCCGGAGTTCCGCTTGAGGATCGCGGACCTGTTGGACGAATTGGTCGCGTTGCTCGAGCAACCGCCAAAGTTCTTGCTGGGCCGAAGCGTCTCGCAGTTCTTGGTAGTAGATCCCATCCACCAAATTGATTTGCCGCCAGCGTTCCCCCGATTCAATCGAATCGAGTGCCGTGATCGAAGGAGCCGTGGGTAGCTTTTGATCGTCGGTTCCGCCGGACGTTTTGACGTCGCGGTCGATATCGAACTCCAGTTCGGCAAGGGCGAAGATGAAGTCGTTTTTTCGTTCTGCAAGTTTCGTGGCGGTCACTCGCAGGTAACGGACGGGGACTCCCTCGCCGGCAATTTCAACAGGCTTCAATCCAGGGTTCGGCTGGTCGGATGTGGAGGCGTCGTGAAGGAGGCGGACGGTCGCATCCTGAAACAGTGGATCTTGGGAGCCTTCGACGCGATAGCGGATCGGGAATCCGAAGCCGCCTCCGATCTGGTTGTAATTGTCAAATGCGGCACGCAATCGAATTTTGTCGATTGAAACCACGTCGCCAAAATCGATTTGGATCCATTTTGCCTCGGCGTTCGATTTCGAAACCTGACTGTGGTACCCATGCTGTGCGGGTGGTTGCTGACCGAATTGGTCTCGCAGGGCTTTGATTTTTGGATCTAGATCGGCAACCAAGGGGGCCAGTCGAGACTTCGCTTCCGCCGCCAAGCGATTCGATTCCGATTTCAATGCGGCCAGTTCTGCGACCAACGAATCCCTTTCCTGAAGCTGGTCGGGGGAAAGTCCCGTGTACAAGCGATCGGCTCGATCGACCGCTGCAAAAATCGCATGCCCTTCGTAGTAATCCTGCATCGATAGCGGATCAAATTTATGATTGTGGCATTGGGCACATTGGATGGTCGTGCTCATGAAGACATTGAAGCAGGCCGCCAGCATTTCGTCTCGATCTAGATGCTTGGCGATCCGCCCGTCCTGTTTCCCTTCACCGACTTCGACGTGACCAATAAAATCCCAAGGTCCCGCCGCCAAAAAACCAAGGCCGACAATTCCGTCAGGCGTTCCTGGGAACAGAACGTCGCCGGCAACCTGTTCTTGGACAAAACGCGAATAGGGTTTGTCGGCGTTGAAACTGGCAATCACGTAGTCGCGATACGGCCAGGCGTTGGTCCGGAGTTTATCTTTGTCGTACCCATGGGTTTCTGCGTATCGAGCCAGATCCAGCCAATGATGTGCAAATTTCTCCCCGAAATTATCCGACGCTAACAGGCGATCGACCAATGTCAGCCAAGCGGCTTCGGGATCTGTCTTGCTCTCCTGTAAGAATGCAGCCACTTCATCGCCCGTCGGTGGCAATCCGGTTAAGTCGTAATAGATTCGCCGTACCAAATTCTCAGGAGAGGCTGTTTGCACAGGAGACAGCCCCTGTTTGGTGTAACCCGCCTGCACGAAATTATCGACTGGATGAGTGGTTTGGTTGCCTGCCGGCAAAGCGGGACGGGTCAAAGGTTTCAAGGACCACCAATCCAAATCGCTCACAACCGGATCGGTCAGGACAACGTCTGACGGCCAGGTCGCTCCTTCCTCGATCCACTGAGCAAGGGTTTTTATCTGTTCGCCGGTCAGGGGGCGTTCATCCTTCGGCATTTCCGCTCGTGCGCCGTGGGGAGTGACAAGCGAAATTAAATCACTTTCATCCGGCGAACCTGGCTGGACGTAACCACCGTCGACAAGGTCCTGTGAAGTTGCCAGCGACAGGCCTCCCTCTGTAACCGAATCATTGTGGCACTGCAGACATCGGTTCTGAAGTAGCGGAGCAACTGATTCCAAGAAAGAAACTTTTTGAGCATGCGACTGCTCTGGCAACGTCAACACACAGCAAATCGTAAGCAGTCCGACGGTCGACCATCGGTAGCGTGATAGATGCACAAGGCGTTCCTTGCAAGCTGGTGGGTGGGGTGGGTAGGCCCAACCTAGTATAGCAGAAACGAATCTCGGTCTGGCGCGAATGTCTTGTCGAAGGTATTGGCGGATCCGAAAGAAGGGATCACGCACAATCCTGCAAAGAGAATGGCCTTAGAATCGGGGAATGAACCACGGAGGGGCTGCCGGTCAGTCCACGCTCTGGCGAAGTGTCGTTGCGTGAGTTGAAACCAAACCGGAAACCGTCACTGATTGCTTGCACGTCCCTGGCAACGAAAACCGCGGAAAGCGCCCATTGCGTTGTTTCAATCGGGAATCGGAACTTCGCGTTTTCGTTCATTCCATAAAAAACGACGGTAACGTTGATTACCGTCGTTTTTGTAAATGGAAACTAAATTCGATCGATGTCGAACTCGCGTTACGCGGCTCGTCGTTGATCGTGGATTCGGCGACTTGTGGCGGCGATCGATTCCTTTGGAGTGGCAAATGGACCGACTGAATCGGGCGTTTGGTCCGCCGTCCATTGACGGGCATCGATTGCAGCCAAAACGGCGGTGGCGGTTTGGACCGCTCGAGCGCCTGCCAATCCGCTTACCGTGGGCGTGGCCCCGGTGTCGCAGCAGATTACAAAGTCGTGCAATTCGTCTAGGATCGCGTTTCGTGGGACGATTTCCGGAGTCTCTACCGGCAACCATTCGCTGAACAATTGATCGCTGAATCCCATTGGGTTGTCGGTTTCTTCAGACAATTGGAATTCGCGAGAGAGGATCGCTGGGTTTGGCCGGAGCGTTGTCAGCGAACCGCCAAAGTCGATTGCGGTGAACCCTGATTCGCTGAAGACCTGCATGTCTCGGGATGGGGTGGGGCTGACGCGTGAAGCTTTTAGGTTTGCAACCAATCCGCATTCAAAAGTCAGTCGCGCTTCGGCAAGGTCTTCATGGTCCGATACCATGGAAATTCCGCTTGCGTGAACGGAGCGAAGAGGGGCGTCGGTCAGAGACAAAACCAAGTCGATGTCATGGATCATCAAATCCATCACGACGCCAACATCTAAGCAGCGTCCAGGGAAACGGCTTGCTCGAACCGCTTCGATGTATTTGGGCTTTTGAAGAATTTCTTGAGCGGCAGTCCAAACCGGATTGAACCGTTCGACATGGCCTACCTGCAAGGTGCATCGATTTTCTCGAGCAAGCTGCACCAGTTCAAAGGCATCCTCTGTTCCGGTCGTCAACGGTTTCTCGACCAACAGATGTTTTCCGGCTCGCAGAAGCTTTGCGGCGGTCGCTGCGTGGTAGGGAGTTGGCGAAGCAATGATCGCGGCATCGAAATCGGAGAGGATCGCATCGACGTCGGCAGCAACCGAAACGTCCAGTTGTTCCGCCGCGGTTTGGCGAGCCGATTCCGAAGGGTCGACGACGGCAACCAATTCCGCGCCATCCACTTGGCGGATTAAGCGAGCATGGATTTTGCCAAGATGTCCTGCGCCGATAACCGCGATGCGTTGTGTCACGCTGCTCTCCTACGATCGCGGCCACGTCCATGACGTCCACCGCGTGAGTGATCAAGAAAATCGAAGACATGTTTTAGGACCGGCCGAATGGGACCTGTGCTAAGCAGTAGTTCGGCGGCTTGTTCTTTACCAACTTTGGATCGGTAAAGCAGTTTGAAGGCGTTTTGGAGGACTTTGATATCCTCGGCCGAGAAATTGTTTCGTTTGAGTGCCACGATATTCACACATCGTGGGTGCGCCGGTCCGCCTTCGGCCAGCATGTAGGGAGGCACATCGTGGAGGACTCGGGACATCGCACCGACGAAGCAGAACGATCCGATCGACGCGAACTGGGAAACGCCAACGCCGCCGCTGATGGTGACATCGTCGTGGATGTGCGAATGCCCACCCAGCATGACGTTGTTTGCCATCACGACACGGTCGCCAACGCTACAGTCGTGCGCGACGTGAGAACCAGCCATCAAGAAGCAGTTGTTGCCAACCTGCGTGATGCCCTGCTCTTTGGTCGTCGCTCGGTTTACGGTTACCGATTCGCGGAAAATATTCTTGTTACCGATCAGAACCTTTGTGGGTTCCCCTCGGTAGCTAAGGTCCTGTGGCGCTTCACCGATCACCGCACCTTGGAAGAATTGATTGTCTTCCCCGATGGTGGTGTTGCCGGTAATCGTTACATGGTTCGCCAGAACGCATCCGCGGCCCAGTTTGACGTTAGGCCCGATCACACAGTAATGGCCGATCTCAACCCCCGGATGAATTTCGGCCCGCGGGTCGACAGCGGCAGTTGCGGCAATGTTGACGCTCATAAATGCAAATCCTTTTGCAAAACTCTCGCTGTCTATCCGCATTCCAGTTGCAGATAGTGCCAGTCGTCTGATCTCGACAAATTAAGCGGCTCGAGAGTTGCCAATTTCAAGGCTAGTCTCGGCCAACTTCAGTAGTTTACTTGCTAGTTTGGCGTTCAGGGAATGTCCGCCGCGGTGGGATACGAAGGTTCCAATCACATCGCATCCTACCAGTGCTAGGTCACCAACCATATCCAATAGTTTGTGTCTGGCACACTCATCTTTGAACCTTAACAAATTGTCGACAGGTCCGTCATCATCAAAGACTAATAAATCTTTGTTCGTTACATGTTTCGCAACACCCGCTTCGCGTAACTGCTCAGCCTGGTCGGCGGTCACAAACGTTCTCGCCGGAGCAACTTCGCGGCAGAATGAATCGACTCGCAAAGTGGTCCGGTAAGTCTGTGGGCGGATCGGGCATTCAGGGCCGTAATCCAACTGGTATTCGTAATGTGCGTTATTGTCTGGCGAAGGGGATACTTCGATCCAGCTGGCGGCGTTGCCAACGCGAACCGTTCGGTCCACGACCAACTGTGGCCGAGCAGCGGCTTGGATCACCAAGCCGGCGGAGCGTAGTGCATCGACATACGCTGCAGCGGAGCCATCCAGTCCGGGCAATTCTTCTGCGTCTATTTCGATAATGCAGTTGTCAATTTCAAGGGCGTACAGGGCGGCCATCAAATGTTCCACCATTTGAAAGCAGGCGGTCCCTTCCGATAGGGTGGTTCGAAGTTCTTGATTTTGACGTGTCAGTACGTTCGCTTCCAGGATCGGAGCACCTTCTAGGTCGGTGCGAACCATCCGGATACCTGTCCCGAGGGATGCGGGCAGCATTCGCACGCAAACCGGGATTCCACTCCAGTACCCGAGGCCTTGGACTTGGCAATCATGCGCGATTGTGTGTTCGTTTCGTTGTCGCATGGTCTTCGGCCTCCTTGCCGAAAAAATTGATTGCGTCAATCCGCAATCGGCCAGCCGGCACAATGCCGACCGGCAAAACTAGTAATCCTCGAGGACTACTAACGTTTGTTAGCTACTCGCGAATTCAGATACTGCATGACCAAGTCGGTCATGTCCAACGAAGGTTCGTGGTAGACGATGTTTTTCATCACGCCACGGATAACCGATTCGCCTTTGGCCATGTCCATTTCTTCGCTGTTGTAACGCAAGACCAAGTTGATCTTGTTGTAGCTGGCCAAGTATTTGACCGCTTCAGCGATGCTCTGGTAATTTTCAAAGTAGATCCGTGCTTCGGCATCGGACAGTTCTTTACGTTTGCGAGCCATTTCTAGACGAAGCTTCGATTCCATCTCGGCGACTTTTTCTTCCTGAGCGGTGTACTCAGGGGAGCCCACGTTGTTGACCTTCAGTTTTTCAACTTCAGCCTTCAGGGCGTCGCGTTTGCCCGCGAGGGTTGCATCGTAAGTCTTCAGTTCATTTTCAACGGCTTCCACTTGGCTTTTGATCGCCGGGGATTCTTTGAAAATTCGTGCGACATCTACGACGGCAACACGATGGCCGCCGGTAGTTGCTGCGGCTGCTGCGGGGGCCTGAGCCTGGGCAGTGACCGGGGCCACTGCTCCAATCGCCAAACAACTTAAAACAAAAGCTACTGATTTCGAGATTCGCACGTCCGCTCTCCTTGCAATTTGATAGTGCGTTTTTTTGTGCCGTCGGCGACCGATCCGTCGGCCACGATCGACCAATATTGGTCGGGCAATGACCGCCGGGGTCCTTGCACGCGCGGCTTATTCTGCAGATAGTCCGCTGTCAGGTAAATAGTAATTTTTTTATTCGCGTTGACCAAGTAAAACACGGAACTTTTGGACGTCTGCCCCTCGTTTGACTGCGACCGTCATCAGGTCTGCAGGATTTTTATTGCGTAGGGCCGCCAATATTTCGTCGGAATGCTTGATCGGTTTTCCATCCATCTGCGTCACAATGTCTCCACTTCTTAGCCCGGCTCGTTCCGCGGGACTGGAAGGGGCCACTTCCGCGATGCGAACGAAGTTGTCTCCGTTTTGCATGCGAATACCAAGATGAACTGTCAATTGACGGGTAATCTTGGCCCCAGGCTCGGTCGATTGGTAGGTCGGACGAGTTCCAGTTGCGAGGAATTTAGCAGTGCTAAGTACTGTATCGGTTATTCGGACTAGTCCGCCAAAATCGATTTTGTCGAAATCGTCAGAAGGACGGTGATAATCGTTGTGCAGCCCCGTAAAGTAGAACAAAACCGGGATTTTTGCCTGATAAAAAGATGAGTGGTCACTGGGACCGTATCCGCTAGCAACTCGGGTCAGGTTGAATTGCGATTTCTCATTGATCCGGTCCAGCAAACCGTCGAATTCCATGGCGGTTCCGGTTCCATAGACGGTGACTTCATTGTCTTTTAGCCGGCCGACCATGTCTAAATTGATCATTGCGACGGTATCTTGCAAAGGGAAAACCGGGTTTGCAATATAGAACTTACTTCCTAGCAGTCCTCGCTCTTCACCGCTAAAGGCAATGAACAGAATCCTGCGGTGGGATTCGGACTCGGCGAACTCCGCCCGCATACGGCGGGCGACTTCCAGTAGCGTTACGGTTCCACTGCCGTTGTCGTCGGCTCCGTTGTGGACGGCGATCGTCCCCGGCGCAAGTGAGCCATTGCCGCCCATTCCCACGTGGTCATAGTGAGCTCCGATCACAACCGTTTCGTTGGCCAGAGGGCCGCGGCCTGGCAGCGTGGCCAACACATTGGACGTCGTGATTTTAGAGTCGCGAATCTCGGTTTTTACTTTTAGTTCTAAGTCGGGTATTTCGCGGCTTTGTGGCTGATGAGTCGAACCGATCTCTTGTTCGATGGTTTCCAGATCGGATCCGAGCGATTCCTTTAGCATCTGGCTAGCGGCTTTTCGCGAGAAACTGATGACGGGGGCCGAAACCGGATCTTTCAGGCCTCCCGCCTCTCCGACCTGTAGCAAAGCGTTTTCCGCCAAAGCGAGTTCCGTTTCCAGCTGTTTGATCTGCTTGACCGACACCTCTCTGGTCTCCTGTAGTCTGGAGATCACCTTGGTGAGACCTGCAGGGGCATCGGCGATATTTTTGTCGATCGTATCGATCCGTTCCTGTTCGGCCGCGACCCGCTGTTGAAGCCGCCGTCGTTGGGCGGCACCGGATGCGGGATCATTGACGATCAGGACGCCGGCAGCGCCGCGCTGGACGGCAGCTTGAACTTTGGTGGAAAAGTAGGTGTGGCGAGCGTTCTGCTTCGCATCAAACGGTCCCTTTTTATCGGGGGTGGTCGGGGCTTTGCGAATCAACATGACGATCGCCCCTTCGATGTCGACACCGGCGAAATCGTCGTAGTTCAATTCGGGGGCGGAGATTCCGTAGCCCACAAAAACCAAGCGGCCGTTAGCTTCGCCGGAAGCGCCCAAAGCAAGCGGACGCATTCCGACGTCCAAGGCGTATCGCTGGGGGGGACCTTTCGAGTCGGTTACCAGTACATAGTTGTTCGCTTCGTCGGTCGCTTCAGCGCCCAGTTCGATCTGGAATGGCTGAAAGGGCTGCCCGTCGATCAGGTCCGTCTTCAGACCCGCATCCCGAAACACGTTGGCAATGTATTCCGCTGCCTGGTCAAGCCCGGGGGTTCCAGGACCGCGTCCGGTTCTTTCGTCGTCCGCCAAATAGAACATGTCGGTCTGCAGGCGAGAGAACGCATCGCCATCCGTCAGCGGGCTGATGTCCGCAGCGGGGGCAGCGATTTCAGGGGCATCAACCGCTTGAGAATATCCAAGCGTTGGTCCCCCGAGGATTACAATGAACCCCGCAAAAAAGCCTAATGGCGTCGCGCTGAAGCGACTGACAGTGCGGATAGATTGTCCAGTAAAGAGCACAACATGTACCTTCGGGCGTAGTGACGAGGGGGGAAGTAGCCTGCTAGTTCCATAAGATAACGAACTTTGCATTGCCGGGGGCCTTTGCAGACGGCGGACGATTAGGCCCCATAGGTGAAGGATCGATCACTCGACGGTATCATGTGCGGACTGAATGGATCTTCACCCTGCCGCTCCTTTGATTCCCCTTCAATTTTCATGGCTTCTTTGTTTGTCATTCGCGGTCGCGACCAAGGACGCCATTTCCCGTTGGAAATGGGTAGGATTACGATCGGTCGTGATCCTACAAACGCAATTCAGTTGCTGGACAGTGAAGTTTCCCGAGAGCATGCGGCGATCCGATCGGAAAACGGGATCGATTTTTCGATCGCAGACCTAAGCAGCAGCAATGGTTCTGAAGTGAACGGTGGGCGGATCACGGAACAGACCCTGCAAAGTGGTGACCGGATTCTGATCGGGCAAACCTTGATGATCTTCACCGGATCCAGTCGCCCCGCTTCACTGGAGGCTGCGCATAGTGTCGATATTGTCCAGCAAGCCTCGTTTGCGGAAGCTTCGCAGATTGTTTCGTCCGCCGAACTTTCTTCAAGCAATGCCAGCGGAGATTCGTCGCTGGAGGTGATGTACCTGACCGCTTTGGCAGTTGGCCGGACGACCGAGATTCCAGAATTGCTTGATCGCGTGCTGCATCTGGTTTTTGACTGGGTGGTGGCGGACCGAGGCTGCGTGATGTTGCTGGACAGCGAGACCGGCGAATTGCGGCCAGCCGCTAGGTGCGACCGCAACGACAAGAAGGCGACCGAGCCGATATCGATCAGCCGCACCATTTTAGATTACGTCATGGAGCACAAGGAAGCGATCCGGACCAGTGACGCGACCGACGACCAACGCTGGAATGCGGCTCAGTCGATTGTGCAAGCCGGGATTCGTGAGGCGCTTTGTGTTCCGCTGCAGGGGCGTTACGGCATTGTTGGAGCGTTGTACGTTGATACCTACACCTCGCCTGGCAATTTTGTTGCGGGCGGACAGATCGGCCGATTTAATGACGATCAATTGCGGTTGTTGACCGCGATCGGGTACCAGGCCGCACTGGCGATCGAGGACACCTTCTATTACTCGGCCATGATGCAAAGCGAACGGCTGGCCGTGATGGGGCAAACGATCGCCAATCTATCGCACCACATCAAGAACATTCTGCAGGGGATTCGAGGGGGAGGGTATCTGATCGATACCGGCCTGAAACGCGAAGACAACGATGCGGTCCGCCGCGGTTGGGGAATGGTCGAAAAGAACCAGGAGCGGATTTCGAATCTGGTGATGGACATGCTGACGTTCAGCAAAGAACGCCAGCCCGAAAGAGTGTTGGCGGACCTGAATGAAACGGTCTGCGATGTGGTTGAATTGATGCTGGTACGCGCAGCCGAATGCCGTTGCGATCTGAAAACGGATCTGCAGGATGACATGCCGCTCGCTTTCTTTGATCCCGAGGCGATTCACCGGGCGTTGCTGAACCTGGTAACCAACGCCATCGACGCGGCGTCGGAAATGGAACAGCCAGAGGTCTGCGTCAGGACGCTCCGGACGGCGGATCAGGGGTGTGCAATTGAAGTCGCCGACAATGGCCCCGGTATCCCTGTTGAACAGCGAGCGAATATCTTTTCACCGTTCGAATCGGGAAAAGGGGCTCGAGGGACAGGCTTAGGGCTGCCGGTTTGCAAAAAAATCATCGAGGAGCACAAAGGCGAGCTGGAAATTGAAGACGTCGCCAGCGGTGGGACGCTGTTTCGCATCCAGTTGCCGCCGCCACCCGAACTGAGCGAAGAACGAGAAGGCGGCACCAAAGGGGACGATCCGGCGGACGATTCCCATTTCGGATCGCATGACACAATCGCATAGGGCCGGACGGCTACAATCTTTGTCCGCTTTGGATTAAATCAGCGGAACGGATTGTGCCGTTCCGCTGATCGCTGCAGGCGCTTAAATGTCTAACAGCCTTGCGGAACCTTATTCGTCCTTGCTCTCTTTGTCTGCGGTGAAGGTGTACTCGCCATCCTTGTAGTCGATGACGACCGTGTCCCCTTCATCGAAGGTCTCACGAAGCAATGCGGTTGCTAGTCGGTTCTCGACTTCTTTCTGAATGACCCGCTTTAATGGGCGTGCTCCGTATGCGGGGTCGAAACCTTCATCGGCAATCTGTTGGATCGCCTTGTCGGTCACCCTCAATCCCAGTCCGGAAGCGGAAAGCCGTCCCGTCAGATGCTTCAGTTGGATTTCGACGATATCGCGGATCTGTTCCCTACGCAGCGGTTCGAAGACAACCGTCTCGTCGATTCGATTCAAAAATTCCGGCAAGAATCGAGCCTTCAGCGGTTCTGCGACCGCTTCTAACAGTTCTTCCCTTGAACCACCTTCGTCGGTGACTCGCTGGATCGCTTGGCTGCCAACATTGCTGGTCATCACGATGACGGTGTTACTGAAGTCGATTGTCCGACCCTGTCCGTCGGTTAGGCGACCATCATCCAGGACTTGCAGAAGGATGTTGAAGACATCTGGATGCGCCTTCTCCATTTCATCAAGCAAGACCACGCAGTAAGGGCGTCGACGTACCAATTCCGTCAGTTTGCCACCTTCTTCGTAGCCAACGTATCCCGGAGGGGCACCGATCAGCCGGGAAACGCTGTGCCGTTCCATGAATTCGCTCATGTCAATTCGAACCATTGCGGCTTCGTCATCGAACATGATCTCGGCAAGCGCTTTACAGACTTCCGTTTTACCAACCCCTGTTGGGCCTAGGAATAAAAAGGAACCGATCGGTCGATGCGGGTCTTGCAGGCCGCTGCGACTACGACGGACCGCGTTGGCGATTGCGGTGACCGCTTCGTCCTGCCCGACAACGCGTTGATGCAACCGCTCTTCCATAACCAATAGCCTGGCACGTTCGGTTTCCATCATGCGACTCACGGGGACTCCGGTCCAAGCACCGACGACCTCGGCGATCTCTTCATCGGTTACCTCTTTGCGAAGCAGTCGACGATGGTCTCCCAGTTCGTCGTCGGTATCGGACGATTCCGCGGGTTCCTGTTTGGCTTGATCTTCGATCGCTTCCAACCGCTCGTTAAGGTTGCGGCGTTTCTGGTCCATTTCAAACAGTTCTTGGTACTCACTTTCGGCAACCGGTTGGCCGGCGGCTTG
This sequence comes from Roseimaritima multifibrata, assembly GCF_007741495.1. Classification (NCBI taxonomy): domain Bacteria; kingdom Pseudomonadati; phylum Planctomycetota; class Planctomycetia; order Pirellulales; family Pirellulaceae; genus Roseimaritima; species Roseimaritima multifibrata. Next base: position 2,657,301 of record NZ_CP036262.1, read on the forward strand.
TCGTTGCCGCAGTTCGGTTTCTCGGGTGCGAAAATTATGTTCGACCTGTTCCAGTTCTTGGCGAACGGACTGGACATCGTCCAGACCCATTTTCTCGGCCTCCCACTGTTCGCGGAGGCTCGCCAAACGTTTGCGAAGGTCTTCCATTTCGGCATGGACGGCTTCGCGACGTGTGGCTGCCGACGCATCCGGTTCGTCTGCCAGCTGACGATCGGCCAATTCCAATTGCTGCAAGCGTCGCTGAAGTTGATCGATCGGTTCCGGCACGCTTTCCTTTTCCATCGCCACGCGACTTGCGGCTTCATCGACCAAGTCGATCGCCTTGTCGGGCAGGAAGCGGTCGGTGATGTAACGCTGTGACAGTTGAGCCGCAGCGACGATCGCGCTGTCGGTGATCCGCACACCATGATGGGCTTCGTAACGAGGTTTTAGGCCGCGTAAAATCGCGATCGTGTCCTCGACGTTTGGTTCGGGGACAAAAACCGGTTGAAAGCGACGTGCAAGTGCAGCGTCTTTTTCAATGTTCTTGCGATATTCGTCCAGAGTTGTCGCTCCGATGCAGCGGAGCGATCCGCGGGCGAGTTCTGGTTTCAGCAGGTTCGCTGCGTCCGCGGACCCTTCTGCGTTCCCGGCTCCGACGACCAAGTGCAATTCGTCGATGAACAGGATCACCTGGCCCTCGGAGTCTTTGACTTCGCGGATGACCGATTTCAGGCGTTCCTCGAAATCACCGCGGAATTTTGCTCCGGCGACCAAGGAACCCATATCGAGGGCGATCACCCGTTTGTTCTTTAGGCTATTGGGAACGTCTCCTTCGACGATCCGTAGGGCCAAGCCTTCGGCAATCGCTGTTTTACCGACACCCGGTTGCCCGATCAGGACCGGGTTGTTTTTCGAGCGACGTGAAAGCACCTGGATGACGCGACGAATTTCATCATCACGACCGATCACTGGATCCAATTTGCCAGCTTGGGCTAATTTGACCAGGTCGATGCCATATTTATTAAGGGCTTCGTAAGTGTCCTCCGCATTTTGATCGGTCACGCGAGCGGAACCGCGGAGGTCCGCCAGGGCGTTCAGCAATGCTGAACTATCGACGCCGACCAGACGCAAAATGTTTTTCGCCTTGCCATCGACATCACCAATCGCCAGAAGAAGGTGTTCACTACTGACGTATTCGTCCTTCATCTGGGCCGCTTTATCGGCGGCCGCTTCGAGGACTCCGTTTAGGCTTGCTCCGATTTGAGGCGGGCGGCCACCTTTGACGATCGGGAACTTTTTCATCTCGGCGCTAGCCAAAGAAATCAGCTGGTCGACATCGATCTTTGTCCTTGTCAGCAGTGGAACGGCAACGCCATCTTTTTGCTGCAGCAAGGCGTTCAGCAAATGCAAGGGATCGATTTCTGGGTTTCCGTTCCCGGACGCCAGCGACTGTGCGGCAGTCACGGCCTCTTGGGCCTTCACGGTTAATTTGTCGAATTGAAATGCCACGTCAGTCTCCTGGATTATCTTTGGAAGTCTAAATATTTCCGTAAAAAAACCTCGGCTGCATCAAGCTACCGAGGGCGCAATTAAATCGAATCGTCAGCAAGGAGCTTTCGAATTAGCGTTACGACGGTTGTCGTAACGCTGTAGCCATGCAGTGGAGTGGCGGGAGTCGTTTGGTGTTTGACACCGAATCGAAGGTGTCACTCCGCTGCATTGAAATTCGAGCACTCTTTGCGAACGTTTGCGTTTGCAAAAATTTAAAGGTTGTTAGTCTTTCACTTCGAACTCGGCGTCGATTGCATCGTCGTCCGCGTCCGCAGCAGGAGCTCCTCCAGCATCGCCTGCAGGGCTTGCCGAATCGGCTGCACCCTTTTCGTACAGGACCTTGCTGAAAGCTTGGGAAGCGGCTTCAAGTTCGTCCGTTGCCTGTTTAATCACGGCAACGTCTTCTCCATCGGCGGCTTTCTTGACCTTTTCGATCGCTTGTTCCAGCGGAGCTTTGTCGTCATCCGACAATTTCTCGTCGTTGTCTTTCATCAGTTTTTCCAACTGATAGCTCATGTTGCTGGCTTTGTTGCGAGCTTCCGCCAGTTCGAATTGCCGTTTGTCTTCATCGGCATTCGATTCAGCGTCTTTCCGCATCTGTTCAATTTCAGATTCGTCCAATCCAGCCGCTTCGTTCATCGTGACCGAAGCCTCTTTGCCGGAACCCAGTTCCTTCGCTTTGACGTTCAGGATACCGTTTTGGTCGATGTCAAAACTGACTTCGATTTGCGGAGTCCCCCGCGGCGCTGGTGGGATCCCGTCCAGGTTGAACTCTCCAAGCAGGCGGTTAGCGTTTGCCATTTTCCGCTCACCTTGGAAAACGCGAACCGTGACCGCCGCTTGGTTATCTGCAGCGGTGCTGAAGACATTCTTCTTTTCGACAGGGACGGTTGTGTTGCGTTCTACCAACGCGGTCATCACTCCACCCTCGGTTTCGATACCAAGCGTCAGTGGCGTGACATCGAGTAGCAGGACGTCGGTTCGGTCGCCAGCAAGAACACTTCCCTGGATCGCGGCACCAATGGCAACGACTTCGTCCGGGTTAACCCCTTGGTGAGGTTCTTTCTTAAAGATCTCTTTGACGATTTCGCGAACTTTAGGGACGCGGGTACTACCACCAACCAACACGATTTCATCGATTTCGCTTGGCTTCATCCCTGCATCTTCCAGAGCCTGAAGCAGTGGTTTCTTGCAGCGTTGGACCAAACTGTCGATCAGTTCTTCGAACTTCGCACGGGTGACTGACGTTGTCAGGTGCTTTGGTTGCCCTGAAGCGTCCATCGTGATGAAGGGAAGATTGATATCGGTTTGCGGCAGCGTGCTTAGTTCTTTCTTCGCTTTTTCGCATGCTTCCTGCAGACGCTGTAGCGCCATTGGGTCTTTGCGAAGGTCGACGCCACTTTCGGTTTGGAATTGGTCGGCGACGTGGTTGATCAAAGCTTCGTCGAAGTCGTCACCACCGAGGTGAGTGTCGCCCGAGGTGCTGACAACCTGGAAGACTCGGCTGCTTGATTCTTCGTCGCCACTATCGGCAACTTCAAGGACCGAAACGTCGAAGGTTCCGCCACCAAGGTCAAAGACGATGATCTTTTCGTCTTTCTTTTTGTCCAACCCGTAAGCCAAAGCGGCTGCGGTTGGTTCGTTGATGATTCGAGCTACTTCCAGTCCAGCGATCTGACCCGCATCTTTGGTCGCTTGTCGTTGGCTGTCATTGAAGTAAGCAGGGACCGTGATAACGGCTTTGCTGACCTTGTGTCCCAAGTAGGCCTCGGCCGACTCTTTCAGTTTGCGAAGGACCTTCGCAGAAATTTCCTGCGGGGTGTGTTCCTTGTCGCCCACTTTGATTTTGACGTAATCGCCAGCGCCGCCGGTGATTCCATAAGGAACCATCTTTTCTTCGGATTCGACTTCGCTGTGACGGCGACCGATGAATCGTTTCACGCTATAAACGGTTCGAGTTGGATTGGTCACTGCTTGGCGTCGTGCTGGCTCACCGACAATGGTGTCTGCGTTGTCTGTGAACGCGACCACACTTGGGGTCAAGCGGTTGCCTTCGGAGTTGGGAATCACTTTGGGCTCACTTCCCTCCATGACAGCAACAACGCTGTTGGTGGTGCCCAAGTCGATTCCGATGATCTTTTCACCTTGTGCCATAGCTTATTCTCCTATTTGTACCGTGTAGTTAGCTGTCGTTCGGCGGTAGGTTGTAATGTGACGTGCACCAGCAATTCGAAGGGTGGCCGGACTATCCGTTCCCAGTCTCGTGCCTCTTGATTGAAGGTTCTTGAGGGGATGGAAAGGCAACATCCGTGCCATTTGCACTGCCGTGTCGACTGCCTTTGGTTGTAAGTCTTTTGCGGATAACGGGTTGCAGTAAAAACAAAATGCCAAATAATGATTTGCCGAGGATCCGGCCTGCCATAATGTGCCAGATTGGATTTTCTCTCCCTCCCCTGACTTGGGCCCATTTGCCATTATGACAGCACCAGAGAAAGCCGCCTCGGAATCCGAGCTTGTTAACTTGGAACCATTACAAGATTTAGACCGGCAATTGCTTCAGCTGTTGTTGAAGCGATGGCAGTTGGCTCAGTCCTGTTCGGGGACGGCAATCGAATGGATGGGAGCGTCCAATGCATTTTTCCCCACGATTTTAGGGGAAACGGAGCTCCCTGCCGGATTGGAGGAAGAATCGATTGCCGCTTGGCTGAGGCATACCGCAAGTCTTTGCAAGCACCCGGACGTGAATTCTCGAGTCGCTTATCTGGGACCAAAGTTCAGTTACAGCTATTTGGCGACCACCAAATTTTTTGGAGACGCCGCACCGCTTGCACCTGTCGATACCATCGAAGCGGTCTTTGAAGCGGTAGCGTGCGGTGATTGTCACGCTGGCGTTGTCCCGATCGAAAACAGCACCGACGGACGGATCGTTGATACGCTGGGGATGCTTGTTAAACATCGCCTGGGGATTTGCGGTGAAGTCTTGCTGCCGATCCACCACAACCTGCTCTGCTTGGGAGGGCGGGAAACGATTGTTAAGGTCTGCAGTAAGCCTCAGGCGCTCTCGCAGTGCCGGCAGTGGCTTGCCAGGCACCTTCCCCAGGCGGAACTGTCGGCGGTTGCCAGCACCACTGAAGCGGCTCGGATGGCGAGCGAACAGCCGGGCGTCGCGGCCGTTGCCAGTGCCGAAGCCGCTCGGCAATACGGTTTGCAGGTGGTCGATTCCAAGATCGAGGACAACCGGAACAATGTGACGCGTTTTGCGATCCTGGGAACCGCAACCCCCGCTCCGACAGGTCGTGATAAAACGACGATGCTCTTTCAGGTAACGCATAAACCGGGAGCGTTAGCCGATGCGATGGGGATCTTCCGTGATCGAGACCTCAATCTGACTTGGATCGAATCGTTCCCTATCCCAGGGCAGAAGGCAGAGTACTTCTTCTTCGTCGAAGCCGAGGGGCATCGCGATGAACCCAAGATGCGCGACGCGGTGTCAGCGCTCAAGCAGCAGTCGCTTCGCTTGGATGTGCTGGGATCGTATCCCGTCGGAACGATCTCGTAGTCGTCAGCACCAGCGGTTTAGAGATCGTCCGGCGTTACGGGTGGTCTGCGGCCTTCGCCGTCGCCCGCACAGTAACGTCGCCTGCACAGGAACGTCATCCGCACAGTAGCGTCGCCTGCACAGGAACGTCATCCGCACAGGAACCTCGCCTGCTCAGTGACCGTCGCGTAGCCGATAACCAAGGTAGTTATCCAGTTGCGGTTCGTTTTCGATCGCTTGGACCGTTCGCTCGATATCGTATTCGATGCGGCGGAACTGCACGGTGTCTCCATCAAAGATCACGTAGCAGCTGCGCGGATCATGGTCGCGTGGTTGACCGACGCTGCCGACGTTGACCATCGCCTTCTGGGAAGGCGAGAAAGTGAACCCGGTTTCGGGGAGATCTTGGCTGCGTACAAATCGCATGTCGGACGAAAAAACCCCCGGAACATGGGTGTGTCCTTGGAAGCAGATCTGCGGGACTAGGGCGAACAGTTTTTCCATCTTGCGAGGGTTGTTGGCGTCCTCGGGAAAGACGTATTCGGTGGTCGGTCCCCGCGGTGAACCATGCACGAACAGCAGGTTCCCTTCGCGAACAACTCGAGGAAGTTCCAGCAGGAATTCCATTCGTCGCCGCGATGGTTCCGGGCCATCGGGGCCACATTCCATTTGAGATCGAGTCCAGAAGATCGCTTTCTCTGCCGCGGCATTGAAACCCTCGGGGTCAAACAACGCACTGTTGTCGTGGTTGCCGAGGATTGAGAAATCGAATTTCATTGCATGGTCGATACAAGCACAGGGCTCGGGACCATATCCCACGGTATCTCCCAAGCAAACAATTCCATCGACTTGCTGGGTTTCGATATCGGCCAGGACCGCTTCGAGGGCGGCTAGGTTCCCATGGATATCACTGATGATGGCACGTCGAGACACGTTGGCTACCGTCCTTGTTTAATGCGATCACCCAACTGATTCGGCAGATCGATTTCGTTGTAGATCTTGTCGGCCGTAATGTTGAAATCGTAGGGAATTCGCCGGAAGCGAATCATGCGATCGATGGTGTTTACGATCGTGTAGCAGCTAAGCGGATTATCGTCCCGCGGCTGTCCGACACTGCCGACGTTCACCAGTATCTTTTCATCCCCAAGGGGGAATTCGTAGTTGCAGTCTTCGGGGGTCAGGAATTCCGCGTGGGAGGTGAAGACGCCTGGCAGATGGGTGTGCCCCATAAAGCAGTAGCGTTCGACCTTTCCAAACAGGATTTCCAGTTTCCGTTGATCGTAGACATATTCAGGAAAGACGTATTCATTGGTCGGATCACGGGGCGAACCGTGAACGTACATGAATTCACCGTCCGACTTGAAAGTCGGCAGTTCACCAAGGAAATCCCAGCGTCCATTCACTACGTCGCTTGAACCGGGGCCGCGGTCGAGTTGATCTCGCGTCCAGTAGATTGCTTGTAGTGCGACAGGATTGAATCCCTCCGGATCGAACAATGCGGCTTGATCATGGTTTCCAAGAATCGTCACCTGACAATTCTTCATGACCAAATCCAAGCACTCGCAAGGGTTTGGCCCATAGCCAATGATGTCACCTAGACAGTAGATTTCATCTACGTTTTGTTCCTTGATATCCGCCAGCACCGCTTGAAGGGCTTCAAGGTTTCCGTGAATATCGCTGATTAAGGCCCGCTTCACGCTGGTCATCCCCTCCAATATCGGGTTCGTGAGTCGCAACAGCCCTCACCACAAGGACTTCCCAGTCTAACGCTGGCAAAGGAGATTGTAGGGGTAAGCAATTTTTCACAGCAATCCCCCGGACGCAAAGAGATGAAGAAATGACCTGTTGGCAGCTGGCGATCGAAACGAGTGCACGGGTTGGGTCGATTGCACTATTCGCGGATGGGCAGCTCGATCGGCAAATCGAACTGCCTGCGACCGAACGGACGGCGGCCAGCCTAAGTGTGGCAATGGACGCGCTTCTGTGCGTTGTCCGTGACGCGGGCGGACAGTTGGATCTGATTAGTGTGACCGATGGGCCGGGGTCGTTTACAGGGCTGCGGATCGGAGTCACAGCAGCGAAAACGCTTGCTTATGCAGTAAATTGCAAACTAACGGCCGTCGACACCTTGGCCGTCATCGGACAGCAGTGCCTTGACGCAAGTCCTGAGATCGAATTTTTGCAGATTGGCATGAAGGCTTATCGCGGTCAAATCTTCACTCGTACACTCGACCGGAACCAGCCCGACATCGCTGAAACGACGGTGATGGAAGGGACCGCATGGAGCCATTTTGTCGAACGATTGCCCCACCACTGGGGGCTTGGGGGAGATGCGGCTGGGCTGAAAGAATTGAAAATTTCTTCCAAAATATTTTTGGTGGATCCCCAATATTGGCACCCCCAAGCTCAAACGGTCGGTCTGCTTGGGGCGATTCAGGCTGACAAAGGCCATTTTGTCGAACCGCTCGCCTTAATGCCAAGGTACCTCCGCCCCAGCGCCGCCGAAGAAAAGAGCTTACCTTCCACCTCCTAGGTCGAAGGAAAGAAGCCTGGCTTTTCGGAGGAAGAGTGTCGCCATTCGTTCTGCGAAAGAACGCCCGTAGACGCAATTTCCGCTCGCACAACGCACAAGCAAATACAAGCACGAAGCGCAAGCGAGTGAATAAGCGACTAGCTGACGCGGGGCCAATTTAATCGCAAGCGTGACGGTCCTGAATACTCGCTCGCGCTCTTAATCCTAATCGACAGGCCGGTCCTGAATACTCGCTTGCGCTTCGTGCTCGTATTCGACAAGTCTATTCACCACGTTCGGACGCATCCGGCCCTGCAGTCGATTTACAACTGCGATTTCACTTTGGCGAAACAGTCGATTGCGAATTGCAGATCGGCCTCTGTATGTGCGGCCGAAATCTGTGTTCGGATCCTTGCCTTGCCTTGAGGGACGACCGGGTAGGAAAACCCGATCACGTAAACCCCTTCGGCTAACATGGCATCGGCAAATCGTGCGGCCAGGGCGGCGTCCCCTAACATCACTGGGACGATTGGATGTTCGCCGGGAAGCAGGTCGAAGCCAAGTTTCGACATTCCGGCTCGGAAAAATTTGGTGTTCGATTCCAGTTTGTCTCGGAGGTCGGTCGAATGGCTGATCAAATCAAGGGCTTTGATCGACGCGGCCACGATCGGCGGCGCGACGGAATTAGAGAACAGGTAGGGACGCGAACGCTGACGGAGGATATCGATAATCTCCTTCTTCCCGCTCGTGTAACCACCGCTGGCGCCTCCCAAGGCTTTGCCCAACGTACCGGTCAAAATATCGACCCGGTCCATGACATTGTGGTGCTCATGAGTCCCTTTGCCATGTTTCCCCATGAAGCCTACAGAGTGGGAATCGTCCACCATCACCAGGGCATCGTATTTCTCGGCAAGGTCACAGATTCCTGGCAGATTCGCGATGAAGCCATCCATCGAGAACACACCGTCGGTCGCGATCAAACGGTTTCGCGCCCCGGATGCCTCTTTCAGTTTCTGTTCCAAGTCTTCCAGATTGTTGTTGCGATAGCGATACCGCTGCGCTTTGCATAATCGGATACCATCGATGATGGAGGCGTGGTTTAGCTCGTCGGAGATCACCGCGTCTTCTGCGGTCAGCAAGGTTTCGAACAACCCGCCATTCGCGTCAAAGCACGAGGTGTAAAGGATCGTATCTTCGGTGCCGAGGAACTCGCTTAGGCGTTCTTCCAGTTGCCGGTGAACGGCCTGCGTTCCACAGATGAAGCGAACCGAGGCGAGCCCATATCCCCAGTCTCGGAGGCCTTGGTGAGCGGCTTCGATGATCTCGGGATGTTGAGCTAGGCCGAGATAGTTGTTGGCACACAGGTTGAGGACTTCTCTGCCTTCGTCGACACGAATGTGTGCGGCTTGGGGGGATTCAATGATCCGTTCGGTCTTGAAAGTGCCAGCATCCCGAATGGTCGCCACTTGGTCGACCAATTGTTTTTGAAACGAATCGTTCATCGATTCTACCTCGACTGGAGTTACGTCAGCTCCAGTTTAGGATCACTTTTCCCGACTGGCCCGACATCATGACTTGAAAACCTGCTTCGAAATCCCCCGCGTCGAAACGATGGGTGATCACCGGGGCCAGATCGAGGCCGCCTTGAAGCATCACAGTCATTTTGTACCAAGTCTCGTACATTTCGCGACCGTAGATACCTTTGATGGTCAGCATATTAAAGACGACCAAGTTCCAGTCGATTGCCATCGGAGCGGAGGGGATCCCCAGCATCGCAATTTTGCCGCCATGGCACATGTTGGTAATCATGTCGTTAAAAGCACTGGGGTTGCCCGACATTTCCAGGCCCACGTCAAACCCTTCTCGCATCCCGAGTTCTTTTTGAACATCCGCCAGCGATTCGCTGCGGACGTCGACGATTCGGGTTGCCCCAAGCTTGGAAGCTAGGTTCAAACGCCAGGGGTTCACGTCCGTGACGACCACCGCTCGAGCTCCCGCATGGCGGACGACTGCCGCTGCGATACAGCCGATCGGTCCCGCCCCGGTGATCAGGACATCTTCACCCAGCAGATCAAACGAGAGGGCCGTATGCACGGCGTTTCCGAAAGGATCGAAGATCGCCGCGACGTCTCGATCGACTTTCGGATCATGGTGCCAAACGTTGGTCATCGGCAGCGAAATGAATTCCGCAAACGCACCCGGACGATTGACCCCAATCCCCGCGGTATCGGCACACAGGTGCCGTCTTCCTGCCAAGCAGTTCCGGCAGCGTCCACAGACGACGTGCCCTTCGCCGCTGACCAATTCGCCGGGATGGAAATCGGTCACATTGGATCCGACTTCGACGATGGTTCCTACGAATTCGTGGCCCACGACCATTGGAACGGGGACCGTTTTGGCAGCCCAGTCGTCCCATTGATAGATATGGACGTCGGTTCCGCAGATTCCCGTTCGCTCTACTTTGATCAAAACGTCATTGATGCCAACTTCCGGTTCGGGGACGTCCTCCATCCACAAACCGGGTTCAGCGCGTTTCTTAATCAGGGCCTTCATTCGGCTTGCCTATTCCTTCTTTGCGTCTTGATCAACCACGATCATCGGAGGAAGCTCTTCGCCTTTAGGGACGAAGGTCATCGAAATCGAATTGACGCAGTGACGGGTGTTTTTTTCCGTGTAGCGTTCGCCAAGGAAGACATGTCCTAGGTGACCGTTGCAGTTTTCGCAAACGATCTCGGTTCTTCTTCCATCAGCGTCCGGCAGTTGGCGAACGGCGCCTTCGATTTCGTCATCAAAGCTGGGCCAGCCACAATGACTTTCGAATTTGTCTGTGCTGTGATACAGCGGTGCGTTGCAGCGGCGGCAGACGTAGGTTCCCGCTTCTTTCAGGTTCGTGTATTCGCCGATTCCAGGGCGTTCGGTCCCTTTCTTCAGCAGCACAAACGCTTCTTGTGGGGTTAGCGGGTTGTACTCTTTGGCAACGATTTTTTTGTTCATGATCTTATGGGCGTGTTTGGGTTCTGAATCAAGCACCATGATTTCCACTTTGCGAAAGTCGCAAGGATGGCTTTCGGATTGCAGTGAAATGGTTCCCCCAGAGAGCATCAGCCCGCCTGCAGCGGTTGCCAGTTCTTTTGCATGGGCGTCACGCGGGTCGTATTGCGGTTTGTTGTATTCCAGGACAGGTTTGCCATTCAGGATGTGAGTGATCACCTCATTGCCGCGAACTTCGATCTCGGCGGTGACCCACTGTTCGCCGTGGTAGGTTTTTGATTTCGAGCTGGTGCAATGTGCCTGGATCAGTTTTCCATCCATTTCGACATTGGTGCCCGGCGTGCAGAGGTTGCTTGTGGTCCGGTACCGCGTGCCGTCGCCACCGAGCAATTGAACCTCGATCGAAGCGGGGAAGTCTTGATCAACCGCCATCGTGTCAGGGGATTCGCCATGAATCATCACGCCACTGTTTCGGAGTGCCCAACCAGGACCGCCGGGGCACTGATCGCCGACAAAGCGGTACTCAACGCGAAAACGGTAATGCGAATAAGGCGTTTCGTAGAACAGGTGCCCGAAGGTTTCGTCGAATTGGTCGTAGCCATCGTAGCGGACCTTCAGCAAGCCATCTTCCACTCGGAAAGTATTGGCGAAGTTCTCGCCCGTTTTGTGGAAGCGAATTTTCGGAGTCCAGCCGGTGAGGTCTTTCCCGTTGAAGAGAGAAACCCACTCCCCTGAAGCTTTCTCTTTAGAATCACTTGCGGAAGTATCGGCCGCTGAAAGTGTCGCAGGAGGCTGTGCGTTGCAGGCGGTGACAAATAGGAACACCCCTGCGGCAGCACAGCAAACGATGGATCGCAACATCAAAACACCTTTCCTAAAAGTAATGCGTTCGGCGATGGCCATTATTGTTCCGGGCGAAGTGCCGGAAACAGGATGACATCACGAATCGATTTCTGGTTTGTAAGTAGCATGACCAGCCGGTCAATCCCAATCCCCAGGCCGCCAGCCGGCGGCATCCCATGGCGTAGGGCACGAATGAAGTCATGGTCCATGTGGGCCATCGAATCTTCCTCGTCCATTCCTGCCAACTGAGTCTTAAACAGCTGTTCCTGCAAATCAGGATCATTTAGTTCAGTATAAGCGTTGGCTAACTCCATGCCCGAAATAAATAGCTCAAATCGTTCGGCGATATCGGGATGGCCTTTTTTTCGCTTGGTCAGCGGGCAAATGCTGGCCGGGTAGTCGATTACGAAGATCGGCCCTTCTAAGGCATCTTCGACTTTCTCTTCGAAAACCTCGTTTTTGATCACGTCGGGGTGTTTTCCCTCGGTCTCAAAACCTAGTTTTCTAGCCAAATCAGCGACCGCTCCCTCGTCGGCAGGGTCGACGCCGGCATGTTCCTGGAACAGATCGGCATAACTACGACGCTCGAATGGAGGAGTGAAATCAAGGACTTTGTCGCCGAACGGCCGCTTGAGTTCCCCATCGAGAGTCTCGATGGCGTTGCAGATCACTTGCTCGGTCAGGTCCATCATGGAACCGTAATCACCATACGCCTGATAGACTTCCAACATCGTGAATTCAGGGTTGTGGCGGACGCTGATCCCTTCGTTGCGGTAGACACGTCCCAGTTCGTAAACCCGTTCGATCCCGCCAACCATCAGCCGCTTTAGGTGCAGCTCCAGCGCGATACGCATGAACAATTTCATGTCCAGGGCGTTGTGATGCGTCATGAATGGTCGAGCTGCCGCACCGCCGGCGATGCTATGGAGCGTCGGTCCTTCGACTTCGCAAAAGCGTTGATCGTCGAGGGTTTGACGAATCGATTTGACGATCCGCGTCCGGTCAAGGAAGGTTTCCATGACCCCCTCATTGAACGCCAGGTCGGCATATCGCATCCGTTGTTTGCGATCCGGATCGTTCAGGCCGGCATGCTTGTCTGGTGGTGGATCCAGCATTTTTGCTTGGAAATGAAGCGATTCGGCGAAGACCGTTAGTTCGCCGGTGTTCGTTCTTCCCAGCCGTCCGTCGACGCCGACCAAGTCCCCAAGGTCAAACAGTTTGGCAAGTTCAAAGTTCTCTTCGCCGACCTGTTTCTTGCCGATGAAAATCTGGATGTCGCCAGTCCAGTCTTTGATGTTCATGAAGACTAGCTTGCCGGTGGGACGGCTGAGCATGATACGTCCGGCGACGCGAACCTTGGGTCCGATCTCTTCGCCGGGGCCGTTGTCGGCTTTCCACTGGCGGTAGTCAACTTCGCCCGAATCAAAATCGGGGAGCGCTATTTCCTTTCCGTCGGCGTTACGGAAGAGGACTTCGCCAGAGCGGTTCTGAACGTCTCCGATGAATAGTCGATCGTCAAATCGCCCCCCCCAAGGGTCGATTCCTAGTTCGGTGATACGTCGCAGTTTCGACCGGCGTGCGACACGGGGGTCCGACAAGTCTTCTGCGGATTCTTCTTCGGGTCGGTCCTGAGGTGCCACGAGCTGACTCTTCGTCCAAAAAGGGAAGGGAGGGGTCGGCGATCGTTCGCCTACCTTGAGGGGGTCGATTGTAAAGCGAAATATCGAATCGCCTACCCTCGTACCGAGCAAAACGTGCGGTCCGGCACCCGCCGGCGGTTGATAAAAGGGGAGATGGGGGGGATTGGAGCCATCGTGGCGAGCAGTCTAGGTCGCGTTTGCTTTTCGTTGGTCTAGCGCGCAGAAAGTCGAACCCCTTGTTAACGGGCAGTCGATTTAGGGATTGTCGCTTTTCGTTCCGCGAAAGAACGTTTACAGGACAGCATGCTTTCGCGGAACGAAAGACGACAAACGACATTCTTTCTCCGCTTCCGGTAAGAGCGACAGCCCGCTACAGGTGGAGGGCTTGGACATTTCGTTGGTCTAGGTTTAGCAGTTGCAGAGTCTTTTCGGTGGCTCCCAGATGCTGTTGGACCACTTTTTTCGCGGCATTCCCCATACGGGTCGCGGTTTCGGGATCGGTTGCCATTCGCTGGATAAAATTGACCAACGCTTCTTCGTCTTGAACCACTTCGGCTCCTTTGCCGCTCAGTAAGTGAGAGACGATGTCACGAAAGTTTTTGGTGTTGGGACCGAAACAGACGGCCGCTCCGTAGCCAGCAGGTTCCAGCATGTTCTGCCCACCTCGGTTACCGAAACTGCCTCCGACAAACGCAATATCTGCGGTCGCCCACCAGTCTTTCAGTTCGCCGATGGTGTCGACCAAGAAGACCTGATCCGATTTTAGTTCCTCGGCAATGGGGTGGGCTTGGCTTCTTCGTCGGCATTGCAGTCCCGCATTTTGGATCGCTCGTTCCGTGTTGTCAAAATTCTCGGGGTGGCGGGGAACGATCAGCAATCTTAGTTCGGGAAGGTTCGCTTGCAGTCGTTTGAAGGCGCGCAGGATGATCGCTTCCTCTCCGCCCTGCAAACTGCCGGCAACCCAAACCTGGTGAGACGTTTTCAGCCCAGCCATTTCGATGCATCGTTTTGCCGCCGCGGTCTCTCGGTCGGTCGGAGCGTCGTCGAATTTGATCGACCCGGTGACGACAACCGATTCCGGAGCGGTGCCAAGTTCTCGAAAGCGTTCCGCGTAGGCATCGTCTTGGCAGGCGACCATCGTAAGGCGGCGAAAGGTGGGCTGGACCCACCGCAGGAATCGACGGTATCCGCGGAAACTGTTCCGGCTTAGCCGCCCATTGATTACCACCACCGGAATGTGGTTGGGGGGAGAGGTTGCGATCGCGATCAGGTTTGGCCAGATTTCTAGTTCCGCCAGGACCAGTTTGGAAGGATTCACTTCGCGGATCGCACGACGGACCGCCCAGGTGAAGTCGAGCGGGCAGTAGAAGACGCGGTCTTTACCGAAATGTTGCTTAGCGAGTTCAAATCCGGTCGCGGTGGTCGAACTGACAACAATTGGCAGGTCGGGGTGGCGTGCTTCGATTTTCTGAACCAATCCACGCAGTAGATTGATTTCGCCGACGCTTACTGCGTGCAGCCACAATCGACGCCGTTCACTGGGAGGAAGGCCGGTCGCTCCCCAAAGTTTGGCGGGCCAGCCGTGTCGGTATTTTCCGTACCGGCAGACGCGATAGAGCAGCAGCGGTGAAACCGCTATTAGCAGCATGCTGTACAGAATGTTTAGCAGCATCGAAGCTCTTTCACGTCCGTGTGGACCTCATCTTTAGGCCGCCATTCCATGGGAATGAGGAAACCCGCCGCATGCACCGAGCGGTCGGTTTAGTGTTTGTCGCCGTTCGCTCGGGACGTGCGAAAGAACGCCCTCTTGCAGCTACTTTCGCGGAGCGAAAGGCTACAAAATTACGCTGCTTCTGGTTCAAGCGGCTGTCGTTTACGCGTTGGGTATTCCGGGAATACCCGGCGTGCCGGCTAGACCATCTTTCGCATGCAGCAGGCTTTGTACTTTTTCCCGCTACCGCATGGGCATGGGTCGTTGCGTCCGACTCGAGGTTCCGTGTTGCGGACCGGATCCGGTTTGCGAGGGGTGTCCCCGCTATTGTCCGCGGCCTGCTGCTGCGTCTGTTCTTTTTCGGACAGATTCGCCGTCGTGACTTCGGGTTGGTGTGCGTTCGCATTCACCCACGTGCTTCGAATGAAGTCTTCATTGAAGGATTCCATGCGGAAGATCAGGTCGGTGGTTCGTTCACCGATCGAACTCCACATGTCTTCAAACATCCGCATCCCTTCGCGTTTGTACTCGACCTTGGGGTCCAGTTGGGCGTAGCTTTTCAGCTGCACGCTGCTTCGCAGATGGTCCATCGCCAGTAGGTGATCTTTCCAGGCTCCGTCAACCATGGACAGCAGAACCTGCCGTTCCATTTTTCGCATTTCGGGATAGAAGCGATCATCGACGGCACCCTCGGCTGCCAGCAACAGGGCTTGCTTGTTCATCCGGCCAAGATCTTCTGGCGGAGGATTGAAATTCAATTCTTTGGCAAGCCATTCGCCAAGTTCACGAAGTTTCTGATCCCCGGCGGCAAGGACCGCGTTGGTATCTTCGTCGGCATCGCCAAACAGGGCTTCGATCTTTCCGCGAGCTTCTTCGTATTTGGCCTGCGATTCCTTGTTGTCCTGCATACTGTGAACCATTAACTGGTTCTTCAGGTTCTCGCGGTTCATCTCCAGATCGTTGACGTCGACATCGACGCCGAAGCGTCCTTTGATCCAGGCGACCAATTTCTCGCGGTCAAGGATGACCGAGTTTCCTTCTTTGTAGGTAAACGTCGAGAGCCCGGTCAGGATGGGGTATTCAGCCTCTTTGGTGGCGTAGGCTTTCTCCGCGCGTTCGAACAGCAGTTGTTGAACGTCGGAAAGTTCTTCAATCCCTTTCAGTTCATCCGGAGTCGCTTCGATCCCGAATTTGAAGCGGATCCAACTGCAAAGCTGTCGCAGTCCAAAATCGCTTTCCAGGAACGGTTCGCCTTCGCTTAGGTCAACCTTGGCAATCGCTTCGTAGGCGTTCTGGACCAGTTGATCGACCAGGTCAGGACGCTCCATATTCTTTAGATCGTGATCGCGATAATTGGTGCCGAACCGTTTGTTCGCCCAGGTCGCCAACGCTTGCCAGTTCCATTCGGATTCTTGCATTTCACGAGGCAGGTTTTCTTCCAATGCCTCGTTGATCGCCGCTTCCGCTGCGCGTTCGGCCTGTTCCCGGCTGTATTGATCCGCCGTTTGTGGATCGAGCCCGCGGAAGTCCTTGGGTTCCAACACACAGTTCAGTTGAGCTCCTGCCCAGTTGGCGTAGGAGGTTGAACCGTAATCTTCGTCCAGGATTTCATCGACGTGCTTTTCGATCTGTTGCCGAATTTGTGCGAGCAGCATTTTGCGGCAGCTGTGGCCATCCAGGATGTTCTGGCGATAGCCGTAGACCCGCTTGCGCTGCTCGTCCATGACTTCGTCATATTCCAGCAGGCTTTTTCGAATCTCAAAGTTCCGTTCTTCGACCTTCTTCTGAGCCGCTTCGATTCGGCGAGTCACCAATTTGGATTCGATCGCTTCGCCTTCGTCGATGCCCAGGCGTTCGAACACGCTTTTGACAAAGTCACCGGCGAAGATTCGCATCAAATCGTCTTCCAACGACAGATAGAATCGGCTGGAACCAGGGTCCCCTTGGCGTCCGCAACGACCGCGAAGCTGGAGGTCGATTCGGCGGGAGTCATGCCGCTCGGTTCCCATCACCGACAGGCCACCGATGTTACGAACAATTTCCCCTTCAGGAGACATGTTTTCGCGGGCATCGATCTCTTCGACCAATTGCTTCCATTCTTCGTCCGGAACCTCTAGTCGCGTCGGATACTTGTGCTGGAGTTGCGACCAGGCCATCGTTTCGGGATTCCCACCCAAAATAATGTCGGTACCACGACCGGCCATGTTCGTAGCGATCGTGACAGCTCCTAAGCGTCCAGCCTGAGCCACAATTTCGGCTTCACGGCCGTGTTGTTTAGCGTTCAGGACCTGATGCTTGATTCCACGCTGCTCGAGCAGGTGGCTTAGTTTTTCACTTTTTTCGATCGAGACGGTACCGACCAGGACTGGTCGTTTGGCGTGTTCGATGGAAACCACTTTCGATCGATCGATTTGCTCTTTGGTCTTTTTTCCCTTAGGCAAAATCGAGATTTGGTTGTCATCTTCGGAATCGATTTCACCCCAGATTTCGTTGCCGTCTTTCAGCACCAGAACGTCCCACTTGCTGGTCCGTTCGATGTCTTCGGCAAGCGCTTTGAACTTATCCTTTTCGGTCATGTAAATGACGTCGGGGTGTTCGATCCGTTCAAGAGGGCGGTGAGGTGGGATGGCGACAACGTCCAGCCCATAAATTTTCCAGAACTCGTTTGCCTCGGTCATCGCCGTTCCGGTCATTCCGGACAGTTTGCGATAGAGCTTGAAGAAGTTCTGCAGCGTGACGGTGGCGAAGGTTTGTGTTTCCTGCTTGATCGGCACCCCTTCTTTGGCTTCGACCGCTTGGTGCAGTCCATCGGACCACTGGCGACCTTCCATCAAGCGTCCGGTGAATTCGTCGACGATGATGATCTGTTTATCTTTGACGACATAATTGACGTCCAGTTTGTACAGATACCGAGCCTTGAGGGCGTTGTCGATCAGATGCGGCCACTGCATGTTGCCAGCGGTGTAGAAACTTTCTACGCCGGCCAGTTTTTCCGCTTCGCGAATCCCTTCGTCGGTCAGGGTCACATTGTGCTGTTTTTCGTCGACGGCAAAGTGTTCTTCTTTGCGCAATTGCTGTGCGACGCGATCGGCTTCGGCATATTTTGCCAAGTCTTGGTCGGCAGGGCCGCTGATGATCAGCGGGGTTCTCGCTTCGTCGATCAGAATATTATCGACTTCGTCAATAATGGCGTAGTTCAGCGGCCCTTGGCTCTGCTGATGTTCGACCGGGAATCGACTATCGTTACGAGCCGCCGGACGCATGTTGTCCCGCAGGTAATCGAATCCGAATTCGTTGTTGGTCCCGTAGGTGATATCGCAGGAGTAGGCCTCTTGCTTCTCGGTGATGCTCATCCCGCTTTGGATGTTCCCGACCGTCAGGCCCAGGTTCATATACAGCGGTGCCATCCACTCCATGTCACGTCTAGCCAAGTAGTCATTGACCGTGATGACGTGAACCCCTTTGGCCTCCAGAGCGTTCAGGTAAGCGGGCAGGGTGGCGACCAGGGTTTTACCTTCCCCGGTAATCATTTCTCCGATCCCACCACCATGCAGTACCATGCCGCCGATCAGTTGGACGTCGTAATGACGCATGGAAAGGAAGCGTTTGCCCCCTTCGCGGCAAACCGCAAAGGCATCCTCTAGCAAGTCGTCAAGCGTTTCCCCGTCGCGAAGTCGTTGCCGAAAACGCTCGGTTTGTTCACGAAGCTGCTCATCGGTAAAGGCCGCATATTTGTCTTCCAACGCGTTGATACGTTCAACTTGTTCGGAATAACGATTGATTTGACGAGCATTACTCGAACCAAAAATGGCGGTAATCCCTCGCTCCACCGATCCAAGCAGGCCCCCAAAGACCACGCCGAGGATCTCCCAGATTCGTTCCAGTGCACTCATCGATCACACCTGTTGTGCCTTTACCAACGGACGCCGATATAAAATTACCGACAAAGAACGCTGGGGCGTTGCCAGCATGAAATCCACGTGGTGAGGGGACTTCCCTCTGGCCACCTAGGCTTCCTTGCGCAACGAAAAGGCAGAGATTTGCTACGGATTCTTACTCTTCCACGCCGCCTTCAACGACAGTTGAAGGCTGTTACCAATGCGCGAGATAATTCCATCGTTAAAGTTACGCCTTTGGGCAAAGTGGGTCAACCGTGATCCGTCCGTGTCCCGTAAAACAAGGGGGAATCGGCTGCGAAACCAATGAAACCCTAGTTCCGCACCAGGCTTCTAACGCGGAATTGCAAAAATGGCGTGCGATAGGTGATTTGGGTGGACTGTCAGGTTTTAGGGTTGGCTGCCGTTCCGTATTCTCAAATGGTTGTGATGCGAAGCCGGTTCCACCAACATCGCCAAGAACGCTCGTCTAGCGGAAACATTCGAGTTTCGGTTAAATCTGTAGTGCTCGCGAGAGCTAACATGGGGGCAGGGGCCGTTGCCGAGGGAGGCTTTGCGTTGCGGTTGGTGATGGCAAATGATCATTCAAAGTGATGTCCTTTTTCGTTAGAGAATCCCATGCCCGAAAGCTGCCCGTCTCCGTCTGGATCGACCGCTCAGCCACTCTGGCGGTTTTTCGTGGTGTTAGCGATCATCGCTTTTGTGTTCTTCATGCTAGGGCGAATGACCGCCCCTTCGGTGGTTCCTTCGCCGGTCGCCCCGACTCCGATTCTGGGTAGCGCTGGGGATGATTCGGGAACGTTGGTGGGTCGTTCACGTTCCGCCACTCTGGAGGAAGTTCTGCAGATGGCACGTCGTGGCTTGGTGGAACTTGAACAGAATGTGGACGACTACACCGCCACGATGGTTAAGCAAGAAAGGATCGGCGATCGGTTGCATCCCGAGCAAACGATTGAACTAAAACTGCAAACCCGGCGTATAGAGGGAGGTGAGGTCACACGACCTATGCGGGTTTACCTCCATTTCCTTTTGCCGGCCGAGAGCCAGGGGCAGGAGGTTATCTGGGTGGAAGATGAAAACGACGGAAAACTGGTGGCCCATAAAGGGGGGCGCTGGAATCTTCTCCGAGCTTGGTTGAAACCTGACAGTTTCCTGGCGATGTCCGGGAACCGCTATCCGATCACTCAGATCGGAATGACGAATCTTATCAAAAAACTTATCGAACGAGGCGAACACGATCTCAAGACCGCTACGGCGACCGTCACGATTGCGGACGGTCATCGGGTGGGAGATCGCGAGTGCCAACTAATCCGCGTGCGACACGCTGAACCGAATGGCGATCCGGATGATTTTTCGCTTGCTGAAATAGCGATTGATTCCGAACGCCTGCTGCCGCTTCGCTATACCGCATTTGGCTGGCCCTCTGCGGAAGAGGGGGGCGATCCGCCTTTGCTTGAATCTTATACCTATTTAGATGTCCGTGTTAACGAAGGTCTGACCGAAAGCGATTTCGATCCGGACAATCCAGCTTACGACTTTCCATAAATCTAACGTGCCTATTGACCATATAAGCCGACCGCAAGGGAGCACTGCGAATAGGAGTGGGTTCTCGTTGCGGAATGCGATGCTCCAGCCGTTGCCGATGGTGGCGTCGGTGTGCGTGTTGCTGAGCCTGGTTTTTGCGGTTTGGGTAGGAAGTCTGGTAAAACGCTCTTCGTATCGCAATTCTGAAGTTGCGATGAGCGCGATCCGTGATGCTAGTGCGGGCGCGGTCGAAATCTGGTTGGAGGAAGAGCAGGCGATTGCGAGGGCGATGGCCAAAGAATTGGAAACGCATACGTCTGTGTTGGCCCATCTGAGCCAACCCTCTGCAGCGGGGCGTGTCTTGTTGGAGGCGAATTCGGCGACGGAACGACTGAATGAGATGCATTCGTCGCTCCCCTCGGCGTCACAGCATTTGGGGTGGTTCGTTCTGGATCGGAGCGAGCTAGTCGTTTTTTCTTCGGAGGAAACTGACGCCGGAGTTTCGGTTCAGTTGTCCGATTTTGCCTGGAAGAATGCGAATGAGCGGCATACAGGTGTGTCGCTTCCATTTTCGCTTCCGTGGACGTGTGGTGAGGAGTCGTCGGGGGTAATCATTCGGCAGGGGGACGCGGTGATGGCCGCGACCGCTCCGCTTCAAGCCGAAGGTCGGGTCGTAGGGTTGCTGGCGTTGGTGTTTGATCCATGTGCCCGCTTCAGTGAGGTGCTGGCTATTTCTCAGGCAGGCCAGACGGGCGAAACGTTTGCTTTCGATCGACAGGGAGTGTTGATTTCCAGAGTGCGTAATACTCAGCAGTTGCGAGAAGCGGGGCTGCTGCCGCATGACGCAAACGTTCGCTGTGCATTGAACGTGACGCTTGCGGATCCTGGGGTGAATTTGGTTAAGGGGGGGCAAGCCGCGCTGCCGCGAAATCAACAGTCGCTAACCAAAATGGCCGAAAGTGCGACGCGTGGCGGGACCGGGGCCGACGGCATGGGGTATCACGACTACCGCGGTGTTTCGGTGGTTGGTGCTTGGACCTGGTTGGAGAAATTCCAGTTCGGCATCGCCACAAAAATGGACGTTGAGGAAGCCCATAAACCACTCCGGCAATTGAATCTTGCCTTCCTTTCTTTGGTCGGGCTGTTGGCGACCGTAGGCGGCGGCTTTCTGGGGCTGACGCTCTTCAATTATCATTTGCAGCAGAAGGCTGATGCCGCGGCCCATCGCCTGCGCCGGCTTGGAAATTATGAACTGTTGGAAGAGATCGGTACCGGTGGGATGGGGACCGTCTACCGGGGACGCCATCAGTTGCTTCGCCGCCCCGTTGCGGTGAAGGTTTTAGAGGCGAGTGGAGCGGACCCAAAATCGATTCGGCGTTTTGAGCGGGAAGTTCAAAGAACGAGTGAATTGAAGCATCCGAATACGATTCAGGTTTACGACTACGGGCATACCGCGGATTCCACATTCTTTTACGTGATGGAGTTGGTGGAGGGGGTGGATTTGACGCAGTTGGTCGAAACCTTCGGCCCCCAGTCGCCCGGGCGGGTGATATCGATCCTAAAGCAGGTGTGTGGTTCGTTGGCGGAGGCTCATGACCATGGACTGGTGCACCGGGATATCAAACCAGGGAACCTGTTGTTGTCCGCTCCTGCGGGGATATTCGATTTTCTGAAAGTGGTTGATTTTGGGCTTGTTAAGGAAACGCTTCCGGTCAGCTCCCATGCGGTGACTCGTGTCGAATCCCTGACGGGGACTCCGCTATACATGTCGCCCGAAGCGATTCGGGACGCCTCCGGCGTGGATGGGCGATCGGACATCTATTCGCTTGGCGCGGTCGGGTATTACCTGTTGACCGGTAGCCCGCTGTTTGACGCAAAGGTTGCTGTCGATATCTGCATGCTGCAAGTGGGGAGCGATCCGATGTTGCCCAGCGAACGGCTTGGGAAACCACTTCCTGCTGATTTAGAGCGGTTGCTGATGAAATGCTTGGAAAAGAAGATGGCGGATCGGCCGCAGACCATTCGGGAGGTCGTCGCCCAGTTGACTGCGTGCGAATCCGCTTCGTCATGGACCGATGCCGAGGCCGCTGAATGGTGGGTGAACGTTTACGACGAAGGGTTAGTTCATCGTGGTCCCGTCGCCTCATTGCTTTCCCGTGGAGGATCGAAGTCGATCTTGGTTCCTGGTAAAAGTAATGCCGCCAACGGTTAGTGGAACTGTCGAGGGAACCGTCGGTCTGCGTTTTAATCGCTGCGCTGAAGAATCGTCGTGAGATAGTTGCGCTGGCTCGGCTTCGCGAAAATAGCGAAACGCAGGATGGCGTTGAGCTCCGTGCGACTGTTCGGACGCTGAGAGCCGTTCCGCCCTGCATCGCAGCCTGTCTGAAATTTTCGCTTCGCGCGGGACGTAAAATCTATAAATGAAGGCGTTGCAGTCGTTGACAAGTCTACATGGGGCCGAGTGAACACGTAGCCCGGAGGGCGGCGGATGCTTGCCGGCGGCGTCAGTCCAATGTCATCTACTTTCTTAGCGGAACGGCGCGAGCCGTCCGGCAATCGTATTGAAAACACAATGAATTTGCCGGTCGGCTTGCGCCGATCCGCTAGGAAAACCGCCCGCAGATGCCAGAGTAGATGGCATTGGGCGTCAGCCGCCGGAGTGGGTATCGCGAAAAGGAAAGCCCAGCGGGCGACAGAACCACGCTTGTCTGTCGCCCGCTGGGCTTTGATGCGCACGCTAGGTTTCCGTTGGCGTAAGTCAACGGAAAGTATCTGCCGCCTGCTGGGCTAAAAGCACTGCACTTAGACTCGGATGGGTAGGGTTAAAACCGTCACCTACAAATTTCACGTCCCTCGAGCCGAAAGCGGTCGTCCGCAATGCTTTCGGTTCGGAGAACCGAGCGACATTGAATGTTCCGCTACGATTGAAATCCCGCAGTAATAAAATCCACGTCGCTTGCTAAGCGATTGGGCTGAGACCTAGTTCGGTGCGACAGGCGTCCAGGATATCTTTCGTTCGGCTGGCGCCGCAGCGAGTGACGCCCAGGTCGCGGACCGCTTTTAAGCCTTCGAAATCACGGATGCCTCCTGCTGCCTTGACTTGAACGTTTGCGTTGGCGTGGGTGCGCATCAGTTTTAGGTCCTCAAGGGTCGCCCCTCCGGTTCCGAAGCCTGTCGATGTTTTTACCCAGTCGACGTTCAGGTCGTTGCAGATTTCGCAAAGGCGAATTTTCTGTGCATCATCAAGGTAGCAGTTTTCGAAAATGATTTTCACGGCTTGGCCCGCGTCGTGGGCGATCTTGGTAACCGCTTCGATTTCTGCCGAGACGAATTCCCAATCCCCACTTAAAACCTTCGAAATATTGACGACGAAGTCAAGTTCTTCGCATCCGTCAGAGATCGCTTGTTCGGCTTCACGCTGTTTGACTTGCGTGGTTTGGACTCCATGCGGAAATCCGATCGTGGTAGACGCTTTGACGGTGCTGCCCGCCAATCGTTCCGCGCAACGTTTTAAGTAGTAAGGCATGATGCACACACTTGCCACGTCGTACTCAAGGGCGAGTGAAATCCCCGCTTCCAATTGGTCGACTGTCATCGTTGGTTGCAGCAACGAGTGGTCGATCATCTTTGCAAAATCTTGGTAGCGGTTGGTCATGGGGAACCCTTGTGAAACGCGAGGCAGAAACGTGGTCGCCAATCGTATCATGATGGTCCGCACGGAGCGATTGGGTGGCCCGGGCGGGCAATGCCTAGGAGGGCTTGCGGTTCCAGCCACCGTTCACTTCGACGATTTGGCCGGTGATGAATCCTGAGTTGGCGCTGCACAGGTGGACTGCCATCGCGGCAACATCTTCCGGGGTTCCCCAGCGGTGCATCAGCGATTGCTGTTGGGCTCGGCGTTGCCAGCCGGAATCCGCGTTGTCGCCCCAAGCGGTTTGGATCCATCCAGGTGCCACGCAGTTGACACGGATCTCGGGTGCGAGCGTTTGCGCCAATGATCGACTGAAGGCCATGATCGCCGCTTTGGTGGGGCCGAACATTTGCCCGGCGTCTCCTTCCATTCCGGCGGTCGCTTGGTCCCATCCGGTGAAGAGCATGCTGGGGATCACGGGTGTTTTGGGTTGAGCGAGCATTCGGTCGGCAACTTCTCTCGCCAGCAAGATCGTCGCATGGACGTCGACTTGCCAGAGCCGTTGCAGTTTCGTTTCGAAAGGCTCCTTTTTGGCGTCGCCCGTCAAAACATCGACTCCCGCGTTGTGGAACCAAGCGCTGATTGTTGGCGAGAATTTCCAGGCGGCATCCGCTAGTCGCTGGTGGGCGTCTGGTTCCGCTAGATCGATCGCGATCGACTGGGCGGTCGCTCCGGTTTGTTCGAGGGCCGCAACGGTTTCGGCTGCCCCTTGGTGGTTCCTGCGGTAGTGGATCAGGATGTCGGTGAATCCCGACAGGGCGGCGTGAAGGGCAATCGCTCTGCCGATACCGCTGGATCCACCGGTGATCACGCAAGCGGAGTAAGTGTCTGTTGGTTCCGCTGGCTCCAGCGTGGAGGCGGGGTTATTTTCCTTGGTTGACATACAGGACAACGTTCCTTGTTGCGCGGCCGCCTGCGATGATGTCCAGTTTGCCGTCGCCCGTTACGTCGGCGACGACCAAGTCTTCGCAGGCGACTTGGGAACCGATTCGGTGTTCGGTCCAGGTTCCGTCAGGCTGGTGGTCAAACATGACGATTCCGACCTGCGGATTGGGTTCGCGGTAGCCGACGATAATTTCGTCACTTTTGTCGCCATCGATGTCGGCGACCGCTAGGGCGTGCCCACCGCGAAGCTGGTCGGTTAAGACGGTTCTTTTGGGGGAAGCCGCAGCGAAGAAGTCCCCCAGTTCGTAGACGACGGCGTCGGTGCCGTGCATCGGTTCGATGGTGGCAGCGAAGCGCTGTCCATTGCTGAGCATTCCGGTTTTGATTTCCCCAACGCCCTGTTTGTCGGGCGTGTCGCCAGTGGCTCCGGGCAGCAGAGGGACCAGGCGGAATTTGCTGGGGTTACGGTGGTCAGGAATGATAGCCGAAAGGCCTTCTTGGCTGGCGGCTAGGGTGATCTTCGTCGATTCGTCGTCGTCTGTTTCTAAGCCAATGGCCTCGGGGGCGACGCAAAGGTGGTTGTGGATCCTGTTTAGGCTCTCGTTGATGACCGTCGAGTGCCAGCGGTCGTGCTTGGGGTCTTTGGGGATCGAAAACGCCAGCAGTCGGGCCCCATCGCGGATGGTCGCGTTTAGGGGAGAGACCACCAGTTGTGGTTCGTCGGTGCCTAGCACGTTCGCCCATCGCATGCGGTGGGTCCAGCCTTCGCTGGAGATCGGGTGGACATTCCAGGGCTGTTCGATCGATTTGCCTGGGGAAAGCCACTGGATCGTCCCTCCGCCTTTGGGCCAGCCGGCTCCTAGGGCAAGGTCGATCCGTCCATTGCGATCGATATCGAAGGGGGCGATGCAGACGTTATCGGGAATCGTGGCGTCTGCCAGCAGGATTCGTTTTCGCCATCGAGGTGCCTGATACCACAGGACGGCATGCTCAGTCACGGCGACGACGTCTTGGAGCCCATCGTTATCGATGTCTGCAGCGGTCACCGCATAAACGACCCGTCCCGGGGCATGGTCAAGGACAATGGGTTCAAAAGAGACCGATTGTCCTGGTGCGACCGGAACAAAGAAAGCGGCCCAGAGAAGGCCGCTGCCAATAATCGTTTTTAACATGGAGGCTCGACTTTGTGCAGCGAGCTCACGTCAAAGTTAAACGCCCGAGATCGATTCGATACGAACTCGAGTGTGCAACTGACGATGGCCGGTGCGTTTTTTGGAGTGTTTACGACGACGGAATTTCTGGATGTGGATTTTTTCGCCTTGTTTCGGGCCCAGGACCGATGCCGTGACGGTAGCGCCACCGACGGTTGGAGTTCCCAGAGTCAGGCCAGATTCGCCGGAAACGGCCAATACGGTCGTGAATTCCAGGTTTTCGCCGTGAGCAATGTCGCGATAGTCGACATCCACTTCTTGTCCCGGCTGGACCTTATACTGACGTCCGCCGTCAACGATAATCGCGTACATAGAAATAACTGCGTGCTAAGTGAAATTCTAAGGGAAGCGTAAAGCCCGAACTTGGTGCCGGGGAACGTAGCCCGGTAATATAGTCTGCGGGTCGGTAAAAACTCAAGCCGTCCTTTGAGAAATGGAATTCGCTTTCTTCGATGTTTTCTCTTTGATTCAAAATGTTTTTAGATGGCGCGGTGCCATTTGTTTGCGGTTTTGCTTTCCTTTTCTCCTTTTGATGGACCTCCCACAGCATGATTGTCATCGGGATCGTTGGGCCCCCGGCGGGTGGAAAATCCACCGTTGCGAGGCAGTTAGTGGAGATGGGAGCGGTTTGGCTGGATGCGGACCGCCTTGCCCATCAGGTCCTTAACCAAGAAAGTGTCATTGAGGCTTTGGTGGGGTACTTCGGGTTAGAGGTTCTGGAAGAGGGGAAAATCAACCGCAAGTGGCTCGCGACACAGGTCTTCGGGGATGACTTGGAAAGCCGACAGCGGTTACAATGGCTGGAGGCCGTGGTTCACCCACCTACCCGCCTTCTTCTGCAACAGAAGCTTATCGAGGCGACCAAAAATGGAGTTCCTGCGGCGGTCCTGGACGTTCCTTTGCTATTTGAATCTAACTGGGATGTTTATTGCGACCAGATTTGGTGTTTAGTCACCCCGCTACAGAAACGTCAGTCATGGCTGCACGAACGCGGTTGGACTGTCGAAGAATTAAAAAAACGAGAGGCTCGGCAATTGCCGATCTCCGAGAAAAAAAGACTCAGCACCCATATTTTACAAAACAACGGAAGTTCGGAAGAATTGCGTTCCCAGGTAGCGAAATTGGCTGCCAAGATTGGGCTGCCCGTACCGAATTCCAAAAAACCTAACTTTTCTTCAGAATCTTCCTTTGATGCTTACTCACCTATCGATCGGTCTCCAGTCACTCCGACTGATCGAAATGAACACTGCTGGGGGAAACGTGTCGTTCCTCCTGGTTCCCACCCTGTCGAATGATCTGCCCTAATTTCTAGGGACGATCACCTTTTCAATTCTCTGCCTGCTATCGGGCCAAACGAGGTGATAAAACGCCTCGCTGAATGGTTGTCATGCCTACTCCCAACAATCGAAACACAAATTCCCGAAACGATCGTCCACGTGGACGATCGGATAATTCTCGCAGTCGCCAGGGGCAAGAGCGTCCTCGGCATCCTAATTCCGAAGTCGATCAACGGATTCGTGAACTGGATGCTGAGCGGGACCCTCTTTCTTTGCCTGAGGAGATCGTCGATGAAGCCAACCGGGCTGGCGAGAAAGTCGGAATCCCTCCGAATATTGGGATTCCCGCTGAGGAGCAACTAAATATTTCGCAATTGCAGGATCTGACCGATCCTCAATTGCTGGCGATGGCTCACACCGACGGCCTGCCGAAGGTGAACGGGCAACGCCGCCAAGAACTGATTTTTGAAATCCTCAAGAATCGGATGAAGAAGAATGGCTTGATGTACGGTGAAGGAACGCTCGAAATCCTCCCCGATGGATTCGGTTTCCTGCGCAGTCCTAAGTACCACTACGTCAGTTGCCCTGACGATATTTACGTTTCCCCAAGCCAAATTCGACGATTTGGTTTGCAGACCGGTAGTAATGTTGCAGGTCAAATTCGACCTCCAAAGGAAAACGAACGCTACTTCGCTTTGCTGCGTATCGAAGCGATCAACCATCAAGATCCGGTTCAACGCAAGCACCAACGTCCCTTTGAAGATCTGACGCCACTCCATCCCGATAGCCGTATCATCGTTGAAAGTGCTGCGAAAGAACTGAGCACTCGAGTGGTCGATCTGCTCACCCCGATCGGATTTGGGCAACGAGGTTTAATCGTTAGCCCGCCTCGTGCCGGGAAGACGGTTCTGATGCAACAGATGGCCAAGTCCGTTCTGAAAAACTATCCGGAAGCCTACGTCTTTATTTTATTGATCGATGAACGGCCCGAAGAAGTTACCGATATGGAGCGGGAGGTACGAAGCCCGCAGTGTGAAGTGGTCAGCAGCACGTTCGATGAAACCGCTCAGCGACATATTCAAGTCGCACAGATGGTGATCGAAAAAGCCAAACGAATGGTTGAATATGGGACCGATGTGGTCATCTTCCTCGATTCGATCACTCGCCTGGCTCGGGCTCATAACAGTGACGGCGAAAACAATGGCAAGTTGATGTCGGGCGGGCTGGATAGTGCCGCCCTGCAAAAACCGAAAGCCCTGTTCGGGTCGGCTCGTAAAGTCGAAGAAGGTGGTTCGTTGACCATTTTGGCAACCGCCTTGATCGATACGGGCAGCCGAATGGATGATGTTATCTTTGAAGAGTTCAAAGGGACGGGGAATCTGGAAATCGTTTTGGATCGCAGTTTGGTCGATCGCCGGATCTGGCCAGCAATCAATCTGCACGCCAGCGGTACACGTCGTGAAGAGATGTTGCTCGCCCCGGACGAATACGAGCGAATCTGTATCTTGCGCCGGAATCTGGCAGAGATGAGTCCAGCCGATGCCATGCATGAGCTGACGAAAGGGCTAGCCAAGACGCAAAACAACGCCGAATTCTTGTTAGGGATTCGTGAGTAGGGAAGTGACGTTTAGAAGTGACCGTTTCTGAGCGGGTCGCTGCTGCATCAGGAAATCCCAGCCCGCTGCGTAATAGAGGGATTGCAGACCGTGTTCTCGGTCCCTCGCGTACAGGTTTGTTGATTTAATGGAAAGCAGAGAAAGATTGTCGCCTATCGCGGGGGACGTGCAATAAGTAAATGAAGAAAGTCTGGCTCCCCTCGCCCCTAAGCGAGCTCTTTGTTGCGGAAGAAATCTCTGCTAGCTCATTGCGTGATCTCTGCCTCTTTCTTTGATGTAGTGGAGCTCGCTTGGGGGAGAGGGGGAGATTTCCAGGCGGCGATTTTGCAGTACAGGCCCAAATAATTCGCCGCATTTCAAGCGATTATGTCATCCCTTGCCTACCTCTGTTGGCCCCCTCTCCCCCAGCCCCTCTCCCCCAAAACAAGCCTTTGAATCGACCTTCATTGAATTAGCTGGCGAACCGTTGATGCAGTATCAAATCTGTCTTAAGCGAGCTTGTTTTGAGGGCGAGGGGAGCCAGATTTACTTCATTTATAAATCGCACGTCCCGAGCGAAAGGCGACAATCACTTCGCGAGCTGCGTTTTGGAATGAGGCTTTGGGGTAGCGTGCTGCCGATTAGCTGGTCTGCGCATTGCCCGGCACGCACTACCATTGCCTCCAAAAGCGATCTTTGCTTTCGTCCTGTTTTAGGTCCTCCCAGTAGCTCGCGCTGGTCCGATCGAACCGTTGCTTCAATTCGTCTCGCCTTAAAATTTTCATTGCGATGGCCAACGGTAAAAAGACGCAGGCAAATATTATTAGCAATGCGCATTGTCCGATGAGCCAATCGACAGGACGCTTGATGGCCTGGACCAGTTTGTAAAACGGCTGGATGATCGCCGGGGCAACCGTTCCGCATAGACCGATGGCGACACCGATGGTTGCCGCAATCGCGATGCTTGAAAGGTGACCATCACCGATCATCCATGTCAGACCCGGGAGGATGATCGTTAGGGACCAGCCGAATCGTTGGATGTCCCTATTTGTTGGCGTTAAGGTTTGCATCGGTCACCCACTTTCTGGACGATGCAGTTTCCGATCGCCAGGACATCAATGTCGGTTCGTTGGAAACATCGAAGTGCATCGGCGGGACTGCAGACGATCGGTTCGTCGCGGACGTTGAAGCTGGTGTTGACCAGCACGGGGGTTCCGGTGATCGCTTCAAAGCAGGTCAGCAGACGATGGAGTCGTGGATTGGAGTCTTGTGTGACGGTTTGGATCCGGGCCGAACCATCGACGTGAGTGATCGCTGGCAACGACGCATGGTTTTGGCGAACCGACGTGACCAGCAGCATGTAGGGGCTGTCCTGCATTTCGGATAGGTCGAAGTAGTCAGCCGCTTTTTCTTGCAAAACGATCGGGGCAAACGGGCGAAAGGATTCTCTGGATTTGGTTTTTTTATTCAGGCGAGCCTGCATGTCTGGAGATCGAGCATCCGCCAGAATACTACGGTTGCCGAGTGCTCTGGGGCCAAATTCCATCCGCCCTTGGAACCAGCCGACGACCTTTCCGGTGTCAATCAAACGAGCGACCCGCCGACACAAATCCTGTTCGTTGTCGCACACGTCGTATTCGACTTGGTCGGCCTGCAGGCAGTTTTCGATTTCCTGTTCGGTAAATCCGGGGCCGAGTAGCGATCCATGCTGGCCATCGGGAATCGCTACCGTGCGCGGTTTCTCCAGCAGTTGGTGCCAGACGTACATCGCGCTCCCCAAGGCTCCTCCTGAATCGCCCGCGGCGGGCTGAATCCAGACGTTGTCGAACGGGCCTTCGCGGACCAATCGTCCATTTGCGACGCTGTTCAAAGCGACCCCTCCGGCCAGCACCAGATTCGACATCTGTGTTTGATTCTGGACATGGGCAGCCATTCGAAGGACGACCTCTTCGGTGACCTTTTGGATCGACGATGCTAAATCTTTTTCACGTTGAGTGATTTCGGAATTCGGGTTTCTGGGAGGACCGTCAAACAGGGAGGCGAAACGTTTGTTTGTCATCGTTAGTCCCCGGCAGTAATGGAAGTACTGCATGTCCATCCGGAAGGAACCATCCGGTTTCAGATCGATCAAGTGTTTTAAAATGCGGTCGTAGTAGTGCGGTTGTCCGTACGGAGCCAAACCCATCAGTTTGTATTCGCCTCCGTTCACTTCAAAACCGGTGAAGAAAGTGAACGCGCTGTAAAGCAGTCCTAGCGAGTGTGGGAAACGAAGCGCCTGTTGCAGTTCGATCCGGTTTCCTCTTCCGGTTCCGTAACATGCGGTGTCCCATTCACCGACTCCATCGATCGTCAGGATCGCGGCTTCTTCGAAAGGGGATGGGTAAAACGCACTCGATGCGTGAGAGACATGGTGTCGTACAAACCCGATTCGTTTTTTGTATTGATGCTGTAAACCGGTTCGGATCTCTCGCTGCAGGTGCAGTTTTTGGCGAAGCCATTGGGGGATGGCGGTGCGGAAGGAACGGTACCCCGCAGGAGTAACCGCGAGGTAGGTTTCCAGCAGCCGTTCAAACTTGGCTAGCGGTTTTTCGTAGAACGCGACATAGTCTAAATCGGATGCGTCCAGATTCGCTTGTTGGAGGCAATGCTGGACCGCCTGCGTGGGAAACGAGGCATCGTGTTTCAAGCGAGAAAAGCGTTCTTGCTGGGCCGCAGCAACCATTTCACCATCGACAATCAAAGCCGCCGCAGCATCATGGTAGTAGGCCGATATCCCAAGAATCGAAGTCAAAGGATCGGTCCCGATGGGCGTATGTCGATGCGCTGCGGTGATTTCATAGGACCCTGTTCACTATCGTTTTAACAAGTGTCGAAGTGCGGGTTCCAGTTCAGGATAGAGGAACGAATACCCTGTCGCCTGTAGTTTCTTGGGGACTATTTTCTGGCTGTTCAAAAGCAAGGCATCGGCCATTTCTCCAAGGGCGATGCGAAGCGCGAATGCGGGAGCCGGGAAGATCGCGGGCCTCCCTAGGACTTTGCCAAGTGTTTCTGCAAACTCAGCATTCCTTACCGGACTGGGCGATACGAAGTTGACGGGGCCGTCGATTTCATCGTTGAATAAGCAATGAGCGATTGCCGCCAAGGCGTCGTCCATTGCAAGCCAGCTCCACCATTGCCGCCCCGATCCCAGACGCCCGCCACATAGTCGGGCAGGAAGCAGCATTTTTTCTAACGCACCGCCCGCAGGTGAAAGAAGGATTCCAAACCGGAGATGAACCACGCGGATGCCTGCTTCGACCGCCGGCTGACAGGCCTCTTCCCATTGCTTCCCAACCGTGGCCAAAAATCCTTCGCCCGCAGGGGATTCTTCGGTCAGCGATTGCTCTCCCCCTTCCCCATAAATCCCGCTGGCCGATGCACACAATAAGGTCGCCGGTTTGGGCGTTTTCATCGCCGCCAATCGGTGGCAAAGAAGCCGAGTCTTTTCGATGCGGCTGTCGCGGATCTGCTCTTTTACCTCGTCGGTCCAACGCTTGTCTGCGATCGGTTTCCCGGCCAGGTGGATAACGGCATTCAGTCCGTCCAGTTTGGATTCTTCGAACTTCTCCTCCCAAATCGCAATTTCGTCATCCTGATCGGTTTTGCCGCGGACCAGCCGGTCAACATGATGGCCGTTCTGTTGCAGCAAATCGGTCAATCGACTGCCGACTAAACCCGAGGCACCTGAAATGGCGATTCGTAGCGGCGGGTGGTTTGGGATGGGGATGGGGATGGTGTTAGGCATGTTGGTCGCTCGTGGTGTTTTTTTGAATTCTAGCAGATGGGCGAGGTTTGCCGTTGGGAGTTGGGAGTTGGGAGTTGGGAGTTGGGAGTTGGGAGTTGGGAGTTGGGAGACAAGGAGACAAGGAGACAAGGAGACAGGGAGACAGGGAGACAGGGAGACAAGGAGACAAGGAGTGGGCTGATTTGTTGGCGGCTGGCGGGTTCTTGCTGATCGAATAAGATTAGGGAGTCCTAAATCCTGTTGCTTGAAACAACGAAACCGATATGTCGACGATTCAGCCTGATAGTTATCCCTTTGATATTCCCTTCGTTGATGCTCGATCGGAGTCGACAGTGGAGGTTCTGGATGCGCTCCGCGCTAAACTGAGCCCTCAAGGGAATGTTGTCAGTCCCCGGGGACGTGCTCTGACCGAAAAGGTCTTTGGGGAAGCTCTCACGCCGGTACAGGTTGTCGATCGAATTTGCGGCGACGTTCAGCGGGAAGGGGACGCAGCGGTCTTGCGATATGGTGCCGCCCTGGATGGTGCGGACCTGACGGCGGACGAATTGCGAGTCCCCAGCTCAGCCCTTGAACAGGCTCATCAAAAGGCCGATCCTGAATTCTTGGGAACGATCCGTCGTATCCGGACCAACATCGAAACCTTCCAGAAAGCGATCCTGCACCAAAATGTTTCCATCCAGCCCAGCCCTGGTGTGCAATTGCAGCAGCGATACCTGCCGCTTCGCCGGGTAGGGGTTTGTGTGCCTGGTGGAGCCGCTGCGTACCCATCGACTGTCCTGATGACCGCCATTCCGGCTCAGGTCGCTGGCGTTGATCAAATCGCCGTTGTGGCTCCGCCGACAAAATTTGGAGCCTACAACCAAGACATGCTGGCAACCTGCCATGAATTGGGAATCAACGAAGTTTATCGGATGGGCGGTTCTCAGGCGGTCGCCGCGATGGCATACGGCAGCGAATCGGTTCCTGCGGTCGACAAAATCGTTGGTCCAGGAAACCTGTTCGTCGCGCTGGCTAAGAAACGGGTTTACGGAACGGTCGATATCGATTCGATCGCCGGGCCAAGCGAAGTGATCGTCATCGCTGACGAAACGGCTCGAGCCGATTACATCGCAGCCGATTTGTTGGCTCAAGCCGAGCACTCTCCGGGATCATCGATTTTGATCACCTGGCATCAGCCTCTTGTGGAAGCTGTTCAGAAGGAATTGAAGCGGCAGCTTGCCGTGTTGGCACGTGCGGACTTGGCAATCGATAGTCTGAATGCGTTTGCGGCGATGATTGTGGTCCGAGACGCGGCACACGCTTGTCAGCTGACCGATCAGTTTGCTCCGGAACATCTCCACATCCAAACCGAATCGCCGCGTGATCTGAGCGACCAAATTCGCAACGCAGGTGCGATTTTCTTAGGGCATTTCACTCCGGTTGCCCTTGGAGATTACGCGGCCGGACCGAGTCACGTTTTGCCGACAGGGGGGACCGCGTGCTGGGCCGCTGGTCTGTCCGCCAACGACTTTGTGCGAAGCGGAAGCCTGATCGAATTCAGCCAAGACGCCCTCTCGCAAATAGCGCCCGACGTCGAACGGCTGGCTGAAAAAGAAGGCTTAACCGCTCACGCTTCAAGTGTAGCCATGCGAAAATAGTCGATTCAATTCGCTGAATCGATGGTCTCCAACCGGATGTTATCCAGTTCGACCGTCACAGGAACGTCGCGTTCGGGAAAGAAAATCTCCAGGCCGGCGACTTTTTGTAAATCCAGCTGGCGCGTTTTCGGGCCGTCTGCGACGTCGGCCAGCGGGATCACGATGTGCTTAAGCTGGCCAGGATAAAGAACCGTTGAGTAGTGATACCCGTCGTAGTACTCGTTGATGAAATCCTGGTCGAAAATCTTGATCACCATCAGCACGCCCTCCGCCGGGCTGTCGGGCGTCAAGCGGACATCCAGCGACAATTGGTCGTAGGGCGACCAATTCAGCGGCAGATGGAAGTGTCCAAACGAAGGATACATTGCTGGGCTGACCTGCAATTTGGCACCGCGAACCCCATCGGTGACCAGCGATCCGTCAAGAGATAGTTTTGTGGAACGATGCCACCATCGTTTGAGTTCGTTTGGCTCTTCGAACGATCCGATCAACGGGAATTCATTCGCCAGTCGCCAGTAGTCACGCACCGCTTGAAGGGGGTTGTAAGAGACCGCCGCGACAAGAAGCACGAGACCTGCGATCGCAAAATTCCGCACGGAGCGTTTTCGCAGAACGGCGGTTGCCGGACCTGGCAGTAGCCAGGGCGAAACAAAAACCCATGCAACGGTTACGCCGCAGGTATTTGCGAACAAGTCATGGAGGGAAGGGGAGCGGCCCGAAAGCCCTTGCAGTCCCTCGAGGACCGCTCCCATAAATGCGATCCCAAGCGATACCAGGGCCAAACCACGCAGCGTCCGGATCCCGCATTGGACTCCGATCCACATCGCGATGGCGGTCAATAAAATAAAGACCGGGAAGTGAAGCAAATCAAAGCAAGCGTCCGACAATCGCCCCGTAAAGGGGGACGGCGCAAGCAGGCCTACCGATGCCACGACCAGCAGGCCAAGGCTGATTCCGATCATCGACCAACGGAATCCTGGCCGACGTTTTGCATCGTGCGTGCCAGGACTGAGTGAGGCCGAGGCGTTGGAATCAGGCTCCGTCACGCTGGCAATAATCCCTTCATGTAATCAATGCTTCCTTTGACCAAACGGTCGACTCCCGGTTCGTAATCGAAGACTTCGACGCTGACCCAGCCGTCATATTTGATTTCTTCGAGGGCCGCAAAGATTGGTTCAAATTTGACTTCGCCCATTCCAGGACCCAAGCGATTGGGATCATTTGCATGGAAGTGCAAAATCTGGTCGCCCGTTTCTTTGATGATTTGCGGAATCGGGATCGCTTCGCTGCTCATCGCTTTCACGTCTAAATGGATCCCGATCGAATCCCCATCCAGTCGAGCTGCCAGGTCGCGTGCGGCGGCCGCGGTATTTAGGAAATTCCCTTCGGCCGGTCCAAGTGGTTCAAGAGCGATCCGGGTGTCGGTGTCGCACAACGTCGGCACGACGGTTTGCAGCACTTCGGCCGCATTGTCCATCGCCTGTTGCTCGCTCATCGATTCGGGGAAATTGCGTTGTTGGGGCGATCCCAAGACCAAGATCTTGCCGCCCAGATCGCGGCAAAGTCGAGCCAGTTCGCAGAGGTAATCAGCGGTCTTTTTTCGGACATCGACGTCGTCGCTGGTTAAATGCAACCCTTCCGTCTTCGCCAACAGCCAATGCAGGGCGATGATGTCCAGTCCCGCTTCTTCGACGACCTGACGGTATTCGATCCGTTGCTCAGCGGAGTACCCGAACAGATCGTCCGTCAGCATGAAGGGAGCGACTTCCCAGCCGGTGTACCCTGCTTCGACTGCGTAGCGTGCGGCCTTTTCCAATGGCCAGTCGCCAAACGTTTCGTTACAAATCGCAAACTTCATCAATACATCCTGAGAGCAAGGTCAAAAAATCAGAAAATGGGGCCGTCGATGATCTGTGTTAACTGCTTCACTGCTTCAACCTCTTTTTCAAGAGAGGCGGCTCTCCCGGGTAGACGTCGAATCCAATAGGGACGCATTCTTAAAACGTGGGAGAGGCTTTGGATCGGTCATGGCTGGTTCGACTGGTTGGAAGCCTGTCCCACCTATTAAATCGCACGCCCGACGGAGAGTGAAGGGTGGTAAATCCTAGTAAACTGCGGCCGGGCGGATTGGGGAATTTTGCTTCTACGCCGCACGACCGCCACGCCAATGATGAATTGCATGTTCGGCAGCCGCAGCCACGTCGACAGATGAAACCTTCCGTAACTATCGCTGAACCATAAAAGGTTCTGGTTTGATCGCTGGCAACGGACTGTCATCGCGAGCAAAAAACATCAGGTGCTGCCAAGGCAGATCGTTGTACTCACGGACCAGTTTGAAGCCGTTTTTCTCGTACTCTTTCATGATCTGTTGCTTCGACATTTTATGTTTCGGTTTAATCGGTACCCGAGGATCTTCTTCGCGGTATTCCAGCAGTGCGATCACGCCGTTTGGTTTTAGAGATCGTCGGATCGACCAGAGCATCGATTCTGGATGCGAGAATTCGTGATAGACATCCACCATCAAACAAAGGTCAACCTGTTCGACCGGTAGTTTGGGATCATCGACTGTTCCCAGGATGGGCTGGACGTTTTTGATTTCTTCGCGGACTGCCCGCAGCCTTAATTTCTGCAGCATTTCAGGTTGAATGTCGACCGCCAGGACACGCCCTTGTTCCCCCACAACTTTCGCCATCATCAAAGTCCAAAAGCCGTTTCCGCATCCCATGTCACAGGTGGTCATCCCCGGTTTGATACCAAGCTGAGACAGCGATTCATCGGGCCGTTCCTCTTGCTGACGCGTCGGACGAATCAGCCAGCCAGCCCCCAGGTGGGACATCGGTGCCGCGACGACGCGGCCAAGGTACGCGCGGCGAGCCTTTTCCTGGGGACGCTGGGAATCGGTTTCAGTTGTTTCCGTCTGTGGAGCCGGAGCGATCGCGGGCGACGACTGTTGAGCGGAAAGGGAATGCGAAACCCAAATAAGGAGAACCAGCGTGAGCGGGATTACAAAACGCCGCAGCGGCAAATACGTCACGCACATGGGCAATTTTCCTATGGGAAACCGAATTCTAAGTCGTTTAAGGGCTGGCTCTAGCATACCCGCAGCGGAGGGACCGGTCGACGTGGGCGGATCGTACCACCCGTTCGGTCGAGAATGGGGTTGGCCCCCTGTTGTCCAAAAGTCGACTTCGATGGATAGTAGAAAAGAATCGACCGTCTCAGCGAGCACGGTGTGTCATCCCTTTCCAATAAAGTTGAGTTGAATCGATGGCTAACTTAGTTACCCAAGAAGCCCCAAGTTTTACCGCTCAAGCTGTCATGCCCGACGGCCAGTTTAAAGAGGTTTCTCTGAGCGATTACCGTGGTAAGTACGTTCTGTTTTTCTTCTACCCACTCGATTTCACTTTCGTTTGCCCGACCGAAATCATTGCTTTCAGCGAACGCAATGAAGATTTCAAGAAACTGAATGTGCAGATTTTGGGAGCTTCGATTGACAGCCATTTCAGCCACTTCGCATGGCGGAATATCCCCCGTGATCAAGGCGGCATCGGCCCCATCGCCTATCCGTTGGTCTCTGACATCAACAAACAAATCGCCCGTGACTACAACGTTTTGTTGGACGACGGAGTTGCACTACGTGGTCTGTTCTTGATCGACAAAGAAGGGGTGATTCGTCATCAAGTTGTCAATGACTTGCCACTGGGACGAAGTGTCGACGAAGCCCTCCGGATGGTCCAAGCCTTGCAGTACTTCGAGAAAAATGGCGAAGTCTGCCCTGCCAACTGGCATGAAGGTTCACGAACCATCAAACCAAATTTGGAAGAGAGCAAAGAATTCTTTGACGCCGAATACAAAGCCTAAGCAAACGCTGTAATCCCAGCACGGGTATTTAAGCCACTGTACCGGTAAACGGCTGTGGCTTTAGGAAACCTAACGCTTCCGACTGGATGAATGGACAGCTCTCCGAGGCTGTTCCGCGCTTGCGCAGTGGATTAGGATTTCCTATGCCCACCGACCTTCCAATTTATCACTGAGCAAAAGTAGGCCGGACCAAAGAGCGATAGCGATGCCGTTCCGGCGGACTGACCCGGCTCATCATTTGCTGTACCGGTAAACGGCTGTGGCTTTAGGAAACCTAACGCTTCCGACTGGATGAATGGACAGCCCTCCAAGGCTGTTCCGCGCTTGCGCAGTGGATTAGGATTCCCTAAGCCCACCGACCTTCCAGTTTAACACTGAGCAAAAGTAGGCCGGACCAAAGAGCGATAGCGATGCCGTTCCGGCGGACTGAACCGGCTCATCATCTGCTGTACCGGTAAACGGCTGTGGCTTTGGGAAACCTAACGCTTCCGACTGGATGAATGGACAGCCCTCCAAGGCTGTTCCGCGCTTGCGCAGTGGATTAGGATTCCCTAAGCCCACCGACCTTCCAATTTATCACTGAGCAAAAGTAGGCCGGACCAAAGAGCGATAGCGATGCCGTTCCGGCGGACTGACCCGGCTCAACATTTGCTGTACCGGTAAACGGCTGTGGCTTTAGGAAACCTAACGCTTCCGACTGGATGAATGGACAGCCCTCCGAAGCTGTTCCGCGCTTGCGCAGTGGATTAGGATTCCCTAAGCCCACCGACCTTCCAGTTTATCACTGAGCAAAAGTAGGCCGGACCAAAGAGCGATAGCGATGCCGTTCCGGCGGACTGACCCGGCTCATCATTTGCTGTCCCGGTAAACGGCTGTGGCTTTGGGAAACCCAACGCTTCCGACTGGATGAATGGACAGCCCTCCGAAGCTGTTCCGCGCTTGCACAGTGGATTAGGATTCCCTATGCCCACCGACCTTCCAATTTATCACTGAGCAAAAGTAGGCCGGACCAAAGAGCGATAGCGATGCCGTTCCGGCGGACTGAACCGGCTCATCATTTGCCGGATCTTCGTCTCTATCGCTCGGAATCAGCCGCCGAAATCTAACCGGCGTATTTTTCAAATGCGTCCGCTGCCTGATCCCAGGCTTCTTTGTTTTGCGGTTGGAAGACTTTGGGCTGGATGCTCTCTCGAACCAGTTTACGTGCTTCTTCAACCGATTGAAGGACTCCGCATCCGATCATTTGCATCAGGACATTCCCTGTTGCAGTCGCTTCACCTGGGCCAGCGACGACGACTCGCTGGCACGCATCTGCCGTCATCTGACACAGCAGTTCGTTCAGCGATCCGCCTCCGACGACATAAATGGTTTTGATCGGATTGCCGGTCAATGATTCCAGCATCTGCAGGCAGACTCGATAGCGAAGTGCCAGTCCCTCCAAGGCGGCTCGGTACAAAACGCCATTGTTGGCAGGTTTGGTTTGGCCGCTCTTGTCCGCGAACTGCACGATCGCATCGACCATGTCTTTGGGGGCAAGGAAATCGTTGTGATCGGGGTCGATTACCAATCCAAAAGGTTCCGCTTGATCCGCTTCAGCGACCATGCTTTCCCAGGAGACGGCTTCGCCTTTTCTCTCTAAAGCCGCTCGGATCTGTTGGAAGACCCACAATCCGCCAATGTTCTTTAACAGTCGCGTGCTCCCTTGGACGCCCCCTTCGTTCGTGAAATTCAATTCCGCACAACGATCGTTAATCAATGGGTTGGCAAGTTCACAACCCATCAAGGACCATGTGCCGCTGCTGATGTAGCACCAATCGGGATTCTCCGGAGCAAAATCCTCTGCGGGAACCGCCAAGACCGCGGAGCCCGTGTCGTGGGTCGCCGGCAAGACAACGGGCACGTTTTCCAACCCGGTTTGTTGAGCCACCGAATCCTGAACCGGTCCAAGCGTGACGCCGGGCTGGGAAATCGGGCCGAACAATTTCTTGGGTAGTTCGAATCGCTCAATCAGATCAAAGGCCCAGTCCTTGGTATTGGGATTGAGAAGCTGGGTGGTCGACGCGTTGGTGTATTCGACCGAACGCTTGCCGGTCAGCAACCAGTGGAAATAGTCGGCCATCAAGATCATCGATTCGGCCGTCTCGAGAGCCGGTGCGTTCGAGAATTTTGCCGAGAGCAACTGGTACAGGGTATTGATGTCCATGAACTGCAACCCAGTCGCAGCAAAGATGTCCTCACGCGGGACGATCTGAAAGGCTTGCTCTGGAATCCCGCGGTTTCGCGAATCTCGATAGTGAAATACAGGAGCGACCGGCTGGTTGTCTCGCCCCAAAAGGACGTAGTCGACTCCCCAGGTATCGACGCCGACCGAGCGGATCATGCTCCCCTGTTCTTTGCACTGAGCCGCCGCCAGGGTCAGCCCATGGAGGATTTCTCGCCACAGCCCTAGCGTGTCCCACTGCATCGTCGACTGTACAAAAACTGGATTATTGGCAAAGCGGTGGATCGTTTCCAATTCCAGTCGCCCTGCTTCGATACGGCCAGCGATAACACGTCCCCCGGACGCTCCTAGATCAATGGCAAAGTGACAGTCAGGCACGGGCAGTTCGGTTGCGGGCACAGGTATAAAATCCTTAGGTGAGGATGTGGATTTCTGAGGATCGCGAATTTGGAGAAGCAGATTCTAATCGAGAGGGGAGTGGTTTGGTACACTACCGAGCGGACGGATCCGACGACGACATGTCTTGGGGCTGTTGGTCACTAAGGCTGAGCAACCATCGCTCTCAAGTGATAAATTGACCAAATGGGATCGGACGCCCCGAGCGATAGTATGGACCGAGCGGCAGCATGGCCCGAGCGAGAGCATGGACCATCTGTCATTCCCCGCGTTGCCCCCGCGCTCCGTGGTCTCACAAGATAACGTTTGTACCTTTATGCGATATCCGATTGTTTTTCACCTACGAGCCGTAAACGATGTTTCAGTTCCGATCGATTGTAGCCTCCTGCTGTTTCCTGTTCGCCGCGACAAGTTTTCTCTGTAGTTACGTTGTCGCGGCCGAAACCATTGAATCGCCAGCGGATGATCAGGAGCATTCGTTTGAAGGCACGCTCCGAGTGTTGTCGTACAACATTCACCATGCCGAGGGAGTCGACGGTAAACTTGACTTGGTTCGGATTGCGAATCTGATCAAGAGCGTTCGAGCCGACATCGTGCTTTTGCAGGAAGTCGATCAGGAGGTGGCACGTAGTGAAAGCGTCGATCAACCGACTCAGTTTGGTGCCTTGACCAAAATGGAATTTGCGTTCGGCAAAAATATTCCGCTGCAAGGAGGCGGGTACGGGAACGCGATTCTGTCTCGCTGGCCGATTCGAGACATCCAGAATCATCTGCTGCCGAATTTGGAGAACGGCGAGCAACGCGGCGTTCTTTCGGGCGTTATTGAAATCGGATCTGCGGAGCTTCCTGCGATCCGTGTTTTGGCCACCCACTTTGATCATCGCCGCAAAGATGAAGAGCGTTTTCAATCGGCGGCAAAAGTGACCGAGATGATCATCGGCACCACGGAAATGCCCGTTCTGTTTGGTGGGGACCTAAACGATGACGCAGAAAGCCGAACCGTTAAACGTTTGAGCGAGAACCTTGTGTTCACGAATCAAAAACCGCTGCCAACGATTCCCGTCACAAAGCCGACCCGGCAAATTGACTTTATCGCTTACTATCCAGCGACCGCCTGGAAAGTCCTAGAAACAACCGTCCTAGACGAAGCCATCGCGTCGGATCATCGGGCCATCTTAAGCGTTTTAGAATTTCAGCCGAATGCGAAGTAAGCAGGTTGATCGCAATCGTTGCGAGGCGACACCTTCACCTGCTGCGTAGCGGGCTATCGATTTCGTGATTGTCGTCTTTCGATTTAATCAACCCGCTGCGCCAGTTTTGAAGTTGCATTTTTCAAGGGTGATTGCTGTGGTCAATCTTCCTGATTTTCGTACCCTTGCTGATGCCTCAAATCATTCGGCTATTCCAGCACCTTTTTTAGCTCCAGGTATAGAGAGTTCCGTTTCCGGGCTTGCCCCGGCGGACTCGCAACTGGCAGCTACCTTATTGGTAGCGATCAAAAGGCTGTTCTCCGCCAGCCCCAAATCGCCTAGGCGATTTGGGGCTGGCGGAGAAGGATGAAATAGCAAAGAGGCATGGGGGTAGCTGCCAGTTGTTGCCCCGGACCGGGACAAGCCCGGCGGAAGCTAAGTAGACAACTCCCCAAAAAGCGGGTGATATTGGCCTGCTTTTTCGGTCCCTCGCTTACGCAGCGGGCTAGGAACTCTTTTGCCTGCGAGCTTACTTGCAACTTATTTATCGCACGTCTCAAGCGAAAGGCGACTCTCGCTAAATCGATCGCCTCTCCCACCCAGCCCCGAGGGGCTGGGGCAGGTGCGTATTCCGCGTGCAGGAATCATCCCTAGCGTTGGGATCGCTGGTTGGGATGTTCGGGAAGC
The DNA here is from genome assembly GCF_007741495.1 of Roseimaritima multifibrata. Taxonomy (NCBI): domain Bacteria; kingdom Pseudomonadati; phylum Planctomycetota; class Planctomycetia; order Pirellulales; family Pirellulaceae; genus Roseimaritima; species Roseimaritima multifibrata. Next base: position 2,699,924 of record NZ_CP036262.1, read on the forward strand.
TGGAAGCTAGGAGTGCGAGCTGGTGACATTGGCATCTGCGCCGATGCGGGGGTGACCGCTGGGGTTTCCTGCGTCGCGATACCATCCGGCCCCGTCGGTTGGACGCCGGCAGCTTGCGTCGCAAAACCGTTTCCGTTTTCTCCGGCCGATGCCTTCAACTTTGCCAACAGCTCTTCGGCCGATACTGCACCGGGAACCGACGTTGGAACTGGTGGACGGACAGGCATGCCGCGTGGCAAACTGCCTCGAACGGGAATCGTGGTTGTGGTTAAACCGCCCCTGGAGGAGTTCGCCAGATTTCCCAAGCTCCAAGCACCGCCGGCGTAGCTGCCCTGGGCAGCCATTTTATCCAGTGGCGGCAAATCAAACGCGGTTTCTTCTCGCTCGGTTTTCCCAGGCAGCATGACCACGCTGGAAGTCCCTTGCAGGACTTCGCCCGTTTTGGATTTAAAACTGGGGATTAAAGTGATCTTGGTTTCTGAGCCCCCCACTGCGTCCCAGGGAATCCAAATGCTATAGGAAGCCCCAAGGTCGGTCTGGCTGTAGTGACTGGTGAACTGCTCGGACGTGAACGCATAGCGTTTCAGTTCAGGTTGTTCGCCGTCGACGGTGCGGATCGCTTGGATCGCAAGTTCCCCTTCGACAGGAACCGGACGAGTTTTTTCATCGTAGAAGAAGACTCGTCCTCCAAAGCCACGTGTCGGCGTCGCACCGGTTCGTAGGATCACGTCCGGACTCCAAGTGACCGCCAGTTTTTGCGGGTTGGGATACGGTTCTTCCTCTTTTTTCTTGCCGATCAACGGCAACGATTCACGAAAGGTTTTTTCACCTTTGATCACCGAACAGCCACTCAGCCCAACTGATACGCAGATGGCAAGCAACAACGCGGCGCGAAAGTTTTGGATTTTCATGGGTCAACTCGGAATTCCGTTTCCTGGGCGTTTGGTAAAAGACCAAATCGGTGCGGGGATCAAAGCGGGGTCAGCGAGCGGGTTGGCATGACGCCGCTTGATGCGTTCTAAATGAAAACTAGAAGGTGGCGTTGGGCTTGCGCCGTTCCGCCACCTGACTTCCTACACCCTTGCTACTGGGCAGGTTGGGGAATCCGTTGCGGAACGGTCCCCGAACTGGTGGGGTAGCCGCCTGCCGACGAGTAACCATTGGCAGTGGAATAGCCACGCTGTGCCGACGGTGGCGATTGCGGAATCCCCTGGATCGGAGCCGGGAAACCGGCTGCTGCGGCGGACGTTGAACCTGCGGTCGGCGGTGTGCCCTGATTCATGTATTGAACCGGTTTCACGTCGTCGGGACGAGGGTTCTGCGTGGAAGGAGCTTCCCTGACAGGGCCAGCCGATTCCATCAGCACGCTTGGCTGAGGGGTGATGGCTTCTTCAGGGTAGTAAACGTCCGTTGGGACATCCGACTGGATGTGAATGTCGTCGATCGTTGGCTGAAGGTCAGGGTAGATCACCGGTGCTAGGGCTGGACCCCATAACCCATGTCCGCCGCTCAGGCCCACGTCTCCGTTCATTTCGATCACTTCCGGCAGGCACCAGCTCATGCGAGCTGATTCGGTTTGTTTGACGTATTCAAGATCTTCCTCGCTGGAAACAATCATTGGGGTCAACACGACCAGCAATTCGCTTCGCTTTTCCGTTTCGCGATCGAATCGGAACAGAGCACCAATCAATGGAATGTTCGAAATATAGGGAACACGACGACTGGTCTGGCTACGCGTTTTCTGGATCAATCCACCATAGATAACCGTTTGCCCAGAGTAGGCGGTCACGACCGATTGGGCCTGAGTCTGTTGGATCTGAGGACTCGTGATCACTTCTCCGGTTGGGCTAAATCCGATTGGAATACCCGGAGCCACTTCGTCGACGGCGGACCGAATGGCGTCCACATTCATAACGATCAAGCCATCACGGCCGACACGCGGGGTCACCCTCAGGATCAAACCGACCTGTAGGTCTTCCGTGCCAAAGGTGGTACCGGTATTGGCTGAAGACGTCACATCGGTAACACGTGGGACCAACGACCCAACCTGGACGACACCGGGAGTGTTGTCCAGAGTCATCAATTGTGGACGACTGAGGATCTGCAGACGGCCCGCATCCTGCAACGCTCGCATAAGCAAGCTGATCGAATCACTGGCGGCACTTAAAACAAAGCCGCCGTAGTTATAAGCAGAACTGGTCGTGCCGGTCGCAAACGATGTCACGGCTCGTTCGGCAAGTGCCCCTGCGTTCAGGCTGTTTCTGTTTGCCGAGTTATTGTTGTTGAAGTCAAAGCCCGTGTCCGAGGGTGGAGCAGCCGTTGGCAGATTGCTCGAGGCGATCCCGCGGTCAAACTGCAAGGAATCTTGCAGCCCCAGTTCGGTGCCAAATTCAAAACCATCGGCCAGGGTGACTTCTGCAATCAAGACCTTCACCAACACCATGGGAGCTCTTCGGTCCAGTTGGTCAATCATGCGGCGAATGGTCGTATACAACCGTGGTGCCACACTGATCACCAAGCTATTGCTTACCGGTTCGGCGACCACAACGACGTCTCTTTCCAGAGCATCAAACGGGCTGAGTCCACCCTGTTGAGCTTGCTGGATGTTTTGTAGTTGCTGTTGTCGACTGGTGATGAAGCTTTGCAACGCGGTTGCCACGTCTGGAGCGTATTGGTTTCGCAGCCAAATCACCTCGAACATCCGATCGGCAAACCCGGAAGTATCCAAGCGAAGTAGGATCGATTCGACAACTTCCAAATCGTTTGCCGATCCGCTAGCGATGATGCTGTTGGTGCGGATGTCGGACGAAAATCGCAAGGAGACCAATGAGCTATCGATATTTGCTGTTGCCGCTGCCAGTCCCAGGACGTTTAAGGCCCCCACACCACCGGTGCTGGTGCCCGACCCGAACAGTTCCTGCAAGGCTAGGGTTAGCTGCTGCGAATCCCCATTTTCCAAAGTGAAAACTTTCACCAAGGATTCGGTTCCTGGGGTTTGGTCCAGCTGCCTGATCATTTCTTCAATCAGTGGCAGTGCGCTACTGGATCCACGTACGACCAGCGCGTTTGCGTTGGTGTCGGCCGTCACCACGATCCCTGCCAGGATTCCCGAATTGAGCAGTTGGTTTCCGTCGGCATCGACGGACACCATCGACAAGGAAGTCGAGGGGACCGTTCCGTTTTCGGTGTTCCCCTCTTCGGTCCCATCGATCGTGCCTTGAATCACTTCAGCCAGATCTTCCGCCAATGCGTTTTTCAGTTTGATGATTCGCAATTCGCTTTTGGAAGGGATGTTCTGTACATCCAAGTCTTGGATCAGTTTGGCGACTTCTTGCAGGTCACGCGGAGCCGCTTGGACGATCAGCGAATTGGTTCGATAATCCGCCACGACTCGAGCTCGAGCGCCAAGTCCTGGCCGTTGTTCGTCGTCGCCCGGTTGGTCAACGAAGAAGTTGGTCACCGTTTCTTCGGCATCAATAGCCGACGCGTGTTCCAGGCGAAAGACTCGCAGCTGGGTGGCGGCGGGAACCGGTTGGTCCAGTTTGTTTACGACTTCGATCGCCGCAGCGACCGCCTCACTGCGCCCGATCAGCAACAATGCATTCGGTTTATCCAGCGAGGTAATGCTGACGTCACCCTGACGAGCCGAAAGGACTTCGGTGTACAGTTCTTCAAGCAGCGTTGCGATCGCTTGGCTGTTGACATGCTGAAGGGAATGGACAACCACATCAGGTTTGGTGATAGCCGATTTCTCTTCGATCTGTTTAATCACGTCCATCACGCGAGCCACGTCACGTTTGGAACCTTTGACAACGATCACGCCAAGGTCCGGAACAAATTGAACCTTCACATCGCCGATCAAACCAACGCCCTCTTCAGGGGCGGCCGGTCCATCGTCTGGGGTGCCGGCATCGCCATTGCCTTGTGGAGCGTCGTTGCCCTGAGGGGCCGCTCCTTCTTGCTGAACGGCGACTGCAAAAGGAGTGTTTGCCACTCGCGTGATTCCGACTTCGTCACTGGCACCCAGATTTCCCAACAAACGAATCGCTTGTTGCACTGGAGCCGGTTCCGCGTTTCGGACGCGAACCAATTCGGTCACGGAACCGGCGGGCATACCCGACTGGTCAAGCGATCCGATCAGTTTTTGCCAGCCGGCGATGGCTGGTTGTGGCGCGAAAACGGTGACGGAATTGGCTCGGCGATCCACCTCGATCGTCGTTCCTTCCAACGGTTGGTCAACCAGTTGGAAGGTGGCAATTTCGCCGTTTCGCTGAGTCGTCACTGGAATGGCTCGACCGGCCGCCATCGTCAGGTGGTCTTCGAATCGCTGCCAACCGACCTGATTCAGGGAGAGTTGTAATCTACCTGGACCAAAACTGGTTTGGGTGGCTTGACCCCTCGGTTGGCCTTGTCCTACAGCATGTTGCACCCCGCCCGCATCGGGAGGCAACAAACGCGCGACGTCGGCGGCAATCTTGGGTTGCATTGCTTCGGGAGCCATCACCAGTAACCGGCCTTCTCGGCGGTCAGGTGAAATTTTGACTCCGGGGGCGTTGCGATATCGCAGTCCGATCGCTGTCCCAACGGTGGGGACATGGATGGGAGGGACTGGGATGATCCTCAGGACCGGTTTTTCGTGACTGGCTGCCGAGGACGTGTCGTTTGGTAAACGACGCTCGGGTTCCGTTTGAAACGTCGCCGGGGCGGTCGGAGTCTGCCCGCTCAGCGCTGCGGCCGATCCCGGATTGGGGCCGTTGGCTGCAGGAGAGGGGGGGAGTCGGAACGGCTGTTGAGCGACAAGCGAAGTGCTGGTCAATCCAACGACGATTCCGGCGACAAGACGCCCGAGTAAATGCCGCCTGGAGCGGCCCGTTAGAGGTGGTTTTTTCATGTTTTCTGAAGCCAATTGCGGGGAAACGAGCTGTGTTAAAGGTGGTCAAGCCCAACTCGTTATCCAGATGATCGGCATAACCGGCACAAGTGGTACAACAAAAACATTCGTCATTTGAGGACTTTTCCCGCCTATTCGACTTGACACGTTCCTGCTGAAGAGGGGCGGTCATAGCGGGTAAACCCCCGCTGGGGAGCGTTTTTCCACATGTTTTTTGAGATCGTCGGTTGGCGAATAGGGCAGGGCTAGCCATAATAAATCGCTTACCCCTCAGGCGACTTGTAAACTGCCTTTCCCTCCCGCCTTGCCCCATCAGAATGTTGATCAACTTCGGTTGTGGGGTTTGCTTGGCAATTTGAAAGCGATTTCTATCAATAGCCCAGCCTGTGGTCTTGGTATTCTTTCATTGAACTAGATACGTGCGGAGTTTCGGCTTGTTTAAGAAATTGCTCACATCGCCGTTGCGATTAGCGATCGGCTGGGGCGCCTACCCTCGGTTCTTAGGAACTGTCGGCGTCTTGATGCTGGTCTTGTTACGCGTCACGATCGGGTGGCATTTTTATTCCGAAGGGGTCGACAAAAAGACCGGTTCGTGGAATGCCGAGCCCTTTATGGCGAATGCCAGTGGTCCCTTTGCGGAGCACTTTCACAACATGGTTCCCGATCGTGAAGGGTTCGCCCGTCTTGATATCGATTTGACCAAAAAACATTTGGCCGTCTATCGCGAACGTGCTGGAAAACACTTCGGTTTTGACGAAGATCAGCAACAACAGGCACAGGTTGCCTATGTCGATGCGATCAAGCAAATCCAATACATTTTGGATACAAATGCCCAGGAAATTGAAGAATATAACCTCGGGCAAGCTCGGGTTCGTGAGCTCCGCGAAGACTCCACACGGGACGGTGTCAGTAGCCTTGGTGACCAGCGTGCTACAATTGAAGCAGAGTGGAAAAGGTTGGCTCGACCGGCCCTAATCGGGGTCGATGGAGTCTGGACCGAGTACGAAAAAACGGTCAACGATATCGCTCAAGGCCGTCTGGCAAAACGCGGGTATTTTCGCCTTTATAAACCGGGCGATGATCAAGTGGATCCAACGCGATTGGCGTTGGTGAATCGCTGGATTCCATATTTCGACTTGACGGTCGGAATTTGTTTGATGTTAGGATTTTTAACGCCTGCGGTCAGTTTGGCAGCAGCATTGTTTTTGTTCTCTGTTTTTCTATCTCAGTACCCGCCTACATCCGGGCCGGGTTCTACTTACTACCAATTAGTCGAGTCGATGGCATGTTTGGTACTGGCTGGCACTGGTGCCGGTCGCTTTGCTGGACTCGATTCTGTTTTACACGCCTTGGTCCGACGGTGTTGGCCGTCAAAGGAGCACCACAATGGATAAGTTATCCCCAGAACAACGTGAAGTCGGACAAGGTAACTATTACCGAGCCGTCGATTCCTATTTCGAAAATGGGCCAGACGTCGAACGCCGTGACTTCCTGAAAGGGGTTGTTGGTGCCGGTTTAATGACCGCAGGTGGAATGGGAGCAGCCTATTTCGGCTATAAGAAAGTTGCTGATCCTGTTCGAGTCGCTGTGATTGGGACCGGAGACGAAGGGAACGTGCTGATCGGTGGTTGTAATCCCGATTACGTGACGGTCAAAGCGATCTGTGACATCCGCCCTTTCAGTCTCCATCGCGCTTTCGAAGGCGATTGGTCGACTCCATCGGCACGCGGCCGCCGTCCAGGTTTGATGGACGTCTACGGTTACAAAACGCGTACCGAAGCCGAAAAGCAGATCAAGGTCTACGACAGCACCAACGGTGGGATCCAAGCTTGTCTTGATGATCCGAATATCGAAGCGGTTATCATCGCTTTGCCACTCTGGTTGCATGCCGGCGTTGCCGCTCAGGCAATGAACCGCGGCCTGCACGTGCTGACCGAAAAATTGATGGCACACAATGTCGCTCAGTGTAAAGCCATGGGACGTATGTCCTATGAACTGAAAGACAAACAGGGCAACCCGCTGCACTTAGCAACCGGTCACCAACGCCATTACAACATCAAATACGACAACGCTGTCAATTTGATTCGCTGGGGACTGCTTGGTCAGTTGCACCACATTCGTGCTCAATGGCACCGTGGCAACGCCCCCGGTGGCGACAGCTGGAAAATGCCTCTTCCCGGTGGTGAAACCACGGTCAACGGCGGTGTTTACGACAAGATCGTCGGAGACCTGAAGAACCGTCAAGGCAAACTAGCAGCTTTGATGGATCCGAAAAATCGCTCGCAAGATTTTGACCAGATCCATGAACTGCAACAGCAGATCGCGTATTTCGAAGCTTGGGATATGGACAAGTATGTCGACCCAGCCGATTACGGATACATGAATTACAACTTGGGTGACTATGCGGTTACCCCAATGGAAGAACTGCACCGTTGGCGATTGTTTAATCGCACCGGTGGTGGGTTGATGGCAGAACTGGGAAGCCATCAACTGGATGCGGTTAGCATCTTCCTCAGTTCCTTGCGTAACGATGATAAAAAGGTCCATCCGTTGGCCGTTCACGCGGTCGGCGGTCGGCATATCATGCCACAGGATCGTGATGCCGATGACCATGTCTACTGCATGTTCGAATTCCCCGGACCTGAGTATGCCGAATCGTTTGATGTCGGATACAAAGACCGAGTTCTGAACTATCCAAACGGACCGGTTCCTTCCTATGAAGAAGATCCGAACAAGAAAGTGGTTGTCACTTATTCGACGATCAACGGAAACGGATTTGGCGGTTGGGGCGAAGTCGTGATGGGTACGAAGGGAACATTGATTCTGGACAAAGAAGTCGATGTTCTGTTGTACCGCGACAGCAATCCGTCTGCCAAAGTCGGTGTCGTCAAGAAAGACGGCAGTGCCGTTCTAGACACCAGTGCCAGTGGCGATTTCGCGGCTCCTGTATCTCAGGTCGCAGAATCGGGACCGGTCAGCCGAGGCTACCAAGAAGAAATCGAGCACTGGGCGTATTGCATCCGCAATCCAGATCCAGCCAATCGGCCTCGCTGTTACCCTGAAGTTGCCATGGGAGATGCTGTTATCGCCCTGGGAACCAACGTGGCACTAGAAAACGCAGCCAAAGGCAAAGGCGGATACCTTCAGTTCAAAGAAGAGTGGTTCGAACTGGACAATGACGCCACACCAGACGGAAGCGTCGTCGCCGAAGAAATGAAAGCGATCCAAAAACCGGTTGCCTAGGGCAGACCGGCTTTGGTAAGCCAAACGAAGATAGCCATAAGCGGCTGCAGGTTTGAATCAAACCAGCAGCCGCTTTTTTCGTAGAGCGACCAATGAATCAGCCACTCCTTCACTCCTTCACTCCTTCACTCCTTCACTCCTTCACTCCTCCACTCCTTGTCTCCTCTGCAGGAAAGAACCGGCCCCCTCTCCCCCAGCCCCTCTCCCCCAGGCAAGCTGGGGGCGAGGGGAGCGACTATGGGGGAGCGTCGACTGTGGTGGAGCATCGACTTATGGGGGAGCATCGACTATGGGGGAGCGTCGACTGTCGTGGAGCGTCGACTGATGGTGGAGCGGCGACTGATGATGGAGCGGCGAGTTTGGTTTGGGATCCGTCTGGCTAGGCTCGTCTCCCTCCAGTCTGGCTCCCCTCGCCCCAAACTTGTTTGGGGAGAGGGGCTGGGGGAGAGGGGCGTCCGCGCAATCCGCTGAGCAACCCAAATCATCGCGAGAAGCTCCGTTTAATCATCCCATTCCCAGCGCTGCTCTCCGCTTTCTAACAGCCTGAGCAATGTTTTTTCTAACCGCACTTGGATCTCGCAAAACCTCAAAGCCTGGCACCCTTAAGATTAGATAGCCGAGTGTTTGCAAAAACCGATCCCTTTCGGCGTCGTGCTGAATTCCCTGGTCGGTGACATGGTCGCTGCCATCGACTTCGACCACCAATTTCAACGCAAAGCAGACAAAGTCGAGCGTGTAAGGAGGTTCTGGGACCTCGCGGCGAAATTTTTCGCCTTCCATGTTTCCTCGACGCAGCATTTGCCAGACATCGCTTGAGAACTGATTCGCAGTAGCTCTCTGATCGCGGGCGAACTGGATTCGCTCGGGGGATCGCGACGAATCGGTCGAAGAACGCCGGGTTCGGCGAGGCATGATTGAATCTCGATTTAGAGGATTTCGATCACCAGGGCCTTTTTAATATACGGAATTTGTGGCCCTCTACAGGGAAGTACCGGCCCCCTCTCCCCAGCCCCTCTTCCCCAGGCAAGCTGGGGGCGAGGGGAGCGACTATGGGGGAGCGTCGACTGTGGGGGAGCGTCGACTGTGGTGGAGCATCGACTGATGGTGGAGCGTCGACTGATGGTGGAGCGACTATGGGGGAGCGTCGACTGTGGTGGAGCATCGACTGATGGTGGAGCATCGACTGATGGTGGAGCGTCGACTGATGGTGGAGCGTCGACTGATGGTGGAGCGTCGACTGATGGTGGAGCGTCGACTGATGATGGAGCGGCGAGTTTGGTTTGGGATCCGTCTGGCTAGGCTCGTCTCCCGCCAGTCTGGCTCCCCTCGCCCCAAACTTGTTTGGGGAGAGGGGCTGGGGGAGAGGGGCGTCCGCGCAATCCGCTGAGCAACCCAAATCATCGCGAGAAGCTCCGTTTAATCATCCCATTCCCAGCGCTGCTCTCCGCTTTCTAACAGCCTGAGCAATGTTTTTTCTAACCGCACTTGGATTTCGCAAAACCTCAAAGCCTGGCACCCTTAAGATTTGATAGCCGAGTGTTTGCAAAAATCGATCCCTTTCGGCGTCGTGTTGAATTCCCTGGTCGGTGACATGGTCGCTGCCATCGACTTCGACCACCAATTTCAACGCAAAGCAGACAAAGTCGAGCGTGTAAGGAGGTTCTGGGACCTCACGGCGAAATTTTTCGCCTTGCATGTTTCCTCGACGCAGCATTTGCCAGACATCGCTTGAGAACTGATTCGCAGTAGCTCTCTGATCGCGGGCGAACTGGATTCGCTCGGGGGATCGCGACGAATCGGTCGAAGAACGCCGGGTTCGGCGAGGCATGATTGAATCTCGATTTAGAGGATTTCGATCACCAGGGCCTTTTTAATATACGGAATTTGTGGCCCTCTACAGGGAAGTACCGGCCCCCTCTCCCCCAGCCCCTCTCCCCCAGGCAAGCTGGGGGCGAGGGGAGCGACTATGGGGGAGCGTCGACTGTGGTGGAGCATCGACTTATGGTGGAGCATCGACTTATGGGGGAGCATCGACTGTTGGGGGAGCATCGACTGTTGGGGGAGCATCGACTGTTGGGGGAGCATCGACTGTTGGGGGAGCATCGACTGTTGGGGGAGCATCGACTGATGGTGGAGCGGCGACTGATGATGGAGCGGCGAGTTTGGTTTGGGATCCGTCTGGCTAGGCTCGTCTCCCGCCAGTCTGGCTCCCCTCGCCCCAAACTTGTTTGGGGAGAGGGGCTGGGGGAGAGGGGCGTCCGCGCAATCCGCTGAGCAACCCAAATCATCGCGAGAAGCTCCGTTTAATCATCCCATTCCCAGCGCTGCTCTCCGCTTTCTAACAGCCTGAGCAATGTTTTTTCTAACCGCACTTCGATCTCGCAAAACCTCAAAGCCTGGCACCCTTAAGATTAGATAGCCGAGTGTTTGCAAAAACCGATCCCTTTCGGCGTCGTGCTGAATTCCCTGGTCGGTGACATGGTCGCTGCCATCGACTTCGACCACCAATTTCAACGCCAAGCAGACAAAGTCGAGCGTGTAAGGAGGTTCTGGGACCTCGCGGCGAAATTTTTCGCCTTCCATGTTTCCTCGACGCAGCATTTGCCAGACATCGCTTGAGAACTGATTCGCAGTAGCTCTCTGATCGCGGGCGAACTGGATTCGCTCGGGGGATCGCGACGAATCGGTCGAAGAACGCCGGGTTCGGCGAGGCATGATTGAATCTCGATTTAGAGGATTTCGATCACCAGGGCCTTTTTAATATACGGAATTTGTGGCCCTCTACAGGGAAGTACCGGCCCCCTCTCCCCAGCCCCTCTTCCCCAGGCAAGCTGGGGGCGAGGGGAGCGACTTTGGAGGAGGGAGCATCGAGTTTTGTTTTGGGATCCGTTCGGCTAGGCTCGTTCCCGCCCATGCTGGTATCCAAACACGAAAAAAGCCGTCCTTGGTAAGGACGGCTATTCGGTGGTTTTTTAATTCGCTTCTTTTGTCGCAGTCCTCTTCCATCGACTCTTATTTGCGACGGCGTCTTTTGCGACCGGTGGGGGCGAACTTTTGCGTGACTTCGCTGACCGCTTGCACGAAGCTGTCGACCTCTTCGACGGTGTTGTAGAGGTAGAAACTGGCTCGGGAGCTAGCGCTGATGCCTAGGTCTTTGTGCAGGGGCATGGCACAGTGATGGCCGGCTCGGACTGCGATCCCGCGGGTGTCCAACCACTGCGCAATGTCGTGGGCATGGATGTGGGGGAAGACAAAGCTGACGATGCCTCCTTTTAATGCTGGATCCTGGGGACCAAGAATGGTTAGCCCTTCGATTCCGGCCAAACCCTCGTGAGCTCGTCGCGTGAGAACTTGTTCGTGATCGTGAATCGCTTCCAATCCGACCGCACTGATGTAATCGATGGCAGCTTCCAGGCCGATGGCTTCAACGATCGGTGGGGTGCCCGCTTCAAATTTGTCCGGCAGTGCCGCCGTGGTGAACCCTTCGGTGGTGACCGTGTTTATCATGGCACCTCCGCCGAGGAATGGAGGCATCGCATCGAGGATCGATTCTCGCCCGTAAAGGACTCCGATCCCGGTGGGGCCACATAGTTTGTGACCGCTGAAGATCACGAAGTCTGCATCCCATTGCCGGACGTCGATGGCCATGTGGGGGGCAGCCTGTGCCGCATCGACCAAAGTCGCCGCCCCGTGTTGTTGGGCTTGCTGGACCCACGCGGCGACGGGCGTAATCGTTCCCAAAACGTTGCTGACCGCCGTAAAGGCGAACATTTTGATCTGCTGGCCGTACTGCTGCCAGAGGGAATCGAGATGTTCTTGGTCGACTTGTCCCTCGGAATTCAGTTTCGCAAACAGGACCTTACAGCCCGTTCGCTCACTCAATTGATGCCAGGGGACGATGTTCGCATGATGTTCCATCATGGTTAGCAGGATGTAGTCGTCCGGACCGACATTCTGGTCTCCCCATGTTCTGGCTACCGTATTGATTGCGGCAGTCGTCCCGGCGGTAAAGAGGACCTCTACCTCGGAGGCGGCATTCAGAAATCGAGCGACCGTGCGGCGGGCCTGCTCGTAGCGGTCGGTTGATTCTTCGCTGAGCGTGTGGATGCCTCGATGCACGTTGGCGTAGTACTTGGAGTAGCATTCCGACATCGCGTCGATAACCGCGTGTGGCCGTTGCGTGCTCGCCCCGTTATCCAGGAAAACCAACGGAGCTCCACTGTTGGTTTGTCGCCCTAGGATCGGAAAATCGGGCCGATACAGGGTCGGATTCAGTACGGATTTCGAGAGACTGCTTGGGCTTTCGGTCATGCTTAAGATTCTTCGCCCAGGCTGGGGCCTCCAAAGTGTGTTTGTGATTCGTCATCGTCATCGACAGGAGCGTGCATCGCACGCTGGACGACTCGCCACGGTAACAGGCAGCATTTCTGGCGATTCGGGGTCAGGTGAGGCCCAAAGAGCTCCAGCATTTGTTCTGCGGTGTACTCTCGGACTTCCTCAAAGGTCATCCCTTCGATTTTTTCCATCAGCATCGATGAGGAAGCTTGACTGATTACGCAGCCTTTTCCCTCAAACCAAGCTTCTTGGACCTTTCCGTCGGCATCCAGTTTCAACTCAACGCGCACCTCATCACCACAGAGCGGGTTTTTCCCCTCTTCGGCGTGGGTCACTGAGTCACAATGTCCGCGATGATACGGATCCTCGTAGTGATCAAGGACGTGTTCTTCGTAGATATCTTGTTCTGACGGCATAAAGCAATCAAAGGTTCATGGAAATCAAAGGGTCAAAACGGAACGTTTTATCGTTCGGCCACCTTCAGTCTACTTGTCGGTGGCCATTTTTCGAAAGTAGGCTTCGATCGCTTCTCTGTAATGGGTGGGTAGATCTTGGCCAATTTGCTGCAAGGCTTGCTCGCGATCGGCAGGGGGCATCTTCCCCCATTCGCTCCGTTTTCCTAGGTCACGCTTGTCGACATCGCCTGCCCCGCCTCCTCCAGCGGCTTGACTATCCTGCATCGGTTGCCCCTGTCCTTCGGCTTGGCCGCCCGACGAGGATCCGCCTCCTTGTTGTTGCTGCTGCTGTTGCTGTTTTTGTTGTTCTTCCATTTTGTCGATCAACTTTGACAGTTTGTCAATAATCGCTTGCTCTTGTTCCTGAACCTTGTCGTCGGAGCGTCCTAGCTCTAACCGTCGTTCGACATCGCTCATCAACCGCGAAATTTCGTCCAGGCTATCGGGTTTCAGCGGTTTCATGTCGACAAGCATCAGTTTCGCCGTCCGTGCGTAACGGATGGGGCATTCGGCATCATTGTCGAGCAATCGACGTAGGTCTTTTAATGTTTCTTCTTTGTTTAGCAACGCGTGATTGCAGGCGGCTCGGTAGAACAGCAGCGTCGCGGGGTCGACGAAGGTCTGGAATTCGATATCCGCCAGCAGTGGCAATGCTTCATCGAACAACCGTTCACGCACCAAGTCGCGGCCGATGTAGGAAGCGACCACTTTCCTTAATACGGCCGACAATTTGTCAAATCGTTTATCCGTCGGATCCAAGTCACCGTTGAGGGATGCATCGATGATTTCCGCGATCGTGGGAACGACGCCGGCCGCGGCATCCACAAACGCATCTAGTCGATCGGTCTGCGGTTGCTCCAGCTGAGCCTGGAATGCAGCGGCCGCTTGCTCGATCGCCTGGTCCGAAGTGTTTTGTTGCTGCAGTGCGTCGCGCAGCGCCGCAACCGCAAGTTCCGAATCAGGCATCTGCCATTCCGCTTTTCGCTCCAGACTATCGGCCGCCGAAGCAACGTTGCCAACCAGCCCGCAACTGAAAAGGCTTAGCGATATCGCAACCATACATGTTGCTGCAATCGCCGAACGGAATGGTTGGGGATGGGCCGTCTTCGATTCGCAGAACCGAGCGACAATCCTGCTACCGCCACGAATGGTTCGCGAGATCCTAAGCCGAGTGAGCGTTTTAAATGGTTCGATCATCTTGGTTCTCATGGACGGCAATTCGAAAAATAGGCGAAGCGGTTTCTGAGTGCGGGATGGCTACTGATTTCGTTTCAGGACCAAGTCCCGAGTGATGGAGTACAGACGGTTTTGTCGCTCCGCTAGGCCCTGCAGCAATGTTCTGATTTCGGCGGTCGGAGCCCCGTTATCGGTTTGCAACATGGCATCGTAGCGTTCGGTGGTCCCTTTGACGCGAGTCTGCATCGTCCGAATCAATTTTAGTTCGGCGAGGGATTCGACCAACGGTTGTTCGCCTTGTTGCCCTTGTTGTGGTTGCTCCCCCTGTTGTTCCTGTTTCTTTTTCTCTTCAAGATCTTTCTGAGCTTTTTGGAGTGCACCGATCATCTCTTCCAGGGCGGCAAGCACGTCTTCTTGAATTCCCTGGGTGACGACATCGATTTTCGATTGAGCCAGGCGATCCACGACGGTTTGCATGTCGCCGCGTATTTGTTGGACCACTTCTGGGAACGCGACGCTGGACCCCTCTTCGCGCAACAGCAGCATGGCTCGGTCAGCCTCCATGACAATCTGTTTTTCTTCGTTTGCCAGGTTGCCCGCTTTTAGGTCCGTTTGACGGTCGCGATCGGCAAGCGGGATCGCCGCCAGTTCACGGTTCTTTTCCAGGACGGCCGACTGCATCTGTGCCATTTTACGTAAACGGCTCTCCAGTCGAGCGAGTTCGCGTTGCATTTCTTCTTCGCGTAATTGGCGAAGGATTTTCTCTAATTGATCGATCGCTTGGCGGATCTCTTCTTCGGCTTGTCGTTGTTTTTCGGTTGCTTGTTCCCGTTTCGCTTCTTCCAGAGCCTTTTCGGCTTCCTTCATTCTCTCGAGGGCTTTTTCCAATTGCTTCTGCGCACTCTGTTGAGGGGACTGAGGCTTGGATTCAGTTTTGGGAGATTCGGGTTGCTCTCCTTCTTGCGGCTTTTGGCTTTGACTTTGGGATTGCTGGGCCTGTTTGGCATCCTGCAGTTCTTTTGCTGCCTTGTCCGATTCGGCTGCAGCCTGTTTGGCGTCCGCTTCGGCCTTAGCTTTTTTCTCGGCAGCCTTTTGGGCAGCGGCTTTCTGCTCGGCTGCTTTTTGATCGCTGGATTGTTTTTCTGAAGCGTTTTGATCGCCTTCGCTTGCTTGGCTCTCTTGCTTGTCTTGGTCCTGTTTCGCTTCGGCTTCGGATTTCGCCTGCTCAGCTTTTTCCGCAGCGGCTTCGGCTTTCTTGACCATCTCGGCTAGTTCTTCAGCTTCCTTCTGTTTCGCTTTCTTTTCCGCTTCACTCATCTTTTCAGTCGCTTCTTCAGCCCCCTCTTCAAGCGCTTCTTCAGCGGCGGGATCCAATTCTTTGTTTTGCTCTGCCATTTCTTTTTGCAGCGCTTCGGCCGCTTTGGCGATGTCGCTTTGTTCGGATTCGACCGATTTCAGTTCGGCGCCGTTTTCTGTTCGAGCTCGAGTCCCCCGCTGCCGTCGTTCCTGACGTTTTAGATCTTTGATCCAATTGCTGATCCGTTCTTTTTCATCCCGGATTCTTTGCGGACGATCTTCGGTCAGCAGCAATTTCAGCAAAGCAGCCATCTGCTCGTTGGCGGCCTGTTGGTCGGTAATGGCCTGTTGAAATTTTTGGCTCCGGAGGGCATCGGAGGCCGAATTCATTCGTTCCAGAATGAAAGTGTCTCGTGATTGCTTGGCGGCTCGCCGCAGCAATGCCGCACGTTCGGGGTTCTCGGTGACTTCGACCTCGGCCAGCCGAAGAAGTAGTTCTTCCAGCCGTTGGTAACGTTCGGAGACTTGCGTTTGGCGATCGGGAAGGGGAACGTTTTGAAGCGCTTCGCCGGTTTTCGCTGGCTGGGCAGCGGCCGGCGATGGCACAGCGGTCCACAGCACTGTTGTCAGTGTCAGCAGGCAAAGTAGGGAAGCAGCCGCTCTATCGAACATGTTCATTCTCCTGACACTATTCGTTGAACAGGTTTCGGATACGTTCGGTCCGCTCCTGTTCGGTATCTTCGATCAGTCCTTCCTGAGCTTCAATCAATGACCGGACGAGGTCCAGAATTTCATTGTAGCTTTCTAAGTCTAGCATTTTCTCTAAAATCGCCGTCAAATCGAGCAGGGTTTGATCGGCGGTTGCGACCGCGAGGGCTGTTTGATCTTGCCCTGTAGAGGGGTCGGCGATCCGTTCTTCGATTCCTGTGATTTGTTCGCCCAGAAGTTCCAGAGGTCCCGAAATGACCTTTCGCAGGGGCTGAGCCACCGCGGCGGAAAGCCTGGATCGACGGTCTGGCGAGTCGACTCGGTTGTTGACCATTTCTTCAAGGATGTTTTCGACTCCCGAAGCCAAACCTTGCAGTTCTTCGCTGGTCTTTGTTGTTTGGAGGGCCGTCTGTTGAATTCGCAGGCGGAGGACCTGTTCGGCCCGTTCGGGCGTGTCGGTTGAAGTGTCGGACCATCCCTCCCGTCGCAGCAGGTCTAAGGTATCACGCAACGACCGCGTTTCGTTGATCGCTTGTTCAAGCCGCGCCCGCAAGCCAAGCTCACGCCGCTCCAGCATCGCAAGCAATTCATCCGGCGTCACAATCTGCAGACGGTAGACTTCCGAACGGGCCAGATGAGGAGGTCCCAAGTCATACGCATCGCTCGTTTCAGCAAACACGTTGATCGCCGAACCGGGTTGTAGCGGAGTCAGACGGCCAGAATCGACAAGGGAACGCAGGTCGATTTCCGCAGCGAAAACGCCCTCTCGATCGATGGAAATCGGCATCGTCGTCGGTTGCGTCTGAGTTTCTTGGTCGGAGACTTCAACGACGGAGACTTCGGAGGTGGTGATTCCATAGTCATCGGTAATCGTTCCTCGCAGAGGAATGTTCGCCATTTTGGTCACCGCCAAATCGATCCCTTTTAGCCGCATCTCGATTTCGGGAGGGTTATCGTTGATGACGCCCAGGAAGTATCGGAAAGGCGTTTGCGAGGTCAGCCCTTCTTTGTCAATCGGAACAACGACCACTTTGGTCGATTGTCGCAGGTCATGGATCGTGAACCGAAACGAAAGGTCATCCTCGGCAAATTCAACGATTGGATTAACAACCACTTCATCGCCGACGGTAATCGCAACTTCGGTTCCCGATAGCGGTTTGCTGGAGGTCGCGACCAGTGTGACGTCCGCTCCTTCTCGCAGTCGTAGCCCCGGTTGGTACTCCGTTGTCAGGTCAGCGCTGGTTCCTTCGCGGTCAGCGCGAAGATACGGGGGGGACTGCGCTAGGATTTGCAAACTGGTGACCGCTGGCGGCGGGACAATTTCGATTTTATAGCCGTCCAATCGATCATCTAACCCACGGACCGAAAACGTTAGATCTCCGGCAATCCCGCTAAGAGGAGGCCCATCCAGCACAAAGTCTTGCATCCCGTCGACAACACGCCCAACCCGCCGCATGTTGGCCTGTCCGCGAGCTCCGTCGGCGGTCCTGTAATACAACGTGCAGTTATCTGGAACGACCGCTCCGTCGGCTCTGGCTTGGATTCTTAGGTTCGCGTTTGCCCCGCGAGGTAACCGAGCGATCTTGTTTTCAAAAGCGATCGATTTAGCGGCTTCACTATCATCGTCCAGTGCGGTCACGCGGGGGATTTCCATCCCAACCATTTGTAAATCGGCCTGTCGGGGCCAAGCAGCGTCGGTCAACAACAGCAACCTGGCGGCGCCTTGTTGGAAAACATGAGGTCGGGCAATCAGCAGAACCAAGACTGCCAGTAGCAGCGGAGCGACCAACATGACTTTGTGTTGTATCGGTTGCCAGCGGAAAACTTTTCCCAGCTGAACGTCGCCAATCCTTGCCACCGCTTGTTCACCAACCCGCTGTAACATCTCGGGCGTGTGGGCGTCGCCTTGTCGACTTGGGGCATGTAACTGCACGGTGGTGATTAGGCTGCCACCCAGTTCCGGATGGTGTCGTTCCAGCAAGAGGGCCAGGCTGTCATCGGGCAGGGAGCGATTTAATCGCCCCACCAATAATTTGACAACCAAGTAGGCAATCACGACGGCGACGCCCAACAACAAAACGACCCGAGCGGACCGTGGCATTTCGGTGCCACCCAGCAGCACCGGGACATAGTCAAATAGCAGGCCGAGCCAGAAAGCGGATAGCAAGACTGCAAGGATCGCCAACAGCGAATCCCAAACGATATAACGCCGGACCTGACTGCGCAGCTGTCCCAGCAGCGAGGTCAATCGCGAATCGAGTTGTCGTTCAGAATGCGGATCAGCCATACAAACTTTCTATGCCAAACGATGCAGTCGTCGCACCACCCATTCAAAGGTAAGGCAGGTCGCCAATAACCACATCAAAGATGCATTTAATCGACGGTTAAAATCACGATCGGGTGCGCCAGGTAAAACCGATGTTTGTGGCTGGGGTTCGATCGTGCCGGTCAATGTCGCAAGAGCCGCGGTAGGGGCGACATTCGCGGAATCCGAACTCGGTTCCCCGATCGGCAGATAAATCCCTCCGGTCAGCTTGGCGACCGTCATTAAATCATCGTCGTTGCGGCGCGGTCGTTCCAGTTCCAACGTTGGCAGTCGTACCTGGATGGTTTGCTGCAGGACATCCTCTTTCAGGGAATCCCCTAAGGTTAGCCGCAGTTCATAATTGCCCGCTTCTCGGACAAGCATCCGCCCGCCATAGGTACCCGCTCGAGGTTCTCCAGGCAGTGGAGTCAGTTGCATTTGACCAATCTGTCCACCAGGAGCCAAAATGTCGACATTGACGGACGGTACGTCGAGCGGTTCGAACTGTTCATTGGTAAGGACGGCGCGAACATTAATGCTCTCTCCGACCATTGCCCGCGGGCGATCGACCAACAGCAACCCGCGATTGGAATCCCGCATCAAGCGTCCTTCGGAAACCCATCGCAGAAGTTTGGTGTAGAAATTATCGAAGTAGGCATCGCTCACCCCACGCAGTCGCCACATTTCGCCGCTGCCGAGGAAAAAGACTCGCCCCGCACCATAGAATTGGGAAGCCATATAGACCGGATACTGGTCGCTGATGGCGGTCGTTGGGTCCGAGAAATAAGCATAGACCTTGGCACCCGCTTTGGCGTCTTTTACTCCGACATAATCGTAGACGCCCCCCGATTCTTCCCAAGCTTCAAAACTGGTTTGAGGATCGTCGGTGACCCACAGGAATTCGGTCCGCAGTGCCTCGGGGGTCATCTTGAGGGGCCACTGGATTTCACCACCTGCGCGTCCGCCCCGTAGTAGTGGATTGGACGTCGTTAGGTTCACCGGAAAAAATCCTGCCAGTTTGCTGACGCGAGGATCGGTCCGTTTGGTGGTCCACTGCGGCATGTAGACCGGCCCCGATACCAGGATCATGCCGCCGGCTTGTTCGGATAACCAGCGATCGAGCAAGTCCAGTTGCGCCGCGTCCAGCTGTAACCAATCGACATCAAATGCGATCAAGGCGTCGTATTGAAACATCTCCTCAGGAGTCGAAGGAAATTCGCTCAGTTGGGCGTCCGCGTCCTGGCTCATTCCAGGTTGCCCCGTTTGCAAAAGCACGTCCAGTTGGGTCGATTTGTCGCGGAAAAGGAGGTTGCGAACGAAGCGATATTCACGCATTGGGCCGCCTGCAACCGCTAAGACGCGCAGTTTTCTTGCGACGACTTCGTAGCGGGCGTCGCGAATGTCGTCTTCGCTGTTTTGATCGCCCTCCGGCGGGACGACGCGGATCGCTAGTCGCCGTCGACCGATGGTTTCCGAGTCCATTTCAAAAGGGACTCCGGTCAACGTGCCGTCGACCGATAGCGTGACCTCTTTACTGTCGACAACTTCGCTCGGAACCGCGTCTCCGTCGGCCCCATCCAGCAACTGAACCTGCACGGTTACCGGTTCGCTGCCGCTGGCTTGTAGGACAGCCGACAAAGCGAATTTGTCACCGGGGTAGACACGGCGGGGAGCATCCAGATCGACGATTCGTACATTGACCGGGGCCAGCGAACTTCCCAGTCCCAGCGGATAAACCGAAACGCCGTTGCGAGCCGCAATTCCGGCGGCAGATGCGGCGGGAGTTCCGCCGTTGGTTTGTCCATCGGTCAAGACAATGATCGCCGCCAGGGTCGCGGGATCATGCCGCGTCAACACGCTACGCATTGCATCGCCCAGGTGCGTGGTTTGACCAGCTGCTAACAAAGCTTCGTTCCAATCTTGAACGCGTCGTTCCTCCGGCTTGTTTTCCTCGTCTCCGTCGGTGGGCCGTTGGTCTGGCGACGGCTCCGATGCGGGTTCGTTTTCGTCGGGGGCTTCCGTATCCGCGAAGCCAAGCAATGAGTTCAACGAGCGGTCAGCATGGATCGTCCATGCCCCGCTTAGCAAACAAATACCGGTAACGATCGTGATGACGCCCCAGAACAGCGGTTGCCCCAAGCTGGAAACTCGGCCCGTTGCCCCCAGGAACAGCGAAGCGGCGCAGAGGATCAGTGCCGCACAAATCGTCAGTAAACCAATCACCGCGACTCGCGATGAAGCGACCGGTAGGACTTCGGCGGCTTCAGCGTCGACAGGCGTATCGGTTTCGGCGGCGCGGACTTCTAACTCGCGCGGTTCATCACCTTGGTCAAATCCGTAAATCGTGACGCGTTGGTCCGCAGCAAACTCATCCAACCAACTGGAATCGGACATGATTTGCGCTGCCAGCTCGGATCGCGAGATCGAACCGATTTCATTGTCCGCCGGCAGGGACATGCTTTGGCTGGTATCGACCAACACAGCGATCTCGCTTTGCCGAACGCTGGATTGTTGTGTTCGACGAGTGAGCCCGAAGAAAAAGAAGACCAAACCGGCCAGCGTGCAGATTCGCAAGAAAATCAACGACATCCGTACCAGCCGCGGGAGCTCTTCGGTGTCGCGCCGGTACAGGCGAATCATCAATCCAAAGAGGACGGCGATCACCACGAACGTCAGAGCCCAAGCCCACCAGCCATCAAGCCATGCGGCGCGTTCAAGCGTGTAGACGATCTCTTGGCGATCCGATGAAACTACGTCCGCTTGGGCTAGTAAATTTGGCAGGAGTAATGAACCGATCATGAGCGGACTCCTGAACCACGCGGGGTGTGATAGCTTGCCCAATAAGCCAGCGCCTGTTCACTCGCTAGCAGTGTCCCCAGTATGGCCAGCAGGAGCATCGAAATCGCTGATCCACCAGCTCCGGTCGATTGTTGAACGATATCCTTGTTGTCATAAAACGTCAAAACAGCTGGCTGCACATCGCGTTGCATTTGAGCTCGATCGGCGCGGATTAAATTGCCCTCTTCCGTGCGGACCACGGAAGCATAGGGGACCACCTGCGGCGGGCCGTCCAGCGGCGACAACCAAGCTTCGGTTATTCCCGGAGTCAGCAGTGCAGCGACATCAGCCGCTCCATCGATTTCAGCCGTCCGCGGGTCGATGGTGATTTCCAGCCCGCCAGCTTGTTCAACAGCTTGCATTTCGATCGGCACGCGTGGAGGGTCTTGGACGGCTGTTAGCAGTTGGACCATTTGGCCGAATCGTTCTTTTGAGAATTCAATCTCTAGCGGCTCGTCCACCCACCGTGAAGTCGCTTCACTTTTTCCCGACCACATGAAGGCATTCGCACGCAGCAGCATGACGACAAACGTTGGGTCGCCGGCCCAGTTCGACCACTTCGGATCCAAGCCCGCCAGAAAAGTTAAGACGCGTCCTTTCCCTTCGGTGTGCTGGACAGCGAGGGGGCGGCCGTCCTGTCGTTCCAGAACTCGGCGCGGTGGATTTGTGCCAGCCAGACGTGGGTCTTCGGTATCCAGCCCCCAGCTATTGGTTAACCCGACTCGACCAAACGCAGCGTCGCCGAGCGGTTCCAGCGGTGCGGTCAGAGGATGGTCCCCGACCATCACGATATTGCTGCTCGCTTGTTCGTCAAGCGGCAAAGGAACCGATTCGGTCAATGCTCCGGGCAGCAGCCCACGTCCTTCTGCCAACAGAATTTCAGTTAGTTTTTCGGGCTGTACGTTGGAACCGAGGAACCAAGCTAGACCGCCGCCTTGGGAAACATATTGTTGCAAGACAACGGCGGTGTTCTGGCTGATCGTTTCGGGATCGACACAGTAGATCGCTCGGTAAGGAAGCAGGTCTTCCAAGGTTGCCGAACGCAGAAAGCTGGAGGGGCGAATTTCGGGGATGGCACCGGTCTGGACTTGGCTGCCAGGATTCAACACCGAGGCGATGTGGTAAGCCCCTTGCTGTTGATCGTCGCCATCGACGATCAAGACTCGCTGTGGATTGGTCAAGGGAAGCGTACAAACACGCGAATTGTCGATTGCGACCGCATCGTCAGGGATGGTCACTTCGATGGCATGCGTCCCCGGTTCGGTAACAAAGACCTGGAACTGGCGGACGACTTCTTCGCCTGCAGCCAAGCGATCAATGACGACGCCTGGCAATAAGTCGACCGTGCCGGAATAACGCCGCGAGGGGTCCGCTGTATTGGCCATCGCACCATAACGAATCACGCGTGCGGCGACGTTAACGTTGGAGACTTCGGTTTGGCTGTGATTCTGGATCGCGACCTGTACCACCACCGGGACGCCAGCCACCCAAACATCGGGCAACGGGCTGACGCGGGTGATCGCCAGATTAGGGGCCGGGTCGTCAACACAATCGATGCAGCGGAGGTCAATGTCTTCGGCGGCCAATCCTTGAAGGATTTCGGTCAGTCGTTCCGGGTTCTGCCAATTGCGTTCCCGAAAATCGCTGATCATGTAAACGACCGTTTCATCGGCCGGTGTGTTGGCAATCAGTTCCTGCCCCATTCTCAGTGCTGGAACCATGTCGATGCTAAGCGGGCTGACAGCCGTCGACATCAGTCGGTTGATCAATCGTGAATCCCCGGTGACGGTTTGCACCGCTAAATCTGCCACGCTATCGCCAGACACCTCTTGGTCGTCGGCAACCAGGGCGGCTCGACTGGCTCGCAGGACGGTCAGTTGTTGTTGTCCGTCGGCTTTGGCCAGCCCTTCGGTCAGCGACCGCAGCGTTTCCAAAGCCCGTTCGTAAGCGGGGCGGCCACTGCTGGCATCGGCCATCGAATAGCTGTCATCCAAAATGACCACATGATGGGACATGCGTCCGCCAACACTGCTTAGCAAGCGGCTGCCACCGACCCATCCGCACAACATGGCAATCAGGACAGCAGCGATCGCCGTACGAGCAAGCCACAGCAAAAATTGCCGCAGGATGATCCATTTTTTTTGCTTGCGATAACTGGCCAGCAAAAAATCCATCGCCGCCCATTGCTGTCGTCGATGCCGCAACATATTGATCAAATGGACCAATAGCGGGACGGCAACAAACAGGAATCCGAGCGTCAGGGCAGGGAAGAGAAATGTCATATAGGGCTTAGCCTCTCAACTTTGGCAGGCCCTTGCGGGCAGTGAGAAACTTCGCCAAAACGGCATCCAGGGGCTCGCTGGTACGGACCTGAAGATAGTCGATCATCAGGCGGCCACAGGCTCGACGCGTCTGTTCCAGGTAATCGTTAAGCGCTTCCATATAGCCTTCGCGAAGGGCTTTGGGATTGCAGTTCAGGAAGCTGGCAGATTCCAGGCCTTCAAATCGGGTGGCTCCGTCGAAGCGGAAATCGAGTTCGTCGTCATGCAGCACATGGATGATCGCGACGTCATGACCGCGGGCTCGCAAAATCCCCAGTCCTTTCATCAGGTCGTCGATGCCCAGCAGGTCCGACACGATTGTGACCAAACCTCGCCGCGGGATCGTTTGTGCGACTTGCCCTGCAACTTTGGTCAGGTCGGTTTCGTCACCGGTACCAACCTTATCCATCGCGGCGAGTAACCGGCCTAGCTGATGACGATTGCTCTTGGCGGGGATCGTGGTGCGGATTTCATTATCAAACGTGAACAATCCGGTCGCATCTTGTTGACGCAAAGCCAAGTAGGCAAGGCAAGCGGAAATCGAAGCGGCGAATTCAAATTTGTTTTCGGCACCCTGGCCGTAGTTCATGCTGGCCGAGCGATCGACCAACAGGTGCAGGCGAAGATTGGTTTCCTCTTCGTACTGTTTGATGTACAGCCGATCTTGGCGCGCGTAGACCTTCCAGTCGATGTGACGGATCTCATCGCCGGTGGCATATTGACGGTGCTGAAGGAATTCGACCGACTGGCCAAAATAAGGGCTGCGGTGCATCCCTGATAAAAAACCTTCGACGACTCGGCGCGCCGTCAATTCCAGACGCCGAATCCGTTGCGTCGCTTCAGGACGCAAAAATCTTTTGGAATCGGGCATCGCGTGTCAGTTCGTCTTCCGTCTGAGGAGTGGCATCGATGATTCTTTGAATCACATCGTCGCTGGAAATGCCTTCGCTTTCGGCTGCAAAATTGACGACCATTCGGTGACGTAGTACCGGCGGGGCAAGGGCCGCGATGTCTTCGACTTGGACATGGAAGCGGCCATCTAGCAAGGCCCTAGCTTTACCGCCCAGGATCAAGTACTGGACCGCTCGTGGACCCGCACCCCAGCCGACCAATTCATCGACGAACGCTGGGATGCCGGGGCTGCCGACTCGGGTTTGGCGAACCAGCGAAAGGGCAAAGCGGACCACATGGTCGCTGACCGGGACCCGCCTTACCAAATCTTGTAGGGCAATAATGTCTTCCCCCGACAGGATCGGTTTGACTTCGGCAACGGAGGAACCGGTCGTTCGTTTCGCGACTTCAAACTCTTCGTCAAACGTTGGATAGTCGACGAAGATTTTGAACATGAAGCGGTCTTGCTGAGCTTCCGGAAGGGGATAAGTCCCTTCTTGTTCGATTGGGTTTTGCGTTGCCAAAACGAAAAACGGATCGGGCAGAGGGTGTCGGATCCTCCCCACGGTGACCTGCCGTTCCTGCATCGCCTCCAGCAGGGCGGCTTGCGTTTTGGGGGGCGTTCGGTTGATTTCGTCCGCAAGCACCACGTTGGAAAATAGTGGCCCTTCCATAAACCGCATCTCACGATGACCCGTTGCCCGGTCCTCTTCGATGATCTCGGTTCCGGTGACGTCAGCAGGCATCAAGTCGGGCGTAAATTGGACTCGACTAAAGCGAAGTTCCAACGCCTTCGCCAACGTGCTAATCATCAGTGTTTTGGCTAATCCAGGAACGCCTTCCAGAAGGCAGTGCCCGCGACTGAACAAGCAGATCAACAATTCATCGATCACCTCATCCTGACCGACAATGATCTTTCCCAGTTGCTCACGAATTGCATTTCGGGCTTCATGAAGCTTACTGGCCTGAGAAGCATCCAGCGGCACGGCATCAGCGGTCATTCGATTCCTTTGCATGAAAAAGAACGTGTGCCGGAAACAAGGTTCGTTCCAGCACACGTTCACAGGATAACAACTATTGACCGGTGTTGCTACGCTTTGGGAGCCTTGCGAAGGTCCAACCATTCGCTGTGGAAAGCTCCGTCTTTATCGACGCGCTTGTAGGTGTGGGCTCCGAAGTAATCTCGCTGAGCCTGCAGCAGGTTCGCTGGCAGTCGAGCCAAGCGGTACCCATCATAATAATTGAGGGCCGTGCTGAAGGCGGGTACGGGAATCCCCAGAACGCTGGCTGCGGCGATCACTGCACGCCAACCTTCCTGCGCCGATTCGATGGCTTCTTGGAAGTAAGGGTAGAGAAGCAGGTTTTCTAGGTTCGGTTCGGCGTCAAAAGCTTCCTTAATGCGATCAAGGAACTGGGCGCGGATGATACATCCACCACGCCAGAGCAGTGCCGATTGGCCGTAATCAAGGTTCCAGTCATGCTCGGCCGAAGCGGCTTGAAGCTGCACAAAGCCCTGTGCATAACTGACGATCTTGGAAGCGTACAACGCGTGGCGAACCGCTTCGATGAACTGTTTGCGATCGCCGATCAATTGCTGAGCAACGGCCGACATTTCTTTGTTCGATCCTTCGCTAGGTCCGTTCAAGACCTTGCTGGCACGAACGCGAGCTTCTTTCTGAGCCGACAATCCGCGTGCGAAGACGGCGGTGGTGACCAAGGTGCTAGGGACTCCCAGGTCCAATGCCAGTTGGCTCATCCATTTTCCGGTCCCCTTAGCACCGGCAACGTCCAAGATCTGGTCGACAAGGTAAGCGTCGCCACCTTGGTCGTCTTTGGCGCTGAATATGTCTCGCGAAATTTCGATCAGGTAACTTTGTAGTTCCCCGCGATTCCAATCGTCGAAGACGTCATACAATTCGTCGTTGCTCAGTCCGCCCAGTTCTTTCAGCAACTGATAGGCTTCGCAGATCAACTGCATGTCGCCGTATTCGATCCCGTTGTGAACCATTTTGACGTAATGGCCAGCACCACGTGGACCCACCCATTCGCAGCATGGGATGTCGTCGTTTGGTCCGACCTTTGCCGAGATCGCTTGGAACATTTCTTTGATGTGAGGCCAAGCCGCTTTGCTTCCGCCGGGCATCAAGCTGGGGCCTTTTAGGGCTCCCTCTTCGCCACCGGAAACTCCGGCACCGACATACAACATGCCTGCTTCTTCGACCTTTTTGGTCCGGCGTTCGGTATCGACGTAGTAGGTGTTCCCACCATCGATAATGATGTCGCCCTCTTCGCACAGTGGCAGCAACTGGTCGATAATCGCATCGACGGCTGGGCCGGCTTTGACCAGCATCATCAATTTGCGAGGTCGCTTAACCGATTTGACGAAATCTTCGATGGAGTGGCAACCGACAAAGTTTTTCCCTTTGGCGCGACCTTCAATCAACGCGTCGACTTTTTCGGTGGTCCGGTTATAGACGGCCACTTTATAGCCGCGGCTTTCCACGTTCAACGCTAAGTTTTCGCCCATCACGGCCAGGCCAATCAGGCCAAAATCACAGTCACCCATCGTCACATGTTCCCATCAGTTATTGAAAAATTGCTTAGATCACGGCAACCGAAAGCGTCAACAGGCCTGTTCGGTTGCGATTGATTTTAACCGTCGACTCGCCACTTGGGCTGTTCCGGCAGGAAGCTGTCGAATTCCTTAATCAGTTTCTCTTGGTATTCACCGGCGAAGGTGCCGTTTAGGAAACGGTCGATCCCTTCATCGTGGAACCGTTGCCAGCTCGCTTCTTCTTCGCCTGGATTGATTGGGTAGAACAGGCAATCGTTTGCGATGGCCGCTTTGTAATCGCCAGGAGCATCGCCGATCATCAGGCTATGGTCTTTGGCGTATTTAGCAGCGTTGGCAAGCGTTTCTTTCTTGTTGCCCGATTCTTGGCCGCAGATCTCGGTGACAAATTTATCGACACCGTGCTCGGACCATTCCGCTTTGAGGGCTTCGTTGGGCGTTGCACTGCAGACCAACATGTCCGCTTTGCCGGTTAGTTTTTCCAGCGATTCGCGAACCATCGGATAGGGAGGAACGCCATGGACAAATTCGCTAACGGTCCGGTTGACCTGTTCCGACCATTCCAGCGCGTGAGTCAAGTCTTTGTCGCCCGAAGCCGCAACTTTGACTTTGAGGGCTGGATTGCCCAGTTTCGTTTCTTCGGCGATCCAGTCGCGTAGCGATTGAGGGATCGAAATCTGCACGCCACGAGCCTTCACTTCGGGGCGTTTCTGAAGCCATTCAAGGGCCTCGACCAATGCGGGGAAGCGATTGATCCCACGGCTTTTACTGTACAGGTTGACGAATTCGGCCGCTTCACGGGCGTACTTGCTGATCGCCTGTAAATTGTAGTATTTGATGATGTTGGGAATGAAGCACTCTTTGTGCTTCAGTTCCATGGTGTCAAACACACATCCATCAGAGTCGATACCGACAAAAAAATCATGTTTCGGTTCAATAACGTACATCCGGTCTCGATCCGCCAGAGTTAGAAGGGAAAATCGGTAGTGAATTCCCCGCCGGGACCGTCACCACATTCGGGGACAGTCGGCTACGGCGGGGGGCAATGTGTTGCGTTAGCGGGGGTTAACCGCGGTCGGCTTGGAGGGAGTAGCTAGGCAGTTTTTGGTCCGCGTAGATTTTTTCAAAACGAGTCATCCGCTGACGACCGTTAATCATTGGCAAGGAAACCATTCCTTCTCCAACCAATGGTGTGGCGTATTTGACAAATTCGTCGGTCACGTCGTTACCATCTGCCGTGATCCATTCTTTCGGGAAAGTACGCTCGCTGTTGGCGACTAGGTCAAGTGGAACCTTGTCATAACGAACGCTATAAATCGGTCCATCGTTACGAAGGATCGTTGACATATAACCCGACTGATTGCCCGCCGCCAAACGGCAAGCCATTTCGCCAGCGTGGTAGGCTTCGTCCAAGTCGACCGTCGACGCGTACGCCATCGAGTGCCGTTGATCGGTTCCAGGAACGTTGGCCCGGGCAGCGCCCTTGGCAGCGATTCCGACCGAATTCAAATGGTTGACAATCTTTTGAGCGACCGTCATCTGGCTGGCACCAAACGACACATGGCCGAAGGAGTCGCGGACTTCGCCAATCGAGCCAACGTCAAAGCCTTCGCTGACGACGACGATGCAGCGACCGTCCCGTTTCAGTTGCTCATTAACATTGTCCGTCATCTGTTCTAGCGAACAGGGGCTTTCTGCAAGGTAAATCTGCAGAGGCATTTCGCGGTTCGGATCGGCCAGTCGTGCGGCGGCGGGAATGAAACCAATTCGGCGTCCCATCGCTTGCAGGACAAGAACCGGGTCCGCGGGGCAGGAGCCGCTATTTTCTTCGTTGGCGTACTGCACGTTGTGCATCCAGTACTTGGCGGTCGATCCATAGCCGGGCGTATGGTCGATCAGTTTAAATTCGCTGTCGCCAACGTCATTGTCGATCGTTTTAGGACCACCGATACCGACTAGATCCAGCCCACGCTCTTGAGCCAGGGCGGCAATTTTGTTGGCCGTATCCATCGAATCGTTGCCACCGATATAGATGAAGTAGCCCACATTATGAGCTTTGAGGACTTCGATGACTCGATCGAAATCTTCGTTTTGGCCTTCTTTTAGTTTGTAACGGCAGGTGCCGATCGATCCGGCAGCCGGGGTGTAGCGGAGTAGACCAACTTCTTCGGGGGTCTGAGCTGTTAGGTCCAGCAATTCCTCTTTCAGCACTCCCTCAATACCGTGTCGTGCACCATAAACGGTTCCGATTTCGGGTAATTCACGAGCCGTTTCAATAATGCCGCGGAGGGTGCTATTGATAACGGGGCTTGGTCCGCCACTTTGGGCGACAACCATATTACGAGGGGCAGCCATGGATACGTTCGTTCCAATTCGTACGAGGAATAGACGTGGTAGAAATCTGGGCGGATGATAGCTTACGCCTGCCCCCCGTGCCACCTCCTAAGAATCTGGCGAGCTGGTCGTAAGGCTCCAGCAAGGAGGGGGCAGCGAATTTGGGGAGGCCGGAATCCACCCTCTGGCGATAGTCGCTACGCTCGCCAGAGCCCCTATTTTCCTGGCTGAGCCTTTAAGTAGACCGCGTAGGTTCTTGCCACATCCGCCATGTAGTGGCTGAACGAAGTCTGAGCGGCACGGTCCATATATCGCCTAGCGGAAGGGAGGTCCCCTTCCGCTTCGGCGATCAAGCCAAGGTAGAGGTCCGCATAGAATCGAGCCGAATCGTAGCCGCGTGTTTCTTTCAGTGCAGCAACCGCCGCTTCGATTTCCTCGGGCCCGCCGCCGGGCAGACGCTGCAGGATCTGCTTCATCGGAGGACGGCGATCATCGGGAGCCGGTAGGATCAGTTTTCGAGCTTCCGCGAGATTGGTGGCACGGGCGACGCACAGGAAATGCCAGGCGGCGTTTTCGACGTCGTGCGGATTCACAACGCGGTGTTTCTCAAATAATGCCTTTCCATCGTCGGGACGATTAGCAAAAAACAAAGCGATCCCGTACTGCCACAACTGAGGTTCCAGTTCAGGCGTCAACCGAAGCGCGTGTTCGAAGCTCTTCGTCGCTTTGACGGATTGACCCGCGCGCAGCTGGGCGTCTCCCAGCCGAATCCAATCACCTGTGCTGCGTTCAGGTAAGGAAGCCGGAATCGATTTTTCGGCAAGTGCGACCGCATCCATACGTCGATCCGTTTGCATCTGAGCAAGCTCTTGGCCGGGTAAACGCTCGCCCCAAGTGGACGCCAAAAGAATTGCAACGGTCATGGCACCTACGCCAGTTACGCATCGATTCATGCCAATCATGTCAAAGCCCTATT
The DNA here is from genome assembly GCF_007741495.1 of Roseimaritima multifibrata. NCBI lineage: Bacteria > Pseudomonadati > Planctomycetota > Planctomycetia > Pirellulales > Pirellulaceae > Roseimaritima > Roseimaritima multifibrata. The sequence goes on from NZ_CP036262.1 coordinate 2,730,265, forward strand.
TCAGTTTCAATAAAAAGGATCGAACGAGGCGCTGTCGCGAGCAAACGCCCTGCAAGACAGTCTGCTCTCTCCAGAGCCAGATATCTACCAGGCACGCCGGACAGCATCTCTTACGCCCATTGTCGCTCGGTTCTCCGAACGTGAAGCTTATAAGTGGCGAAAGTCTGGCGGTAAGTACGGCAGTCCACGCAATCAGATAAACTGCAAATGCTGCGATTGGATTTGCGTTCGTGATTTAGGCGGTCCAGTGATTTAGTAGGTCTGGTAAGAGAAGTCATCAAAGAAAGAATCTCCGTTGAACATTCTGCAAGCCTCATCGATTGTTTTTTCCATCGTCTGCACAATGGGAATCTCGGTTGCCGCTCCTGGGACCGAAGATCAGATCACCGTTCGCGTTGCTTCCTACAACGTTGAATTCAGCCGAAGTGCCACGCCTGAGCAGATTGGCGAAATGTTCAAACCATACGACCTGGACCTGGTCGGTTTTGATGAAGCGCCGGATGGCGATTGGACGGCCCGCGTTGGAAAAGTGCTGGGTATGAAGTACAGCTATGTGGGCAAGGTTTCTTCGGCAAACCACAAGGATAAATACAAAACCATTCTCAGCCGAACACCGCTTGAAGGGACCGCAGAATACAAAATGGAGAGCCCGGGACATGGCTGGAACCCCGCATCGGCTGTCAGGGCGGTGACCGAGATTGATGGAGTTCGCATCGCGTTTTACTCGCTGCATATCTGTGCTTCGGGCAAAACGAATGGGCATGCCTATAAGCTTGCAACGCAGATTCTTCCGAAGGAGACGACGGAACGGGTCATTGTTGTTGGGGATTACAACAACAGGATCGGCGATGACGCGATGGACACGATTCTGGAAGCGGGGCTGAACCCCACATGGAAAGACCTGGAAATAGATCTCTCTAAAGAATTTACCTATAACGCGTTCGACCCTAAAAAGAGCCTTGGCGTCATCGACCACATCTTGTTCAGCACTCGATCGGACGCCAAAACCACCGACGGTGGGATCATCGAACTGGAAACACCGTTGTCCGATCATAAACCGATCTGGGCGGAGTTAGTCTTTCCACGAAAAAATCCAAAGTGAAGGAAATCTCCTTCTCTTATCTTCTTGCCCCATTTTTTGCCAATCTTCACTGAGCGAATGGACAAGAAACTTCGATCCCACAGATCTGTTCATCGCTTTTGTTGTTCGGGCCCGTTCCCCTCCAAAAACTTTTTGATGAGACCGTTGATCATGCCAGCTAGTCATCCACGGTTCCGCCGCTCGAAAAGCATTGCAATCCTATTGCTCGCTCTGGTTTGTCCGAGTGTGGGACGATCGAGTGCATCGGAGCATCGTGAGCACGTCGTTGAACGGACTTATTCTGAAACCTTGCGGTACCGCTGTCTGGTCAACCTGCCAGACGATTACGAGGTCGACGCGGAACGACATTGGCCGTTGATTCTTTTCCTCCACGGTGGCGGTGCCCTGAATGTCGAGACGCTGAAGGAGTCGATCGGTGGACTTACTGGTCTGCCCGCAATCGTGGTGACGCCGATCTGCCCCCCGTCCAAATATGGTGAACGGTATACGAACTGGGATTCAATGCATCTGGGGGAAGTGGTTCGGGAAATCGGCAAGGAATATCGAATCGATGCAAAGCGACGATCGGTCGTCGGTTTTAGCATGGGGGGATCGGGCGCTTGGGAACTTCCTTCTTACGAGAACAAATTATTCGCAAAGTCGGTGGTCATCGCCGGTCTTTGTCATCCATGGTCGTTGCGGCACTATTCGACGACACAGGTCTGGGTGTTTGTTGGCGCGAAGGATTACATGCGAAAGGAGCAGCAAGAAACAGTCACGTCCGCGAAGCGATTCAAGGTGGACGTGGTGGAGACCGTTTGGGAGGGGGAGGATCACGCCGGGATCTTTCGCCGCGCGATGTCGTATCAGAGGATGTTGGATTGGCTGGTCAGCGATGAGGATTTGCGAGTATCACAGCATGACGCGGATGCCGGGACCGCACCGAAACGCTAGTTTAACGCTGTTGGTTTTGTGCCTTTCGAACTGCCTACTCACCTTGGAGCATCCACCTTGCGAAATCGAATCTTCATTCTTCTATTGGTTGCGTTCTCTTTGCCGGTTTCGCTTGTGAAAGGGGATGCGACCGTTGATCAGGAAACGGTCGCGCCGACCGGGAACGCCGATTCGGACACCGCCAATTTGATTGCGGCTTTGTCGCGGGCGCGTGTTGTCAAACTGGTCGATGGGGCGACGTATAAAATCAATCAGACAATCGCCATCAAGACTCCGGTAACAATCACCGGCATCGCTCGTGTCGTTTCCGAAACCAGGTATGAATTGTTTCAGGTCTTTGCTGCGGACGTTGCTTTTCGCGGCGTTACATTTGATGGGGATGGCAAATCAAACTACCCCGGAATGATTCGCGTCTACAAAGGAGCCGACCGCTTTCACTTCATCGAATGCGTCATTCAAAACGTTCACTCAGGCAAAAGGGGAGTCGCCAACCTGTATCCGCTGTGGGTTAGTGTGGACGGGGTGAAAGATTGGTCGATCCGCAATTGCCGATTTCAGAATATTTCGAACCACGGTGACGGCAAACCGATTGGCAAAGGCTTTGTCGGTGCGTTTCGTTATGGAAACGTCAATCCCGAAGGGACGCAGACCGGTCCCGTTGCCAATCCTTCCAGTGGTTGTATTTCGGGGTGCACCTTCCGCGATATTTTCACCGTCACCGACAACGTTAATGACACCGATGCGGATGCAATCAGGGCGTCCACTGGTATCGCATCGGACAACGACGTCGATGTTTTTCTTCGCGTCGAAAATTGTGTGTTTGTGGATGTGCAAAAATCGGCGGTAAAGGCAGGCAACATCGGAGGTGTCGTTATCGACAGTTGCCTTGTCGTGAATCGACGAACCGATTTCCCTATGTCGTTCGGGTTTCGCACGAACTTAACGACTGGGTTTCGTGTTCAAGATTGCGAGGTGCGGGGGAATGTCGTTCGAGCCGTTTACATTGGCAATGGCGGACCGTCGTTTGTTTCGAATCTGGTCTTTTTGCCCGATGCTCCGGTTGAGGATGGCGATCGCTACAGGTTCGTTGCGGATTCGGCAATTCAATTGGGGCAGCGGAATAGTGCCGCCCGGGTAGCAAGTCACGCGGTGATTCGAGGCGTGTATGCGTCGAACGCAAGGTCTGGCGTCTATTGTGCAAATTGCGAATGGGTGACCGTTTCAGGCGTCACGCTGGTCAAGGGCGAGCAAACCATCAAGCTGGCGAAAGGTTTGAAGGGAATTGAACTATCTGATGTTCCGTCTCCCCAGGAAACCGTTCGCAGCTTTGTCGATTGAATCCGTTGACGAACCGTCCGCAACGGGGTTGCTGTCACCGACCTTTGCACAATCCCTTCAAGCAGGTATTGGCTTTACGTCCCGAGCGAATGGGGACGCGAAGCCAACGGACTGTCGGGATGCAGGTTAGACGCCCGCAGTTTAGGTCCGTGCGAACTTCTGGTGTCCTGGGATACGTGCAGGCATAAAAAAACATCCCGCCTGCAAATTTGCAAGCGGGATGTTAAGAACTGCTGAAATCCTGATGGATTCAGAAAATGAAATGAAGGTGCTGGGGCTCGAACCCAGGACCTACGGATTAAAAGTCCGTTGCTCTACCGACTGAGCTACACCTTCCCAACAATAAAAGGGACTCCTGCGACATGTACTTTATCACTACACATCTAAAATCCATTTTTATTGTAGCGGAGCGGACAGGATTCGAACCTGCGGAAGGGTTTGACCCCTTCACCGATTTAGCAAACCGGCGCTTTCGACCACTCAGCCACCGCTCCGTGCGATTCGCTGGAGAGCAGATTTTGCTTTATTAGGGCTTTGGACGCAACCCGCTGAAGTCACGTATCGCCGAAATTTTAGCCCTTTATCGATCTGCCTTCCCTTCGACTCCTTTCAAGACAATCTCAGCAGCCTTAGGTTCCAGCTAAACGCTTCTAATTTTAAGCGTTTTATGGTCTATATTTTTACTAAGCCCTAAACTTGCTTCCAAAAGAATCTTGAAGAAAGATCATCGGTCATCTAGATCTTAGGGGTGAACCTATTCTGTCTTTCCGGTTGATTTCTGGATTTTCTTTTCGTTTGAGCCGCTATGCCGACCCCCGAATCCCCGCTGGATGCGGATTCTGAAGCATCCACGTTCCTGCACGAGTTACGCGTTTCGGCGATGGCAACCGAATTTGTGATTCTGTTGCCTCACGCGACGAGTGGTCGTCAGCTGGACCAAGCGCTCTCCGCGCTTCAGACGGTCCAGGCGATGGAACAGCAGCTAAGTATCTACCAGGCCGGAAGCGATGTTTCCAGGATCAACGCGGTCGCCGGGGAGCCGGTGAGAGTTTGCCAAGACGTGGTGGACGTTCTTCTGAAGGCGGCCGAGCTTGCGGAAAAAACTTCGGGCGCGTTCGATGTGACCGCCGGACCATTGATTGAAGCTTGGGGATTTACACGGCGGCGAGGCCGAAAGCCATCGGCGGAAGAAATCGAGCGAGCTCGCAGTTTGGTTGACTGGCGCAACGTCCAGGTCGATGCTTCACAGCGCACGGTCAGGCTGGCCAAACCGGGGATGCAGGTCAATCTGGGGGCGATCGGCAAAGGGTTTGCCATCGACCACGTCTGCGATCAACTGACGCAATTGGGCGTCGAACATTTCCTTGTCCATGGCGGAAATAGCACGCTGGCCGCTCGCGGGAACAGCGATGGCGATGCGTCCGCAGGAAGTTCCAAAGGCTGGGTCGTTGGCGTTCAGCATCCTTCTAGGCCTGAGCATCGGCTGGGGACGATTCTGCTGCAAGACGCATCGATGTCGACTAGCGGTCCCGGAAAACAATTCTTTCATTTTCGTGGCAAGCGTTTTGGGCATGTCATCGATCCACGTAGTGGCTGGCCCGCCGGAGATCTGGAATCGCTGACCGTGTTGGCTCCGACCGCCGCCGAATCGGACGCCTTGGCGACCGGATGGTTTGTGGAAGGACAGGAAATCGCCATGCAAGCTGCCGATGCCATGTGCCGTCCCCTCTATTGCATTCGGTCAAGTGACCGCCAGGGGGGCGTTGAGGTTCTCTTTGCCGGCGGCGCGGAATGGGCAGGCTAGCCGACCAGGAACTGATCGACTTCGTTGCTGACAATCACGCCGTAGTTCATCGCGCCAAGCCAGCCGCTCATGATGATCCCGACGCTGCCAGCGTGGTACATGCCGGTGATCTGTTGCGGCAGGGCGCGGCTGACGCCAAGGCCTTCAAACTTGGTGCCGAAGCTTGCGCCCAATTGATGCTGCGTGTAATGCTGAAAGGTTCGAGGCGTTGCGGCTTCGGCCCAGTCGATCATTTCGCGGATGTTCGGGACGTATTTGTCCAGAGCATCCAGGGTCGTTTCGATCAGTTCTTTTTTGCTCGCTTCGTAGTCGGCGTCGCTTAGGTCTGCCCAGTCGCTCCAGTTCGCGTTGGTACTGCTGACAATCGCGTGCCGTTGTTTGCCGTCGGGCCGAGTCCGCGGGTAGTAGAAACTAAAGGTGCGGCTGGTGATGTCGCGGCTGAGCAACGCTTCGGTTCGGAAATAGGGCGCGGTACTTGTGAACAACAGATCGCCGGTCGATTCATCCACGTGGGCGTCTGGTTTTAAGGCCATGTAGACCTGCGTGCTGCTGTTGTTCAGGCGAACGGCTTCGGTCTGCTGAATGAAATCACTGGGAAGGCTTTGCGGTCCCACCATGTCGAGGATCGTTGATCGGAGGTTCGCGTTGCTGACAACCGCTTTGGTGCGAATGGTCCGTCCATTGACTTCGACCGACTGGACGCGGTCTCCGGAAACGTTGATTTTTTCAACCGGGCAACGGATCCGAATATCAACATTGTTCTTTTTCAGCTCCTTTTCCATTCGCTGAACCAAGTCGTCCGTTCCCCCTTCGTAGATGAAAACCCCTTTGTTCATGAAGTTGCTAAACACAATCCCATACGTGATTGCGGGGTCTTCGAGCGTCGATCCATTTGCGTAGGTGATCGGTTCCATCAGCAACCGGATGACGTCTTCGCGGCCGGGGAAGAAACGATCAAACAATTGACGCGTGGTTGTTGTCTGGTCGTCGTAAAAGTTCATTCCTCGCGCGGTGTCGAAGAACTGATTGACGGCCACCGGATCGACCTTGAAATCGGTCGTCAGCAATCGAGTGAAATCGTCTCGATTGAAGGTGGTGCGAACCGAGAACATCGGGTTTTCAAAGCGAATGTTCTTCAGTTGGACAATGCGATCGGCGATATCTTTGGTCCAGTAGCGACGGCAGCTCTTGACCATCCCGTATGGAAAACCGTGCAGCGAGATATCGAAAATGTGCCCACCGGGCCGGCGAAACCAAGTCGCTAAGCCTCCCAGTTTGTAGTGCTGTTCAAGCAGCAGCACGCGATGCCCTGCTCGCCCCAGGATGTTGGCTGAAGTCATCCCCCCCAGTCCGCTGCCGATGACGACCACATCGTATTCGTCAGCGGCTCCTTTTAAGAAATCTCGTGCCATGGGATCTGCAAATTGACTAGGAAGGTGTGGGGATGTTTGACTTAAACGGGCAGGAACTAAGGGGCCGCTGCGGGAGCGTCGGGTCTGTCTTGGCGGTGAATCTTTTTGGTCGCCTTTCGTTTCGCGAAAGTTGGGTTTGCTGACGCAACTTTCGCGGAGCGGAAGGCGACACTGTTGAGACCGATCAGCGTAAATTCACTGCCTCCTCGCGAAAGGCGACATGCCAAAAAACGGATTTCCGACGTGGTAGGTTAGAAACCGATGCAAACCTTTTCAACCGAGGGGGTTAAGAATCAAGTGATAGTGGCAGTTCCAGTCCGTCGTAGGCCATCTGGACCCCTGCCGGCAAGTTCGGTTGGATTCGCTCATATCCCAGGTCGTGAGAGATGTGGGTTAGCACCGTTCTTTCGGCCCCGACCTCTGCTGCTATTTCTAGAGCCTCGTCAAGCGAAAAATGGGTTGGATGGGATTTCAGTCGCAACGCGTCGATCACAAACGTGCGGACTCCTTTTAGCTTCGCCATGGTCTCTTCGGGGACCTGGTTTGTGTCGGTGCAGTAAGCAAAATCGCCGACGCGGAATCCCAGGACGGGTAACTTGCCGTGAAGTAAGCGAAGTGGCATCACCGTGGTTCCCGCTACCTGAAACGGCTTTTCTGGGGCGATGGTTCGCGGTTCCAGTTGCGGTCGAGCGCCCGGGTGGGTCGTCGGGGAGGTCAAGAAGGCGTAGTCGTAAGAGTGTCGAATGCGGGCTTCGACCGCGGGTTCACAGTAGAGCGGGACGGGGTGCCCCAGGTAGAAAGGGAAGAGCCGTAGATCGTCCAGGCCAAACAGGTGGTCAGCATGGGCATGGGTGAAGGCGACCGCTTGGACCAAGCCTATATCTTCGCGAAGTAGTTGCGTTCTGAGGTCTGGAGGGGTGTCGATCAACAAATTTCCGGCGGGCAGTCCCAGCAGGATGGCACATCGAGTCCGTTGGTCGCGCGGATGCCCGCCCGTGCAGACAGGGCAGTCACAACCCAGGGCAGGGACGCCGACGCTGGTGCCTGTTCCAAGGAAAACAACCTTTCCTTCGATGGAGCGACCGCGGGCGGCGGGCGTTTGAGGGGATTTTTCGGGCATCAGTACCGTGGGGATAGGGGGCGACTGGGATCGTCCGTTGGAATCGCAAAAAGAGACCTGAAACATGGTATGCCATGGGACCCCTTTTCCAATACGGGGGAAACCTGCCATACTTCGCAATTCGTTCTGTCTCCAAGGTGTCCAGTGCTACGCTGTTGAACAGGCCCACAGACGAGAACAGACCCGCTAAAACACCGGTTAATTAGAGGATATTTAGGAATGCTAAAGAATTTTTCACCACAGGGATTGGGGATCACAGGTCGCCAGAGCGAACTAATCGAATTGGCTTTGACCTACGCTTTCCGTGGAATGGAGGTCAATATGACCGACATGTTGAAACGGACCCAGCGAACCAGCTTCGAAGATGCTTCGAAGTACCTGCGGGCGGCTGAGATCGAAATCGGGTGCTTTGATTGTGGCGTCGATTTGAACACCACCGATGAAGAGTTCACCGTTCAGCTTGGCCAGGTTCATCCCTTGGCTGAAGTTGCTCAGCAATTGGGCGCCAAGACCGCAACGATCCGCTTGCCATCGGCAACCGATATCGCAGCATTCCCCGAATTCTTCGAAACGGTTTCTGGCCGTATCAAGCAGGTTGCTGAAGTCCTTGCAGGCAAAGAAATTCGCCTCGGGATCGGTTTTGCCGCTGGTGCTGAAAAATTGGAAGGTTTCCAGTTCCCATTCGTGAACACTGTCGAAAGCTTCTTGGCACTCGCCAAGAATGTCACTGGCGACACGATCGGATACGTTCTTGATACCTGGGACTGGCAGGTTGGTGGCGGAACTCTTGAGCAAGTCAAAACCGTTCCAGCCGACAAAGTTTTTGTCGTCCGTTACGGCGAACTGACCGAAGACGCGACTCCAGAAACGGCCAAGAGCACCGATCGCATCTTGCCAACCGTTGACGGGCCATTGAATCACGTCGAAATCACCAAGTACTTGGCTTCCGCCGACGTCGACGCAGCAATCATGCCGACCGCCTCGGGCGCTCAGTACAAAGAACGCACTCGCGAAGCGACCGTGAATGCCGCTCAGGAAGCGATCGACGCGATCTTCGAAGGAGCTGGCCTGCCTGTCACTCCTCGCCCAATGGATCTCGTCTCGTCGATGCCTTACGAGCCAACGCCAATGAACTAATCGTTCAACGGTTAGTTTCTTAAAAAGAAAAAGGGATCGCATCCGGTGTGCGGTCCCTTTTTTGATGCGCCGTCTGGTTGGGAGTTGGGAGTTGGGAGTTGGGAGTTGGGAGTTGGGAGTTGGGAGTTGGGAGTTGGGAGTTGGGAGTTGGGAGTTGGGAGTTGGGAGTTGGGAGTTGGGAGTTGGGAGTTGGGAGTTGGGAGTTGGGAGTTGGGAGTTGGGAGTTGGGAGTTGGGAGTTGGGAGTTGGGAGTTGGGAGTTGGGAGTTGGGAGTTGGGAGTTGGGAGTTGGGAGTTGGGAGTTGGGAGTTGGGAGTTGGGAGTTGGGAGTTGGGAGTTGGGAGTTGGGAGTTGGGAGTTGGGAGTTGGGAGTTGGGAGTTGGGAGTTGGGAGTTGGGAGTTGGGAGTTGGGAGTTGGGAGTTGGGAGTTGGGAGTTCCGCAGCGCGTGCTTTTGTTTGTGAGGGCGAAGACTAAGGCCGTTGCCTGTGAACTGGACGTCTCTCTCTCACGCCGTTTAGAGGTCGCGGGACCTGGCGCATTCCTGTTCAGGGGCGCGCGGAAGTATGCAAGCGGACTTTGTTGCGTCGTTGCCGGGGGGCTGCGACGTTGGGGACTACCTTGATCCTTCGGTTCGTCCGGCTGCCACTTCTTGCTGAACCCATTCGACGATCGATCCGGCCTCTACAGGGGCGTCTTCGATGTTGTTGTTGTCCGCGGTCAGGCGTGATCGGGTCACGATTTCCATAAGGACTTCGGACGATGGATTGGGGGTCAGGTGTTGGCCTCGAAGTGAATCGTCATCCTGGAGGATGGGGGTCAGCACATCGTTGATTGCGAAGATTGTCAGCTGGTCTGAAAGGATTGCTTTGCGCAGTCGAGAGATTTGTTTGCTTGCTTCCGCTTTTGCAACCTCATCAAAGTCATCGCGTGACTGGATCATTGCTTCGATAGCCGCTAGGTCTCCCCATTCCAATATGGGGATCCGAGTCAATCGGTTCATGACCCCACTTGCCTGCCAGTTTTCCAGTCGCCCTTGCTCGGCGTCTGAAACGACTGCCGAGAGGATTTTGATCAACGCTTGTTTGTCTTCGGGATCCAATTGGCTTTGTTCGATCGTAGGGATCGTGTGCCCCGACAGGGTCCGAGCCGCCAGTTCTGTCCGTTTTTGAAACAGGCTGTAGGTGGTCACGCCGCAGCAAACAAACATTGCCGCAGCGATCAGCAGGCAGGTCGCCACGATGGCGGGCAGCCAACCGACGCCATCGTCCTCATCTTCGGGCAGCGTCGAGGTTCCAGGAGGATTCTCCGGGGTATCGGACGCTGGTTCGGAAGCCGGTTGTGACGACGTGGGGTCGGGGGTATCAGTCATTACAGGCCTAGGAATTCAATCTTCACGATTTTGAATTTCATCTTTCCGGCCGGGGCTTCGATTTCTGCAGTTTGCCCAACCTTTTTGCCGACCAGTCCTTGGCCGAGTGGGCTGGTGACCAAAATTTTTCCTTGGTCGTAGTCTTCTTCGCCAGCGCCGACCAGCGTGAATTGTTCCTCGTCGCCGTACTCCAGGTCTTCAACGGTTACGGTGCATCCGAAGACCACTTCGTCCTTGGGGAGCGTGGAAAGGTCGACGATGGTGGCCCGCGCCAGTTTCATTTTTAGTTCGTCGATCTTTCGCTGTAGCAAACCTTGGTTTTCACGCTGGGCATGGTATTCCGCGTTTTCTTTAAGGTCTCCCTCCTCTCTCGCCTCTGCGATCTTTTCTGTGATCTTGGGCATCTCGACTGAATCGAGACGTTCCATTTCGGATTTGATTTTGTTGTATCCCTCGCGGGTCATCGGAACCGAATCGTGCATCGAAATTATCCTTCACTTGGAACAGGTTCGGCGAGCGCAAAAATATAACGACCTTCCGCAGTCTCCCGCAGCAGGTCGTCACGTCATTGATTGATTGAGAAAAGAATCGCGGAGGCGAATTCAAGCTGCTTAGTTTCTCTTTTTCGAGCCTGTTTGTAAAGGACAGGCGAGCCATGCAAATGATTTGTCTGCCGAAAGATTCGATTCGTAGTGGCGGATTCCTGACCGGAATTGGACATCAATGGTTGCCCTTTCTCCGTTTAGTACTAGAATTGAGGTATGGGCAAGGCAGGCGAATTGCGATTTGTTTGCTTTTGTACCGGTTACTGATCACGGAAATTTAACGTCCTTGATTGAATGGCGTCTTTTGATCAGTCCTTTGGTACCGGCGATTGCCAATCTTCTAGCCCATACTTCTATTCGTACACCCTTTATTTTCAGGAATTTTCTGCTAATGCGTACTAATGCTATGCAACGTCGAGCTTTCACGCTCGTGGAACTCTTGGTGGTGATTGCCATCATTGGCGTCTTGGTTGGTCTGTTGTTGCCAGCCGTCCAAGCGGCCCGTGAAGCGGCGCGTCGAATGAGTTGTCAAAACAACTTGAAACAGCACGGCTTGGCGATGCATAACTACCATGACACTCACAACGGTTTTGCCCCTGGATACCTGTACGACATCACCGCGCAAGGCAACCCTGCTACGGACGAAATGTCGCAATGGGGCTGGGGAATGCTTATCATGCCATTTATGGAACAAGGGCCGATGCACGACCAGCTGGGTGGTGGTGCCATTCCTTTGTCGGCCGCATTGACTCCAGGGGGCGTTTACGACCGTTCGGAACTGCTCAAAACGGCACTCAGTCCCTTCATCTGCCCGTCAGACAGTGGAGATGGTGTCCTTCGGGGATCAGACAGCTCGCTTCGTGACGCAGCCGGCACAATCCGCGAAGCTGGCAAGTCGAACTACGTGGGCGTCAACACGACTCGTCGCTGGCACAGCGGTGGCCGGATGACCGGCCCCGACGCCGGAATGCCCAGCCGATGGAGCCCACCGACCAGCACGGGCAGCCCTAACGGTATCTTCATGCGTAACCGCTCGGTGCGATTCTCCGACATCAGCGATGGTACCAGCAATACGCTGATGATTGGTGAACGCCCTTACGAGATGAACACTCCAACCGGCCTTGCCGTTTGTAAGGCAGGAGCCTGGGCGGGGAATGATATCAACAATGAGCAACTGACCATCACCCGGACTTTGGGATCGCTGGTTCTGACGATGAATGGCCCCACCGCGGCTGACTGCCAGCGTGGTTTCGCCAGCCCTCACCCCGGTGGAGTGCTGTTCGTTCGTGCCGACGGCGGTGTCTCGTTTATCTCGGAAACCATCGATCATCGCCCGTGGGGAGTTTCTGGAAACGATAACGTTGACAGTGTTCTTGAACGACTGGGATCGCGCAACGACGGTCAGCCAACCGGCGAATAAACGTTAGCAACGGGGCAATGAATTTGCCAACGCCCCGACTTTTTCCACAATGCCGCCGCCCGCAGTTACGCGGGCGGCGGTTTTTTCATCCCCTTCTGACCTGAACTCTTTTGCAAGAATCTATGCCAAGTCACAAAAAATTTGCCGCTCTGGTCCTCGCGTTTGCTGCTCTTCCTTTGATTGGATGCGGCGGCCCCTCCGTTCCTGTGGGAAGCGTCAGCGGTACAGTCACCATCGACGGACAGCCAGCCTCCGGTGTCACGGTCTCTTTTCAGCCTGTGGAATCTGGCCGCGGATCGACAGGAGTTACCGATGAGGAAGGCTATTACGAATTGGTCTACAGCGCGTCCACCGAGGGAGCCCTGATCGGCAAGCATAAAGTGGGGATTCGCGGTCCAGAACCTGGGTTCGACGATGCCGCCACAGCAACGAGCGCGGTCCTGAAGGAATCCGCTTCGATCAAGCCTGAATACCTGCGTATGCAAAAAGACGTCGAAGTCACCTCAGGATCAAACACCATCGATTTGACTTACCCGTAACAAACTGTCGCGTCGGGTACGTGAAGATCAACAAAGACGCTTCCCGAGTTGGAGCCACCGTCAGGAAACGTTAGCAACGGCAGTTGCGTAGCTCCGTCTCTTCTCGTAGCTCCGCCTCTCCGAGGCGGAGAGCATGGCAAGCACGAGTCTCGGAGAGACTCTACTACGTGCTATCGCAGCAAACAGGGTGGCGATGCTTGGGCAACGGAGTCGCGACGGTTCTTCCCTCGTAGCTCCGCCTCTCTGAGGCGGAGAGCATGGCAGGCACGAGTCTCGGAGAGACTCTACTACGTGCTATTGCAGCAAACAGGGTGGCGATACTTGGGCAACGGTGTCGCGGCAGTTCTGCCCTCGTAGCTCCGCCTCTGCTCGTAGCTCCGCCTCTCCGAGGCGGAGAACATGGCAGGCACGAGTCTCGGAGAGACTCTGCTACGTGCTTTTGCAGCAAGCAGGGTGGCGATACTTGGGCAACGGAGTCGCGACGGTTCTTCCCTCGTAGCTCCGCCTCTCTGAGGCGGAGAGCATGGCAGGCACGAGTCTCGGAGAGACTCTACTACGTGCTATTGCAGCAAACAGGGTGGCGATACTTGGGCAACGGTGTCGCGTCGGTTCTGCCCTCGTAGCTCCGCCTCTCCGAGGCGGAGAACATGGCAAGCACGAGTCTCGGAGAGACTCTACTACGTGCTTTTGCAGCAAGCAGGGTGGCGATGATTGGGCAACGGTGTCGCGACGGTTCTTCCCTCGTAGCTCCGCCTCTGCTCGTAGCTCCGCCTCTCCGAGGCGGAGAACATGGCAAGCACGAGTCTCGGAGAGACTCTACTACGTGCTTTTGCAGCAAGCAGGGTGGCGATGATTGGGCAACGGTGTCGCGACGGTTCTTCCCTCGTAGCTCCGCCTCTGCTCGTAGCTCCGCCTCTCCGAGGCGGAGAACATCGCAAGCACGAGTCTCGGAGAGACTCTACTACGTGCGATTGCAGCAAGCAGGGTGGCGATGATTGGGCACCGGCGTTGCTTGGTCCCTACTTTTTCTTTTTGACGTTCGGGCGTTTCCGCTTGTCGGGACGCAAGGCCGGAGGTGGCTCGTTGGCGATCCGTTCTTTCATGCGATCGACAAACGATTTTGGGCCTTCGCTTTTATCGCTGCCGTTACCTGTTGGCCCGGAGGGCGTGCTGTAGGCCAGGGCTCCGCCTCCCTCTGCTTTGGGTGGAAGCGACTTCTTGACTAGCTTGCGTTCCGCAATGCCCCAAAGGCTGCTGGTGATGAAGTAGATGCAAAGTCCGCTGGGGACTCGGAAGAACAGGAAGCCCATGAACAGGGTCATGAAAGTCATGACCTTTTGAGTCATTGCAGTTTGTTCGTCGGTCGCCGGTGGCATGAACATTTTTTGTTGCGCCAAGAACAGCAGCATCACCAGCATCGGCAGGATGTTGAAGTAAGGGCCCAGCCAGCCGGTCCCTCGTCCGCTCATGTATTCCCACATCCAGTCGCCCCAGTAGTAAAGCATGTCGGGAGCCGCAAGGTTGCTGCACCATTGCCATGAGGGGCTAAGGGCCGCTTGGCGAAGCTCGATATCGACCGAAAGGCATCGGTATAAGCCGATGAAAATCGGCAGCTGGATGAACATTGGCAAGCAACCCGACAGCGGATTGAAGCCGGCTCGTTGCTGAAGTTCTCGCTGAGCCTTTAAACGACCTTCCATGTCGTCTTTGTACTTTTCGCCGATCGCCTTTAGCTGAGGAGCCAGTTCTTGCATTTTTTGTGCGTGCATGGCGGCTCGCCGCCCGAGCGGGAACATCAGCATTCGGACCATTAGGGTCAGCAGCACAATCGCAAATGCGTAATTGAACGTGATGTTGTTGTTCAGGAAGTGCAGGATTGCCTGCAGTGGTTTTGCGATCATCGGGAACCAGCCGTAGTAGATCGCATCGGAAAGGCCGTACGCGGCTAGCAGCGTTTCCTGTTTTGGGCCGGCAAACATTCGCACTTTGTGCATCACTGTTTCACCAGCTGGAATCGCTAGTTGCTTGCTGTCCAGGTAGAACGACGTGTTTGCCGCTCGTTCTTGGTGCTTGGGAAGCAACGCTTCGTCGCAGACCAGGGTCGCGGCGGCTCGAGTGTATTCCTTGAAGAACGGTTCCTCGACTGGGACGTAGGCGACCGTGAAGTACTGTGCGTCGACGCCGATAAAATTCAGTTCGCGTTCGCTTTCCGGGTCGTCCGGAGAGAACAGGATCTTGGCGGGGGGGCCTTCCTTTTTGCGGCGTTCTTTAATTAACGCATAGGTTCCCCACAGGACATCGCCGCTGCCGCTGTTTTTGTACAGGATATCGCGGGCCCCGGCTCCACCAAAGTTCGGGCTGATCTTGTTGGAATACCACCAGCCTTCAAGCGTAATTCCGTTTGGTCCATCCAAGCGGTAGGCCAGGTTCTGGTCCTTTTCGCCTTTGTTCTCGATACCGACTTCCATATCGATCAGGTAGCTGCCTTTGCCAAGCGTGTAGCGATGGATCAATTCCACCGGTTCCGCTTTCAGCTTTTGGAGAGCCGCCTTGGAAACGGGAAGGCGATAGGTCGCTTGTTGTTCGCCGGTGGTCGAAGCGGGTTGTTCCTCGACGTCCCAGATCACGTTGTGCTGACTGGGGAGTGAAGCGAGTTCCGTTTCGGAGTCGGCCAGTTGTCGCCCAGCAACCTGAGACAGCGTCATTAGGCAGGAAAGGCGATCCAAGTTGCCAGGGATTTCGTCCTCGCCACCGCGACTGGAAAGCCGAATCAGGTCGAGCGGGTGCTCGGTCAGTTCGATATCGAAGGCAAGCTCTACGCCAATGCCGTCCGGCGATTCGGGAGCCTCTTCGTCGGTTGCTTCTTCCGCCAATTCCGTTTCCAGGCCGCGAAGGACCGTGACGGTCACTTTGGTGCCCGGTTCAATTTTTTCCAGTGCGTCAGCGAAGGCTTGGCGATCGGGAGTTGATTTCCCTTTGACCGATGTGATCCGGTCGCCGACCTGCAGTCCGTCAGGGATCCCCGTCTGTTGGGAAGTGGCGAGGGCAACCGGAGTCGCCGGGCCGATCACGTTAATTTTTGGTCCGGCTTGGTCGAGAGAATCTTCCAGAGCCATATATCCGGCATAACCGCCTTGGACATCGACGCGGCGATAACGCAGGCGACCTTTTTTATTCCGTTCGGTCAGCTCGATCCGTTCGATCCCAGCTCCGCGGTTATTTAGGTAAACCAGCATGCGGTAGCCAGATTCCGCGTCATAGGACCCCAGAGTCTGCCAAGCGGTCTTGGTCGGCCGGGCCTCTTCTTCGATGTCGACTTCGACCGCTTCCAGTTGCGGGTCCGAGTCGGCTCCAGGCAACGCGTCTAGGTCCGCAGCGACCTCAGCCTGATCGATCAGAGGATCGGGCTGTGGGGGCTTAGGAGGGCCAAACATCCCGTTAAGCGAGATGTAGATAAACAAAAAGGCGGTCGAAGCGATGACCCAGGACAGTAGGCGGCGTTCCACGAGCAGAGCGATCCGGTAACTAGTAAGGTAGTAGGGAGCAAAATGCGGGGCGGGGAAAATCGATGGGATAAAAGAAAGACCAATGAATCCCCGAGCCGGCTTTTCGGGGTATTCTGCCCGTCAATGGCGATATTGGGAACCCGAAAACAGCTTTCCCACCCTTAATTCGCCAGAACCAAAGATTTTTTTGCTTAGTTCGCTTTGCTCCCATTGCAAATACCCCCTAAAGAAAGCTAGATTGTCGCACCAGTCGCTTACCGGCGGCCTTACTTTGTCTGCACCTCTACATAGTCCGGAGGGAATCAACAGCCCAATGCATTGGAGAATCGATGGTTAAGTTAGTCGTTCGAGATCGGGAAAGCATTCAAGAAGCCGTCCGCCGATTCCGCAAATTGGTCGAGCGTAGTGGCATCAAAAAAGAGATGCGCCGTCGCGAATACTATGAAAAACCGAGCGAAACGAATCGCCGAGCACGTTTGCGAGCCGAACGTCGAGGCCGTCGTACCCGTCTATTGGCTGGTGGTTGATTTTAGCGAAGCGGTCCATTAGACCGGTAAAACACTAAATTCCAATCGGGAATTTTCCGAAACAATAGGAAACCCGATTCGCCAGGGCGATTAGCTCAGTTGGCTAGAGCGCCTCGTTTACACCGAGGATGTCGGGGGTTCGAGTCCCTCATCGCCCACTTTGAACCCTTGGAAACAATCTTTCCAAGGGTTTTTTTGTGGAACCGCATAACCGGAATCTCTTATCGGTGGCGTAAAATGTCTTTTCGACCAGGCGAGCGGCCGTTCCCCCGATGTCGATCGGCAGTCGGCATGGCCGCAACGCAAAACTTTCGCTGCCATTGCTTTTAGCCCGGATCTCCGTTGGCTCAGCTCCATCATTGTTATTTTCTTGCCCCCATTTTCTTGCCAAAACAATTTAGTGCGGTTCCTCTTCGCTGGTCGGGGAGGTGATGGAGGATGGTAGTTTTGCCCAGACCACCAAAAAGAGTGACGTGACGGCGTAGCCGGCGACAAATTCCATCACGATGGGGAGGTGCGTCCTGGGGAGCTCTAGGGAACTGGCCGGATCGCTGATCCAGGGGATGAATAAGCGGTTTCCCGCTAGTGGCGAATGGATGACTCCGAAACATGTCAGTATCGCGCCTCCCATCAGTACGGCTGCAGCTAAGGTCAGTCTTCGGTCGATCAACGCTGCCAGAACCCACGCCCAGATCAGCGACGTGACGATAAAACCGTTGCTGAACATTCGCAGCGTTTCTAGGTCGTGACGGAGTCCAGCGTTTCCTAGATTGTCCATGGAAATACCGGCTCCCATGATTGCGGGGTCTCCCATTAATCGGTCCGGTAGGCTCATCGCTAAGTAGGCGAGTGCCGGCAAGCAGGCGATCGCGACGGCTGCGTAGTGCTTTCGTGGAGTCGCTTGAAAGGATTGGGCGGTGATCTCTAGCCCAATAAAAACCAAGATCGGATAAACCGCCGGGATTGGAAGCCACGCATTCAGCCAGGCGAAGTAACCGACGATCCCTGCTGAGGCGATCAGCAATGCGGTCGCCAACGTGTACGCGGCTCGGCCTCCCATCGCTTTGTAGGCTGGGTGTCCGATGTAAGGAGTTGTTTGGATGACGCCTCCGGACAAGCCCGCAAGCAATGTTGCCATCGCCTCGATCCCCAGCACACTGCGCGTGTCGTATTCGTCTCCTGCTGCGGCAGCACTTTCGGTGCAGTCGATGCCTCCAACGACGGTCGCCAACGCAAATGGAAGGGCAAAGGGAAGATAGGGGAGGGCGTCACCAAACGCGGACAACCATTCGCCTCGCCAAGTTCCTAGCCATTCCACAGGGAACCACGTGATCGGTCCGGGTTCGGGGAACGTGTATCCCCATACTCCCAGAGCACATAAGAAGTAATAGACACTGCCCGCTACGATCAAGGCTCCCAAGGTTCCCGGAGTCCTTCCCGGCAATGGGATTTTGCCGATCAGGGTTGCAAGCACGATCACCAGTCCCAGCAGCCCTGGCAATGGAGTGCCGAGGATATGTGTCAAAGGAAAGAAGCTGATCAGCACCAATGCGATCGCGGCCAAGGATCCCAGCAGTCCTGCGCGAGGGATGATCTTGCGGGCCATGGTTCCAAACGGGGCCAACGCTAGTTTTAATATTCCACTGATCACCACACACCAGATTCCGATGTGCCAAGTATGAACCGACGCATCCCAGTCGCTCATGCCGGCTTGTCGAGCCGCCAAGAATGCGGGGCCGAGGACAAGTAGGATCATTCCAAACGTCGAGGGCGTATCCAGTCCAAGGGGCATCGCGGTAACGTCCGAGCGACCCTCGCGCCGGCCCATCCGCAGGGCCAGGGCAAAAAAGGCGATGTCTCCTAACAAAACGCCGAGTGCGGTACCGGGAACCATGTGAGTCACAATGAACTCGGAATCCATTCCAAACCCAACCAGCAGCGTGGTCATTAACAACAACCCCGCAAGGTTGTCTAGCATCAAGCCGAAGAAAGCGTTGATGTCTCCGGTTCCAGCCCACCAGAATCGCGGCAGTTGGGTTTGAGCGTCCGTGTTAGGCATGAGCGACTTCCCCGAAAAAAATGCATCATAGCAAGATGCGTCGCTTTTCGCGGCGGACGTGAATCTTTTAGTGTTGCCTTTCGCTCCGCGAAAGTAGCGTTTGCGGGCGCTAATTTCGCGGGGGACGTGAAATTTGTTCGTGGGCGATTTGTCGGCAAGAATAGGCCCCATGCCAGCTTGCCTGGCATGAAGCCAAGATTTGAAATTAGTCCGCTGGCCCCAAAAAAGCCGTCTCCGGTTCGGATTGCCGCTGAAAGCGGCAATCCGAACCGGAGACGATAACCTGGGGGGCACCCTCTCTAATTTCAAATCTTGCGTTCCTGTCGGGCGAGCCGACGAGGGGACGTGCTGATCGGACGTCCTCGCAGATGCCCGCTGCTGCACTAAGGTTTGCGGGCACTCAAGACTTATCTATCGCACGCCCTCAAGCAGGCTCACAAATCGCTCACTTATAACCTTCGCATCCCGAGCGAACGGCGACACTGAAAGATTCTAGGTTCCTCGTCTCGGAGAGACTCGGCTGCGAGGCAATCCGTGTGAACTACCTTGTTGCCGAGGCGATCAACCGTCTCTTGCCCCTTACGGGTTGGTTAAATTCGGAGCCCAGATGCGATCCTGGATTTTCGGCGTTTCTCCGTTGGCTGGAAAAGTAGTCGCAATCGCTTTATCCATCAAGGCGTCCAGGATCTGACGCTGGTCGCTATGGGCTGGCAGGTGCGCCAGATTGGTGATTTCCAGTGGGTCGTTTCGATGGTCATATAGTTCGGCTCCATCTTTGCCGTCGTCCCATCGGGTGTACCGCCAGTCGGGCGTTCGCAAGCTGTAGCCGAAGAAACGCCTTTTGTTCTGATTGCGTTGGACTTGGCTGAGTGCCCAGCCTCTTCCTTCGCCCAGCGGGTTTTCCATTAGTCCCACCAACGACTGTCCCTGCAAATTGTCTGGAGCCTTTACGTCACACAATTCGGTCAATGTGGGGTAAAGGTCGACCAGGCCTACAGGGCTTTTCGAGACTTTGCCTCCTTCGATTCCCGGAGCCGCGATGATCATCGGGACGCGTGCACTCTGTTCGAACAGGCTCATCTTCTGCCAGAGTCCGTGTTCGCCCAGATGGTATCCATGGTCGCTGGTAAAGACGACGATCGTGTTGTCGGCCAGTCCCAGTTCTTCCAGCGAGTCCAGTACTTTGCCAACTTGAGCATCCATAAAGGATGTGCTGGCGTAGTAAGCCTGAATCGCTTCGCGGCGGAGTGAGTCGGTTAGTAGTTCATGATCTTTTTTATGGCTACCAAGGGCGGCTTGGGGGAGGTCTTTAACGTCCGTATCGACGTTTTGAGTGATCGGCATTTGAGCCAGATCGTATCCGTCGAAGTAGGGTTTGGGAGCGACGTAAGGAGTATGAGGCCGATAGAAGCCAACGGCCAAGAAGAACGGACGGTCCTTGCGTTTCGCACAACGTTCCAGGACCCACTTTGCATCGTCGGCCAGCATGCCGTCGGTGTGCTCCGCATCGGGACGCGGGGATGCGTACCATGAAAGCGTTCCACCGAATGAATTTTTACGAAGCGAAAAAATATCAGGTTCTTCAATCAGGCGATCGCAGCCCGCAGGGTTCAGTTCCAGTTCCCACGAACCGGGATCGTCATGCCCATTGGTTCCCACGCTTTTGGGGACGTTGTAGTGGTACAGTTTTCCGACGCGGGCGGCAAAGTAACCTTCCAGGCGAAAGGCCTGAGAGAGGCTGTGGTGGGAGGGGATCGTTTGGCGAAAGAGCTGTTGGTTGGCATGGATCCCGGTGCTGTTGGGATACAGTCCGGTCAGCATCGAATTTCGGCTTGGCCCGCAGAGAGGGTACTGACAGTAGGATTGTTCGAAGCGAACTCCGCGAGCCGCCAAGCGGTCAATGTTCGGCGTTTTGACCAGCGGGTCCCCATAGCAGCCGAGCGACGTATTCAGGTCGTCCGAAATCAGGAACAGCACGTTCGGCCGGGATTCGGCTTGAACGCTTGCCAGCGGAATAAGCACGACCGCTAACAGGAACAGGGTGGACGCATGAATTCGCGGGGGCGAAACCTTGGCAATCGTGGTTTGGTATGGCATTACGGTCGACTCGGCGGAAGGTTGGTAGGATTTTTTGAGAAGTCCATTCTATCTAGATCAAAACTCGTTCGTCGGTTTTGTGTGCCGCCTTTCGCTCGGGACGTCGATTTTATAGGTGAC
Source organism: Roseimaritima multifibrata (assembly GCF_007741495.1). NCBI lineage: Bacteria > Pseudomonadati > Planctomycetota > Planctomycetia > Pirellulales > Pirellulaceae > Roseimaritima > Roseimaritima multifibrata. The sequence continues at coordinate 2,751,293 of NZ_CP036262.1, forward strand.
CGGTATGCAGCAGTCAGCGAGTCTATTTTATGGGCAGTTTGGCAGAAATGATGTCTGGCGGGATTCTGCTTGCCTTTCCGTGTGACGATCCGGAATCGTTGCAAGGGTTTCTCAAGAACTTTCCTGCTCCGCTTACTCAGATGCAATTTGCTGTAGATGGGAACGTTCTGTTGTATGGAGCCGAATTGCGAATTAAGGCGGCTCTGAAAAAGGGGCGTGCATTGTCGGATGGATTGTAGGATGCATTAAAAGATCCTAGTGCAGGCATGCCGCACGGGATTGCGTTTGCATCACCGAGGCAGTTTGGGGATTTCCTCCTTTGGTCGTCCGGGGGGACCTTTACGTTTTCGAGACGTGATCGACGGGACCAGCTGACTGGGAAATCGATGCCAAATCCTACAAAGAATGGCTTCCGGGAAAGGAGCAGGCAGGAATCGTCAGCTTCATCGACGGATCGGTTCGGCCGATTTCTGGGGCGGTCTCTTGGGAGGTGTTTGAGAAATTGTTGACCGTTAGTGGAAGGGAAGTGGTTGATAGGGAAGAGTTGAATCCGGAGTAAATGTGTGTGGGTGACCTGTTCCGTTGCGATTGCTTTTATTAGATGGCTTGTCTTGGGGTGGGCATTCGCGTCGAGTCTTGTCGGTTTCAATCGCGAAGCGATGGCATGCGATAGCCTGGGACGCAAGTCCCAGGTCAGTCAGTGAAAACGGTTTCCGTTAGTCGCGAAGCGACGACATGAGTTGAGCCCGGTGTAAACGTTTGCGGCGGGGGGGCCGTTTTCGATATTCGATATTCGATATTCGATATTCGATATTCGATATTCGATATTCGATATTCGATATTCGATATTCGGTTGGGGTTCGGTTGGGGTTCGGTTGGGGTTCGGTTGGGGTTCGGTTGGGGTTCGGTTGGGGTTCGGTTGGGGTTCGGTTGGGGTTCGGTTGGGGTTCGGTTGGGGTTCGGTTGGGGTTCGGTTGGGGTTCGGTTGGGGTTCGGTTGGGGTTCGGTTGGGGTTCGGTTGGGGTTCGGTTGGAGTTGGAGTTGGAGTTGCGTCCGTCGATTGTCATGCCGTCGCTTCGCGACTTTTGCGGGCGCGTGGTGCGTGTTCCTGGGACTTGCGTCCCAGGCTATCACATGCCGTCGCTTCGCGACTTTTGCGGGCGCGTGGTGCGTGTTCTGGGACTTGCGTCCCAGGCTATCGCATGCCGTCGCTTCGCGACTTTTGCGGGCGCGTGGTGCGTGTTCCTGGGACTTGCGTCCCAGGCTATCTCATGCCGTCGCTTCGCGACTCCCGATTCGTTGGATGCACTCTTATTAGAACATCCCGCCGGTGACGATCGGTTTTGGGGGGAGTGATTCAAACGGGTTGTTGTTTTCCCACGTAAATGAAAATGAATCGGATGGTTCCGAGTCGTCGGATTTGCCTGGCTTTGTGGACAGCTTCTTGGCGATCTTCCACGCCTCGGCTAGTTCGCCTACCACTTTTTCCATCTCCGCTTCGCCTTTCGTATAGGTGCGAGTCCACCAAGTGCTGGCGGCTGCGGCTAAGGCGGCCCCGACCAAATCGGGATGCGTTGTTTGGCGGGCGGCTTCTACCAAAAGTGAACTTTGCAAATTCGTTTCCGATTCTGAAGTCGCCGTGGGGATGCTTTCTTGAAGAAGGAGACTGGCGTGGGGAATGCCTCCCATTCCACCATTGCTGTAATCGCTGGAGCTCGACAATCCGAGGGCCAACCAAATCTCGTTGGAGACATCCTCGGGGGATTCCGTGAATAGGCTTGTTAGCTCTGCTTGCGCCGCGTCCCACTGCAATACGTTCGCGGTTGCTAGGGTTTGAACCTGTAGGGGGAGAGGGATTTCTAAGTTGTATCTTCTTGCTAGTAGGACATCCTCAATGGTGAGAACTGGCCCTCGATTGTTAAGTGTGTAGACGCCACCCCCCATACCTACACGTTCCATTCGATCACCTGAATTTCCGCCGATGCCGTCAGGTTTGTTGCTTGTCGCAACCTTGAAAAATTCGGTCATGCGCTCCGCGAACTCTTTCGGTGGGGCGACCTCGGAGATCCGCCGTTGTAATTCCGTTTTGAGAGCCGGGATTTGAGGGATTGCTGGATTCCAGGAAAGGGCAAGTCGATAGCCAATCGAAAGCAACGCATTTCTGTTGTACCCTTCATATTGCAAGCCCAATACCGATTCGTTGTCGTTTGATTGCGTTAGCAGTCGTTGCACCTGTTCTTGCAGTTGGATGGCTGTCTGGCTACTTGCCGACGCATTTGCCCATGCCTGCCATTTTTCTTCATCCATCGAAATGCAGGCCCACAAGCAAGCGGCTCGGCTGCGGGGATTGTCCTGTTTCAGTTCGTCCGCAATGGCGATCAGGCCTGGTTCGGGCATCATCCGCTGGAAGTACAAATTGAAATAGTGCATGAAGTACATGGACCGGCCCGAAATTTTCTTCGCGTTGTCAGGCGAACTGGAAGACCACCCGCCATAGTCGCGAGCTGCGATCAGCATCGCTTTGGCCAGTTCGACATCCTTTGTATTTGCCAATACGGTGACCGCGTCCATCGCCTCGCCCAGGCTGTCAACATCGCGTTCGGTTTTTAGTGTTTCGATCCAGTAAGAAAGTGGCTGGCCTCGGAATGTTTCTGTTTGATCTTTTGATGGGGTAGATCGATCTTTTCCGGCGAGACTGTCCCTGTTTGGTGCGACGCCGTCAATGCGTCGCACCTTCAGGATCGTTTCTTCGCCGCGTTGAATCACGACTTGTTGAGGGCTGAACTGAACCGATTCACCAGATGCATCGACTTGCACCTGATAGCTGCCGGTTTTTAACACCGTCCGATTCTCTCCCGAATGGACTTCAAAATTTTCAGCCGGTTTGCCCTCCTGAGAGAACGAAACCTGAACATCCTCTAGGTCCGATTCGATCACCAACGTTCCGCGGTCGGTTTTTACATACAGCAACAAACCCGCTAGTAACGCGGCAGCGCCTCCGGCAAGGAAGCCCGCGAGCCATTTGTTTCGTCTGCCGCCATCGGAAGACGTTTGCGAAACGTTTGTTGCCAGTGTTGGCGACCAGGGAACGGAATTCGCCGAATTGGTTGCAGAGGCGTTGGAGCTCTGTGCCGTTCGCTTTGCTAGGGATCGTAAACGTTTGACGCGGGCCGTCGCATCGATGTTGGGTAGCATCGCTTCCAGGCGTGACGCAACCTCGCGGGCTTCGCTGGGATGCTGCAGTGGATCTCGCTTGAGCAGGTTTGCTACTAGATCGCATAGCTCCTGCGGGGCGTCGGGACGGTAGGTTTGTAGGTTGATCGCTTCTTGATTGGTTTTCGACACGATTAGGGGAGCCAAACCACGATCGACGGTAAACGAGGGGGCCGTAAAGATGAACCAAGCGGTTCCAGGCATTCCCGTGTCCACGGCACGCCGCAGAGAGAAGGGACTGAGAAGTCGACGGTTCGGAAAGTTCCCGCATGCGGTCTGTCACAAAACTGGAGGCGTTGCAGTTGTTCGCATCATACCGCAGCGATCACCGCCAGAGGGTGGTCGATGTTTCGTGCCTGCCGCCGCCAGACGGTGGGCTACGCTCTGGCGAACATGACTGCGAAAGATGGGTAGGATAGCGACTCTGTTTGACACTCAGTTTAGCAGGTTTGACGGTCGCTCTTTACGTTTGCGGGTGGTTTGGGGTAGGATGCCCGGCATCCAGTCCGTTGCAGCTTGCGCAACTGCAACAATTTAATTTTGGAGTCGCGGCCGCCGAGCTAAATGGCCGCAGAGAAAAGGAATGGTTCGATGGGCGGAGTCCCGATTCTATTGGCTTTGGCTGCGGTTACCGTGGATTATGGTTATCAGCCAGATGGCCAGGGCGGCGTCGAATACATCGTCCAGGTGACCCCTGAAGAGTTCGAGTACGCGAAGCGTGCTGGCGAAATTTCTAGTGTGGTCGTCCCTGAGGTTCGTGGCCGAGTCTCTCGGTTCGTGATTCGAGTTGGCAACGACAATTTGCCTCGCGACCCAGGTTCTGCCGGGACCGTTGCTCAGGCTCAAGCGGTTGGCCCCGCCGATGGAGCGGATCTTACTTACATTCCAAGCCCACAGATGCGTGCTGACGGGCAGCCTCTTGCGACGCCTCCGCTACCTGGGGCAGCCAAGCAAACCGATTCTGCTCCCGTTACGGTCGCTCGGCCGCAGGCGGGTGGTGGGATGTCAATGCCCGTCGGTCCGCCCGCGCCCTCGACCGCGCGCACTCCGGCAGAGGAGGCGAAACAGCTAGCCGAGGAATACGCTCGCCAAGCAACTCAAAACGCGGCCAATGCGGCGAGTAGTACTGCCAATTCCGCGGCCGATGCTGCGTTAAGCCGAATCAATGGTGGGACCGCTGGCAATACGTTTGCGACGCCTCCGGCGACTTCGCCTTCGACCTCTCCCAGCACTTCCCCCTCTACCTCGCCAAGCACTTCGCCGCGGACTGCGTTTCCTGCGACCACAGCCGCCGGCGGGGCAGGTGGAAACACGAATTCAGGATTCCCTTCAGCGACGGCTCGCGACAGTGGGAACTGGAATCGTGAACCGAATGCAGCGACCGCGGCCTCGACGACTTCGGCTCCTGCAAGCCGTTATACGATGGGGCCGAGCAGTCCGCCTGCTGGCGGATTTGGGGCTCAGCCTGCTGGCGTCACTGATCCCCGCGCTGCGACCAGTCCCTACGACGCCCCGAGTAATCATTCACGAAGTAGTAGCCCTTACGATACGTCTTCGAGTGCGAGCAGCCAGGTTCCGACGGCTGCCAACCCATACGGAGCCGCGACGAATGGCGGTTTTGGGACTCCTCCAGCGACCTACGGGCAGCAGAACACGTACGGACAGCAGAACGTCGCACGTTCTGGCACGGGGGCTGGCAACACTTCGGCAGGGCAGCCGAGCGAAACGGACCGTTTGCTAAGTAATCTAAATCGAAATTCCCCGTACGGATCGGCGAATCAGAACCCGACAGCTAATTCCGGTTACCCAGCTGCTCAAAACACGCAAAACACTCAAGGCACACAAAACGGCGCGGCGGGATCTTCCAACTATCCGGTCGCTGCCGGTCAGGGCAATCTGACGAATCAGAGCAATCCAGGGTATGTCGGCAACCAAAATTACGCTGGCAATCCTTATGGCGGACAGACCAATGGGGCTCCTCAGTATCCGTATAACGGGACGACCGCAGCAGGAGATTCGGGTATAGGGAATTCCGCACCCGGCCGCACTTCAAACGGATACCCTAACAACTACGGGCAACAGCCTCCGGGAGCCTATCTGGCAAACGGGGCGAATCTTACATCGGGAACCGGAGACGGTACCGGGGCGCTTTTGAAGCGGCCTACAGGAAGCGTTCCCGGCCTGTTTGCTGGCGAAGAGGATGGGGACGTTAAGACGGCTGGAGCCGCTAGTTTCAAAGAGGAGCGTCGCGGGTTGCCTCAGCAGGTTTTCAATCTGTTGTTGTTGCTGTCCTTGGTGGGAAATTTCTATCTGATCATCCATATGTCCAAGTTGATTCAGCGTTATCGTGATCTGCGAATCAGCCTGCGAACGGCCAGTACCGGAAACAATAAGCTCGCCCCAGCAAACTAGGGCGAGTCTTCGCCGATGGGGGTTGAGTTGCCGCTGGCGAAGGTTCTGGGGGATCGTTTCCGAGCGAGAGCAGCGTTTGCACGCGTTCTTTCGCGGGGGATGTGAAGTCAATAACTGACGGGTTTGCAGCGGCTGACAAGTCTGCCCGGGGCCGAGTGAACACGTAGCCCGGAGGGCGGCAGATACTTGCCGGCGGCGTCAGCCGCCGGAGTGGGGATCGCGAAAAGAAAAGCCCAGCGGGCGACAGAACCATCCTTGTCTGTCGCCCGCTGGGCTTTCTTACGCGCCCGCTGGGTTTCCGTTGGCTTACGTCAATGGCAAGTGTCTGCCGCCCGCTGGGCCAAAAGCACTGCACTTCGGCTCCGATGGGCAGGGGGGGAAATCGTCATCTATAGGTTTCGCGTCCCGAGCGAAAGGCGGCACTCCGTCTGGCTGGTTCAACGACGGATTGTCACAGGGGACGGTTGTCGCTTTACGGTTTGTACGTGGTGGATTAGTCTACTGGAGTGAGGAGTGGGCCCTTTGTGGTTCCGTGTTTGTAAAGCCTTTGGCTTGTTATGTTCTTCTTTCCTGTCCGCACCCCTGGATCGCGACTCCTGCGACGCTTGACTTGCAGCTTGCTGCTGGTTGTGTTGTCGTGTGGCTGGATCGGTGTGCCTTTTTATGGACCGGTCGCTGAGAAAGAAGGGCGTTTTCCTTGCGAACATTGTGCGTGCGGTTGTTCTTCGGCGCTCTATTGCTGGGACAAATGTTGTTGTCATAGCGATCAAGAGAAACTGCAGTGGGCGGCCGAAAATGACGTTGTCCCCCCTGAATTTCTTGTGATTCGCGTCGCGCAAGCCTTTTCGGCCAGCGGCCTGGTGGAAGCGCCGAAATGCGGCTCGTGCTGCGGTGGAAAAACTGCCACCTGCAGCCAGCCTGCCAATGCGGACGCTCAGGCCGATGGCACGCCTTCCGATTCCAGTCGAGCTCGACTGGTACGTTTAGAGGATGCCGCCAAATGTCGCGGTATCGACATGATTTGGACGCTCTTTTCCAACATTGTCGTTCCCTCCTCGCCGGCCACACTTCTTTGCGTGTTGCCGATGCTTTTGTTCCGCTTGCAGGTCTTTGATCTGCAAGCCGAATCGATGAGCTACTCTCCTGACCCACCGGTTCCCTGGTAGGCATCCCCCGCAGTCGTATTTGAGTCGTTGCGTAAGCATGTTTCGTGCGGGGATGGTTCCCCGTTATGCGCGAAGTGTGCGTGTCACACCGCTCCTGCGTTGGTCTCCGGAGGTTCGCTCCTCACACCAGCGTTGACTTCGCCTCCAGCGTGGGAGCGACTTTTAAACCCAAGGAAATGCGCCTGAAAGTTCGCAAGGGCTTTTGTGTGGCTTGGGGTGACCGCTGCGCTCTTGCGAATGGTCCGTCGACATTGTCGTTACCGCCATTGGCTGCCCCCTGCCGTTTGTTCGGCGTTTGTTCGGCGTTTGTTCATTGCGTGTTGCGGTTTCGCGGCATCCTGCAGTTCAGCTGGCTCCTGCGATTTAGCAGGGTAACCACAGCCGCCCCTTGCGATCCCTTCCGAATATCCACTCCATAGCCACTACCATTACCGTTACCAAAAGCATGTCTAACCAAAAATATTGCGTTTCTGCGGAGTCGTTTCCTGCGGTCGGTCTCCGATCGTTTCCTGTTCGGCGAAGAGCGTTTACGCTTGTTGAACTGCTGGTCGTTATCGCGATCATTGGCGTGCTTGTCGGCCTGCTGCTGCCGGCGGTCCAGGCCGCGCGTGAAGCGGCGCGGCGGATGAGCTGCGGCAACAACATGAAGCAGTTGGGGCTGGCCGTTCACATGCACCACGATACGTTGCTGCGTTTCCCTTCCCAACGAGACAACCTGAAGGCTCCGGTCCCCGCGGCGCAGCAGTCTTTCTATCGCTGGGGACCGCTGGCGATGTTGACGCCGTACCTTGAGCAATCCGCGATCTATCAAGCCATCGATTTGAAGCAACCGCTTTATCTGTTTTCGATGGGGCCGCCTCCGGGAGTGGTTACCCATCCCGATTTGGCAAGTGAAGTCGGGACGTCGGTCGAGGCTTTCCTCTGTCCCAGCGACGTCCATCAAAGGATCAGCAGCGAATGGGGGGCGACCAATTATGTCGCCAACAACGGGTCCGGTGCAAACGGCGGGCTGAGCGATTCGGGCGATGGCCTGTTTTATATCGATTCGCAAAAGCGATTTCGCGATATCCTGGATGGAACGTCGCACTCCGCAGCGTTTAGTGAAACGCTGATTTCAAGCGGTGCGGCCGATAGCACGCGCGGAGTCGCGAACTTGAGCAGCGACGGTGAACTGGCGGCTGTTTGGAGTGCTTCGGCACCGACGATCGATGACAGTTGGTGCCTGGACGATTCGCAGCCCGTTGTGTTTAAGCGTGGCGAGAAATGGGCCGACGGATCGGTCAACGATACGGGCTATCACCATTTTCGGTCGCCCAACCCCGACGAAAACGATTGTTACTCACGCTATGCTGCCATCAATAATAGTCGTAGCCGGCATCCTGGCGGAGTGATGGTCCTGATGGCTGATGGATCGGTTCGCTTGGTCGGTGAAACCGTCGACCGCGTCACCTGGCAGCGAGTCGGATCGATTGCTGATAACCAAGTCCTCCCTCCCTTCTAAATATTTGAATATCTAAATATCTAAATAGACCACTTCTGGATTCGATCGAATATGAATTACCTACTTGTCTCTCTCCTGGTGCTGGCGACTGGCCAGCCCGATCAGTGGCCTGCCTTCTTGGGGGCCGGTGCGACGCCCATCCCTGCGGAGTCGGTGCCGCTGCACTGGTCACCAACCGAGCAGATCGCTTGGCAGGCAAATGTTCCCGGCCACGGGCAATCGAGTCCCGTCATCTATGACGGAAAAGTGTTCGTAACCAGTGTCGAAGGGCCCAACAAAGAAACCTTTCATACGCTCTGCTTCGATTTGAACAGCGGAGAGGAATTGTGGCGGCGCAGTGTCGAAAATTCGACTCCGGTTCCCAATAGCTACTACGTCAGTCGAGCCGCCCCGACGCCGGCGGTCGATCAAGGCCGGGTGATGGTCCTGTTCGAAAGTGGGGACTGTGTGGCCTACGATCATGCGGGCGACCTGCTTTGGCAGCGAGCCTTCAGCAAAGACAACGGTCCGCTGACTGCGGAATTTGGGTTGGGGGCGTCTCCCTGTCAGACGGAATCTAAGTTGTTTGTTTTGCTGGAACCGGAAGTCGATGGCGTTTTGCTGGCGATCGATAAGGTGACCGGCAAAACGGTCTGGCAAACGCCGCGTAAGCCGCGCAAAAGCTGGAGCTCGCCCGCGGTGCTTAAAATCGGAGAAAGCACGCAGGTGGTGGTCAGCTCTGACGGGACCGTCGATGGTTTTGATGCCGAAACCGGCGACCTGCTGTGGACCTTTGACGACATTGGTGGAAATACGGCCACCACCCCGATCGATATTGGTGAGGGGCGATTTCTGGTCGGGGCGTCGCCCGGCAGGAATGGCGAAAAGTCCAAATTCTCGCCCGATTCCAATGGGATGCTGCAGGTCTCTTTGCAAGGCGGGAAGTGGACGGTGCAGCGAAAGTGGGCCGCAACGGGCGCAACGCCAAGCTGGGCGTCGCCCATCGTCCACCAAGGTCTGGCTTATTGGATCAACCGGGCCGGAGTCGTTTACTGCTTTGACGTTGCCAGTGGTGAAAAGGTTTACACCGAGCGTTCGCCGCAGTCGGCGTGGGCAACCCCCGTCGGCATCGGGGACCGGATCTATTTGTTCGGCAAAGAGGGCCTGGTGACCGTGCTGGCTGCCGGGCGGGAATTCAAGGTGTTGGCGGAAAATGAGACCTGGAACGACGAAACGCTCCCCGCCGAAGCCCCGTTAAGCACCGAAGAACCGACCGAGGAACGTCGTCGCGCGGCCGCAATGTTCGCCCGCCCAACGCTGTACGGGGTCGCCATCGCCGATGGCAAAATCGTGATGCGAGTCGGAAACGCCTTGTTTTGTGCAGAAGCGACTGAATAGCGGTCTGGCAGGTGCGAAGAAACGTCGCATCCTTGGCAATACGATGGTATTCTAGAGCAGTACTCTCCTCGCGAGCTTGGACAGCGGATGGACGCTGTCGAGCCAGAAAATCGCAGGGGCTCGTCTTTCAGGAAAAGCAAACTATGAGCGGCACAACAAAGGACTTTACCGACATTCTCCTCAAAGAGGGCGTCATCAGCCTGGACCAGTTGAGTGAATCGGAACGAGTTGCCGCGGATGCTCGACTGAGCGTTGGGGAAGCCCTGGTCAAACTGGAGTACGCCTCGCCGGAAGAAGTGGCGCAGGCTACCGCAAAATTTCACCATGTTCCTTACGTTGACCTGCGAGAAAGGAAGATTCCCGAGCATATCATCGAACTGATCCCCGAATCGGTCGCTCGAGAAAACATGGTTTTGCCCTTCGATGAAGAAGATGGGACCCTGCGGGTTTTGCTAGCCGACCCGTTCGATTTGGAAACGACCGAAAAACTGCGGTTTATCCTGAATAAAAAGATCGAAACGGCGATGGCCCCCGTGCAGTCGATCCAGGAAGCAATCAACCAGTATTACGGTCAGGTCGAAGGTGAATCGGCTGACTCGATGTTGCAAGAGTTCACCGATACCGCGATCGACTTCACCGAAACCTCCGATGCCGATGATACGGGGGGTGACGATGGGGACATGGACGAAAATTCACCACCGGTCGTCCGTTTGGTCCACTTGATGATCCAGGAAGCCGTCCAGTTGCGGGCTTCCGACATCCATGTGGAGCCCTTTGAGGAACGGATTCGGATCCGCTATCGCATCGATGGCGTCTGTGTGGAGCGTGATAGCCCCCCCAGGCGAATGTTGGGGAGCCTTGTTTCCCGCATTAAAATTCTCGCCAAGATGGATATCTCGGAACGGCGACGCCCCCAGGATGGTCGAATCAAAATCACCGTTGGGGATAAAGAACTGGACCTTCGAGTCAGTATTATTCCGACCAACCACGGCCAGTCGGTCGTGATGCGGCTGTTGGACAAGGACAACATTAAGGTCGGAACCCGGCAGTTAGGGTTGGCCGAGCGGGACTTCCGAAACTTCAACTCGCTGATCAAAAGGCCTAACGGCATCATCCTGGTCACAGGCCCCACGGGGTCGGGGAAAACGACCACGCTCTATGCGTCGTTGAACGCCCTCAACCGTCCCGACCGCAAGATCATCACCGCGGAGGACCCGGTCGAATACTACCTGCCGGGGATCAATCAGGTCGAAGTGAAGCACAATATCGGCTTGGACTTCGCCCTCATTATTCGCTCGATGTTGCGGCAGGCTCCCAATATCATCCTGGTCGGAGAGATGCGTGATACCGAGACCGCATCGATGGGAATCCAGGCCAGTCTGACTGGACACTTGGTATTCAGTACCCTGCACACGAACGATGCGCCCAGTGCCATCACTCGAATGGTGGACATCGGTGTACCTGGCTACCTGGTGGCAAGCAGCGTCATTGCGGTCCTTGCCCAGCGTCTGGTCCGGACGATTTGCCCCCGCTGCAAACAGTCATACAAGCCCCCCCAAAGCGTTATCGACGATGCGGGGCTCCCGCCGGAACTGGTCGCCCATGCCGAGTTCGCTAAGGGGAAAGGTTGCAGCTATTGCCAGCGCAGCGGATACCGCGGTCGTTTGGGCATTTACGAACTGATGATGGTGACCAGTGGGATCCGCGAAATGATGTTCAAGGCGGCCCCTACCCAGGAAATCCGCGAAAAGGCGATTGAGCAAGGAATGACCACTCTTTACGCCGACGGAATGCGCAAGGTTTTACGTGGAATCACCACCTTTGACGAGGTTTACCGAGTGGCTAAACGGACCGAGCAGGACCATTTGGCAATGAGGCATCTGATCGAAGAACTGAATTAGTTCTAAGTCGCCTTTTCTTCCGCTAGCGTTCGGGACGCTTTCTTGAAGCGTCCGGCGTTGGTGCTAGCGTCGGTCGATTCGGACCGGCGCTCGGCACACGTGTTGCGTGACCGCCAGAGGAGGGGATTGCCCGGCAATTCCCTTCGTTAGTCTCGACATCGGCAGCCGGCCGCTCCGGCAAGCCTGAGCATGCAGTTGGGGCAAAATGGGCCGAAAATTTGGTTTTTGGCTAATGAGTACGCATAATGCTTGCATCGGCTGGGCTGATCGGTCCATGCCATCCCTTTTCCCACTTGCTTATCCCTTTGTTCCCTACCCTCCGATTTGTCGTCCCAGCCAAGATGGAGGGGCTCGGCAGGGTTTGGCACGACGCTAATAAGGATTTTGTTTATGGCAACGGTGCTGATCGACAAACTGCTGGCGGCTGCTGTGAAGCAGGGCGTTAGCGATATTCACATTGTCGTCGGCCAGCCGCCCGTGTTCCGCATGGACGGTCGGATGCGGAAGCTGGAAACGAAGATTCTCGAAAACGAGGACACGGTCGGCTTGATGAAAAGCATCACGCCTGAACGTTGCCAGCGAGAGTTGCAGGAAACGGGGAGTGCTGACTTCGGGTTCGCCTTTGGGGATATGGCTCGATTTCGAGTCTCGGTCTTCAAGCAACGCGGCTCGATTTCGATGGTGCTGCGACAGATTCCGAATGACAAATTGACTCCGGAGCAACTTGGGTTGCCCGAATCGGTGGTCAAGTTGGTGATGCGTCCGCGTGGGCTGTTCTTGGTGACAGGTCCGACCGGTAGCGGTAAGAGTACGACGTTGGCCAGTTTGGTCAATTTGATCAACGAAACCCACGACCATCACATCATCACGATCGAAGACCCGATCGAATTTTATCACGAACATAAAAAGAGCACGGTCAACCAGCGTGAAGTCGGCGTGGACGTCCCCAGTTTCGCCGAAGCGATTCGTCGAGCTTTGCGACAGGACCCCGACGTGATTCTGGTCGGGGAATTGCGTGACTTGGAAACGATTGAAGCGGCCATTAGTGCTGCGGAAACGGGACACATCGTGTTTGGCACCTTGCACACCAATAGTGCACAGGGAACGGTCAACCGTGTGATCGACGCGTTTCCCGGGAATCTGCAAGACCAGATTCGAACCCAGTTGGCTAGTTCGCTGATCGGCGTGGTGGCTCAGACGTTGTTGCCGCGGATCGGCGGAGGACGTGTGGCGGCTTACGAAGTGCTGGTCGTGACGCCCGGTATCGGTAACCTGATTCGCGAGAACAAGACATTCCGGATCAACAGTGCGATTCAAACCGGTGCCAAGCTGGGAATGCAGTTGATGGATGACGCGTTATTTAAATTATGGAACGAAGAGAAATGCACCGTCGAAGAAGTGCTTAGCAAAGCCCAGAGGCCAGATGACCTGGCCAAACGGATCGTGCAAGCACGGCGCGGCGTTATCGACGAGCCCGAAGTGTTAGGAGACGATTAAGATGGCCGTGCGTAAAATTGGACAAATCCTGGTCGACCTTGGGTTTATTACCGACGAGCAACTGGAAGCGATGCTGCAGGAACAGCAGCAGCAACCAGGGACTCTGCTCGGCAAGATCGCTGAGGACATGGGCCTGGTCACCGACGAACAGTTGGTGCAGGGTCTGGCCGAACAGATGCGGATGCAGACGATCGATCTGAGTGAGATCACGCTGCCGGAAGATCTGTTGGAAAAGATCACCGAAACGATGGCTCAGTTGTACCGCGTGATTCCGGTCAAATTTGAGAACAACACGCTGACTTTGGCGACCTGTGACCCTCAGAATCTGACGATTCAGGACGAACTTCGGACCTTCCTTGGTTACGAAATTCGCATGGTCGTATCGACCGAACGCGAAATCCTGCAAGCGATTGGACGGTTTTACGACAGCGATACCGAAAGTGTCGAAAAACTGGTTTCCGAACTGGCCGAAGATGACGAACTGAAGTCGGCCGTCGAAGCCCTGACCAGTGACAAGTTCAGTTTGACCGATGCTGAGGCCCTGGCCGATTCGGCCCCGGTTCGCAAACTGCTGAACATGGTTCTGCTGTTGGCGATTAAGGACCAGGCAAGCGACGTCCACTTTGAACCGTTCGAAGACGAATTTCGGATTCGAATCAAAGCGGAAGGGGTGCTGTACGAAATGGTCCCGCCGCCGCGTCACTTGGCGTTTGCGATCACCACTCGAATCAAGGTGATGGCCAGCCTGGACATTGCCGAACGCCGGATGCCGCAGGACGGCCGGATCGAATTGACGCTGGGGGGACACCCTGTGGACCTTCGCGTCAGCGTGCTTCCGACGATTTTCGGCGAAAGCGTCGTCATGCGTATTTTGGACCGCTCGGTCGTTGACCTCAGTCTGGAAAACGTCGGGATGGACGACCATACGCTTCAGGGATTCCGCAAAGCGATCGATCGTCCCAATGGAATTGTGTTGGTGACTGGGCCGACCGGTAGCGGTAAAACGACCACGCTCTATTCCGCGTTGACGGAATTGAACGACCCTGCAGACAAATTGATCACGACCGAAGACCCGGTGGAATACGACATCGACGGGATCGTTCAGATTCCTATCGATCATAAGAGCGGAGTCACGTTTGCCAGTTGCTTGCGAGCGATTTTGCGACAGGACCCGGACACGATTTTGGTCGGCGAGATCCGCGACTTGGAAACGGCCGAAATCGCCATCCAAGCATCGCTGACCGGTCACTTGGTGTTCAGCACATTGCACACAAACGATGCGGCCGCGACGGTCACTCGCTTAAAGGACATGGGGATTCAGACCTTCATGATCTGTGCCACGGTCGAAGCCATTTTGGCTCAGCGTTTGGTTCGGCGTGTCTGCACCAAATGCCGCGAACCAGCCAAACCTAGCCGCGACATGTTGTTCGAACTGGGGCTGAAACAAGAAGACGTCGAAGGCAAAGAATACTACCGAGGCGGCGGCTGTGATGCTTGCAACAACACGGGCTATAAGGGCCGAGTCGGTTTGTTCGAACTGATGGTGATGAACGATACGATCCGCGAATTGATCATGGCAAACGCTTCCACCGACGAAATTCGCGAGCAAGCGATTTCCGACGGCATGATCGCCCTTCGCAACTTTGGGATGGGCTTGGCCGAAGCCGGGGTCACCAGCCTAGAAGAAGTCGTACGAGAAACGATCCAAGAAGCGTAGTTGAAAACTTAGCGGTGCGGCGCAAGCCGTCCGGCAACAGGACGACAAAAGAAGCCACGGCCGGGCGGCTTTTGCCGCTCCGCATACGACAAACGTTCCGAATTTTTAATCTCTCCCTCCTGCGGTTGAAGCGATGCCAACTTTTCAATTCGAAGCGATGGACGCAACGGGACAAGAGGTCCGTGACGAAATCGATGCGCCATCCGAAGAGGAAGCGCAAACAACCATCCGGTCGATGGGCTACTTCGTTACCAAGATCTCTTTGAAAAAGGTTGCGGCGTCCAAATCGACCGGAGGGAAAAAGAAGAAAGGCTTTTCGCTTGGCAAAGCAAAAACAAAACATGTCTGTGCGTTCACTCGCCAGTTATCGATCCTGCAGGATGCAGGTCTGCCGATTCTGCGAAGTCTGACGATCCTGGAAAACAACCAGAAACCGGGCAAGCTGAAATCGGCTTTGCAGGATGTCTGCGAAGAGATCGAAGGGGGATCGACGCTGAGTGAAGCGATGAGCAAATCGCCGAAGGTCTTCTCGCGGTTGTATGTCAATATGATCAAGGCAGGGGAGGCTGGGGGGGCTCTGGAAACGATCCTTCAACGTCTGGCTGACTTTTTGGAGCGAGCCGAATCGCTCAAGCGAAAAGTAAAAGGGGCGATGATTTATCCTTCGGTGGTGGTCACCGTGGCGATTTTGATCCTGGTTTTCATCATGGTCTTTATTGTTCCTACCTTTCAGGAAATGTTCGAAGAGTTCGAACTTGATCTGCCCGCACCGACGGTGTTGTTGATCGCGATTGCTGAATACCTTGCCAAGTTCTGGTTCCTGTTGCTGTTGATTCCGCTGGGGATGATGATCCTGATCAAGTTGCTCCGTAAGTTCCGGCACGGGCGGATGGGCTTCGATCAATTCATGATCAAGATTCCGGTGATCGGGGGCTTGGTCGAAAAGAACATTTTGGCTCGAACAACGCGAACGCTGGGGACATTGATCAGCAGTGGTGTCCCCATTTTGGAAGCCTTGAACATCACGCGTGAAACGTCGGGCAATGCGATGTTCGAACGGCTTTTCTCTCGGGTCAGTGATGCGATTCGGCAGGGGGAAGTGATCAGTAAACCGCTGGCTGAAAACAGCGTTCCCGGATTCCATCCGATGGCCCTGCTGTTTTGGGGCATTGCCGGTGCGTTCCCAGGATTGATGATGCTGTCGATCGCTTTGACTTCGCGTTACACCTCGCTGGGCGAAGACCCGACGATGGTGCAGACGCTGTACGCGATCAGCGGCGGGATGATCGGTCTGGGGACCGTGATCGCCGGATTGCTTTACATGATGAAATACAAACAACGTGTCGTCGACGACTTGGTCGTCAACATGGTGGACGTCGGTGAAGAGACCGGCGAACTGGATACCATGCTTTACAAAGTTGCCGACACGTATGACGAAGAAGTCCGCACGTTGACCGATGGTCTGTTGGCCATGATGGAACCGATCATGATCGTGTTCCTTGGGCTGGCCGTCGGATTTATCGTGATCAGCCTGTTTATGCCGCTGGTCGGATTGATTAGTGGACTTGGTTAAGCCTTATACGCCCGCACAGCCAGGGGAAATCGCACGCGAATTCGTGTGATTTCTCCTGGTCGACTCCAACCCTCACGTCCGTAGCTCCGTACGAAGGAACCGTTGCCATGAATCGCCTCCTCTACTTATCCCGGCCGCTCCCGGTTCGTCCGTCCCAGACAGGGCAGACGCGACTTCGCTCCGGTTTCACCTTGGTAGAAATCTTGGTGGTGATCACGATCATCGGAATCTTGGCTGGATTGATCTTGCCAGCGATCAACGGAGCTCTGAAGACGGCGAAGGCGACCTCGATCAAAATGGAGATTGAAGAGATCGATCGCGGGCTGGCTAACTATGCGACCCAACATGGTGATTTGCCTCCCGACGGAAGCAGCTGGATCGTCATGAACCGGCATTTGAATAAGGCGTTTCCTCGTCTGTCGGCGGTTGATCGCACGTTGCTGTACAACATGTGCCATGAACCGGATGTGGCTGCCAGTCAAAATCCATCGGGGTCGACGTTTTATCCGACCGCGATCGATCGCGCTGAAGCGATTGTGCTGTTCTTGGGTGGGTTGAGCGACGATGAATCGCGTCCGTTCACCGGACCAGGTGGTCCCTTCCAGTACGTTGGCAGCGGTGTGACCGTGGACCCTGGCAGTTATCAGTACAACACCGATCGCAGCAGTCCTTCGGCGAACCTGGAAGTGAGTCAAATGACGATCACGCCTCTGCCAACTCCGACGGCAGCGGTAAGCCTAACGAACCGTGTCCTGTCCGATGATGGCGATCCTATTCCTGCCTACATTCCTTCAGCCGGCGCGGTTCCTCTGTTGTACTTCGATAGTCGTACTTACGGTTACATCAGCGATGCGGCGGATTACAACGGCTATGTCTACGGCGGCACCGAGGGTGCGGGGCAGATTCGTCCTTACAAAACCAATTTGACGCCACCCGGAGCATCGACCTATACGGCTGCAAATGTTGCTGAAGCTTTGGGCTGGAGAAACCCCGATACCTACCAAATCATTTCGGCAGGTTTGGATAACAACTACGGAACGATCGTGGGGCCAACCGCCTCGACGTTGACTCCGCCGGCTTACTGGCTCGCGGAAACCGGGCAGCTGATGATCTGCGATACCAGTGCAACAAGTGGTACCAGCATGTTGGCCAGCGTGAATGGTTTTCAGGAACGCAGTGTCGACGGTTCGGTGACGGAAAACGGTCACCTGGACAACATCACGAACTTTAATACCCAAGTCCGTATGGAAGACAACCTAGAGGAGTAGTCCCACTGATTTTCTGGCCGCGTGCACTCGCATGCGGCTGGAGATTATCCGCGGGAAGCTAACCACTGTTTTTATATTGCTGCCGCGACTTATCGATTGCATCCCTTATCGGATACCCTTTTCATGTTCATCCACCGCTCACGACGCCGCGCGTTTACGCTCGTCGAATTGCTGGTCACGATGGCGGTCTTAACCATTCTGGTTGGAATGGTGACCGCCGCGCTTGCCAGTGTGAATTCGGACGCTCGACGAGCACGATGCGAGACTCAGCTGACGGCGATCAACGCCATGCTACAGGCTCGGCTGGAGACCTATTTGACGCAGCGGATCCGGGTAAACCCCACACCGCCATACCAGCACTTTTTGCCATATTCGGCCCGCGCCCGAATGCTGTTGGTTCGCGACCAGATGCGGATGGAGTTGCCCGATCGTAAGAACGATCTGATGTTCGGACCGGTGAGCGTGCAGTCGTACGTGCAGACACGCCGCGGTGCAGCTACCACACGTGAGGATTTTACGGCGCCGGATCATCAACAGCTAATGTACCGTCGAATCATCGCTCGGTTCCGAGGAAACGCACTAACTCCAACGACTTGGCACCTGGGTTGGACGGAGCAGAACGAAGCGAGCGAGTGTCTGTATTTGATACTGGCCGCAACGACTGTCGGTGGTAAATCGGGTTTGGAAATTGTCCGTAAGGATCAGATCGGTGACACCGACGGAGACTTGGTGCCGGAAATTTTAGATCCATGGGGCGTCCCGATCGCATGGATTCGCTGGCCGGCTGGATACTGGCTGACGTATGCCCTACGCAACGAGTGGAATGGAGCGACGGCTGCAGATCGCACCGCTGCCATTCAGGCTAAGAAGCAAATTCTTGGCGAAGACCAGTTCGACATGCTGTACGTCGATTGGCGCAATTTCGATCGCAACACGTCGGCTACGGGCGATGATGACAGCACCGATGATACCTTTAACATGCCACCATTGGTCGTCTCTGCCGGTCCCGACGGCGAGTTCGATTTGATGCTTCGCAGCCCTGGGCACGGCGACCCAATCAATTTTGCAACCATGCCATCCCCTGCGGCACCGACTCCCTATGCGACACCCTATTACTACCCCGATCCTTACCCAAGGAATTATCACGGGGCGACCGATCCATCCTATGGCGTCGACTATATCGGTGACAGCGATGTCTTCGCTTCGACAAAAACAGAAGGCTGGTTGGGTGCGTATTACGATGCGAACGGCAACGGCTACGATGAATCGGCTGACAACATCTACAGTGTGAGGGCCCAATGATCCGGAATCTAATACCGACGAACGTCGGACGATCCTACCGGTTGGCGAATCGCACCTCGGTGATGCGGCGCAGCGGTTTGACTTTGATTGAATTGTTGATCGTGATTGCGATCCTTTCACTCCTGGCAGCCATTTCGCTTCCCAGCATTCGCGACATCATTCGCGAACAGAAAACGAGCCGCACGGCTAGCTTGATTCAGGCTTACATCAATGGAGCACGAGCTCGCGCGATTGGTGAAGGACGTTCGTTTGGTGTCGTGATCGAACGCGCCAGTACCGAATCACCGATCGGACGTGCTTATTCGATTAGAGTTTCGCAGGCTTACGTTCCACCACCATACAAGGGAACAGGCGTTGCGGCGGTCGCTGCGGGAGGAACTCTGACCGTCACGGATGACCTGGTGTATGCAGCTCAGCAACAGATTCTAAACGGTCACGTCAACCCAGTGATTGGGCCAGGAGACATGGTTGGGATCGGTGCCACTCCACGGTTCTTTCCGATCACTGGGATCTCGGCTGGTCCAATTGCGCTTTCGTCTTCGATTTCTGTTTTAGCACCCCATGCGGCTGAAATAGTCGCTCAATTTCCCGTCGGTACAACGCTTCCCTTTACGATCATTCGCAAACCGCGACGTTCCTTTACCGCTCCTTTAGAACTGCCTGAAGGGACGGCAATCGATTTGGTCTATAGCGGCATCGGCCTGAATGGCGATCAGTTTTCGCCGCTTGCGATCGATGACGCTAGAGGCTTAGGCAACCGTTACGGGACCACTCCTTATAGCCCGCTGTCGACGACTCCGTTTGCAGGGGGAGTGCTTGATTTCCAGCCCGTGACGATCATGTTCAACGCGACAGGTGGAGTTAACGAAGTGCGTTCGGGGGCTCCGAGTGGTGCGACCGCTGTGGTGGTAGCCAACCAAATTCCGACGTCCAATATCTACTTGATGTTGGGCAAGATCGGCGGAGTCTTTCCGGAAGCTCCGTTTTATGTCGATAAAGCAGACCAAGCGAACCTGACCGATTTTGAATCGGCTTGGATTGTGATCAATCGTCAAACCGGCGAAGTTGCTTTGTCGCCAATTTCTGCTTTCAGCATGGGGGCTGCCGGGAACATCCTGGACAGCAATACAGGAGTCGAATTCGCCGCAGCGTCGGCTCCTCTCCAGACCAAAATTCAAGCAGCTCTTCAGTTGTCTCGCAAGGAAGCTGCTGAAAACAGGGCGGTTAACCAATAGGCAAACCCATGAATAAAACAATCAACACTAGTGCGCCGATGACCGCCGGAGTTGTCGCTCGGCTCTCCGACCCGCAGGGCGTTGGTCGCTGCGAGCCAGGTGTGCAGGACCGTGCGACCTTTGTTATGTCGACGGCCTTCAGCTATCGTGGGACTGTGGCACGCGGGGCAGGCCGCCAGCGGCATGGTGTTACGATCGTCGAGGTTTTATTTGCGATCGGTGTGATCCTGATTGGATTGGTAGGCGTCGTCGCGATCATTCCGGTAGCCGGTCGTGATGCGGGGGAAGCCTTGCGAATCGACGCGGCGAATCGTATCGCGTCGGGCGTCATGGACGAATTGGTTGCTCGCGATCTGAAAAGTATGACCGGTTTGGTTTACTGGGATAACGATCCACTGGCGGACGATTATTCGGTCTCTGGGCAAGTCTTGGGAACCGGATCGGTAAACGATGTGGTGTCGCTGACTAGCCCTGGGATGCGGAGCGTTTCGGCTCTGCTGGAAGGCCCAACGCTTTCGATTAGCGGTACGGCCACCCGCCTGAAAGGGCTTGATTCGCCCGGGTTCGCGTACAAATTTCAGTCGTCCGGTTCGACGCCTGGTTATCGCACGACCCGAATGGCATCGTTTTGCTTGGACCCTGATTTCCTCAGCAAGAATGATCCCTCCACAAGCACATTGGGGACGACTCGCAATGCGTACCAAATCTCAAGGTTCCCCTATTACAGCGAGTGGTATTCGCCGTTGACATCGCCGACCGCGTCGATCGATACGTCCAGCCTTGGGTTGCCGCATCCGCGTATGTTCCGGATCACGGCGTCAGGGACCGGTGGGTTTACTCCCTCTTTGATCGCCGATGTTCTGACGCATGTCGATAGCAGCATGATGGCCTATCGTCCTGAGGACAAATCACTGCAGCCGAGCCAAGTGCTGAACAATTTGGATGCTGCCGGGACGACCGCCGGGTCTCGGCGAACCGGGGGACGCTACACATGGTTGGCGACGATTTCGCCGCCGATCGATGGTTCCCTTTCCTACAACGTGACGGTCGTTGTGATTGAATCCCGTGGAGGGACAACCGATATCGCCGGAGCCGGTGGGACCGCGGATACCAATCCGACCAGCGAACGAGTGTTATGGGTAACCAACGGCATTTCGTTTGGCTCGACCGCTCAAGTAACCGTTTACGGTTCGAACGCCATTGACGATTCGATCCGAGCGGGCGAATGGGTGATGCTGTCGCAGCAGGCGTATAACTCATCAGGTACTCCGTCTGGCACCATGCCTGCTGTCCATCGCTGGTTCCGAGTTCAGCGAGTCACCGAGGTTGAAAAAGGACCGTTTGGTACCGGGGATAATATCCTGCCTTACACGTCCTTAACCGATGTCTGGCGGCGTGACGTCGTTCTTGAGGGGCCGAGCTGGCAGTTCGGTAGCGTTAATAACGGCACTGTGACACCGGCAGCCCTAGCCGTTGCGGACGATAGTTATATGACGGTCATCGATGGAGCGGTCAGTATCCGCGAAGCGACCATCGTGATCGATCCATAAGCGATTGAACCACAAAACATTAAAGCACTAAAACATTTCAGAAATATTTAGAACACCCTTTTCTCTGCACGTTTCACGGAAGTCTCCGGGAAACGTGCTACCCGGAACCGAAACTGACGGCCGCGTTCGATTGTTTGCGGCTTTCAGAAAATGTTCCTAGCGGACCTTCCCGTCCAACGAGGTTTTTTCGATGAAGACTTCTCCCCGATTTTCGAACTCCTGCGGTCAGCGACGCTCCGGCGTTGTCTTGCTGTTGGTTTTGGGCATGTTGGCGCTGTTTAGTTTATTGACAGCCACCTATGTCATCTTTACCAGCCAGGCGAAGCTTGCTTCGGTTTCGATCGGGCAGCGGACGACGCGTGCGGTTGCGCCAGAAGATCTTTTGGATCGAGCCAGCGTGTTGGCGCTTAGTGGTAGTCAAGACAATTCGTCGGCATGGTTCGGGCAGTCGATTCTGGAGGATCGGTATGGCAACGATGTGATCACCGGCAATTTGCGAAATGCAGCTAACTTTTTGGATGACGGATCAGGCCGTACTTCGGGCACTCCGGGAGCCCTCAGTTACGTCACTGGCGTTCCCGCCAACGACCGGACGAACTACCGCTTCTTGCGGGTTCAGACCAATCTTCCATTGCCTGTCGATGACATCCTGACAGGGCGTTATTTCACGATGACCGAAGGTCCGTTGAAGAACATGACCTTTCGGATCGTTCGCTCCTACGCCAACCGCTCCAGTTTTACCGATAACCGTCGTTTCCTGGATCGCATTCTTATCTTGGATGCGGGGCCTCATCTTGAAACGCTGATTACCCATGAAGGGCTGACCCGTGACCTAGCGACCTGGATGGTGCCGAACACTGCGACGCCAGATGTCTCGGCCGTGGGGGCTTTGCTGTACGGCAAAGGGGCCAACGGTGTGTGGGGAGGCGGCGGAACGGTAACGTCGGCGGCAGCGCTTGCTACGGATGATGTTGGCCTGGATTTTGTGATCAATGGCCGAGTCCGAAATGGGTACGGGTACGGTTGGAACGACACAACGGGAAGTCTGTCTAACTATCAAACAATCACGGCGGGTAGTGAGAATATTGATGTCCCTTTGAATTTGCTCCCCAATTACGCAAGCTACTACATTCCAACGGCGGCCAACGGGGATCCACTTCCGTTTGGTGATCCTGATGAACCCTTTGATGTTCCGGATTACCGGGATATGTATCTGGCTCACTTTCCTGAATCGTTGGCACTTGGTCCACAGTCACCATCCTTCGTCCGTCCAGCGCTGGTCAACTACGTAACGGCGTATTTCAACCAGTCGCTTGACGACATGGAGTCCAGTAATCCGGAACGCTTACAGTTAATCCTTAGCATGTTGATTCGTTCAACCATGCGTCCGCTGCCGATTTCCGGGGCCCCTGAATACGGCGGAGGCAATCGTTATGCCGTGTTCGATGGTGGCGCCGAGAACCATGCGGCGTTTTCGACGACCATCAATTATTCGGCACCGACGGCCGCTGGGGTTTTGGCCCTCGCGGAAGCACTGGTTGATGGTCCTTGGGATGTTGACAATAACGGCAATGGAATCAACGACAGTGTCTTTATCGACGCGGGACTTCCACGGATCACGCTTCCCGATGGGACTTTGGTCCAGCCGATGCCGGCCTACCGAATCGAAGACCTTAGTGGTCGTGTGAACGTGAACACCGCCGGAAGTTTGGCGACGTTGGTAAATTCGGTTCTGGGATACAACACCACAAACAATACGGCTCGCAGTATTTCCAGTATGTATGCTCGTCCTCCGCTGGGAACGGGAGCCGCTCTGGAGACCGCGAACCCTGTGACCGTCATTCAACCTGCCGGGATCGGATATGGACCGGCTGAAATCGATCCGCGTGTGTTGTACACAGGTGGAGTCACGGCAGCGACTCCGCCGGCTTTAAGTTTGGTACGCGGACGGTATGGAAATGGTTTCCCTGGGCTTTCCGTCTCTAGTGACGAACCGATCGGCGTTCTTCGTCGCGCCCATTATCCGGCCAGTCATACGATGGTCAATTCGTTTGGTTTGCCGATGGATGTTTGGGGCCGTGGTAGTGTTGCGGTTGACCCCACCGGGGCACCGCTGTTCTCAGGCCTAACCAACTTGCTTGATTTGAATGGCGATTCGACAAGTGATGCCAACGAATTGATCAATGACCCGTATGAGACGATGATGAACGGGGTGCTGCGTGGCGACACCAAATATACGTTGGCCGAATTGGAAGCGATGCTTCGCAATTGGGACTGGGATCAAAACCAGCTCAATCGCCGTTTGGTTGGCGCTTACAACCAACAGAAGTCTTCGCCTGCTGTCGATCCTCAGCGCTACGTCACGACGATCTCTTCATCGGATGACCAGATCCCGACGCAGGCGTCTTATAAGATGCGAACCGAGATCGAAGGGACGTCGCCGCTTGCATATCGCGAGGGTTCGACTCCGCCACCACCCGCTAATCCATTCATCGGCCATCCGGTTCAGCGGTTGATCGAAGCGTTAGGATTTGGGACGCCTCCTTATTCGAACGCAGAGATCACTCGTTTTGAGCAGATCGTTCCAGCGGACATTCGCTTGGGAATGAAAATGGATCTGAACCGTTGGTTTGGCAATGGGATCGACGACGACGGTGACGGTGTTGTCGATGATCCAGTAGAAGTGGACAACGGCGAACAGGTTTACGCTGGGTCATCCTGGGTGACGAACGGAGGAGATTTCAGCCGCGAGGCGGATGAATCGATCGCTCCTTTGAACATTGGTCAGAACGGCGGCCGTCAACGATTGGCCAAGGATCTGTACAACTTGATGATGATTCTGTTGTACGACAAAAACACCAATCAGGTCTATCGATTCCCCGATACTCCAACCGCACCTGGCGGAATCGCGCAACCTCAGTTTGATCAAGACTTCGCTGCATGGCGAGTCGCCCAGTGGGCGGTGAACGTAGTCGATTTCCGCGATCCCGATGGCATCATGACTCGGTTTTCCTATGACACACGTCCCTACGACGGCTGGGATATTACTCCTGGCAACCCGACAACCAAAGTGGTTTACGGGATGGAAACCCCTGAGCTGTTGTTGACTGAAGGACTGGCATTCCATGATCGCCGGGCTAAAGACACCCCCGCCGGTGGCGCTTCCTTTCAAGCGGGCAGCGATTGGGGGGCGATGCCTGATGATGACCTGGACCAGCACCGCATCCCACAGGGGAGCAGCTATATCGAAATCTACAATCCGCGAACCCCCGCGGCGCCTGCGGCTCCAACAAGCTTCACGGCTCCGAATCCGCAGGGGATCGCACCGCGAAGCGAACTTTACCAAACCGTAGGAACCGAGACCGCGTTGAACCTTGCGGCAACGGGGCCTGATGGAAATCCGGTTTTCCGCGTCGCAATCGGCCGCGTCCAAACCAAGGGAGAGACCCCGGTTGAAACGCCACTGGAATACTTGGACGATGCGGACCTGTTGAAAACGGCTGCTTTCCAGACCCCACAGGGGGCATCGGGATTGCACATGGACCCGTTTGATACGACTCGTGATATCTCGGTCGATCGCGTGGTCTGGATGGGAAATTCAGATCCAACGGCGATCGGTGGCACGCTGCCTCCTGATTCGCCTGCGGAACGGATTTACTGGAACCGTATTGCTTCTGGTACCTATACGGGATCGAATCCATTCCTGATGGGTGGACAGTATGCAGTGATCGGACCCCGGAACGTCACTTATCTGGGAGCGGACGCGGCACTGGATACCAGTTCCGTCGTGAATTACCAGTCGAAACAGCGTATTGAAATGGATCATGAATCGATCCGAATGTTCAATATCGCGGACACTCGGTTAACTCCCGATTTTGCCGGCGAAACCAATCCTTCGATTCGGCCGATCGTGGGGATCATCGCTCAAGCGAATCCTCCCAGCCACTGGACCGCTGCCAACCCGCCAGAGATCGGATTTAATATTTCCGAACCGGTTGCTATCGCTCCGGCTGGCGGAAACCCTGGATATTATCCTCAGCCTGACGATCAGTTAGATGCTGCTTTCCCCTTTGATAGTTATTCAACAGCACTCGACACGCCATTTGATAAGGTTGCCGGTCGACCTTTGGAAGGCGGAACCCCGGAAAATCCCGATGGTCAGAAGACTGGGACACGGACGAATTTTCGGACCGCATTTCTGCAGCGTCTGGCCGACCCAACCCAGGCATACGATGCCAATACCAACCCATACATCACGGTTGACTGGATGCCTATGGACCTGACGGTCTTTAATGGTGAGCAGCCTGAAACGATTGAAACGGACGCTATGGGAGAGCCTCGCCACGTCGATGCGGACGATCCCAATCCGTATAGCGATGCAGGGATCGCAATCGCCGGTTTGCCGATTCAATTGGGGTCTCGGTACAAGAGCGGATTGCCAAATGATCCGAGCATGGCCGTCGCGTTCGACGCGACGCCGACCAACCACTTGTACTCGTCCAACACAGTAGAACCCGTCGATGCGACGCGTTCGGGCGGAACCGCTATTTTCCCCTACGATGTTCATGTCGATCCATCAGGGGATATCAACAGTGGCGGTAACTTCACGACGCATGCAACGACCGTTGGGTATTTGAATCACTCCTTCGGTCGCCGCTGGAGCGATGACAGTCGAGTTCGGTTCTTGGGCGTTCCTGATCAAGCGGCGTTCCCATGGATTCCTTGGCTCGACCGACCGTTTGCGTCTCCCTATGAAATCATGTACGTCCCCTCCTCAGCGCCAGGTCGATTGGGTGTCGAATGTTACTTCCCAACGAAAAAGCCTGGTGGACCGGTTACGGACCCCTATTCGAACGGGAATCCTGAAACATGGGCAGGGTCCTATGGATCGTTCTTGAATTACTTTGCCCATGACGATGCGGACGGCGGTGCATTGGATGCACCCAACGTCCATCGGATTTTGGATTGGATCAAAACGCCCCAACCGTACGATGCACTGGAACAGTTGATCACTCCGAATTGGATCGCAAAGTCGTCGACTTGGAATTCGGCTGGCGCTGCCGATCCGGTGGCCGCAACCACGGTCAATTCGGTCCCTAAGAACTACGTGACGCTGTACACCAACGAGCTGTACGGGCCGCCGTTTAACTGGATTGGTCCCGATGACCTACGCGGAAAAATCAATCTGAATACGATTGTTTCGCCACAGGTCTATCGATCGATCTTCGCGCCTCGGGCACGGAACAGCGGGGAGTACTCCAACGGAGCGTTCTGGGATGAATTTATTAACTCTCGTCGCTCGTTTGCTCCGGTCGCAGCGACTGCGCCCGGAAGCCGGTTGACGACAACGACGCTTAACTTGGTGCCAGGGCAGGACCCTGAATTTCCGACTCCGTACGTCGGTGCATTCCAGCCCGGCGAAACGGGGCACGTGGTTCCCGACTTGAATACGATTCACGGTGGGGTTGCCGATCGGATGCGTCGCGATGAGCAGCAGTTAAAACTGACGCGGAAGCAGTTCACCGATCCTCAGGAACCGCTCTTTTATCGCGACCCTGCGGACACCCTAAATGGTATTACCGCGGCTGATACTCCGGGGCGGCACCCATATTTCCAAGTGAACGAAATTGCTCGCTTGCCGAACTTGGTTTCCAATAACTCCAATACGTTTGCGATGTGGGTCACGGTGGCGATGTTTGAAGTCGATACGGCGACCGGCAATGTGCTGGGTGAATACAACGCGGACCAAGGAACGAACAAACGTTATCGAGCCTTCTACATTATCGATCGCTCGGTACCGGTTGCCTGTGAACCCGGCAAAGAACACAACGTGAAAGATACGATCCTGTTTTCACGAATACTGAATTGATTTTGATAACCCAATGTTAAATATCGGGCGCAGCAGCCCGGGCATCCCAGTCCGCTGTCGGTGTTAGCCGATCCCTCGCTGACGCGTCGGGTTGTGATGAAAAGCGGTGGAACGATTGTTCTGCGTGATACTAACGATTTATTCCTTTTGTTTTGGTGCGTACCATGTTCCTTCCATCTCGCCGCCGTCACGGACGATCTGCGTTTACGCTGATTGAAATGTTGATTGCAATGGCGGTCACCCTTTTGATGATGGCAGCCCTCGGCCGGATGTTTCAGTCGATTGGGCGTGGGATGCAGGACAGCCGCGCCAATGTCGAAATGAGTGCGAAGCTTCGCTCGGTGACGTTTCGGTTGAAGGAAGAGCTTTCGCTGGCAACCGCCAACATGCAGCCACCTTTGGCTTCGGGCGATGGCTCGGGGTACTTCGTTTACCACGATGGGCCGATGACCGATGCGACCACGATGATGTTGACTGGCGGGATCGCGTTGGTGGACGATCAGGTTATCGATTACCGAAGCACGAGCAAGTTCGGCGATTTCGATGACTATATCGCTTTCACCGCGGTCGCTCCTGGATCAGAGTATTTCACGGGAGTGGTTCCCTACGGTGTCGTTTCGGGTGCTTATCCTGGACGTTATCCCGCTGGAGCGATGGCGGCATCGGCGCTGGTTCCGATCGAATCCAAGTATGCCGAAATCATTTATTGGGTTCAGCCTGTGATGGAAGCTGGAGTGGTCGTCGATCGGAATTCCGACGGACTGCCAGACCTTATGAATCTGCACCGACGGGTGTTGTTGATTCGTCCCGACCTGAACAACGCTGCCGGTTTACTGCCGGTTGTCGGAACGGTTCCTGGCACCAGCCCGTCGCCGGTAAATACGATGATGGTGATGCGGCGTTACGACGGATCGACGATCGCTTCGACCGGGGCGCCTCAGTATTACTACGGCGAAACCTACCCAGGCAACTACGACCAGCAGCTGGAAATCTATCAGGATTGTGATCTTTCGATTCGCCGTCCTCTGCAAGCCAACGGGTTGCCAGCGGCTGGCGGACAGGTTGCAGCCAATTCGCTAAGCGATCTTGCGATGCCGCACAACCGATTTGCCCATGTGCGGATCCCTGGTGGAACCGGCGTGATGAGCAGTATCGGAACCGCGACCACGATGACATCGATGCCCATTTTGGACTTGGCAGGGCCTGCAAGTATTCCCTACCTGACCAACAATGCCGCTTTGCTGTCGGGGCGAACCACGATCGAAACCACCAGCGGTTTCCTGAGCGCCGCCTACTCGCTGCGTGGATCGCGAGCGGGTGAAGATGTCGTCTTGTCCAATCTGACCGCGTTTGATGTGAAGATCTTTGACCCCGAGGCGCCCGTGTTGATCCATTCGGGACCCGATGGGATTCCCGGGTATTCGAACACGGCAGCAAGTTACGGTGAACTGGGAAGCGATGACGTTGTTCTCACCCCTTCGGATCCAGGTTTTTTTACTGCGATTCGAGGTACTTCCCCGGCAGCCAGCGGAGCCTTTAGCGCAACGTCGCCATGGAGTTTCGTCTTGGGAAGCAATGGAGCTTTTGTTGATTTGGATTACGTCTATAAAGCGGCCGGGACCGTGCAAGCTTCTTCCGGAGCGGGTACCGCAAATCTGAATGCCTACTGTGATTCGCACTTCAGTAATTACGACACCAGTCGGCCCGGTTCGGGTTGGCGATTCCCGGATTCGCTGGGCAAATCGGGGGCTTACGTGCAGCGTTCCGGTGGTTTGACTTTCTATCAGCCTCGTTTTGATACCTGGGCTCAGAACTACGAATTCGACGGGTTTAACCAAGAGGTTAGCCCTACAGGCGAAGGAACGATCTGGTCGACCAATTCGACGATGGCAAACACCGATACGGGGAACGATGGTCTGGACGTTGGCGGTGGCATTGGAATCGATGATGAAGGGGAGCGAGAAACGAGTGCTCCGTATGTCTCGCCGATGCGAGCGATTCAGATTAAGATCCGTATCGAAGACCAGTCGACACGGTTGTTGCGTGAGCTGATGGTTACTCAAGAGTACGTAAATTAATGTCGTCGATTGAAGTCTGGGCGGACGTCGGAGGAACGTTCACGGATTGTCTTGTTCTCAATCCAGACGCTCCGGACCATTTGCACCGCCAGTCGATCAAAGTCCTCAGCAGCGGCTTGGCGTCGGCGACCGTGGTGGAACAGCTGGCCAGTGATTCCTGGCTGCTGGAAATGCCTGCTGCCTTTACCTGTGACCAATTCTGGATTGGTGCCAAGGTCTTTTCTCCGCAAGCCTCTGCAATGGGAACGGTGACGGTTTGTGATCGTCTGGAACCGTCGGCTCAGGCGGGGAAAACAAAATTCCGAATCGTGGTCGATGGCACTGAGGGGGCGTCTGAGGAATCTGAAGGGTTCGGCGCCGGTCAGTCGCTGACGCTGGACGCTCGCTTAGAGGCCCCTGTGCTGGCGGCTCGCCTGCTGTTGCAGGTACCGCTCTCGCAGTCTCTGTCGCCTCTTCGAGTCCGTCTGGGGACGACACGTGGCACCAATGCACTGCTGACCCGTTCGGGAGCCAAGACCGGGCTGGTTATCAATTCAGGTTTCGGCGATCTGCTTTCCATCGGGACGCAGGATCGACCGGATCTGTTCGCGTTAGATATTTGTAAACCGATCCCGCTGACCGATTGTGTTCTCGAAATCGCGGGGCGGTTGGACGCCGCAGGGAAGGAAATTCAGCCTCTTGATGAAGCGGCCCTAGCGAACCAGTTTTCCGAATTGTCGGCTTCGCCGGATGCTCCGGATGTGTTGGCGATCTGCTTGATGAATTCCCACCGCAATGATTTGCATGAGCGGACCGTTCAGCAGATCGCGCGGCGATGTGGTTTTGCGCGCGTCGTCCGTTCCAGTGCGGTTGCTCCGTTGCCTCAATTGGTGCCGCGTGCGGAAACGACGGTATTGGATGCTTACCTGCAGCCGATCTTGGAAGACTATATCGATCGCGTCTGGGAACAGTTTGGCGGTCCTTCGAATTGCCATTTGCGTTGGATGACCAGTGGTGGCAACTTGGTTTCGTCGTCCGCTTTTCGAGGCGTCGATAGCTTGTTGTCGGGGCCGGCAGGTGGCGTGGTTGCATTGGCTAGGATCGCCGACCGAGTTGGCGCCCGTGGGGCGGTCGGCCTGGATATGGGGGGAACCAGTACCGACGTCAGTCGCTATGAGGGATCGATAGGACGGCGTCAAGAAAGTCAGTTGGCCGGCGTACGCGTGCTGACGCCCATGATGGATATCCACACGATTGCCGCCGGCGGTGGATCGATTTGCTCCGTCCGAGACGGTCGGTTGATTGTCGGACCCGAGAGCGCCGGAGCGGCGCCGGGTCCAGCCTGCTACGGCCGAGGCGGACCGTTAACCATCACCGATGTCAATCTGCTGCTGGGAAGATTGCCAATCGATCGCTTTCCCTTTCCGCTTGATATCCCCGCAGCCGAACAAGCTTTGCAGCGCGTCGCCCAGGCATTGCCAAACGACAGCACGTTGGATTCGCAGGCGTTGGCGGCTGGTTTTCTGCAAATCGCGATCACGGAAATGGCCGAGGCGGTTCGAGTGGTGACCACCGCCGCAGGAAGTGATGTGCGACAGATGACGCTGGTCGGATTCGGAGGAGCGGCTGGAGGGCATCTGTGCCGTGTGGCCGATGCCTTGGAAATCACGTCGATCGTCGACCATCCCGAATCGGGGTTGCTTTCCGCCGTCGGGATCGGAGCCGCTCCGCTAGGCAAAATTTTGACTTTGGCTTTAGAGCAGAAAATCGCCAACAAGGTTTCACCCGGTTCAGGCGATTCGCAGGCAACACGGATAACGGATTCGAGTGCGATTAGGAACCTGCAGCAGACAAGTGACGCGTTGCGATCGCGGACGCTGGAAGGTTTTGCCTCAGCAGAGTCACTCAGTCCATCTGAAATCTCAGCGGCAGAAGTGGCGGTGGAGGTGGATGTTCGTTACGTAGGAACCCAAGCGAGTCTTCCCGTTGCTGTCGATCCGCTGGACCGCTTAGCGGCAAGGTTTGACCAGTTGCATGCGAAGACATTTGGGTACGATCGTCCCGAAATGGAAATCGAAACGATCGCCATACGTTGTGAAGCAACGTTAAAGGAACGAGTGAATGGAGAGGAGTCAACGAGCGCAAACAACCTAGCGGCAGGGCGCAAGCCCTCCGGCCAGCAGTCGAATCTCACGGACGTTGGCGGAGAGGCGGGTGATGCGAATTCGATCGCGGGACAAGACATAGCGTCCAGTGAAGTGGGGCCGGAGGGCTCGCGCCCTGCCGCTAAGAATTTGGGACGTGCGCCCTCTGCTAATTCGGAAACGCTGCCTACTTGGGATCGTTTGCAACTTGAACCGGGACAAGTTATCTCGGGACCGGCAATTGTGTCGGGGCCCCACTCGGTCTTGATCGTTGAATCTGGCTGGCGAGCCGAAGTGGACTCCGAGGGATGGATTCAATTGGAGCGGACGGTCTCGGAATCGTCATCCGATTTGGTTTCGGATACGCAAGAAACGAGCGACGATGCAATCGCTATGGAAGTTGTTGCACGACGTGTCCAGTCGATTGCGGAGGCGATGGGTGAAGTCATCCGCAGGACAAGTGTTAGCATCAATGTGAAAGAGCGACGGGATTACAGTTGCGCCGTTTTCTTAGGGGATGGCTCGCTTGTCGCCAACGCGCCTCATGTGCCGGTGCACCTAGGGGCGATGGGGCATACGGTGCGGCGAATGATTACTGAATTTCCGCAAATGGTTGCGGGCGATTGTTTCATCACCAATGACCCCTACGCAGGCGGATCGCACCTGCCGGACGTCACGGTGATCACGCCCGTATTCTGTGCTCAGTCAGATGCAAAGCGACCGACGGGCTGGGTGGCTGACTTCTTTGTCGCCTCGCGCTGCCACCATGCCGAGATCGGGGGAATGGTCCCCGGGTCGATGGCTCCGGCGGCAACCAATTTAAGCCAAGAAGGGGTTGTGATCCGTCCGTTTTGTTTGGTCGGCAATGGAGTTTCGCATCACAACGAATTGCAGACGCTGCTGGGAAGCGGCCCTTATCCGTCTAGAAACGTGGCCGAAAACATGGCCGATATTGCGGCGGCCGAGGCGGCGGGACGATCGGGTAGCGAAGCGGTTCAGCAACTGAACGCGTCGCTTCCCCCTGGCACTTTGACCAAATTGCTTCAGCGATTGTTAACGGTCGCCGGCAATGCAACGGCCGACTGGATCGCCTCTTTGGGACCGGAGCGGCGATCCTTCCGCGATCAGTTGGATGATGGGACTCCGCTACAGGTGACGCTGCAACCGAACGCGGATGGTTCAAAGTTGACGATCGATTTTGAAGGAACGGGGAAGGTGCATCCTCATGGATTTAACGCAACGCCATCGATTGTCACGTCCGCCGTGCTGTACGTTCTAAGATCCGTATCACCGACCAAGTTGCCGCTGTGCGATGGCGTGCTACAGCGTATCGATTTGAAAATTCCTGAAGGACTATTGGATCCGCCGGCGGACGAAGACCCTGCAAAATGTCCGGCGGTTGTCGCTGGGAATGTCGAAACCAGCAACCGAGTCGTCGATGTGCTCTTGGGAGCCATTGGCGGTGTCGCGGCGTCGCAGGGGACGATGAACAATCTGCTGTTGGGGAACGATCATTTCGGCTACTACGAAACGATCGGTGGTGGAGCCGGGGCGACGGCATCGCAGCGTGGTGCGGACGCCGTTCATACTCACATGACGAACACCAGGATGACCGACCCTGAAGTCTTAGAATCAAGGCTGCCAGTCCGGTTATGGCAATTTGCAATCCGCCAAGGAAGCGGAGGCAAAGGAGAACATCGAGGCGGCAACGGAATGGTCCGAGAATTAGAGTTCCTAGAACCGTTAACCCTTTCCTTGATCACATCGCGACGCACCACCGCCCCCTACGGCCAAGACGGAGGCGAACCAGGCGAATCAGGAAAGCAAGTCCTAAGAACCAAAGCAGGAGAGGAAGAACTGCCCCCAGCCGTCACCCGCCAAGTAGAACCGGGAGATCGTCTGGTAATCGAAACCCCAGGAGGGGGAGGTTTTGGACACGGAGACACGGAGTGAAGGAGTGAAGGAGTGAAGGAGTGAAGGAGTGAAGGAGTGAAGGAGTGAAGGAGTGAAGGAGTGAAGGAGTGAAGGAGTGAAGGACCATGCGCGAAAAGTCAATTATTATCCCAGCTCCCAGCTCCCAGCTCCCAGCTCCCAGCTCCCAACTCCCAACTCCCAACTCCCAACTCCTTGTCTCCTTGTCTCCTTGTCTCCTTGTCTCCTTGTCTCCTTGTCTCCTTGTCTCCTTGTCTCCTTGTCTCCTTGTCTCCCAATCCAAGCCTCTACTGAAACCTTACTACCGTCCAGTCCTCGGCGTTGACTTGGGCTCCTTCCCAGGAGTTTTGTTGGCCTTGGCGGTGGTCGAAGCGGATGTTCCAGGTGCTGCCGCTGGGGATGGGGAGCGTTTGTAAGTCGCTGCGGCGGATTGCGGCTTCGACACAGATCGTGTCCTGGTCGTTGCGGACGTCGACGAACCACATCGGTTGCCAACCTGTGAATGCATTGCAGGTGTCTCGCGTTCGCCCTTCGGCGTCGACTTCCAGTGCAAACGCGGTCAGCAAGTCACCGTCGATGTCGATCTTGAGGACCAGTCGGTCGCCAAGGTTTAGGTCGGCGTCTCGCGTCGCTGCGGTGGTCTCGTTTGCACCCTTTAGCTGCGGGAGAATCCTGGGCCCGACTGCGGACCAGTAAACGTGCTGGGAATCGTAAGCGAAACGAATGTCGTACCCTTGGGAGTTCCGGTACGGTTTGGATTGCCAGCAGGCTTCGTTCAGTTTTCCATCCAGAAAAGGACGTTCCGCCGAATGAAGGGCCCGCGTCGCGTTCGCCTCTTGCGGATTCAGCAGCGGAGACCAGCTGTCCATTTCGCTCAGGTGCTTTGATTGTTTTGCCAGTTGGGTCAACGGTGTTCCACCCAGTGTTTCCTCTTCTGGATTGCTTGATTGCCGGTGCCGGATCAAGGCGACCATGGGATGGAAGTCCCAGCTCAGGTCGAACTCGTTTGCCGAACGGTCTTGCGGTGTTTCGTGCGACGTCGTCCGGTCGGGCGTGATGATCAGGTTTTCGACCGAACTGGCTTGCCGGATCGGCGAAGGATCGTCGCTGGAGAATGGGGAGAATTGGACGTTTGTCGCCACCGGTTGCGGGGTGTGCGCTTGCAGCCGACGCGTACGGTGCAGTGCCGACCACTCTTGGCTGAAATGCAAGGCTTCTCCTCGCAGCTGAGCCCAGCGTCCAAGCGGGGTGTCGGGGATTTCCGAAGCGACGACCGAGAGTGCCTGGAGGTACAGACGCGGTTGGTCCGTACGCTGACAGCCTTGCAGGATTTGTCTTGCCAAACGCGTTCGATTTTCAGTGGGCGTTTGGCTGAGGGTTAACCGCAATCGATGGACAAACGACCCATTTCGGTCGCCGTCATCCAGCATCCTTTGGATCATGGCGACTTCGCTTCCGCGGGCTTGAAGTATTTGCAGCGTCCGTCGATTGGCGGCCGTTTCAATCGTCCGCGTTTCCGTGGTCCC
This sequence comes from Roseimaritima multifibrata, assembly GCF_007741495.1. Classification (NCBI taxonomy): domain Bacteria; kingdom Pseudomonadati; phylum Planctomycetota; class Planctomycetia; order Pirellulales; family Pirellulaceae; genus Roseimaritima; species Roseimaritima multifibrata. Next base: position 2,786,533 of record NZ_CP036262.1, read on the forward strand.
CAGCCTGACGTATCCGTCCAGCGGGTCCGAAATCGAGCGGCCTAGCGGGACGAGTGCATCATGTGTGCGACGGAAATGCAGATCGTCCGTCGAACGGTTTCTGACGCCTAATATCGCATCCGTATCCTGTTGAAGATCGACCAACAGAAGTCCCGATTGAGGCAACAAAGCGCGGCGGTAGAGACTCCAGTCGGCGTATGATTTTGCCGTTGGTTCGAGGACTCGCTGGACGCCATTTTGAATCGCAAGTTCGATCCAGTCGCGTCGTTGGTCGGGATCGATTTTGTCGCTGATCACCAGCACGCGTGGGCGGTAGGCTTTCAGAGCGTGTTGGATCGACACACTTTCCAGGTTGGTTGGAATTTGGTCCGGCGAGTTTGGCAGTTTGAACCCAACCGCTTCTCGGCCCGCCGAAGTGGGGCTGGCGATCTCGGTCGGTTTGGGAGCCGCGGGATGCCACTCGAAAATTTCTCCACCACCAAGCTGGCAAGCGACCTGTGTTCCCAGCGTGGCGGCTCGAGGGGAAAAAGGGTCCAGGTGCGGCGTTTCTTGAGCGGTGCTAACAACGACTCGGTGGCCTCGTTCGAGGGCTTCGTTGGCTACGAAGGACCAGGGGACGTCCGTTAACTTGTCGCCGACCACAAGGATTGCGGCTCTTGAATTCCCGCCTCGCTGCGTGCGCCAGGAACGACCACCATCGCGGGTGGCCAAAATGGTGCCAAATGCGCCCACGGCCCAGCCTCGTTGTGCGTCCTGAAAAGAGATGTCGTTTAAAGAAGCGTGGATGGGCGTTGAAAAAGACTCTTCCGTTCCCGCGGGGTGCCGGTGGAGGATCTTGGTGCCGGGCATTCCGGCCAAATAGAAATTGGTTTGACCGGTTTCGGCTCGCCCAGCATTCGATGGAAGCGGGGCAATCGCGGCGGCTAAAGGCGAAAATTCCGCAGGGGCTGAAACGGACTTCCATTGGCGTCCACCGTCGGTTGATTGATAGACCGCATTTTGACTGCCGATGGCGATTCGTTGCGGCCCGCTGCCGGTGACCCTTTGCAGGTGAGCATCGGCAAGGACTTTTAGCGGAGCGGTTTGCAGGGTCGCATAGAAATGCATGACCCCGTCATCGCCAAGAACGTTTAGAGGGCCGTGAAGCGAACCCGACATCGAAATCGCTCGGCGAAGTCCGTCCGTCGACACTCCGGCCCATGTTCGGCCTCCGTCGACACTGTGGAAGATGGCGGAAGTGTGCACGGGGGAAAAGTCGCCGATCGCCAGCACCGATCCGTTCTCTTCCATTTTGACGCCGCGCAGGAAGGGCAGGTCGTCGCCGTAGGTTTTCCAGGTTCGGCCGCCATTAAGGGTGATCAGTAGGACGCCGCGGCTGATTTGGGTATCGGCTTCGTAGTATCCGCCCACGGCGGCTCCACGCTTTGCATCGACAAAATCGACGTCGACCAATTGCACGTGCGTGGGGCTGTCCTGAAGTTCCCAGCGGTCCCCGCCGGTGTCGGTCACCAGGATCACGCCCCGGTCTCCCACGGCCCAGCCGCGGTCGGCATCGACGAACGTCACCGAGCGTAGCGATGCATCCGATTTCAGCCAGCTGCGGGTCGCATAGCCCGGAACCGACGACGAATCCTCTGCGGCGGCCAGCGAGGCCAGCAGCCACAGCGACAGAGTGATCGCTCCTCGCAGAATGCGTCGTGGCGAGTGTGGCAGGACGTTTCCCGCTTTCAAAATCACGGGGGCATGCTTTCTGATCATGATGCTAACTCACGCACAATATAGCTTCCGAGCCAAAACGCAAAAAAACCGACCACCAGATGGGCGGCCGTATGCATCATCAGCCAGTGAGGGCGTCCTTCGCCCCCCATCGCCCATGATTCGGCTGCAAAGGTAGAAAACGTCGTTAATCCGCCCAACAGTCCCACGCGAAGCAATAAGACCTGTCGCTCGGACAGCTGTGAAGCTTCCAACGCGACCCATTCCCCTAGCAGGCCGATGGCAAAGCAACCGATGGCGTTTGCCACAAGCGTGCCCAACATCGCTTTCCCGCCTGGTAAAGCGGGCAACATAACGGTCAGGCCGTGTCTTAGGACGGCTCCAATGGCTCCACCCAATCCAACAGCCAACAGATCGGCAAATAGGCCGGGACGCGGCATGAGGCGAGCCTTGGGAAGGGGGAAAACGAACGATATGAACGAAATCGACGGAAATTAAGGGCGGGTTGGGAGGGCATCCTAGCGAGCGAACGCCAAATTCAGCAATGTCGTTTCTAAATGACCATTGCCATTCTGGCGGTCGGATTCTAGATTTAGGGTTAAATGAGAGCCGAACTCTCTTTGTTGGCATCTGTTTGCCTGTTTCTGAACCCCTGAATGAACGGAAGTTTCCGATGAGCACCGCGAAAGCCGCGTCCGACACGCAACTGATGACTGGAGCCGATATCCTAGTCAAGTCGCTGGTCGATCACGGCGTCGAGGTCCTATTTGCTTATCCCGGCGGCTGCAGCATGCCAATGCATCAGGCGTTGACTCGCTACGGAGATTCGCTCCGGACGATTCTGCCGCGGCACGAGCAAGGGGGAGCTTTCGCCGCCCAAGGTTATTCCCGTAGTACGGGTAAAGTTGGCGTCGTGATGGCGACCAGTGGCCCTGGAGCCACCAATTTGGTCACCGCGATTGCGGACGCAAAACTGGATAGCATTCCAATGGTTTGCATCACCGGACAGGTTCCTACGGGAATCATCGGTACCGATGCTTTCCAAGAATGCCCGATGGTTGAAGTCTGCCGTGGGATTACAAAACACCATTATTTGGTGACCGATGTCAAAGATTTGCCGCGGATCATGCGGGAAGCCTTCCATATCGCTTCGACCGGCCGTCCTGGCCCCGTCCTGATCGATATGCCCAAAGACGTCCAACTGGGATCGACGGTCCCGGATTGGGACGTGGAAATGAATTTGCCTGGCTACCATCCCGACGCGACTCCCGTTGCGGATGAAAAGATCAAGCAGATGGTCGCAGCCATTCGCCGCGCCAAACGTCCGATCATCTACGCAGGTGGCGGGATCATCAGTGGCGAAGCTAGCGCCGAACTGCGTGAACTGGTTGCCAAGACCGGGATCCCGATCACGACCACCGTGATGGGATTGGGGGCCTACCCTGCAGGCGATCCGCTGTCGCTGGACATGCTGGGGATGCACGGTTCGGCTTACGCGAACTACGCCGTTCGCGACTGTGACCTATTGATCGCTTTGGGAGTTCGTTTTGACGACCGGGTAACCGGAAAGGTCGAAGCGTTCGCCAAAGATGCAAAAATTATCCACGTCGATATCGATGCATCGGAACTAAATAAAAATAAATCGGCTCACATCCCTGTTTGCGGCGACGTCAAACAGGTCCTCGGTGAACTGAACAAAGTCGTTCAGGCTCCCGAAGATATTAAAGAGTGGGTTCAGCACTGCAAAGCTTTGAAGTTGAAGTACCCGTTTAAGTACGACGAGAACTTCGACGGCATTTTGCAGCAGCATGCCATCAGTGAATTGTGCGACGTCACACGTGAGATGGATACGTATATCACGGTAGGCGTAGGGCAGCATCAAATGTGGGCGGCTCAGTTCTATCAGTTCACCAAACCACGAACCTGGCACAGCAGTAGTGGTCTGGGAACGATGGGCTTTGGTTTGCCCGCAGCGATGGGCGTCCAAGCGGCACATCCGAACTCGTTGGTGGTTGATATCGACGGAGACGGAAGTTTCCAAATGAACATCCAGGAACTGGCGACCTGCTTCTGCGAAGAATTGCCGGTCAAGGTTCTGCTGTTGAATAATCAGCACCTTGGGATGGTTGTTCAGTGGGAAGACCGGTTCATGGATCGCAATCGAGCCCACACTTATCTAGGCCCAATCCATCACGAAGAAGCTAGCGGGAAAAGCGACGCCGATCCGTTTGCCTATGCCGAAGAACGCTATCCCGACTTTGTCGGAATCGCCAAAGCCTACGGTTGTGGGGCAGCAACGATTCGTCGCAAAGCCGATTTGCGGGATGCCTATAAAGAAATGATTGAACACAAAGGGCCTTACCTCTTGGATGTTCAGGTTCCTTATCAAGAACATGTGTTGCCAATGATCCCAGGTGGTCATACCGTCGACGACATGATTCTGGAATAAACAACGCATCGCTGAATAGCGAGTGAACAAAACGAAACCCGGTGACCAAGTTCGCCGGGTTTTTTCGTGCCTGGAACGAGTGGGGAATCCAACTTAGCTTCGCCTTTCGGGATGTGCGATTTATTAATAAAGAAAGTCTGGCTCCCCTCGCCCCTAAGCGAGCTCTTTGGGGCGGAAGAAATCTCTGCTAGCTCATTGCGTGATCTCTGCCTCTTTTTTTGATTTAGAGGAGCTCGCTTGGGGGAGAGGGGCTGGGGGGGGGGGGGAGATTTCCAGGCGGCGATTTTGCAGCGAAGACGCAGTGAACGCCTCGGATTTCAAGCGGTTATGCCACGCCTTGCCCAGCGCTGTCGGCCCCTCTCCCCCAGCCCCTCTCCCCAAAAACAAGCCTTTGAATCGACCTTAATTGAATTAGCTGGCGAACCGTTGATCCGGTATCAAACCTGTTTTAAGCGAACTTGTTTTGAGGGTGAGGGGAGCCAGACTTTCTTCATGTATAGATCTCATCGCCTTTCGGGACGTGCGATTTATTAATAAAGACAGTCTGGCTCCCCTCGCCCCTAAGCGAGCTCTTTGTTGCGGAAGAAATCTCTGCTAGCTCATTGCGTGATCTCTGCCTCTTTTTTTGATTTAGTGGAGCTCGCTTGGGGGAGAGGGGCTGGGGGAGAGGGGGAGATTTCCAGGCGGCGATTTTGCAGCGAAGACGCAGTGAACGCCTCGGATTTCAAGCGGTTATGCCACGCCTTGCCCAGCGCTGTCGGCCCCTCTCCCCCAGCCCCTCTCCCCAAAAACAAGCCTCTGAAACGTACTTTATTTGAACTAGCTGGCGAACCGTTGATCCAGTATCAAACCTGTTTTAAGCGAACTTGTTTTGAGGGCGAGGGGAGCCAGACTTTCTTCATATATAGATCTCATCGCCTTTCGGGACGTGCGATTTATTAATAAAGACAGTCTGGCTCCCCTCGCCCCTAAGCGAGCTCTTTGTTGCGGAAGAAATCTCTGCTAGCTCATTGCGTGATCTCTGCCTCTTTTTTTGATTTAGTGGAGCTCGCTTGGGGAAGAGGGGCTGGGGGAGAGGGGGAGATTTCCAGGCGGCGATTTTGCAGCGAAGACGCAGTGAACGCCTCGGATTTCAAGCGGTTATGCCACGCCTTGCCCAGCGCTGTCGGCCCCTCTCCCCCAGCCCCTCTCCCCAAATACAAGCCTTTGAATCGACCTTAATTGAATTAGCTGGCGAACCGTTGATCCGGTATCAAACCGGTTTTAAGCGAGCTTGTTTTGAGGGCGAGGGGAGCCAGACTTTCTTCATATATAGATCTCATCGCCTCTCGGGACGTGCGATTTATTAATAAAGACAGTCTGGCTCCCCTCGCCCCTAAGCGAGCTCTTTGTTGCGGAAGAAATCTCTGCTAGCTCATTGCGTGATCTCTGCCTCTTTTTTTGATTTAGTGGAGCTCGCTTGGGGGAGAGGGGCTGGGGGAGAGGGGGAGATTTTCAGGCGGCGATTTTGCAGCGAAGACGCAGTGAACGCCTCGGATTTCAAGCGGTTATGCCACGCCTTGCCCAGCGCTGTCGGCCCCTCTCCCCCAGCCCCTCTCCCCAAAAACAAGCCTTTGAATCGACCTTAATTGAATTAGCTGGCGAACCGTTGATCCAGTATCAAACCTGTTTTAAGCGAACTTGTTTTGAGGGTGAGGGGAGCCAGACTTTCTTCACTTATAAATCGCACGTCTCGGAGCGACGCGGCTACGGTTATTGGTTACTTCGGATTTGGCGATCCGTTCTTTGTATTGCTTCGGCGGATGTCGACAACGACGCCTGGCCAGAGCACCTCGGAAGCCTCCTCAAGATTGGTATCGCCTAACAACTTGAAAGGTAGTTCGCCGTTTTTTGCTAGTTTCTGTAACTCTTCGATAGTCGATTTTTGGGTGCAGCAGATCAGACAGCTGCCTGCTCTGGTTAGATGATTTTCCAAGCCATCTAGCAATGCGACCAAACGGGCGGTCCGGTCGCTCTCTTCTAAATCAACGTCGGCCAGAATCAAAATCCGGTCAAAGCTTTCGTCCGGCTTGATCCCCGCGTAGGGCTGGGCGGGGTCGTTGGATCCCAGGCGGACCGAAACGATTCTATCTTGGTATAAACTGGCCGCGTTGTAGCGAGCGCAGGCGACGGCCGCCGGATTGCCGTCGGTGGCAACGACCTTGGACGCGCCTTGTTGACTTGAGTAGATCGCCAGCAGTCCGGTCCCCGTCTGGATTTCCAGCACGGTTCGCTGCGAGACCAACTCGTCCTTCTTAATCAGCTCACGAACGGTTTGGGTTGCTTCTGCGTTCCATGGAACCGTTTCGAATTGTTGGAATTCGCCTCCGAAGACCTCATCGACTTGCCAACTCTGGACGACTTGGTAGTCGTAATCCAAATCTTTGCGGACCGGTTGTCGGCAGGCGGCAACCAGTAGCAGTCCAATAAACAGAGCGACCAAGATGCTTGGGGGCGTTTTATGGGGCATCCATCACCTTCTGAATGACATTTGCATCGAAGTAGTTGGTCGACATACCAGCATCGACCACAATTCCTTGGGCGGTAATCCCCGACGATCTTGGGCTGAGCAAGAACGTTGCCGTCGAGGCGACTTCGTCGGTTGTTATCGCTTCGCCGCGGGGGATGACCTGTTCGGCGTACAGATAGGCATCGACGTAACCAGGGATTCCGGCAGATGCGCTGGTCTTCAGCAGGCCGGCCGAAACGGCGTTGAAGCGGACTTTGGAAAACCGGCTGAACGATTTGGTTAGGAAAGCTAGTGAGGATTCAAGTGCGGCCTTGATCGGAGCCATATAGCCGTAGCTTTCACTCGCCATCCTGGTCGTGCTGATTCCGATCGTCACGACGCTGGCATCGGGAGCAAACACGTTTTTCAGAGCATTGCAGACCGCGGTCAGCGAAAAACATGAAATGTCCATCGCTTGCAGGAACGCCGTGCGATTCGTTTCATGGAAAGGTTTGATTCCCTCGCTGTAATCGGCAAACGCGATCGAGTGAACGAACCCAGCCAACGGGACAGCGTCTTCCGCAAGCGTTGCTGCCAATTGCTCAATTTGCTCGGGGACTTCCACATCGCAGACCAAGATTCGGTCATTCGCCAACAGCTTGGCCAGCGATTCGCGGCGTTGTTCGCTGCGGACGCTGAACAGGACTTCGGCACCGGCTTGTTGCAGTTGGACCGCGATCTTGTAGGCCACGCTTTTTTTGTTGGCCACTCCCATCACGAGAAAACGTTTGCCCGCGACCTGCAAAAAATCGGCGGGGGTGGAAGCGTGCGTCATTTGTGGCAGTCTTGTAATGGTGTGTTAGTTGGGAAGGTGGACCGTGCAGGCGAAATCCAATCGAGCCGCAAGTTTACCCTGCAATTTGACCTGCCCGGTCAAAAAGAACGCGTTTGCAACCCGCTCGTTTAGCGTTACGTGGATCTCAATGCTGTCTCCAGGAGTCACCATCCGTTTGAATTTGACATTGTCCGCTCGGGTGGCCAGTGGGACCGCGCCCTTACCCCCTGGGGCGACATGGCTTAGCAGAATCGCCCCCGCCTGCATGCAGCTTTCGCACAAGATCACGCCGGGGACGATCGGTTGACCAGGGAAGTGCCCTTGGAAAAAAAATTCATCCGCATGAAACGTTTTGACGCAAACGATGCTGTTTTCAGTTCGCGATTCAATGCGATCAAGCAGCAACATGGGGGAGCGATGCGGGATCGCGGCTTCAATTTCCTCAATGGACATGAATGACTCGACGAGTGAAGGGACTTGAATCGCCCTCAGTTTAGGCGACCCCGAGCAGATCTCCCAGCAGGCTGGTTGGATTGGGGGGAAACCGAACGGATTCAATTGATTTCGGACGCAAGCCTGCGGCGATGGTCGGTGTGCAATGCGCTGGTTTTACGAGGTGCGTCCGGTTGGTTTGCCCATCCCGCCGACCGCGATCCGATCGACTCCAGGCTGGTTATCAAACGATCACCGGGGCATAATCTACGCATGTCCCTTAAGACCGGACATCTACAAATCAATTACCCAAGTTCTTTCGACAGCGGTCAGACCGATGACAATCTACTTTGCTGAGGGTTCGGCGACGACCGACCTATCCACCGAGGACATTCGTGCCGCGCTGAAGAAGACGTTTGATGCGATTTCAATACCTAAAAAGGCGCTGATCCTTCCGCCCGACTACTCCCGTTTGCCCAGTCGATCTGGCGAAATCACGGCGCTCACGCATGAACTGCTTGGCGACCGGATTACCGACATCATGCCCGCCTTGGGAACACATGATCCGATGTCCGATGCTCAGATCGCTGACATGTTCCCCGGAGTTCCTCGTAATCTGTTTCGTGAGCACCGGTGGCGTGACGATGTGGTGACTCTGGGACATGTGCCGGCTGACTTTGTTGGGGAAGTGACCGAAGGTTTGTATCCGAAACCGTGGCCAGCACAGGTCAACCAGATGCTTCGCGATGGGGGCCATGATCTGATTTTCTCGATCGGACAAGTCGTTCCTCATGAGGTCATCGGAATGGCGAATTACAACAAGAATGTGTTCGTCGGAACCGGCGGGAAAGATGGTATCAACGAGAGTCATTTCTTGAGTGCTGTCTATGGCATGGAACGAACCATGGGCCAGGCCAACACGCCGCTACGCAAAATTCTGAATTACGCTCAGGATAAATTTTGCCAAGATATGCCGCTGTTGTACGCGTTAACGGTGATTGAAGAGGATCACGCGAACCAGCGACTGATCACCCGTGGGCTGTTCATCGGCGATGATCACGAAACCTTCTTCACCGCAGCAAAATTATCGTACGAAGTGAACTTCACGCATCTGGATAAAGCTCCGAAACATGTCGTTGCTTATTTGGATCCGAAGGAATTCACGACAACATGGCTTGGAAATAAATCGATCTATCGGACGCGAATGGCGATCGCTACGGGCGGCCGGTTAACGGTTTTGGCTCCGGCGGTTAAACGATTTGGCGAAGACAAGCAAATTGACGTGCTGATTAGAAAGTACGGATACCGAACGACTCCAGAAGTGATGAAAGCTTTTGAAGAAAACGAAGATTTGGCTGCGAATCCCTCGGCCGCTGCCCACCTGATCCACGGTTCTTCGGAAGGACGCTTTGAAATCGTTTATGGTGCGGGCCAATTGACTCGCGAAGAAGTTGAAGGGGTTGGCTACCAATATGGAGATATCGATTCTTTGATGAAACAATATCCTCCCGAGGAACTTGTGGATGGGTGGAATCCTGATCGTGGCGATGGTCCGTTCTACTTCGTCCGCAATCCGGCCCTTGGTTTGTGGGAAGCCCCTGCAGCGGAACGTCAGTAACATTCGCGTTATCGATTTCCTGGCGGTTTGGGCGAAGTCCGTAAAGCCCTTAAAGCCCTTTTTGTTGGTCGCTTGTCTCAAACGGCGATCTATTCCATTCTTTTTGGTGAAGCTGTGAGTGCTACTTCTAAAGATTTGTTTCGGCTGGACGGTCAGACTGCATTGATCACCGGTGGGACGCAGGGGGTCGGAAAAGAGATTGCGTTGGCCATCGCTCGGGCGGGAGCCAATGTCGTGATCCACGGCTTGGAAGAAAACGAAGCGGCGATCGAAACGCGTGACCAGTGCCGTCAGTTTGGAAATCAAGCCGAACTGGTGTCGATCGATCTTGCGGGCCCGCAGCCGGAAGTTACCGCTCGCTTGCTGAGTAAGATCGAGCAGACCGGATTGACGGTCGATCTGTTGGTCAATAATGCAGGTGTCTTTATCGATCAGCCGTTCCTGGAAATGGAGCCAGAGCGATTCGAGAAAACGCTGCAGATCAATGTGGCGGCCGGTTACCATCTGACGCAGGCTTACGCACGGCGCTGGGTGGAATCGAAGACCGCGGGCCGAGTCCTGTTCACGGGATCGATCAACGGGATTCTTGCCGAGCCCGATCATGTGGCGTATGACTGCAGCAAAGGAGCGGTCGCAGCGATGGTTCGGTCTCTGTGCGTGGCGCTTGCACCGCATCAAATCCGAGTCAATTCGATGGCTCCAGGGTTGGTGCGAACCCCGCTGACCAATTCGGCAATTGATAACCCAGCGTTTGAATCGTGGATGCAGCTGCACACGCCAAGCGGAGAGATACCGCCTGCAGAAGTTTGTGGGCCCGCAGCCGTTTTCTTGTTAAGCGATGCAGCCAGACACATCCACGGTCAGACTCTATTGGTCGATGGCGGAATGAGCGTCTGGCAGCAACCCGATATGCCAAATAACTGACCACATGCCAAACCGCTGACCACCGAGCGAGCTTCGCCTTGCTCAAGAATTCCATTCCTGAGTTCTGCTCCGGCCACATTTTGTTATGGTTTGTCATAGAATGGCTTGGCTTACCTACCGCGTCGGTTTGTCCGTGTTTAAACCGCTCGCGGTAACCCTTTTCTGACAGAACTCTATTTCGCCGAAACAGAAATCTTGTCGACCGGTTCGCCTCGAGTCCAGGTCGCGAAATGATTTGGGTCGCGGTGAACTTCGTGATAAGTCGTGTCCCGTTCGACAGGTTTGCGACCGGTCTCGCTGATCAGATGTCGGATTTGGTCGACACTGAGGAATTCAGGCGTCGTTGCTCCGGCATCGTGATAGATCAATTCGTGACGAACGGTACCGTCAATATCGTCGGCACCGTACTGGAGCGCGGTTTGAGCGGTACCCAGGCCTAACATGATCCAGTAGGCCTTGATGTGCTGGATGTTGTCCAGCATCAAGCGGCTGACCGCCATGGTCCGCAGGTCCATGATTGCCGAAGGCTTTTTTAGATGGTCTAGTTTTGTATTTTCCGGGTGGAAGGCAAGCGGAATGAAAACTTGGAAGCCTCCGGTCTGGTCTTGCAGTTCTCGCAGACGCATCAGGTGATCGATGCGATGGTAGGCTTTTTCCAGATGCCCATACAGCATCGTGCAGTTGGTGCGAAGTCCGATCTCATGGGCCGTGCGATGGATGTCCAGCCAAGCATGTGTGTTGGCTTTATGTTCGCACAACTGGTCGCGGATTTCGGGATGGAAAATTTCCGCGCCACCGCCGGGCATGCTTCCAAGCCCCGCTTCTCGCATGTCCTCCAGGACCCACTGGACGCTCTTTTTGGTTTGGAATTCAAACCAATTGATCTCAACAGCCGTCCAAGCCTTGAGGTCGATCTGCGGGTAGTTGGAATTTAGCAGCGAAATCAGATTCCGGTACCATTCGTAGGGACGTTGGTGGTGCAGGCCGCCGACGATATGCATTTCGGTGCAGCCGTTTTCGGTCGCTTCTTTGCCGCGTGCCAGGATCTGTTCGTCGGTCATCGCATACCCCTTCGGGTCGCGTAGGTCCGATCGGAAAGCACAAAACCGGCAGCGGTAGACGCAAACGTTGGTTGGATTCAGATGGGTGTTGATATTGTAGTAACCCAAATTTCCATTTTTGCGTTCCCGCACAAGGTTGGCCAATGCGCCGACCTCTTGTAGCGGGACCTGGGGATCCTCGAGGAAGAGGCCGTCGTCCATCGTCAGCCGCTCTTCGGATTCAACCTTGTCACGGATTTCGCGAAAGCGGGCGTTCAGTTCAGTCTGGTTCATGATTTCGTAGCAAGCGAAAAAACGGAAACGGTGGTGGTGACGGGGTTAGATAACCCAACAGTCGATACCGGCTGCAATCAACAGCACGATACTAATGACTGCGTTGACATTGAAAAAGGCGTCGTTGACTCGTTGAAGATCGTCCGGTTTGACCAAACGGTGTTCATAGATCAGTAAAGCGGCGATCAATCCAATTGCCCCGTAATACAGGACACCTAGACCTAAACCGTTGGTTGTCTGTGGAAGTAACAGCAGCGCGAAGATCATCAGCATGTGTAAGCAGGCGGCGACATGGAGCGCTCGACGTGCTCCCAAGCGGGCAGGGATGCTCCGCAGCCCTACATGACGATCAAAAGTTTCGTCCTGGCAAGCGTAAATAATGTCGAATCCCGTGACCCAGAGGGCAACGGCAATCGCCAGCACCACCGACGGCATCCATTCAGCGGGGGCCGCCAATAGGCTTTCTCCGCGAATGGCAACCCACACGCAGATCGGGGCCAAGCTGAGTGCGATCCCCAGCCAAAGGTGCGCCAAAGACGTAAATCGCTTTGCCAGGCTATAGCCACAAAGGAAGATCAGAACGGGGACCGAAGCGGCCAGCGGTAGCCAGTTGGGCAAAAATAATCCGCAAGATGCGATAAAGCCGACGGCGCAAAATAGAGTGAAACCAATCACCTCGGCTCGGGAAAGCAGGCCCGCTGGCAGGTGGCGGCCAGCGGTTCGCGGGTTGGCCGCATCGTACGTCTGATCGACCAGCCGATTAAAAGCCATCGCGGCACTACGAGCGAACACCATGCAGAGGATCAACCCGATCGCCGTCCACCAGGTAATCGTAACTTGGGTCCCGTCCGCAAGCGGCAAGCGAAGCGCCAGCAGGGCGGCTAGGCAAGCGAACGGGAGGGCGAAGATGGTATGGCTGAACCGGATCAATTCCAGCAGTCGGCGTGCACGCTGGCCAGTGGTGATCGATGTTGAATTGACGGGTTTGCCGGAAAGGGCAGGGGGGACGTTCATTCGTTTTTCCACCGTTCGATCAGTGCATGCTCAATTCCCAGTTGATCGATGATTCGTGAGACCACAAAATCAACCAAGTCTTCTAGGCAGGTGACGCCGTGGTACCAGCCGGGCATCGCGGGCAGCACAACCACTCCCGCACTGGCCAAGCGGTGCATGTTTTCCAACTGGAAAACGGAAAGGGGTGTTTCGCGAGGGACGACGACCAGTTTGCGTTGCTCCTTTAAGTGGACCTCCGCTGCTCGCTGAATCAAATTGGATCCAGCACTGCGAGCGACCGCGCTAAGCGTGCTTCCGCTGCAGGGGCAGATGACCATTCCCTTGGTGAGGAAAGATCCGCTGGCGATCGGGGTCATGTAGTCTTGGTAGTGATGGTAGCGGATCGTATCGGTTGGAAAATCGCCTGATTCCTCTCCATCTTTTTCCTGCTGCCAGGGAGCTTTGCAGTGGAGCAGGGGGTGGGGATCAAAGTTCGATAGGTCTATCGATAGGTCCAGTTCTTGTTTGATCACGGCCGCCCCGGAGGGACTGATCGTTAGATGAACGGTCTGCCCTGCCTTGGCCAAGATCTGTAGCAGGCGGACGGCATAGATGGCACCGCTCGCTCCGGTGATTGCGACCACGATATCTTGTGAGCTCATCGCGGTTTAAAGCCTTGGTAGATCGTTGCGACGCCACAGGTCAGTGGCTTGGCCGTTGTCTTCTCAAGTCCCGCTGCGGTGAAGCGATCAAGCAGTGCTTGGCCCGAGGGAAATTGGCCGACCGATTCCGGAAGATATTGATAAGCCGATTTGTCGTTCTTTGCGAACAGCTGGCCTACTTTGGGCAGGACATGCTGGAAATAGAATCCGTACGACTGTTTCAGGACCGGGAGCGTAGGCGAGCTGAATTCTAAGACCATCACCTGCCCGCCAGGACGGCAGACTCGGGTCATTTCTTGCAGGCCACGATCGGTGTCGGCGACATTGCGCAAACCAAACGCGACGGTGACGCATTGGAATTGATTGTCGGCAAACGGCAGCGACTGTGCGTCGGCTTCCAGGAACGGAATGTTTGCAGCGGAATTCTTTTGACGTGCGAACCGAAGCATGTCGAAACAGAAATCCGATCCAATCACCTTGATATCGGAATGGGCTCGCTGGATCGCAAATGCAAGGTCACCGGTCCCGGTGCAGATGTCCAGGATGGGACTTTGATCGAGGACCTGCAGCCTTTTCACCGCCTGGTTTCGCCACCAGCGATCGATGTTCAGCGACAGGAGGTGGTTCATCGCATCATATCGGGGGGCGATCTGACGAAACATCTCACGAACGCGTGCTCCGCTCTTATCTAGCGGGGCGTTTGCCGGTGAAATGGGTTCGGCAGGAGCCGTTTCAGGAGCTGACACGAGGCTGATTGGGGTAGGGGCTGATTGGGGTAGGGAAGGGACGGCAAGGCTGTGAATAGCCCGATCATAAGGGAAATGCGGGAAAACGACAGCCACCGAAAGGTGGAAAAGCTGGTTTCCCAAGTGTCTCTGAGAGACCTAACCGGGGCCGGGATAGGGTAATTAACCGGCGATTTACCTGTTTTCGGGCGATTCGACAGAGAAGGGCGGAAGGAACAAGGTTGTCCGGCCGGAAACCGGCGCCTATCTTTGTTGCGACGCCCAACGGGCAACGAACACTCCGCTGTGAAGAACCGGCTCCGACGATTGCTTTGCCAATTCGGTAAATGGCCGCCGGAAAACGTTTCTCACCCGTGGCTGTACCATCGACACTATCAGGCTCCATATGAATGCGGGCCTTTCTTGCGCCGGGACGCGCACCGTGTGAAATATCCGATCGGAAATTCGATCGACATACGTTCGCTCGATCGACTTTAAGACTTCAAAAAAATGAAGTAGTAAAGTTGACCCAAACGGTCCTCTGCTAGTCCTCTAAACCGCACTGTGCGAATAATCCTATCGACGTTTTGACGGTTGTATGGGTTGCATAAAGAGGGACTAATAATGACTGCGATCGTTTTTTGACCGGGCATGTTTTGTGACCTATATTCCTCTGGCCGCGGGCTTTGTAGCGTGGCCAAATCGGTATCCTTCCACCGATTTCAATCCACGCGCAAGACGGAAATAACGCGCATGAAAATCAATCTAACTTCCGCGATGGTTGCGGGGCTGATTGCTGCTGCACTGCTTCTCCCAAGCAGTGCTCGAGCAGAATCTGCAACCGTGACCGCCGCGCCCGCTCAATCCACAGCACTCGAAGCGATGGATGGCGGCATACAACTGGAAAAGCAGCGTGAGTGGGGCGAAGCGATTCGGCATTACGAATCCGCACTTCGTGAGCACATTGATAATCCTGATCTTCAGCAGCGGCTGTTAATCTGCCGATTGCATTTTGACGTGAAGCGTCGCTATCAGGACAACAGTTACCTTCAGGCAGTGCGTGAAACGAGTACGCAGCAGGCCTTGGAACTGTATGAAGAGGTCCTCGCGAATCTTGAAACCCACTACGTTGGGTCTGCGGATTGGAAGCGTTTGGTCACCAATGGCACGGCGTCGTTAGAAGTCGCCCTCACCGAACCGACTTTCGTCGACCGATTGTTGGCAAATGCGTCGCCCGAACAGATCGAAACCTTTCGACAAAACGTTCATCGCCATTCGTTGACGCGGCCTGCCACCAATCGGCATGACCTGCGTTCCACGGTGGCTTATGTGGCCGGGTTGGCACGCCAAGACCTAGGGCTTGCTGGATCGGCCACCGTTTTTGAATTTGTATGTGGTTCGATTGGTACGCTGGACCCCTATTCCAGGTTCCTGACTCCGAATCAACTTGAAGAAACCTTTTCGAACATCGAAGGCAATTTCGTCGGCTTAGGGATTGAACTGAAGGCCGAAGAGAAACAGTTGTTGATTGTTAACGTCATCGAAGGCGGACCCGCCGATTCGGCGGGCATTCAAGCCGGCGACCGGATCACTCGAGTCGAAGATTCTTACACCCAGTCGGCGGACCCTGATTTTGTTGCCGACCTGCTCCGCGGGCCGGAGAACACTTTTGTTTCCGTCACCGTTGAAACGCCCGGTCAAGAGCCCCGTGATGTCGACGTTCAGCGTCGCCGAGTCGAAGTGCCAAGCGTAGAAGATGTGCGGATCGTTGATGAAGAGCACGGCATCGGGTACATGCGGTTAACGAATTTCCAGAAAACCACATCTCGAGATTTTGAAGCCAAACTGTGGGATTTGCACCGCCAAGGGATGCGTCAGCTGATTGTCGACGTGCGAGGCAACCCAGGTGGATTGTTGACCGCTGCAGTGGAAGTTGCCGACCGATTTGTGAGTGCCGGAGACATCGTGCGGACTCGAGGACGTAATGCTCGAGAAAACTACGATTACAAATCGCATCGTCCGAACACCTGGAGCGTTCCATTGACGGTTTTGATCGATGGAGACAGTGCGAGTGCAAGCGAAATTTTTGCCGGAGCGATTGCCGATCATGATCGCGGAGAATTGGTGGGAGAGCGGACTTACGGGAAAGGAAGCGTGCAAGGAATTTTCCGCATGCAAGCCGCTCGGGTAGGCCTTTGTTTGACCACTGCAAAATTCTATTCTCCTAACGGAACGGCGATTAGTGGCCATGGCGTCGTCCCGACGGTGGTGCAGCAGAAGACTTATATGGCTGCAAGGCCCGCTGCAGACGGACATATCACGACCCTCGCCGAAGACGCGGTTCTGCAGCGAGCGATTCAGTTGGGACGCGATCGCGCTGCCCAGCAGTAACCTAGAATCAATCGTTGATCGCCCATCAGGCGATCATAAAGAACCCGACGACTCCCCTCGTCGGGTTTTTTTATGCGCCTTGGCAGCCATCTTTGTGCGGGGCGGCGATCACTTCGTCACTGGGAAGGCGTCACTGGGGTGGCATTGCGTGGATTGGCTGCACTTGCCCATGCATATTTCGAAGGAAGCTAACCTTCTGACGTTTTCGCGTTCTCTTCGCGGACGCTGGTCACTAACTGAACGGCATCGTACAAGGCATGTGCGACGATGGGGATCAGCAAGTTTTCTGTCGCGATGGCGATTCCCCCCAGGTAGAACCCCACCACGGCTGCCAGAATGAAATAGGTAGGCGTCAGCGCGTGAACCAAGCCAAAGACGATCGAGGCGACCATTAGGCCGATAAAGATTCGGCCTGGACCAGCTTCAGCCAGTGGGCCGATCAGCCAAGCTTGCAGGAAACCGCGAAACAACAGTTCTTCGCCAAGTCCTGCGCAGACCGCGATGGCAAACAATTCCATAAACGTCAATCGCCGCATGGGGGCGAGCAACCGATCTTTCGTGATCGTGCTTAGTTCTTGCACGCCAGCGATCTGTAGGCGTTCTAAGATAAAAACAGCCAACAGCATTGGCAGGGTCGCGATTACTCCCCAGCCTAGGCTGCTAAAGATTACAGGCAGGTCATCAAACGCGGGTATCCACTGGCGGGCGTCGAATCCAACGACCCAGCCAGCGACCAACCCAACAACCCCAAGGAGCAATTCAAAGGTGACGGCTCGAATAAAAAACGACTGCGGTTCAATATCCGACAGTTCGTCATCATCCAACTGAAAATTATCCGGTTCATCCATCCCGGTGAAATTAGTCCGTCACGTGTGAATTGTCTACCGCAAGCCTAATTATCGTCTTCTTCGCGAAGCTTGGCCATTACGGTGTAGTCTTCCAGAGTCGATGTATCGCCCGCCGATTCGCGGCCGGCAGCGATATCGCGGAGCAAACGCCGCATGATTTTCCCGCTTCGTGTTTTCGGGAGGACGGCTGCGAACCGAATATCATCTGGTTGAGCCAACGCCCCGATTTCTTTGCGGACATGCATGCGAAGTTCATTTCGCAATTCTTCGCCAGGGTTTTCGGTTGTCACTGTCACAAAAGCCGAAATGCCTTGTCCCTTCAGTTCATGTGGCCGACCGACAACCGCTGCTTCGCAGACAGCTGGGTGACTGACCAATGCACTTTCGACTTCAATCGTGCTTAGGCGATGGCCTGAAACATTGATCACGTCATCGATACGTCCCATGATCCAGTAGTAGCCATCGGAATCCCGCCGGGCATTATCGCCTGTCAGGTACATTCCCGGGACTTTTGACCAGTACTGTTCGACGTATCGTTCTTGATCGCCCCAGATACCGCGGAGCATGCCGGGCCATGGTTTTTCAATGCACAGCATTCCGCCGAACCCGTCTTCAATTCGCTCTCCTGCTTCGTCGATCACTGCAGGGATCACACCGGGCAGCGGTTTGGTGCAGGATCCAGGTTTGGTAGCGGTGATTGCAGGCAGCGGGCTCATCATGATTCCGCCGGTTTCGGTTTGCCACCAAGTATCAACGATCGGGCATCGCTCGGCACCAATCTTTTTGTGATACCACATCCAAGCTTCGGGGTTGATTCCCTCACCAACGGTCCCGAGGATTCGCAAGCTGGACAGATCGTGAGCGTCAACATGTTGATCGCCCCATTTGATGAACGCGCGGATGGCGGTGGGAGCGGTGTACAGGGTGGTGACCTTATACTTTTCGATCAATTCCCAGAAACGATCTTCAGCCGGATAATTGGGAGCTCCTTCGTACATCAGGCAGGTAGCACCTGCGGTCAGCGGACCGTAGACCACATAACTGTGTCCGGTGATCCAACCACAATCGGCCGTGCACCAATAGACATCGTCTTCACGATGGTCAAATACCCACTGGAACGTCAGTTTTGCCCAAAGGTTATAGCCTGCGGTTGTATGCAGAATTCCTTTAGGTTTGCCGGTGCTGCCACTGGTGTAGAGGATGAATAGAGGAGTCTCACTATCGAGCGGGACGGCTGGGCAATCTGCCGAAGCCGAATCGACCAGATCGTGCCACCAGATATCGCGACCTTCGATCATCGAAGTTTCTTGGTCGGCAATTCGCTGCAGGACCAAGCAATGTTTGACGGATGTCGATTTCTCTAGAGCTTCGTCAACGACTTCTTTCAAAGGCAGGACTTTGCCGCGGCGGTACAGTCCATTGGCAGTGATAACCAATTTTGCCTGAGCATCGTTATTGCGATCCGCAATCGATTCCGCAGAGAACCCCGCAAAGATCACCGAATGAATCGCCCCGATGCGAGCACACGCCAGCATCGCGATAACCAATTCAGGGGTCATCGGCATATAGATGCTGACAACATCCCCTTTCTCAATCCCAAGTTCACGAAGTCCATTGGCGGCTTTGCAGACTTCGGTAAGCAGTTCGCTGTAGGTAAGAGTCCGGGTATCTCCCGGTTCTCCTTCCCAGATGATCGCTGCGCGATCGCCATTGCCAGCAAGGACGTGAGCATCCAGGCAGTTGTAACTGGCATTGGTTTTGCCGTTCACGAACCAAGCGACATCGGGGGCATCCCATTGGCAGACCTGGTCGAAGGGTTCAAACCAGTGGAGATGCTTTTTGCCCATCGCATCCCAAAAGGTATCTGGATCGTTTGCGGCTTGGTCGTACAGCTTTTGATACTCTGCTTCCGATCCAATCACCGCGCCTTCGGCAAGACTTTTGGGAGGTGGGAAAAGACGGTCTTCGGTTAGGATATGGTCCACGTGATTGGCAGCGGAATCCGACATGGGGTGCACTCTCTCTTACGTCAACAAACTCAAGGAAATAGCAGACGAAACGTTAGGTAGGTGAGGGTTCGTCGCTCGAAGCAAACCAGAGTTTAGCGAGATTGCCGAATGTTTTCACCTCTTAACGGCGTGGAAATCCATGCAATGCCGAAGAACGGTCGCTTTGTTTCGCCTAGGAAGCCGCTTCCGCCGGTCTTAGCGGGCCACAACAACCCAAAAAAAGAATGAGGACAGTCTACGCCTGGAACAAAAGAGCCAGGACAGTCTATGTCTGGGAGGGGGAATCGAGATTGCTGCGTGGGGGTTCGAGGGGTGGGTGACGGTTTTGGGGCCTGGATTTGGCTTTTCGGTGAGGAGTTTTTGACGTTTTGGGACGTGTTTTTGGGCATGTTGATGGACCGGTAGCGATCAAAGGCCGGTTTTTGACTTTTGAGACGTTGTTTTTGGAGGTGGGGACCGATTGGCTAGGTCAGACTGTCGACCAGGTATTGTCTAGCGGAGCGGATATCCTGCCGGCGGCTAAACGCCGATTGATGGCGTCGCGGGTGTGTCGGTCTAGGGGCGATTTACAGCGACGCCCCATTTTCGCGTGCCGTTCGATTAACACTTCCAGGTTGACGGTTTTTCCTCCTAGCTCCATTGGGCTTTGGAATATGCTAGCCGGCAGGCGATCGGAAGCTTGCAGTTCCGGGCGTGATTGAATGGCTAGATGCCAAAGCAGTTCTTGGTAGGCCTCAAGTTTCATGGGAATGCATCCAAGACGTTCGTTTAGGGCTTCCCTTTTTCGTGCCTGTTCCTCGATCTGGGCGGTGGTGAGTTTGTTAGCGATGACGACCTTCTTGCCGTCGACTTCGCCTTCCAGCTCCAGCGGCGCCAACCATGACTCGAGATTGGCTGCCTGGCCGTCAAGCGTTTGTAACCGGTCGCTGATCGAAACTTCGGCAAAGTCGTCTAAGGCGTCGGCCAAGCCGGCTCGAAGTGGGTTTAAATCGACGTACAGCATCCCGGCTAGAATTTCCTCTTCCGTCGGCAGACGGTTCATTTTGAATCGACTACCGAAAAGGTGACCGGTTACTTCGTCCTCTTTGTTGCAGCGTCTGGAAAGCGTTTGACACATTTGCCGTACAAACCATGAAATATTCGATAGCCTTGCGCGACGCTCTTCAAGTGCTTGCGGGTCGTTGACGATCTGAGCGATTTCGGATTCTGTGATCTCTCCGCCGTTCTTGTTCCGACATTTCGCTCGTGAGGTGACGGAAAGCCAACGAATCGCGACCTCACGTGGCGTCAACTTGGCTGCTAGGTCAGGCCGATTGCGGAGGACGGCATGCCAGTGGTTGGACAGGATGCTATAGGCCAAAACATCGATGCAAAAGAAACGCGCAAGCAATGCCATCCGTTCTTTAAACCAGTCTCGTCGATGCCTGTGGTCACGTCCAAAAACGGGTTCGACTCCGAATAGATATGTGCCACGAGTTGTGCGGTTCATCACATGATATACGCTCACCTCGTTTGCCTTGAACACTTCACTTCGATTTACATTGCACATTGGATCTGCCCCATGCAAGAGAAAAAAGCGAGTCAACTTGACTCTTGTATCCTACCGCTGTCGGGGGAGACGATCAACGTGAAAAACAATAAATCCTGTGGGCTGTGCTAGCAATGCTCGGCGCCCGTTGAGGCATCGATCGGCTTTGGCACTGAGCGTATCGAAGTGCTGGGGAGCGTGCAGGCGATCGCTTGGGGTGGTCGCCAAAACGTTCGCTCCGTTTGCTTTACAGAATGGCTCGCAGCATCCCTTCCGCCTTGTGCCACGTTTCTGCTTCTTCTTCGACCGGATCACTTTGAGCCGTAATTCCGCCTCCCACTGGAATTTGAATCCAGCCGTGGGCGATGGTTAGCGTGCGGATCAGAATATTCCAGTCAGCGTTGCCACCGGTGCTTAGGTAACCAAGCGATCCGCAGTACGGCCCACGACAATGAGGCTCCAGTTGTGAAATGGTCCGCATCGCTTCGATCTTCGGGGCTCCGGTGATCGAACCGCCTGGGAAACAGTCGCTTAGCAGGTCTTCAATCGTCCGGTCGGGGCGAAGGTCGCCACGCACGATTGAAACCAAGTGTTGTACAAAGGCGTAAGATTCGACCTGACACAACGCTTCGACGCGGACGCTTTCGTCAACGCATGCTCGAGACAAATCATTTCGCATGAGATCGACGATCATGACATTTTCGGCGTGGTCCTTTTTGCTTTGACGCAATTGATCTGCGAGGGCTTCGTCCTGAGCTGTATTCCCCGTGCGTGGCACTGTTCCTTTGATCGGACGTGTTACCACTTTGTCGGCGATGACTTGTAAAAATCCCTCGGGGGAAGAACTAAGGACCTGGAAATCGCCCGCATCCAAATATCCGGCCATTGGAGCCGGGTTGGTTGAACGAAGACGCTGATAGATGTCGGCTGCTGGTTCCTGTTGCGGATATAGCAATCGCTGAGCGAGATTGACCTGGAAACTATCTCCTTTTCGAATTCGCTTCACGATCTGGGCAACGGCTGAGCGAAAACCGGCGGGAGAAAAATTGCTGGTCAGTTCGGGAGAGCGCGCGGTCGGGAATTGACCAGATACCGGGCGGCGTGTGAAGTCTTGACTTTGGGCTGGAGCCTCTGTTGCGGGGGCTTCAAGCCAGCCTTGAATTTGATCATGGCGAAGCTGCGGCGAATCACTCCAGGGCTGAACGATTAAATCTGCGTGTTTTTGCTGATGGTCAAATGCAATCACCCAGTCATAGACCCCAAGCCAAATAGGCGAGGTGGGGAGATCGTTGGTTGGCAGTTCGCCGATCGATTCAAGCCACTGAGCCGCGTCGTAACCTAGCAGCCCTGCCACGCCGCCCTGAAAAGCTGGGGCTCCTGCGATCGTCGGAGAGGAGAGATAGCGAGCGCGTTGCAGTGCCAGCCATTCCAGCATCTTTTTCCAACCCGATTCGTCAGATGGTCGTAGACTGAATTGATCGATCGGGTCGGAGGTCAGATAAGAGTATTGGCCCGTGCCATCGGGACCGGTACACGCACTGTCCAGCCATAAACAGCCAGGACGCCTTGCCAGTCGCTGAAAAACGTCTAGAGGGCGAAAGTTTGTTGGGAAGCGAAACGTTAACGCAGCGGGCTTCATGGATCGGTCTTCTGGTTCTCGCGATCGTTTGTTTTGCCGGATGGGGGCTTCGAACGATGGCGGCTGGCTCGGCTTAGTCGATGAGTTTTTTCAGCTTGAGTTAACATGCCCCACGATAGGGCTTCGTCCTGTTCGTATTGTTTTCCCAAATGCAGTGCGGTCATCGCTTTCGCCATTTCGTACCCAAGATAGAAAGCGTGGCTCGCATCAACGTTGTCGCTCTGTTGGTGCTGAAGCAGTTCGGCAAATAATTCGAAAGGGTCTTTTGCCTGAAGGTGTAAGCCAGCAGATAGCAAGTGGATTTGTTCCTGCTGCGCGAAAAGACGGTAGTTGTTGTCCTTCAGCTGAGCGGCCATGGATGCGAACATTTCGTCTGAATGAGGTCGCAGTTTAGGGTCTCTTAACATCACTAGCGAGGGATCGATTCTCTTGGGTGGAATTCCATGCTGCACAGAATGATGCACTAAACGCCGGCCATGATCGCATTCACGAACCGATGACCTTGCCCAGTTGATCACCTCGGTGGTCAGGACGCTCCGAATTCCTAGTTCCTGACAGATTCCTAGGAGGAGGACGTTGACACCGGCGGAATCGACATCGGTCAATTCCGTCAGGTTTCCAATTCCCATCATCATTTCGATTTCGGGAAATTGTTTCCGCACGGCACTGTAACGCTGCAAACTGGCAGTAAAGCCGCTGGGGGCCCCATTTCGGACAGGGCCGCCCATCCCGATGGGTTCCAGGATTGGATCGATTCGCATGGGAACGTTTTGGGTTGCCAAAAAATCGATGGTCTGCAGCAGCGAATCCAAGTCGTCGGGGCGATCGGGAACGACGACCACCTCAACGCCCCAGTCCAAGGCTTGTTTGCGATTCGATGCATTGACCGATAGGACCAATTCGGCGCCACAGCGGGCTGCTTCCTTTGCCTCCCAAGGGTCAAACGTGTCGATCGAAACTTTTATCCCTATGTCGCGGATCATGGCGACCGTGCTGCCGACCGAGTCCCAACGTCGACCGGGGCTGCAACCTAAATCGATCCAGTCGGCCCCGTCGCTTTTCAATCTTGCAACTTGTTTGCGAAGGTCCTCCGCCGGGAGCCTGGACGCATGGTTGATCTCGGCCAGAATTTCAATGTCGTACCTGCCAAAATCCTCAAGCATCGACTGGTCGGAGCCAAAGGAATCGGGCAACATGCGGAGATCCTTAGGGCCGACCGATATGGGAACCGATGTCGCCTGTTGGAGTTCCTCTGGTTGATCGATATAGCCGGGAACAAAAATCTCTGTTGCCTGAGACGGGATCTGCCAATGACGCTTTATCCACTTCGGTGTCATTAACGCGGCTACGGTTATCGGCAAGATGTCGATGGTGAACGCAAAACCGATCTCGTCAGCAAGGTTCACAACCACCTCTTTCAATGCGGGAGCGGCTAGCTTTCCCGTGATGAAATGGATGTGTCGTTGTTGACTGGGGGAATCACTCACGCTCAATGGCCACAGAAAGAAGTTGGGTTGTCAAAGTTGACAGAAAAAAAGTAACGATAGTTTAACAACTAGCTCTTGACCGATCGATGGAAACGCATAAAACAACGACGAACGAGAGACTCGTGTTGTGCCGATTGGTTTTCTTCAAACGATGAAGAGAAGAGCACTGATTTGCACACGTGGCCGGAGTCTCTCGTTTTTTTATGTCCACATTCAAACGTCGGCTTCACCGTTCATCGTTCACCGTTATCAACATCGCGATGAGAATATGTCGTGATTCGTTGTCTCATGATTCGTTCTCTGGTCGACTAAGGCCAGATTGGACGCATGTTGCTTAACGCCTGTGTGTGTCCTTCATGTAACGGGCAAGCAACGCGTCTGGTTGGAAATGGCATATGGATGAACGTTTCTTAGGCGTCCTAAAAATCTGTTTTTCACGGTTGTGGTTCAAGCGGAAGTTTGTACCAACGAATCGCGTTCTCGGACCAGAAAGCTCGCTGTTCGGAATCGCTTAGTTCCGAAGCAAGTTCTTCAACGGCAGTGACCCAGCCCGCATATTCGCTACGGAGCAGACAAACGGGCCAGTCGCTTCCGAACATCATTCGCGAAGCACCAAAGGCTTCCCAGGCGGTTTCCCAATATGGACGAATGGTATCGATGGTCCATTGATCACCTTGGACTTCGGTGACAACCCCAGAGAACTTGCAGGCGACGTTCCCCCGTTTGGCAAGGTCGCAAAAATCCCGTTTCCAATTGAGGTCTAGCTGATTCTGCTGAACGGTTGGTTTGGCAATGTGGTCAAGCACAAATGTCTGATTGGGATGCTGGTCGACGAATGGCGTTGTCCAGGACAATTGATTTGCATAGATCAGGATGTCGTAGATCAAATTTCTGGCGGTCAATTCTCGGATTCCGTTTTGAAACCCATCGTTTTGGAAAAACGTGTCGCCCGGTTCATCTTGCACGACATGTCGCATTCCTCGCAGTTTCGTAGATTGAGCAAACCGTTCGAGAATGGACCCGATTTCGGGCGACGCCAAAGGCGCCCAGCCAACAACCGCGCAGATCAACGATGACCGCTCGGCTTGATCCAGCAGCCATTCGGTTTCTTCAAGATGTTGCCGAGCCTGGACGGCGATCGTTCCGGTGATTCCACAATGACGACTGACTTGCTGCAAGTCATCTGGAGTGAAGTCCCGACGAAGAAGGTCCTTTGAATCGTCGATCCAAGGGTACTCGCTTTGGGAATAATTCCAGAGGTGATGATGGCTATCGATTCGCATGCTTAAAAACCACTGAACGATTGGATGACACGGATGGACGACATGGAGACGCCCTCAGCGAATCCCGAGGGCAAGTGGGATTTTGGTCGGTTGCTGGCTTCAGGCGAAACTAACATGGTCTGTCTTGGTTTTAATAAAATGAACAAACCAAAAGAACAAAGAGTCGAACAATGTAACGCCCTCTGCGTTTTTTGACGAAGCACAACCCTCAGCGTGTCGGATTTTTGCGGGATTCCATTGATGACTTTTCGTTTTCGATAATCCGTTTCTTGCCTCCAATCGTCATTGCCAGACGCCGAGGGACCTACCGCATTGGCTGATCCGAATCGAGTTCACGAGGCCGCGTTGAAATTCGCGTCGGGATTCGTGGGAGGCATGGAAACTGTCCTGCTTAGGCAATTTAACACCATTTTGGCTGAAGTTAACTGCACTCGCCTGCCGTGGATGGTTCCGATGTTGGGGACTTCGCATAGGAAACGGAACCAAAAGGCACGGATCGATTAATTCGTCAAAAAACGAATTAAGAGTCGAATCTACTTGACCCGATTAATTTATTTGGAATGATGACGTTAGGTCTTTCCCTTCTCTAGGATGCCGTTCGCACTGTGTTTACGCAGATTCTCAATCGATTAACGCTCTTTGCGTTTACCGTTCACGCGGTATTTGGTTGCTGCATGCATCATTCCCATGCGATTGGAAACGATTGCTGTGCTTCGATGCATTTTGAGTCTGAAACGCATTCTTCACAACAAGATGCTGTTGATTCTTGTACGACAGGTGGTCCGGTTTGCCAATCCGTCGCCTGCAATCCGCAAGATGCTTTGCCGAGCATGCCCGATACCCATGGGGTGACGTCGGATGCTGATCATGCCGCGAACGCTTCGCTCGATTCTCATGATCACGACGCCCCCCCCATCGATGGTCATTCCCATGACTGTGATGAGCATGCGTGCAGCTATGTGGGAACTGCCCCGCCCCTGAGTGATTTAGGGCAGGGGTCGTTGTTTGTCGATTTCTCGGGAACAAGCGACTGCGGGAATTCAGGCATCGCATGTCATCGATCTTTGCAGGAGAGCCGAGACCATTCTCTAAGCCGTGCTGCAACTGCGGCACAGTTCTGCGCTCATCTTCAATCTTGGCAGATTTGAGCTGGTTGTCTCTCTATAGACAATTCGTGATTCGGTAGTTCGCGTGACCGTAAGTGTTGCGCAACCAAATCGACTTCTTGCTGCTTAAAACTCGTGTTGCCCGTTGCGCATTCGTAGTTTCAAACGTTTGAGCGGCGTACGAGTATCCTGCTTTGCTAATATCGAGTTCCATCGATGCGATTCGAATTCAATCAATTTACGGTGACGGCCTTGAAGTGGGTCGCTGGGATCGTCCTTGTCGTTGTTGCAGGAGTTACATATTCGAAGTGGTGGCCCGTCGTTTCTGGTTGGGTGGACGCCACGTTAGCGAACGAGTCGGGGGAATCCCCTGATGCTCATCCCGCACCTAAGCCTGATCTGGATAGTGGCGGCAATATTGCTTTAGAGGTGCTGCGGTTGAGCCCGCAAGCTTTCCAGAATCTGAGGCTTACCGCGGATTCGTTACGGCCGATCGAGTTGACCGACTACCAGCGATCGATCACGGTTCCCGCCGTGGTTGCCGCCAAACCGGGCCGATCTTCCGTGGTTGTGTCGTCTCCACTTAACGGAGTCGTAACGCATGTCCACGCAGTGACTGGGGAAGCGGTCACGCCGGGGGCGTTGTTGTTTGAGGTTCGGCTGACCTATGAGGACCTGGTCGAGACTCAAACCGCTTACTTGAAAACGATCAGTGAACTGGAGGTCGAGGATCGCGAGATCGCTCGGCTGGAAAGCGCGACACAATCAGGGGCGATTTCGGGACGGCAATTACTTGAGCGACGGTATGCGAAAGAGAAGCTTGAGGCGTTTGCGAAGTCGCAACGAGAGGCCTTGCGGTTACATGGACTTTCCGAACGTCAGATCGAGGGAATCGGCAAAAACGGAAAACTGATGGGCGATTTGCGGATCTATGCTCCGGATGTGGATAGCCATGACCACGATCAAGAGCTGCACCTGAGTCAGGCTGACGCGTTAACCGTCGGGTTCACCGGCAGTCAAGCGACTTTGTTTCCTGGAGCGATTCCGACGGCGAAGAAGGAAGATCATGTACTGATTGTGGAGCAGCTAGATGTGCATAAGGGGCAAGCGATCGTTTCTGGCGAGACCCTCTGTACGCTGTCGGATTACACCGATCTGTTTATCGAAGGGAAGGCTTTTGAGCATGATATTGCGGCGCTGACCGAAGCGGCAAGCAACAACTGGAAGGTAAGTGCTCTGATCAACGGTTCGACAGGTCAGCAGGTCATTGACGGTTTGAATTTGGCCTACGTATCGAATTCGGTCGATCCGATATCGCGGACATTGTCACTGTTCGTGGAATTGCCAAACGAGCGTGTTCGTGATGTGCTGAATTCTGAAGATCAACGCTTCGTTTCTTGGAAGTATCGTGTTGGTCAACGGCTGGAGCTTCGAGTTCCGGTCGAGGAATGGAAGGACCAAATCGTTCTTCCTGCGGAAGCGGTTGTGAAGGAAGGGACCGATTGGTTTGTTTTTCAGCAAAGCGGACAGACGTTTACTCGGGTGCCAGTGCACGTACGTCATCGCGATCAGTCTGCGGTCGTGATTGCCAATGATGGTTCGATTTTTCCCGGCGATGTGGTGGCGAGAAAAGGAGCCCATCAAATGCAGATGGCGATCAAGAACAAAACGGGCGGAGGTGCGGATCCACACGCCGGTCACTCCCATTAGTTCTTGATGAAATTTCTTTAGATTTCTTAGTGCAACCGGCTCCTAACGCAGACGTCTACTTATGCTCAATGCCGTAATTCGTTTTTCGCTTCACCAGCGGCTTTTGGTTATTGCGATCGCTCTGACACTCATCGCCGTTGGGATGTGGCAAGCGGCCGTGATGCCGATCGATGTGTTTCCCGATCTGAATCGTCCGCGGGTCGTGATCATGACCGAAGCGCCGGGGATGGCGCCGGAAGAAGTTGAATCGCTGATTACGTTGCCGATCGAAACCACGATGAACGGAGCGAACGGCGTTGAAGCCGTTCGAAGTTCTTCAGGCGTGGGGATCTCGGTCATCTATGTCGAATTTGAATACGGCACCGACGTCTATACCGATCGTCAAATCGTTGCAGAACGGATGCAGATGGTGCAGGATCGTCTGCCCGAAGGGATTGCGCCGCAGTTAGCCCCGATTTCTTCGATCATGGGGCAGATCCTGATGCTGGGGATGTGGAGCGACGACCCCAACGCCGACACGATGGATTTGCGGACGACAGCAGACTGGGTGGTTCGGCAGCGGTTGCTGACCATTCCTGGAGTGTCGCAGGTTTTTACAATGGGGGGCCAACGGAAACAGTTTCAAGTGTTGGTCGATCCCGGCGCGATGATTCGTTACGGCGTCACTCTTGAGCAAATTGAATACGCGGTGACGCGGAGCAATGAAAATGGAACCGGAGGGTATTTGGATCGGCAAGGTCCGAAAGAGTTGCTTGTCCGTTCATTGGGACGCATCCAATCGATCGAAGATTTGCGAAAGGTTCCGGTCACCATTCGTGACAGTCGGCCGGTTTTGCTAAGCCAAGTCGCAAGCGTCGTCGAAGGGGCTCAGGTTAAACGTGGCGATAGTTCCGCGTTCGTCCGTCGCCCTCAATCGGATTCGGAGAGTGGCGAAGGTGTCGGAGACGAGATCACTTTCGCTGGAGATAGCGAGTGGAGCGGTGGTCCCGCCGTTGTTCTGACAGTCAACAAGCAACCAGGTGCCGATACCCGTGCGGTCACTCGTGAAGTGATGGAAGCCATCGAGGACCTGCGGCCATCGCTACCTGCCGGGGTTCAGCTTAGGACGGTTTACTCTCAGAAGGCGTTCATCGATCGGGCAATCGAGAACGTCATGGAAGCTTTGCGGGATGGCGGCATCTTGGTGGTCATCGTTCTGTTCTTGTTTCTGCTGAACATTCGCACGACCTTTATCACATTGACCGCGATACCGCTTTCTTTAGTGATGACCGCACTGGTTTTTGCCGCGTTTGATTTATCGATCAACACGATGACCTTGGGTGGCATCGCGGTCGCGATGGGCGAATTGGTCGATGATGCCATCGTCGATGTGGAAAATATCTATCGAAGGCTGAAAGAGAACCGCTCCAAAGGGTCTCCGCTTTCTCCGCTGCTGGTGGTGTTTCGAGCGAGTACCGAAGTTCGAAGGTCGATCGTTTTCGGAACGATGATTGTGATTTTGGTGTTCATTCCCCTATTCGCACTGGGGGGCATGGAAGGCAAACTGTTTGCTCCGATGGGGATCGCCTACATCGTTTCGATCCTCTCTTCGCTGGTTGTGTCGTTGACGGTGACCCCCGTTCTTTCCTATTGGCTGCTTGGCCGGAAGAAAACGCAAGCGGAGGAAGCGGACGGATTCCTGCTGCGATGGTTGAAGTCGGGTGCTGGCCACGTCATCCGGTTCAGTCTTGCCTTTCCCCTACTGAATTTGGGCGTCACCGCATTGATGGTGGCGTTGGCGGTCGTTTTTGTCTCGCGATTAGAACAGGATTTCTTGCCGCCGTTCAATGAAGGGACGATTCAGTTGAACGTTGTTTTGCCTCCGGGGACGTCGCTTACCGCGTCGAACGAGATGGCCATGACGGTGGAAGACGCGTTGATGCAAATCGAAGATGTTCAAAGTTTTGCTCGACGAACGGGACGAGCCGAACTGGATGAGCATGCCGAAGGGGTGAATATGTCGGAATTCATCATCGAACTGGATCCCCTCTCGCCTCGATCACGCGAGGAGCAGCTTGCGGAAATTCGCACAGGCATGGATCAGATACCAGGGATCGTAACCGCCGTTGAACAGCCGATTGCTCATTTGATCTCGCATATGCTCTCGGGGGTTAAAGCTCAGATTGGTATCAAAATCTATGGCGATGATCTGGATCTGCTACGGCAGCGAGCGGAACAGATTGGTGCTGAGATTGAAACGGTTTCGGGCGTGACGGATGTTCTGGTGGAACCCCAGGTCAGCATTCCACAATTGCGAATCGAATTGGATCGTGATCGATTGCTTCAGTACGGGTTGACCACTGCCGACGTGAACGAGCACATCCAGACCGCGATGAACGGAAAGGTTGTTTCGGAGGTTCTTGATGGGATGCGAACCTTTGATTTGTTGGTTCGAATGAATGAAGAGTATCGCGAAAACATTGAAGAGTTGAAGCGATTGTCGATTCAGGCTCCTGAAGGGGGCGTGGTCCCCTTGTCCAGTTTGGCACGAGTCTATGAATCGGGTGGTCCGAATGTGGTGAACCGTGAAAACGTCCGTCGCCGAATCATCATTCAGTGCAACGTCGCCGATCGCGGGGTTGTCGACGTGGTGGCGGATATTCAAAAAGCCGTGCAGCCGATAGTTGCTCAATTGCCCGATGGTTACTTCGTCGAATATGGCGGTCAATTCAAAAGCCAACAATCGGCAAGTCGAGTGATCTCCGGCCTGTTTGTGATGTCGCTGGTCGGAGTGTTCCTTGTGCTCTATACGTTGTTCCGATCGACAAACCTTGCTTTGCAGGTGATGGCTGCATTGCCGATGGCATTCATCGGTTCCGTTGCCGCTCTGGTTATTACCGGGCAGACCCTAACGGTCGCTGCGATGGTCGGGTTTATCTCATTGGCTGGAATTGCCTCGCGCAACGGCATATTGCTGCTGCAGCATTATTTGCATCTTGTCGAACATGAAGGCGAAGAATTCACCAAGCCGATGATTGTCCGGGCAGGTTTGGAACGACTTGCTCCGGTTCTTATGACCGCGTTGACGTCGGGAATCGGTTTGGTCCCGTTAGTGCTTTCCGCTGGCGAAGCGGGTAAAGAAATTCTTTATCCCGTTGCCACGGTGATTCTGGGTGGCTTGATCAGTTCAACGATGCTTGATTTCTTCGTGCATCCCGCTCTGTTTTGGTTGTTCGGAATGAAGTCAGCGGCAGCGGTTGTTCGCAATGCTAAGAATAACGTCGAATTGACAGAAGAAACCTTTTAACGACGTTCGTTCAGTCCGCTCCCTCTCCTCCTCCCTTCGATTTAGGAAATGCATGAACATGAAAATTTTAGCTTTAGCGGTGGTTTCCGGGTTGCTCGCTACCTTCGGTAGTATGGCTGTTGCCCAGGACCACGGGCATTCGCACGCCGACGGAACCTCCCACGGGGACCATGGTCATTCGGGCGAATCGATCGCCTTTTACATGCCTAAAGCGAAGACCGTTCACTTTGATGATGTGAACAAAGCGAAGCAGCAGTTTGACACCCTGCAGAAATTAGGCTGTCAGGTGAAACAGGGCGGGCACGCGGGGCATATCGACGGGACCTACATCTGCAGCGAATGGAAATCCCTCAAAGTTGCAGATCACGGTCTGGCAGATCAGTGGAGTGCATGGCTGAAAGGTGCAGGGTTTGATGTTTCGCACGGACACCTGGATCCCAATTTTGGTGAAGGGCCGGAAGTCGTCGAATTTCGAATGGACAACTGGAAGCAAATTCACGGAAATGGTTCCCCTGAAGAAAGTCAGATGTTGACACAACTGAACCAGTTGGGGTGTGAGATAATCATTGACGATCACGGCAATCACAATGACATTCGCTTTCGAGCACCAACTTGGCATGACGCCCATTTCGCAGACCATGACAGCGCCGAAAAGTGGGCGTCTTGGCTAACCCAAAACGGTTTTCAGACACGACACAGTCACTAACGAATTCGAATTCCTTCTTTTTCAATTTTTGAACTCTATCAAGGTACCTACCAATGCGGATCTCACTTAAGTTTTTGCTTGCCGGAATGGTTCTATTTGCGGTTGGCTGTAAAGAAAATGCTTCGACTGAAACGGCTGGTTCCGACGAGGCGATTGTGATGGAAGGGGGACCTCCTGAAGCGTTGGATGCCCATCCCACCGAAGGACCGCATCATGGCAGTCTGGTTGAACTGGGGAATGAAGAATACCACGCAGAGGTCACCCACGATGACACATCGGTGACGGTTTACATCTTGGATGGACATGCCGAAAAACAGGTTCCGGTGGCGACAAAGGAGATCACCATTAACCTGGTGCACGATGGCAAACCCGAGCAATTTGTTTTGGTGTCAGCTCCGGATGTCGGTGAGACCGAAGAACTGTCGTCACGTTTCACCATCGTCGATCCACATTTGGTCGCCGATTTGGATGCCGAAGGATCCAATGCCAAGCTAAGCCTGACGATCAAGGGAACTCCTTACCGTGGCGAAATTAAGCATGATCATGAAAGCCACGAAGGGCATGACCACGCGCACTAAAATCGGGGCATCTGTTTGAGGCGAGTGAAATTGTTTGATCGGAAACAGAGTTGTCCCTGTTTTGACGGGGATTCTCGGTGGCTTCGTCGTTAAAGCCAAGGGCTCTGTTTCCGAAGGGGCTTGCCTCGCACGGGACGTTTGTGTGCGCTCAAGGCGACTGCACGGGTAACCCATATTCCCAAAAGTTATTGAAAGACTAGGACCTGCTTTTGTTGCCCTTCTACTTGATTTTTTTTGCGTCCGGATTTGCGGCCTTAGTCTATGAGGTGAGCTGGAATCGTCAGCTCGGTTTGTTGTTTGGACACACCTCTCATGCTTCGGCGGTAGTGTTGGCTGCGTACTTCGGCGGTCTGGCGATTGGCTACTTTGTCGGAGGGCGATGGGCGAATCGGGTCTGTCCATTTCGCGGTTATGCCTGTTGCGAAATCGCGGCCGGGATTTGGGCTTTTGCGGTGCCGACATTACTGCAATGGGGGAGCACCACGTCCTGGGGATCGGCTTTGCAGTCCAGCGATCCCTCGGTTCAGTTGGCAGCACGCGTCCTGTTTTCGCTCCTGTTGTTGGCCCCCGCGACGATTGCATTGGGGGCGACTTTGCCGCTGATGAATGAAATGCTTCAGCGTGTGCCGTCTGGAGATGGGCGAACGTTGACGAAGGAACGACTGACGCGTGCTTACGCTTTTAATGTGCTTGGGGCAGTGCTTGGGGTTGTGGCCGCATCTTCGATGTTGCTGGCTTCGATTGGAGTGGTCAAGATAAGTTGGTTTGCGGCCCTGATTTCAATCGGTTGCGGACTGGTCGCGGTTACTCTGGCAGGTCGTGGAACCAAGATTTCGTCAGCTGAAAAAATGGTGCCGCAGGGTACTGAGGCTGAGCCGGTTCTTCAGGAACATCGTTTTCCTATGTATTGGTTGCTGGTTGTCACGGTTTCGGGCGGTGGAACATTGGCACTGGAAGTTTTGTATACGCGGCTGTTTACGTTTGTTTTCCATAACAGTACCTACACGTTCTCATTCGTGTTGATCAGTTTCCTGTTGGGGATATCTTTGGGGGCATTCTTGGTCCAAAGATGGTTGCAATCCAGTTCGCCCTACAGGATCGCTTCCTGGGTCGGGGGGATGGTCGCCGGCTTGATTCCGGTTTCGGTAATCGGGTTCGTTCTTTTTACAGAGCTTCAGTACTTTCGTTCTGGCGATACGTTTGCCTCTTATTATTTGGGCGGTCTGCTGTTGGTACTGGTCGTGACCTGCCCTATTGCCATCGGTAGTGGAATGTTTTTGCCGTTGGCCTGGTCGGTTGGTCATCCGACGCGAACGATCGATAGCCGGACCATTGGTCGGCTGACTTTGTTCAATACGGTGGCCGCTGCTTGTGGAGCGATTGCCGCCAGCTTTCTTCTTTTTCCGACGGTGGGGATCTGGAGTTCCTTTGCTTTTTTAGCTTTGCTGTTCTTGGTGCCTGTGTTGACCAATCCTGTGCAGTTTGGTTTTCGCTGGGCTCGTTTCGCAATGCCTGCGGCGGTGTTATTGACTTGCTTGCCGCTTGTCGTCGGAGCCCCTGAAAGCTGGGGGGGAGCGGCGGGGAAAGATCGATTGGTCAAGCGTTGGCATTCCAGCTACGGGTGGATCGATGTCGTTCAACATCCACGGACTGGGGTGCTAAAAGTGCAGCAGAATTTGCACTATCGCTATGGTGCCACGGGAAGCAATGCGGAACGAGAATTCCGCCAAGCCCATTTGCCGTTATTCATTCATCCGAATCCAACAAACGCATTATTCCTTGGTTTAGGGACTGGCATGACCGCCGGCGGTGCGATTCCGCATCAAGAGCTGGAGGCAATTTCGATTGTCGAATTGATCCCCGAAGTCGTCGAAGCTGCCGCGATGCTGGGGAAGGAAAATCGCCGGGTCGTGGAAGATCCTCGCGTCCAGATGATCGTGGACGATGCGAGACACTATTTGTTAACAAGTGAAACGCGGTATGACGTGATTGTGGCTGACCTTTTTGTGCCCTGGGAAAGCGAAACCGGCTATCTATACACTGTCGAGCAATTTGCTGCGGTGAAGAAGAATTTGCGGAAAGGGGGGCTGTTTTGCCAATGGTTGCCGCTGTATCAGCTGGGGAGCGACGATTTCCAAATGATTGCAGATAGTCTTCGGGATCAGTTCCCACATGTCACTTTGTGGTGGGGACGATTAAACGCGAACCGTCCGATCCTAGCCTTGGTTGCGTCGATGGATCCATTGCGGGTCGATCAGGCGGCTACCGATCGCCGGTTGGAAGCGATGCAACAGCGTGGTGAACTGGATGATACTTATTTGGCGAATGCAAAGCAGTTGGTGCAACTGTACGCGGGGGACTGGCCGCGACGCCAGGGAATGACCTTGAATCGTGATGAACACCCCTGGGTTGAATTCCAATCGCCTCTTTCGCATCGAAGTGGAAGACTGATCCGTAATCAGACTCTTCACGATATGGTGGAGTTCACTTTTGAGCCGATGACGGCCGATTCTTTAATCTATAAGCCGGCTTCCGACCGGAGTCCGCCGGTTGACCGGCGCTGGCAGCGGACGGTGCTATTTCCCGCTCCGTAAATAACGCGTTCGTGATGGCAAGCTTTCTGTAACACCTTTTCGCTTGCCCCTTCCCACCTTCAACCAAACAAGGCCACCGTTATGCGCGGCGGCCTTATTGAATGGATGCTGGTCAAGATTGTAAACGTGACCTTAGTGAGGCCGGCCAAGGTCGATGTGAAGACGGCCAACGTTTAGATGTAGTCCGCTGCTGTGTTGACCATGCGAGCCGTGTCCGTTGTAGATGCCTGGCGAAGGGTAGCGGTGTGAGCTGGTTGGGTAGTGGTTGTGGGAAGGGCGGTGAGCATGGTGGCCAGAGTGGTGGCGGAAGGGAGTCGAGGAATGCCAAGAGTGTTTGGATGTTACTTGATGGGAGTTCTGTCGAGCACTTCCGTTTGAAATCACAATTACGCCGTGGCCGTGCTGGCTGCTGTAGCCGCTCTGGTGACCGCGACCGTTGTTGACTCCTTTCCCGCCGTGAGCTGAGTGCTGAGCGTGTCCGTTGTGGCCGTTGTGTCCATTTTGAACGTTGTGTCCACTGTTTCCATTTTGTCCGTAATGGTTGCCGTTTCCGCGGCCCGCAGCCGAAGCGGATGGAGTCGGGATCAATAGTGCGAAGGCAGCGGCAGCGATTGCGACGGTCAGTAGACGATTCATATCAAGTTCCAGATGGGAGGGGGGATGGAAAGCAATTTTTCCTAGTGAGTGCTTTGATGATTTTTAGTAAAAGCACACACCGTGCCAAACCATAAAAGGAAGCAAAAGAGCCGCTTTGAGGCCGTTTTGGGGAAATGGTGTGATCGGATTGATTACGAAGAGTGTCGTCAAACAGGGGACACATCGCTGATGCAGCGGTCTGTTTGATCGGTATTGTCTTTGGACTGGATTACCGAAGGAGGCAAGCATGGCCTGCAGAAACGTTTGGTGTTGCTATGGCAATTTCAAACTTCTGCTTTGTTTGGAGCACTCGTCGTGCGCCTCGATCGTAAGAAGAGGCGACCCCGGGCATGAAGAGCGTCTGGGGAGATGCAACGGCGGGGCCGGCTGATTCTCGCTTACGTTCGCGTCTTCCGAGCGACGCCAATTTTGTATCGCTGAGGGGATGCTGGCGAGCAGAGCGGAATTTCTGCTGCCGTTTCCGAAGGCAAAGATGGAAGTGGGGCTGAACCCTGGCACCCGACGTGATTACGTTCGGTGCGTTCAGGGGCTGCTCTTTTAGAAAGCCGCTATTTGGTTGCTTGGATAGCGAAACGCAAACCACGCACGATTTGATTTCGTGCTTCGTCGCGATCGATATCCATTGCAACTTCCATGTTACTTTGCTCGCTGACCCGTTCCCGGCGATCAAAGATTGTCACGCCGCGAGTAATGTCACCGCTTGTTTCAACATCCCCAGGAAATTCTTGGCACTCAAAGAGTGTCGGTTCCAAGACGGCAAGTAACGCGACAGCATCTTGCAACGGGATCACTTCTCTTCCCAATTTCATGCGTGAAACACGAAACGCATGTTGCAGAAGTTTGTGAAGTAGGACGCCGGCTCGCGAAGTGGAGTTCGAAATTTTTTCGACTAGGTCGACGCCGAAAGTTACTTTGTTCGTCACATCCAGCGGGACCAAGGTTTTTGTGGTCGCGGAATGAAACACAGCCCGAGCAGCCGGAGGATCAAAGTACATGTTCCATTCGGCAGCGGCCGTAACGTTCCCCGAACAGGACACCGCTCCACCACTGATGACCAATTTGTCGACCAACTTGGCAACTTGTGGGTCGCGTTGGAAGGCTCTGGCAATGTTGGTCAGAGGTCCTAAGCAGATAATGCTTATCTCATTAGGATATTGCCGGATCAGATCCGCGATGACTTTGTCGGAAGTCGCCGTGTGCTGCCTTTCGGTTGCGTTCACGGCGAAATCCCCCAGTCCGTCTCTGCCGTGCAGGTCCCGGTCATCAATGACCGATGCATCTTCTGGCAGGACGGCTCGAGCAATTCGTGGGTAACGAGGCGGATCCAGCTGATTCAAGATCGCCTGGACATTGGCCGTCGCTTGATCCGCATCGACACTCCCGGCAGTGGGCGTGATCGCGAGGACATCTAGACGGGGATCGAACAACGCCATCGTCAGTGCAACGGCGTCGTCAATTCCGGGGTCACAATCGATAATAACTTTGGTAGCCATAGGAAAAATTGTACCTTTTCAAGATGTCTGGCGAAATCACCGATTTAGCCGATTCGCCGAATCTACCGAAAGAGGTTACAATCCCGCCATTATAACCCGTTCTGCCGCGCAAGATTAACAGTTGTTTTATGGATCCGTTGCAATCCGCTACTGACATTGTTCGTTCAGGAACCGACCTTACGGTTTCCCAGACCAGTGATTTAATTGGTTTAATGCTGGAGGGCAAGGCGAGTGACGAAGCGATCGGCAGCCTGCTTCTTGGGCTCCGCGAAAAAGGTGAATCGGTCAGCGAGCTGGTCGGAGCCGCATTGGCCATGCGTCAGCACATGACGCCGATCCCCCACCAGTGTGCCGTCTTGCTTGACACGTGTGGGACAGGTGGGAGTGGTTCGGGCACTTTTAATATCAGCACTGCAACGGCCATCGTCGTGGCAGCAGCGGGGATTCCTGTTGCGAAACATGGGAATCGAAAAGCAACAAGCAAAACCGGATCTGCCGATGTGCTTGCCGAGTTAGGAGTCGCGATCGAATCGTCGGCCGATGCCGTGGCCCAAACGCTGGAACGAGTTGGCCTTTGCTTTTGTTTTGCTCCGAAACTTCATCCGGCAATGAAACATGTGGGCCAAGTGCGGCGACAATTGGGAGTTCCCACGTTGTTCAATCTGCTGGGCCCGCTATGCAATCCGGCGGGAGCGACCCATCAATTGTTGGGAACCGGTCGTGGTGCGGATCAGCAAAAGATTGCTTCGGCGCTCGCTCAACTACAAACGACTCGGTCGTTGGTGGTACGTGGTGAAGACGGGCAGGACGAGGTGACGCTTGCCAGTGGAACGGTGGTTCTGGATGTGCAGCAGAACGCGATTCAGGAACTGCACTGGACTCCGGAAGCGTTTGGGTTGGAATCGGTTTCCACCGCCGACCTTCAAGCCGCTGACCCATCGGAAAGTGCGGTCATCATTCGTGACCTGTTGGCTGGCAAACCCGGGGCCTGCCGCGATACGGTTATTGCAAATACCGCAGCCGCTTTGTGGTTGGTTGGCAAAACGAATGATTTAGCCAGCGGCAGCGTGTTGGCTGCCGAGGCGATCGATAGCGGTGCCGCTAAAGATAAATTGGCTCAGTTGGTGGGTTGATCGAACGCCCTAGAATTTCCAACGCCATTCCATCCGCGTTCCGTAAATGTCGGTGTCGGCTCGGCGGATCCCGTACATCGCATCGAACCGAATCAGGGTGCGATACGAGATCGGGAATTGGTAGCGTGTGGCAAACCCAACCTGATCCCCTTTTGCGATCCGGCCTGTCGGGGATCCATGAACGCCCAAATAGGCCATTTCTAAGATCC
Organism: Roseimaritima multifibrata; assembly: GCF_007741495.1. Lineage (NCBI taxonomy): Bacteria > Pseudomonadati > Planctomycetota > Planctomycetia > Pirellulales > Pirellulaceae > Roseimaritima > Roseimaritima multifibrata. Next base: position 2,825,366 of record NZ_CP036262.1, read on the forward strand.
ATTGTCGATCCAGATCCGCACCCAACAGGTCGACTCCTACCGTTCCGCCGTAAGTATCGTTTGCGGAGGCATCCAGGGTGGGCTGGCCGTTTAAACCATCCGGGTCGAAATTGATTCCCACATTGCGAAGGATCCCACCACTTACGGCGGCTCGGGCAACGCTTTGCGGCCGGTCCCATCCGTAAAACAGGTTGAGGTATGGAACGATCCGCATCGGCGATGAAGTGACCAAACTGTTTTCGATCAGGAATAATCCTCCGTCGGCGGTCCGCTGAGATTTGTCCAAGTCCTGGCCGGTGTTGATGATGATTCGTAGGCTGTTGTTGATCCGTTGGAAATAACGCCGCGTGTAGCTAGCCGTCAGGTTGTGGTAGCTCCGTCCCAAATCGTCACGATCATTCAGGTAGGCATACCCGGTTTCAATGTAGCCGTCGTAGGCGTCGATGAATGCGGCAATCCCTAACGCTTGAGCGGCATGATTGTCCGCACCGAAGGCTGGACTGTTTAGTTGGTCGGCGACTGCAAATCCGGTGATGTCGAAGTTCGACCAGTCCAGCAACACACTATGTTTGGCGGGAATGGTGATCGCGGCAGCCGTCACCGCGTCCTCCATCCAAACGCCATTTTGAAATAGCAGCGGAACCAGCCCTAACGCAACGGGCATTTCGAATGGGGAGGGCGTTCCGTCCAGCCCACCCAACATGGCACCGATGTCCCCTTCGAAGAAGCCGGTTACCGGATTCAAGTTCACGAACGAATCGTACTCGACACTGCCGTCTTCCAGTCGAAATTGCGAGAACTGCGTTGCTTGATTTAATGGTCCAATAAACGCGTGGAACCGCTCGGTCGCCGTTAAACGTAGGTCCAGGTCCAGGTTTAACCGGTGCGCGACATTGTCGATGCGGCCCCCGGCATTACGTCCCGTGGACGCACCGATTCGATAGTCCCCATACATGTAGAACGCAGGGTGCAACAGATTCGTTTCGCCGAATAGCGTTCCTCCGCGAGGCATCATGCCGGGAGCATAAAACGGGATGCCCCATTCAATCAACGGTCGTTGAGTCGGCACATCGTACTTCGCGTCATAGACGTACTGTTGTGCGGAGGGATCGTAGAATTCGGATCCCATTGGCAGCGGAGTCGGGGAGAAATCGTTCCACTCAGGCAAAGGGCAAGAGAATAGCTCTAGCGGATCGGCCGGGTTGGGCGCAGGCTGTTGGGCATGCGACGTATCCGCGGGAGCTTTTGGTTGAACCGGAGAGTGCGAAGGAGTTGGCTGGAATAGGGGATCGTTGCTTTGCTGGGGACTCGGTGCGGCGGGAACGCTGGGACCCGACGGAAATGGTGGTGTAAAGGGCATCGCCGGACCGGCAGGAGGAAGGTCCAGTCGATTGGGATTGCTTTCCAGTAGATCCCATTGAGGGATTCTAGGGATAGGGTCTCCCAGAGGGCTTGATGGCGCGGCCGGTGGATTTTGCATCGGGGCGGCAGGTGCCTGCAGCGGCCTATGGTTTTGGAAGTCGTCCACCCCTGGTAACCGTTGAGGAACCTTCGTCGCGTTCGGGGTTGGCAAGATCTCGAAAGGCCCCGAATCGGGCGAAGTCGCTTGCCCTGCAGGAGGCAGCCGCGTCGGTGCAGGCAAGGGGCTTGGGGTGGTCGGTTGAACGGGCGGAGGTGCCTGCGTGTAGGTGACCGGATACCCTTGTGGTTGTCCATAACTAATCGACCCCAGCCAACCGAACTGCGCAATCAGTAGCACCCCGGCAGCGCAACGTCGACGCCAACGGCAGCCTGTCGGCAGCGGCAGTTCGCATCGGGGGACGGTTACCTGGGGGGACGATTTCATTAGGCTGCGGTGATTCTGTAAGGAACTAAAATGAGAGGGCTTGCTGCAAAGACGTTAACGGACGTGAATCGTGTGGCTTTGCGGATGTAACGTCAGGATTCCCTCATTCATGCGGCGAATCATATCGGGGGTCGCTCCGACCAGTCTCATCAGGTAACTCGGTTCGGGTTTGCTTCGAAAGCGAACGGCCAGTCGATAGAATCCTGGTTGCGACAGATGTTCTGCTGGAATCCGGTAACGGGCTTTCCGGGATCCCAGGGGAGGCAACGAGTGAGCCTCCATGCGAATCCCTGGAGGATGATTTAGCAGGCTGACTGGAACCGCTCCGGGACGCAGAAAGACCAATTGGTCAACGTTGAAGTTCAGCGGTAACGCGACCTCTCTGTCGGTTCCCCTAAACGAGTTGATCAAGAATTTTGTTTGCAGGTTAAACAGCTGCGTATCGGCAGGCAGTTGGCCGGTCGCGACGTCATAGGATTGAACGTCCGCGAGGTCGCCATTGCTGTCCAAGTAGCCCGATTCCCAGACTCGCATTCCCTCTGGATTGATCAATGCTACATTCATCCAAACTTGTGGTTGAGCCCCGAGCGAACCGGTCGAAAGGTTATGTCCTTCACTAACGTTTGTGACATCAAAATAGAACGCCAGGTCACTTTGTGCCGTTGGTGGGTTGCTGAAGAACGGGCCATCTATTTTCAAAGCCGATTCCAGCACTTGGACGGCGGACTGTCGCTTCCTATCCAGGCTTTTCATATTGGCGTCGATGATTTTCCTGGCATCACGGCGATCGTCGGTGTTGTCCCATGGTTTTGGGAACGTCTGCCCTTTCGCCGCGTTCCGTTCGAATTTGTCTTTGCCCCAATCGCTGTAGTAATCAAACGCTAACCAATCACGCGGAGTCCAGCGGTCTGCGACCTTGCTGATCGGGTAGATCCCTGGATGCGCAATCGAATAGTTGGGACCCCAGAAGGAATGGTTGGCATGTTTGCGCACCTCTCCCCAGGGTTTGCCCGACAGTTCGGCGATGTGGCATTCCTCGTATCCCTCTGCTTTGCCAGGGACAGCGCCCATGTGACAGTCTTGGCAACTGATGCCCTTGGCCGCGGCGGGGCCGGCGCGATACTGAGCATGGACCACCTCCAGACCGATTCCGGGATGGACGGCCACTTGATGGCAGGTTGCACAGAAATCACTCCGAGTGATCGGTTCGAAGAAGCGTCCTTCGGTATGGATCGCTTGCCCCGGCCCTTTATCACTAGGGTCGGTTTTTAGTTTCAGCTGTTTGCGATCGGAAATCGCTTTGGCAATCCCCGATCCATTACCGCCACCGTAGACCGGTGCAAAGATATCGCCTGGTTCAATCCGGCGGCGACCATTGGTGCGTCCGTATGCTTCGTTGACACGGTGGCAGGCGATGCAGGTGATACCTTCGCGAACGATTTCAGGTGCTTCTAGAGCAGAGACGGCGCGCGAGAACGATTCCTGGGTCGCTACGGGGCTGTGGCATCTGGCACAGAAGGTACCGACCGTTCCCTGCGTCAAGTCGGTCATCGTTTGTTCAAAACGTTGATACATGGGGGATAGCATCGAGTAAGCATGGGCGCTGACCCGCCATTCCTCAAAATGTTTTGGATGGCATTCGGCACACGTTCGAGCCGACGGATAGCGCGTCTCTGCAAGTAACGCGGCATGGGGATCGACGTTCGATTCGGGTGACAAGATCGACGCGTCGCCCTTCGGGGTTAGCGGTTTGCCAGCCGGAGTCCCTGTCGCGCTGGCGTGCGGATTGGGGAGCCGACTTGGGGAGGCCGAAGCGTGTGGGTTGGCACCGCCAGACATATTGCTAAGCGGATCGGGACCGTCCAGCAGACTTTCATCGTCCAGCAGACTGTCATCGCCCAGCAGGTCATCCTCCTGCCAAGATGGGGACGCCGGTGCGTTGCTTCCACCCAGCAAGTCGTCTCCGTCCAACAGATTGTCCCCCCCCAGCAAGTCATCCCCCAGTACGTCATCCCCCAGCAAATCATCGCCATCCAGCAGATCATCATCCCCCAGTAAGTTCCCACCCAGCAAATCGTCCGCAGGTGCTGGATTGCTCGACCGGTTGGGGGCCATTGCCGAAAGCTCATCCTCCAGTAGGTCCGCTCCGCCGGAATGTTCCGGTTCGAAGAGGGCTTCTGGTCTGGAGAAGTACTGGTTGGATTGGATGTTTCGAGTTTGTGACGGTTGGTTGGTTGGTTCTGGCGTCAGGTTCCCGGGATTTTCGCTGTTAAATGGATTGGGTTTGGCATGCCCGACCGTTGATGAGCGACCGCCAGCCCGCATGTAGGCGGGTGGTGTGATCGTTCCTTGGCCCCATGATTGGTTGTTAACTGCCGGAACTGCCGTCTGATGTCGTTGCCGATAAGGAAACGATTGGGAAAGCTGGGCGGACTGGAGCGGTGTTTGTTGCGTCGTCCGCTGATTGGCTACGCGGGGGATTTGAAGTCGGCCGTAACTGGAATTCGCTTGGGAATTGGCGGCCGGTGGATCGGCTTGCCACGTATCCAGGCATCCCGGCGGCAATTGCTTCAGCCATTCTGGCGAAATGGGTGGAATGTCGGCCGTCGCGGGGCGCCCTATATCACTCGCTGGGCGTCCCATACCTTGAAATTGGTAGCCTGACGGAGCCTGACCGTACGCTGCAACCTGAGTAAGGCACCCGATCCAGAGGATGAGTTGAGCGATTCGATGTCGGTCGTAGAGTACGTCCATGGATACACAAAGGGCTGAGGAAAGGCCCTTGTTTCGAGGCTATTCAAAACGTGACGGCCGCAGCGATGCCACGGTATCAATAATCCAATCGACCAGACTGAGCGGGAGATTTGGTTCGTTCGTAACATCCAGAAAGGCTGACGTAGGCTTTGGATCTTGCCAGGGTTCACTACAGTCCCATTCAGGCCGCTTTATCGTCACAGTCGTTACAGTCTGCGGCGGATCTGACTAAGCCTTGCGGCGACCCGCAATTTTGGCCGTTCGGGGGGAAAATCGGAGATAGGTTTCAGATTGACACAGCACCCTTTTCTTTTGGTGATCCTCGATGCCTGCAACCGAATCTAAGCAAGCCGATTTTTTCCGCTGTCCTGTTCAACCGGACGTGGCGGCTGCTTCCATACGAATTGGTTTCAGTACCATTCCGGTCGTTTTGCAGGAGCAGTCGATCGATGGTTTCACCGTAAAAGTGTCTGCACGGGATGCGGTCAAACTTCGAGTGGGAAAGCCCTGGAGACTAATGACCGCCGGAGAGTGCAATTCGGTGCGGGCGGAGTGGATGTTTCATGCGGGCAATGGCGAGGTGCAGCTAGCCCTGCGGCGGCTTGAGGACTTAACCAGCCCCGAAGAGAAAACACGATTTCGTTGGTCGTTCTTTCAGCGAGACACACGGGTCAACGGCGAGTACGGGGGGAGCCAAATTCTCTTCGCCGGCGTTGTGATCGGTCTGTTTATCGTGCTAAGCATGCCCGGTATCGGCGACAGCTTGGGAACGGCGCCACGCATTCAGGCGGCCGTCCGAAGCCTGTTTATGAACTACTAAGCGGCTGACCTGGATTGCGATTCGTGGTAGGCTGTTGGAACTGGAAACTCGTTCCACATGCTTTTTTGCGCAGGCTAACCATAATGAATTCGCATCCTTTGCAACGTTATATCCGCGACATTCCAGATTTTCCTAAACCAGGAATTTTGTATCGCGACATCACCCCTTTGCTGGCCAATTCGGCGGCATTTCAAGAAGCGATCGACCGGATGGCCGAACCGTTTTTTAACCAACAGGTTGATGTTATCGCTTCGGCGGAAGCTCGCGGATTTATCTTTGCTGCACCGCTGGCCCTACGGTTGAACGCAGGATTTGTCCCGATTCGAAAGCCCGGCAAATTGCCGTTTGAACGGAATTCATTTCGTTACGAGCTGGAATATGGCGCGGACGAGCTGGAAATTCACGTCGATGGTGTTTCTGCGGGGCAGAAGGTTCTGCTGGTCGACGACCTGTTGGCCACCGGAGGAACGATGGAGGCTTGCTGCCGGCTGCTAGAGCAATGCGATGCAGAGATCGTCGGCTGTAGTTTTCTTGTCCATCTGGTGCAACTGGGGGGAGAGGACCGGCTTAGTCCTTATCCTTGCCATAGCGTGTTGCGTTACGACGACGACGATTCTGAATGCGAGTTAAGCGTTCAGAATCGTGAGCCAGGTCCTTCGGTTTAAGCGTCTAGTAATTCATGTAAATGAACGAAGCTTTTTCCGAGTCTGCCGTTGTAGTTCCCCGCACTGATTCGCATCAGTCCGGGGGTGGGGGCGGCTGCCAGGATGGCGTTTTTGGTGGCGATTTTCAAAGCGTCTAAGTCGCGTCCGTTAACGATCAATTCCATGATCGAATTGCAGCCTTCAGGCACCTTGGAAGTCTCCCCTAACTTTTCTTTTAGGGTGGGACAAAATTCAGCGTAGGTACTCGCGATCGTAAACGAATAACTACTGCCTGCTTTGCTTCCGCTGGCAGCGACGCCGCCGGGGAAGGTGGTGATGACGCCCGGGGTTGCTTCCGCCGCTTCTGCAGCTCGTTCCGCGGCGATCAATGCCGCCTCTTCGGTCTCTCCGAGGAACCATAGATTGCCGCCCATGACACCGTCGCGGAATCCAAATCGCCGTGACAGAAAGAACTCGCCCCCCAGGATCGGAATCACCCAGCCTTTGATGCCATAACGAGAATCACGGAACTGATGGCCGTCGCCGAAGAAGGCGATTTTGCGTCCCAGCTTGTAATAGTCTTCGGTTTCTAGGCGGTTGAAGCAGCGAGCGGTCGGACAGGTCAGCACGTTTTGGCTGATCCGTGCCAACATGACTTTTTCAAGATGTTCGCGGCGGTCTTTGCGAAAACGTGGCACATGAAATTGGATCACTGCGCCGGGGCGACTGTCGGGCGTGGCACCGCCAAGTGCGGCATCTTTGTCGATCCACTCGGAAACGCCCGCTTCACAATCACAGAGGATCGTGCTGGAGGCGTGCCCGGTCACTGCGTTGACCGCTTTCTCTAACCAATTTTGATCGCGGGCGGTGATCAGGATTTCGCCGTAGATGCTTCGAAAACCTTCCGCGTATGTATCTTCTACTAATTCGTGCAAGTTCATGATGCGCGACCTCGGCCGGGATGGACTGCGGTTTCGGTAACCACTTTGTCCATGTAGATGTCGTGCGACTGCATCGGGATTTCAGGGAACATCTGACAGTCAAAGGCGAGCGCGATCAGAGGTGCATCCTGGCGGGCGTTTTCCAACAGTTTGTCGTAGTAACCCTTGCCGTGCCCGGTCCTGCCACCCTGGTCGTCGAAGCCGACGCCCGGCACAAGGACAAAATCCAGCTGGTCAACCGGGACCCGTTTGGAAGCGACCTCGCGAAGGTCCGCACGTGGTTCCAGAATTTTGTACATCCCCGTTTCTAGTTCATCCATCGATTCTAGGTGGAACAATTCCAGTTCACCGTCGACGCAAAAAGGGACAACGATCTTTTGCCCTGTCGCAATTGCCGAGGGGAGGGCATGTCGGGTGCGGACTTCGTCACGCACGTCGACATACCACATAATCGTTTTCGCCGCCTTGTACTCGGGTAAGTCCATGACGGTTGTGGTGATCTGTTCACTGACCGAATCTTTGTCGGCTTGAGATTTTCGATTGGCGTGTGCCGTTTTGCGGATTTGGTTTTTCAGTTCCGTCAATTCGTCGCCATTCTGAACAGTCATCTGGGATTCTCAGTAAGAGGCTTCGTTCAATTTAGTGCTGTTTGCTGATCCACGATGATAGCGTTTGATGCAGGCCTGCTAAATGACCCATGGTGGACGGAGGAGTCGTCTTAGGCAGAGAGGCGTTTGCTCCCTCTGGGAATCGCCACTTAGGGCTGCTCGGCTAGTTTCTCTTTCAGCAGTCGTAGGGCGAGTTGGTAGTCTTGGTTTTGAGGTTCCAAATCGATGGCCCGCTGCAACTGTTCCAGCGCTTGTGGGTATTCTCCCGCCAGATAATAGGCCAGCCCCAGTCGATATTGCAAAAACGCGTTATCCGGAACCAGGTCCGCGTCCCGTTTCAGGAATGGGAGTTCTTCCTTGCGGAGCTGTTGAATCCGATCTTGGCGGCGCTGCAGCACGTCGGGCTGCAGGCGTTCGCGTTCGGCTTCGGTCATCTGTTCTAGCAAGCTTGCCAATTGCGTTCGTGCACCGGTCCGTTTCGGTTCGACGCTTATCGCGGTTTCGTAGGCGCTGATGGCTTCTTGGAAATCGCCTCGTTGTTCGCAGATGCCAGCCCATGCCATGTGAGCGCCTGCTCGATCGTTCGTCGCCATTAGCGATTTCTTGATGTCCAGCAGGATCAGGTCGACGCGGTGACGCTCGTTCGATGTCAGGATCGAGTAGATGGCAGGTTGCACCAAGGCGCGGGCGGCATCCTGGCGTTCAAGTCTGGTGTTCGCGGACAATTCAGGAAGCAGCGTTTTGCGAATGGCGCGGGGATCGATGGGCGCCGATCCGACGACGCGTATCGCTGCAGCACGGACAATCGGTTCCTGAGCCGGGGTGGTTTGCGCCAGTAACTCCCTTGCGGCTTTAACGGCTTGAGGCGATGGAGGACCGGCGGTAAGTAATTCATCCAACGCGGTAGCTCTGGCGATCGCGGCGGTCTGCAGGTCCGTCTGCAAGGCAATTTCTAATAACGCTTCTGCCGAACCCGGTTTTCGTTCTCGGAAATTCAGCAGCGGTTCGGCAAAATGAGGTTCGCGGTGGCGTTCTTTTCCGTACCACTTCTCACATGCCGCGTCACACCACTCGTCGGTTTTCAGTATTAGGTCAGCAAGTTGTGCATCGCCTGCAAGTGCTTGTTCTTGCCAATCGGCATATTCGTTCAGGGATTCACGGGCTGCTGGCGGCAGTTGGTCTAACTGGTCCTCGACGTGACATCCGGAACAGGCATTCGGCAGCCCATGTTTGACCGATAGATCAGGGCGTGGGATTCGAATGCTATGGTCACGCCGTGGATCGACTTCCATATAGGTCCGCTCCGGCATGTGGCAATTCACGCATGACGCGCCGGGGGTGCCAGGTGCATGGTGATGATGAGCCGGCGTGTCGTACTTGCCAGCGGGGTGTTGGTGGCACGAGGTGCAGGTTTGGTTCCCGGTGAACTTCAGTTTTAACGAGTGCGGGTCATGGCAGTCGGTACAACGAATATTCTTGTGGTACATCTTGCTTTGGATGAACGATCCGTAGACGTAATCTTCGTCCCGAACTTGGCCGTCCGCGAAGTAGGTTGGGTCGCGGAGGATTTCTAGATTGAAGTGATCGCAAAATGCATCGCCCGCTTGGTAATCGTCGCTCAGGACGCCTCGGCGGCTGTGGCAGGGGGCACAGGTTTCCACTTGGGCTGTATTGGATTCCGTCTTCAATTTGGCTAGACCATAGCCATGATGGCGATCCCAAAAGAGCGATTTGGATTTGGCCATTTCAACATGCAAGCTGGCAGGGCCATGGCAGGCTTCGCAGCTGACATCGATTTCGGAAAAGGTGGTGTGATAGACCAGGTCCTGGTCGTCAAAACCGATGACCAGATCGGTTGAATGGCATTCGGCACACATGGTTTGCCATCGCTGGGCGATTCCGGTCCAGTGCAGCGGATCGTCCGGTTCCAGTTTTTCGCTGACATCGGGAGGGGAGAGGTAGAACCAGCGCTTCTTTTCGGTATCCCAGCTGATCCGGAGGACCTGCAGGCGAGCGACTTCGTTTTCTTTCACCTCAGCCGTGCGATCGAATTCAACCATGTATTGCTGAAGCGGTTCGTAACCAAACACATATTTGACTTCGAAATCATTCAGTTCGCCATCCGGCCCTTCTGTGTTAACAAAGAACCTTCCGTCTCGCTTGAACATTCGACTGACGATCCCGTGGGTTTCGATCGTGGCATCGTCAAAATCGCCCCGGACCGTTTCTTCTGTGGCTAGGTCCATCGCTCTGTCATGATGCGAACCGTTGAAAGCTTCCACTTCGGTTTGGTGGCATTCAATGCAGCTTTGTCGCCCGACGAATCGAGGTTCGGCATCCAGCGGTAAGCCGGTGAAGTAATCGGCCAGGACGGCCGCTCCCAGTAGGCTTAGCGTCAGGACCAAGCCAGTGGCGAGTAGAGTTCGTCGTGACAGCCCGCGATTCGTTGAGGGATCGGGGGCTGGAGAAGAACGTTGCGAAGGCTTAGGCATGCGGGTCCAAAGCAAAGCCCTTCTGCCGGCGATGCGGCGGGGCTGGTTAGTAGGTGGCTATTGCGGGCTGCTGCACGTCAGGCATCAGGCACTTGAGTGCTTGCAGTCGCATCAAGCGGATTGTTTCGGTTCGTTGAGGGTCGTTTCCCGGCATTTCGGCAAGCATCCGAGCACCTCGGAGCAACGTTTCGGACAGTCGGTACTGAGCCTCTGGTAGCGACGCGGGGACCGCGGAATCAGGAGGAATCGGAAACCAAGGTGCCGTCCGTCGTTGGTGGGGCGCCTGCGGTAAGGCGTATGGATTCCCCTGAACCGAATGAGGCATGGGAAGGGCGGGCGGTGGAAAGGAGCCCCTGTTAGGAATCCCCTTGTTAGGAATCATTGGACCGACCGGTGGACCCTGGTGCTGAGGGTTCGGGCGATTTTGATTCGGCGGTCCAAACTCTTTGCGTGGATCACGCTCCGCATCCTCTCGCTGTCTAGCAGGGGCTGGGCGGACATGCGGAGGAGCGGAGCGATCCATTTCGGGGGCGTCCGGTTTGGAGTTCGGACGCGTTGTTCGCCCACGTGGTGGGTGGGGATCGTTTCGTTGTCGTTTTGAATCGCGGCGATCGGCTGTCGGACGTGAATCTTCAGGATTCAGTTCTGGAAAGTTGTCGACAACGCTGCCACGGTTCCGGACCCCTTTGAGGGCTTCGTCGAGAAGCGGGATGCCCGTTTCGCCAACATCCTTGCCGTTTAGGGCGTCTTGGATCCAGCCTTCAATTTTGGGGTTCGGCTCTGTCGGGGTTGCCTCGGGAAATTCTGCGACTGGGGGAACGACCAGTTTGGTCGCTCCAGCATCTCCGGGCACGTCGATCAAACGAGGTGCCTCTACCGATTCGTTATCCAGGGAATCAATCGATGGTGGATCATCGGCAGGGAAAGCCCACGCCAATGTTCCACATGCTAGCCACAGCGTAACCGCGAGGGATTTGATCATCCGAGTTTAAAACCGTCTGCGAGTTCGGCGTTTTTGATCACGATAGGAATCCCATCGCGGATTTGAACGGGCTCGTCTTCGCCTTGGTTTTCGACCCCGTTATCGTTTACGATACGGCAGTTTTTACCAATCCGCGCGTTTTTGTCCAAGATCGATCCTTCGACGATCGAATTGTCGCCGATTCCCAAGGGGATTTCACTGACCGGTTCGACAAACTTGCTGTCGGTGTAATCGGCACCCATGACGACGCTGTTGCGAATCGTCACGTTTTCTCCGATGACGGTTCGCAGACCGATCACGCTGTTTTCGATGACCGCGCCTTTACCGATTTTGCAACCGTCCGCGATCAAACTGCCAGTGACTCGAGCGTCTTCCATCAAGCTTGGAGGGAGGAATCGCGGCCGACTGTAGACCGGGGCCTGCATGCAGCTGAAATCAAACGGAGCGTCGCGGCGCGCCAAGCTGAGGTTGGCTTCGTAAAAGGCCCGAATGGTACCGATATCTTCCCAGTAATCATCAAACAGATGCAACTGGACACGGCGAGTGCGAATCGCTGTTGGAAAGACTTCTTTGCCAAAATCTTCGTAGTCTGTTTTTTCCAGCAAGTCGATCAAGAACTTCTTGTTGAAAATGTACAGCCCCATGCTGGCAACGCAGTCACGCCCTTTGGAGGGAAGTCCCTGGGCATCGATCCAGGCCGGATCGGTTCGCACCAAGTCGATCTCTTCCTGGGTTTGCGGTTTTTCGAGGAAACCGGTTACGCGTCCGGTGTCGTCCGCTCGCATGATTCCCAGTGCTGAAGCTTCTTTGCGTTCGACAGGAATCCCCGCGATCGTGACATCCGCCTTGTTGTCGATGTGGGTTTTCATCATGTCGCGGAAATCCATGCGGTAGAGTTGGTCTCCCGAAAGGATCACGACATGTTCGACGTCGGCTTGACTGACATAACGCAGGTTCTTGCGGACCGCATCTGCGGTCCCTTGATACCAATCGGTTCCTGCGTCTACCGTTTGTTGGGCAGCCAGTAGTTCGACAAATCCGCCTCGGAAATTGTCGAAGCTATACGTCTGCCGAATATGGCGATGGAGGCTCACCGAAAGGAACTGAGTCAGAACGTAGATCCGGTTCAGTTCGCTGTTAATGCAATTGCTAATCGGGATATCGATTAGACGATATTTACCTGCTAACGGTACGGCCGGTTTTGACCGAATTTTCGTGAGCGGAAACAAACGTGTTCCACGTCCGCCGCCAAGGATCAGAGCAATTGCGTTCCGCATAATGGGCGGTACCTTTCAGTAAAACCGGGGTGTAGGTTGGGTCGACGCCACAATCGTCGACTGGCAGACGAGATTATCTAGAACCCAAATCGTACCAGTTTCCCGGCCGTATTGCATGGGGCGATATGCCGATTCAGCCGAAACCGAACGACTCGCAAGCGGGAGAATGGAAAAGAAGGAATCGCTTCGCTAATTGGCAAAGTTCAGTTGATTTCCCAGCGAAATGCGAGCAGGCGAGCGGCGATTAGCATCACAAATCCCGAGACCAGCAGAACCATCACCTGCGGCCAAAGGTCGGAAACCGGCAGCTCGCGCCAAAAGACTTTGTTGTACCCGTCCAGCGCCCAGGCATTAAACGTCCAGAGCCCGGCGGTTTGCAGCGATTCGCTCATGATGTAGCGAGGGACCATCGACCCTCCGAGGGCGCTCATCGTTAATACAAGTATCACGGACAACCCGTTTAAGGCGCCACGCGTTCGGCACAGCGTTGCTAGTAACAGACCAAAACTGGAGGCGGCCGCTGCGGTCACGATGGTCATCACGATGAAACCGTCCAGATGCCCTGCTAAGTCGACATCGAACATCCAGGCTCCCCAGATGAACATCAGCGTCGTCTGCAAACATCCCAGGCCTGTCAGGTAACACCATTTGCCCAGTAGTAATTGATCCATTGTCAGTCGAGTCGCTAGCAGGCGGTCGAGGGTGCGGTTCTCTTTCTCTTCCAGGAGCACGCCCCCACCGCCGGTCGCTCCAAATAACAAAAACATCACGGCGATCCCGGCTGCATACATGCTGACAACAGGCTTGTTCTCGTCAGCTCGCATGACATCTTCCAGCGTGACCGCGGAGGGGGGACCCTCCGGAGGGCTGGGTTGGACGGTTGGGGCGATGGCCTGCCGCGCGGCGACTTGATTGACTCCGCTGATCGTTTGCTGCACGATCGCTTGCAGAAGCTGTCCGGCGATTGGATTGGACGAATCGGTTAACAGCCTAGCGGTCACCTGCCGTTCGGATTGATCGAGCAGGATGGCCACGGTCACCTCTCCACGTTGCACCAACTGCTTCGCGGTTTCGATCTCTGGCGGATCCGTTGATCGGTGGGAGGTTTCAACCAAGGCGAGCGTTGATTGTTCGGGTTCTGATGCTGCTCCGTTTTCCGCCTTTTCCGCAGGAGCGATCGTCATCCAGCGAATGGCATCTCGGAGGCGAAGTTGTTGAACCACCATCGACGAGATCGGCGACTTTGCCGAATCGATTACCAGTACATTTATTTTCGGAGCCGAATCGCTGCCGGGGCGACCTCCAAAAATCAATGCAAAAACACTGAAGAACGCGATAGGCATCACAAACGTCAGCAACAGCTCCGCTGGGCTGTTCCGTAGTCGCTGCAAGCTGATTTGGATCACGGTCCTGATCATCGTGGCCGTTCGCTGAGGATCGCTAAAGGGAGGGAATGTTTGAGGAAATGCTGGGAACTGAAGATCGAGTGACGGTTAATCGCGAAGTTCGTTCCCTGTCAAATGAAGAAAGACATGGCTTAGAGATGGTCCTTGGATGTCAATGTCCTTCGGGTCGATTCCCGCGATGGTTGCCCGGTTCAGTAAGTCGGGCAGTTCGCTGGCGACGTTCTGGATCGCGGCGGTCCACTCGCCAGGCTGGGGGCCCTGCTGCCAGCCTGGAATTTGCACGGAAGATTCCGCTGGAGCTCGCAAGCGAATGCGGCGTGAACTCCCTACCGTTTGTTGAATCAGGTCATTCAAAGTCCCCGAGGCGATTACCTGGCCCCTGTCAAAAACAACGATTCGATCGCACCTTGTTTCGACTTCGTCAAGTTGATGGGTGGTGAGAACGATCGATGTCCCCGCGTCGTTTAGGTCGTCTAGCATCTCAAAGATTCGTTGGCGACTTTGAGGGTCGACGCCCACGGTTGGTTCGTCCAGGAGGAGGACTTGAGGGCGGTGTAGCACCCCGCAGGCAAGATTGACGCGGCGCTGCATCCCGCCGGAAAAGGTGCCGACCAGATCTTTGCGGCGAGGTTGGAGCCCGGTCCATTCGAGCGCCCAGTCGACCTGTTTTCGCAGCGCTCGCCCTGACAGGCCGTGGAACCGCCCGAAAGCGAGTAAATTTTGCTGAGTCGTTAAATCGACATAAATCGCCAATTCCTGAGGGACCAAGCCAATCGCTTCACGGCCCCCTTGAGGTGGCAATTCTTTCCCGTTTAGGAAAATCTGTCCCGAATCGGGGCGACTGCGTCCGGTCAGGCATCGAATCAGAGTCGTTTTGCCAGCTCCGTTAGGACCAAGCAGCCCCAGGCGTTCGCCGGCGCGCAGTTCTAGCGTGGCCCCGTGAAGGACTTTGTGCGAACCGTAGGACTTATGCAGCCCGTCAGCGTGTAGTGCTAGCGTGGGATTCCCGTTTGTCACGTTATCAACAGAGGTTTGCGTCAAAACCGAGGTAGTCAGATGTCCGCAAAAACCGTTGCTACGTCAATCCCACATAGGGTGACGCTTAGTGATCCTGTTGCCGCAAAAATAGAGCGGAAATCACCCCAAGTGAGGAAATACCATTGCGAGGAAACATCGAACTGCAATGAAGAACGGAGGAAAGAGAGGACGGAAGGCTGCCAAAAATTCGCGTTCCGCTCCACCCCCTAAACCAGCGGCGTGACCGGCGGTGGAGCGTCTGCTTCGATCCCTGGTAGGTTTCCTGCGAGGGGGGTAGGTTTCCTGCGAGGGGGCAGCCCAGTGTTGATAGGAGGCGACGTTTAGTGAACGTCTTCCCATTCTTGATCCTCGTCGTCCGCATATTCTTCTTCCTCCTCTTCGAGGATCTCTTCTTCTTCGTCTTCCTCTTCTTCGACTTCTTCGTAGTCGTCGTCTGGATCGCTCTCGCCGCCGGGAGGAGGATCGCTGGGCTCGACGCCTTGCATGGCGTCCCATTCAGCGATCGTCATGACGACTTCGCGGGCTTTGGAGCCGTTGTAGTGACCGACGATTCCGTCTTCAGCCATGAAATCGATCAGTCGTGCAGCACGTCCATACCCGATGCCTAGGCTTCGTTGGAGCAGGGAGCAGCTTCCACGTCCTTCGCGGATAACCACGTCGACAGCACTCTCGTACAGGTCGTCGCGAGATCGAATCGAATCGGCCGACACCCCATCGCCGCCGCCCTCTTCTTCGGTTTTCAATTTCATCAGTTCGCCAACGAAATTCTGTTCGCCGCCGTCACTGCAGTGGGCACATACCGATTCGATTTCTTCGTCCGATAGGTACGTACCCTGACCGCGAATCAAGGTGCTTGTGCCTGGCCACAGGAATAGCATGTCCCCGTTACCCAGCAGTTTGTCGGCACCATTTTCATCCAAGACGACGCGGCTGTCCGTTTTACTAGCGACCTGGAAAGACAACCGGGCAGGCAGGTTACTCTTGATCAAACCGGTGATCACGTCGACCGTTGGTTTTTGGGTTGCCAAGATCAAGTGGATCCCGACCGCTCGTGATTTTTGAGCCAAGCGAATGATATGTTGTTCGACGTCTTTGCCTGCGGTCATCATCAAGTCGGCCATTTCGTCGGCGATAATCACGATGAACGGCAGATGATCGGGGACGTTTTCCATTTCTTCGCTATCTTCGATCTGCAAACGACGAGCAACCTCATCGCGTCCAAGATCGTTGTAGCTGTTGATGTGCCGGACGCCTGCCTTAGCCAACAAGGAATAGCGTTCCTCCATTTTCTCCACCGCCCAAGCCAAAATCGCTTCGGCTTTTTTCATGTCGGTGATGACGGGATGCATCAGGTGAGGCAGCCGACCGTAGCCGCTTAATTCGACCATTTTAGGGTCGATCATCAGCATCCGGACTTCATCGGGACGGCAGGTCATCAAGATCGAGGCGATGATCGCATTCAAACAGACCGATTTACCGGTACCCGTTCGACCCGCGATCAGAAGGTGAGGCATTTTTGCCAGATCGACGGTCATCGCGTTGCCGGAAACGTCTTTCCCAAGGAACACGGGGATGTTCATTTTGCTGACCGATTGTCCGGCCTCTTCGATCACTTCGCGCAGCCGGACCACTTGCCGATTCTCGTTGGGAACCTCGACGCCAACGGTGTTCTTGCCCGGGATCGGGGCGACAATTCGAACGCTAGGGACTCGCAGTGCAATCGCGACGTCATCGGCCAGTCCGGTGATTTTGCTAAGTCGCAGGCCCGCTTCTAGTTCAATCTCGTACTGCGCAATCACCGGACCGGTTTCGATTTCGACGACTCGAACGTCAAACCCAAAACTCTTAAACGTTTCTTCTAGAATCTTCGCTTTGCGACGGACCTCGCGCAGTTGATCGTCATAGCAGATGTCGTCCGATTCGGTCAGCAGTTCCAGGTTTGGCAGCGAATAATGGTCGACGCTGTCAGGTAGGTCTTCACTGACGCTGTCGAATACTTGCTGACGTTCATCCGCCGTTCGTTTCGGCGCTTTGACTTTTATCTTGGGTTCAGGGTGATTGGGATGCGCCGGGTCTTGACGGAGATTTTGCTCTTCGTCGTTGACGGTTAACGTGCGGGTTTCGGAACCTTCGAGAGGTTCCTCTTCTTCGTATTCCGCGGATTCCGAATCGTCCCATGTTTCGCTTGACGCGGTATCCGATTCCGCGACCGGTTCGTCCGCGGAGGGTTCATCGGCAGCACTGATCTCGGATTCGTCTAATTGACGCCCCCGAATTTTGATGGCTGGTTCGGAATCCGATTCAGCGGCAACAATCGCCGGTTGTGCTTCTGCTTCGCTGCTGCCGTCGCTGGCGCCGTCGCCTACCAGGACTTCGTTATTCTCTTCGGCTCCATCGGTAAACGGGCTGCGATGACGTCGTGGGAATCGCTCGCGGACCCGACGAAGGCCCCCGGCCGAAGCGGCAGCGCTTCCCGCGATCGCTTTTCGGCTGGCGTGCAGCAAAATGTAATCGGTCGACAGCAGGGTTCCAAACAGCAGCAACGTCAGCGTTAGAATCCAAGCTCCGAAAACCGCAAAGTGTTCGCCTAACCAAGTGCTCGTCATCGCCCCCAGGTATCCACCCGCCCCGACGATCGGCATGCCCGCGGGATGCCACGGAGACATCGCGGCAGCGGTCACAACCGCAACCAAGATAATCGAAGCTCCCAACGACCGAAGAGCGGGGGCATTCAGGTCGCCGCGAATGAGCAGATTGGCCGAAAGAGCGCCCAAGCAAAAGACGATCAGGCTGGCGCCAATGCCAGTCGCTTGTAGCATTGCCGCCGAAAAAAGGGCTCCCCAGTACCCACATGCATTGTGGATCGAGGGATTGGTCGGAAACACACTGTTGGTAGGCGAAAAGATCAGATGGATAGGCCAGACAGGTTTATCGATCAGATCGGCAGGATCGTGCGTCACCAACGAAACCGTTAGAAACAGCGCACAGGCCGACAGCGCAATCGCCGCCATATCGCGGCCCATTTGTCGCGGTTCTTCTGACATCGTTTCGTACGGTCCCCCGGATTGAAGTGCAGGCGGTCCTGCCTGTATAGAAGGCTATCGACCATCTCCGTATCGAAGGCCAGTACAGTTGCGTTTGCTAGCATTTGTGGAGTATTCGCAAGAATCGTCAAAAGAACGGAGTGCAATTACCCTCCTTCCTAGCGGCAGGGCGCGAGCCCTCCGGCCCGTTGCGGCTCTTGCGAGAAAGGCCGGACGGCTTGCGCCGTTCCGCTAAGAATTTGCGAGCGCATTCAGCCTTCTTCCTAGCGGCAGGGCGCGAGCCCAATGCCACTTACTTTAAGTCTATTCGGGGGGTGGAGGTTGTTCGGTTTTTGTTTTTTTCTTCTTGCGCAATGACTTTTGGAACTTGGTGGTTTTGGGGCGGCGCGGGTGGGCGATCCGTGGGTAGTTGCGTGGTTCCTTGCGAACTGGAAGCTTGCGTTTGGAGGCGCTGATTAACGCGCTCGTGAATGCTCGTTGCCACTCCTCAAATGTATCGCAGGACTTGCGCAGCAAGTGATCTTGGAAGCTCAGCCATACGCCGCTGAAGCTCAGACGTCGGGGTGTAACCTTGGCAAGTTTCGCCGCACTTCTTCGGAGCTGAGACACCAAGTTGTACGCGACGACCGAGCCCATCAGCTCTTTCATTACCATGTCCACGCTCTTGGCACGGATGTCCTCAGTGTTCATTGTCACTTTGGCATCCCGTATGTCGAACTCCACGTCGTATCGTCGACGATAAAGTTCTGCCAGGCAGGTCGCGTCGAACTCCAGCGAGCTGACCATCGCCAAAGTCG
The DNA here is from genome assembly GCF_007741495.1 of Roseimaritima multifibrata. Classification (NCBI taxonomy): domain Bacteria; kingdom Pseudomonadati; phylum Planctomycetota; class Planctomycetia; order Pirellulales; family Pirellulaceae; genus Roseimaritima; species Roseimaritima multifibrata. The sequence continues at coordinate 2,844,015 of NZ_CP036262.1, forward strand.
TGCCTCCTTCGAGTTGGACCTCGTGAATGAATACATCCAGGCATGTCCCCGGAGGGATATCGGGATTGCCTTTCAGATCTTTTTTTGTTGGAGTCCATTTGAGCCGGTAGCTCTTGTAGCCTTCGCCTTCATCGACCAGTTCCGCTTTTTTGCGATACGACTTGTACCGCGTCATCGACAGGCGAAACAAGAAATCATGTTTTGCCACACGTGTATGATAAGCCACGCCATAGATGCCAAAACCACTGTCAGCAAGCACAATGCTGTTACTGGGTAGTTCGCCAACAATCTCGCGAGCTTGCTTGGCTTCGCTGGAATTATTGGGTCCGTACATTGGGTCGATTTTGGGGACCAAAATGCAGCCACTTTGCATCTCGGCAGCGACCATTAGCATCGCCACTGGCCAAACCGATTCGCCGTACTGGTTGGTTGAAGGTGGAAAAGCTTTTTTCAGTTCTGGTGTTGGTGGCAGTGTGATCGTGGTTCCGTCGATAATGAAGACGCGGCGGTCATCGAAAGCTCTTTCGGCAGTGCGTCCTAAGTAGTCACAAACACATCGCGAGAATCGCTGGATCGCTTCGAGCGGCAGACGGGTGCGTGCCTTGGAGAACGTGGAAGTATTCTCTCCCAATGTTCCTTCGCGGACACGTTTATTGTCCGGAAAGAGGTCGGTTTGATGGTTCACGGCTTCGGAGACAACTTGACTCAGCGAAGCGCCACCACGTAACCGCTGGAGTATTAACAGCCAGATGGTCGCAGCTTGGCTGTAGACCATTCTGGTGTTGGGGCGATCATCGATATCGAAGATATTTTTGAGCTCAGGAACCCGCAGGATCTGATCGAGAAGTGCCCTGGCAGCGACGAATTGCTCATCAGGCGGATCGGAAGGGTTTGGCGGAATAAGCATGGCAGACCGTCAGAATGGCAGGGGATTGGAAACCTCCTGCAATAGCGCAAATTTTGTTCCATTCGCTCTGTTTAACGAAATTTTCTCCAAAGGAAGCGGCATTGGGCGCGAGCCCTCCGGCCCGTTGCGCCTCCTGCGTGAACATGCCGGACGGCTCGCGCCGTTCCGCTAAGAGTTGCGAGCGCATTCAGCCTCCTTCTTAGCGGCAGGGCGGGAGCCGTCCGGCCCGTTGCGTCTCCTGCGTGAAAGGCCGGACGGCTTGCGCCGTTCCGCTAAGAGTTGCGAGCGCATTCAGCCTTCTTCCTAGCGGCAGGGCGCGAGCCCTCCGGCCCGTTGCGGCTCTTGCGAGAAAGGCCGGACGGCTCGCGCCGTTCCGCTAAGAGTTGGCTTTCCAACGACTACTTGATCCCGAGGGCTCGGGTTCCCTGCTTGGCCTGGACCATTGCTTTTAGCTGGTCCGACAGTTCGTTGGCGATGGCTGGATGTTCCTTCGCGACGTTGGTTTGTTCCCCCACGTCGGTCGACAAATCATATAGTTCGTTCGGCCGCTTTTTGTTCCCTTGGATAAATTTCCATTGTTGGCGGCGAATGGCGGTGCTCCTTCCCGACTCTTCCAGCATGACCGTCAGTCCGTCGGGTGAGCTGCCGAGGAACGCGGGCATGGTGTTTCGGCTGTCGATCGCTTGTTCTGCGGATAATTCGATTCCTAGCAAGCTGGCAAATGATGCGATGAAATCAATTTGATTGACCATTGCATCCGAATGCCCCGGAGTGACCTTGCCCGGCCAACGGATGATAAGAGGAACCCGTGTCCCTCCTTCGTAAGGTTGGTACTTACCGCCCCGATAGGGACCGGACGCATCATGTCCTCGATCACTTTCCTTGGTCGAGGTAAGCACGGTGGTCCCGTCTTCGTAGCCGTCGTCGTAAACAGGTCCGTTGTCACTGGAAAAAATCACGATGGTGTTTTCGGCGAAACCATTCTCCTCTAACGCATTCAGGATTTCGCCAGCGGCCCAGTCCAGTTGGACCATTGCGTCTCCGCGAAAATCAAGTTCCGACTTGCCTTTGAAACGGGGGTGAGGTGCTCGCGGGACATGAATGTCTTGCGAGGAGAAGAACAGGAAGAAGGGTTTCTCTGCCGAACGGGAATCGATGTACTTCTTCGTTTGCTTGACAAACTCATCCGCCATCGTTTCGTCGTTCCACAATGCGGATTTACCACCGAACTGATAGCCGATTCGTCCGATCCCATTGATGATCGAAAAATCGTGCCCGTGGCTGCTTTGGTAGTACGTCATCGCCGAGCGATCTTTTTTGCCATCCGGGTACTCGGTCACATTGGCACCGTCTGGTTTTTTGCCCACGTATAGCGGGTCGTTAGGATCTAGGTTCACAACGCGATGGTTTTCAACGTACACGCAAGGGACGCGATCGTTTGTCGACGGAAGCAGAAAGGAATAGTCAAAACCGACTTCCAGTGGTCCTGGTTTGACATCGCCATTCCAATCGACAGGGTCTTTGCCGTTTCCCAGACCAAGATGCCACTTGCCAACGATGGCGGTTTCGTATCCCGCTTGTTTGAATAGGCTTGGTAGCGTGAACATTTGTGGTTGGATCGTCAACGGAGCATTGGGGGGCAGGACGCGAACCCCGTGACGAAAACCGTGGATACCGGTCAGCATCGAAAATCGAGAAGGGGTGCAGGTCGATGCCGAGCAATGCCCATCGGTGAATTGAAGTCCTTGACCGGCCAATCGATCGAGATTGGGTGTGGGGATCTTTTTAGAACCGTAAGCTCCAAGGTCCGCGTATCCAACATCATCGCCGTAGATGATCACAACATTCGGATGTTCGGCTGCGGCGGCATAAGAGGAAAACCCAAATACAACTGCAAGGGTGCACGCCAATAAGCGAATGGGAAAGGCATTCATGATGGGATTAGCTTTCGAAAGGATGAGTCGTGAAAGAAGGCCGGCGAGGATCATGTACCGAGAGTGCGGCGACATAACCTGGAACCGGTTGAAAGACGAAGGCATGCCAATCGGTATCTTTGCCATGCTGGTCCGAATCGATGCGAACGGTTGGCTGTGAACTTTCTAGATCATGGAATGCAAATTCATCCAGCGGCATGGTTAGGCCGGTTCCAATCGCTTTGATGAAGGACTCTTTTAATGTCCAGATTTTAAGGAAGGCGCTTGTTTGCTCGGCGGGAGGGCGGGCGAAGACCCATTCTACTTCGCTTTTCGCGAAGTAGCGTTCAGCGAGCCGGATGTCGACTTTTCGACCCGTCGATTCAACGTCGACGCCAACTTGCTGGTATTCGCCAATCGCACACAGGACCATTCCCGTTGTATGAGCAACATTAAAGCCTAATTGCTGCGGCGAATCGAGAAGTGGTTTTCCATGAGGGGAAAACCGAAAAGGGATGGATTCTGGGGCGCAGTTCAGTTTTGCACCCAGTAATCGCCGGGCCATCCCTCGGCCGACGACAAATTGGTTCGCGGAGGTCGGTTTGCGAAACAGCGTTGCTCGCTCTGTTTCTTCAGCGCAGAGGGCTTTGCGGCAGTCCGCTTCAAGAGGCCCCGGCGACTCCGCCGAAGCCTCTGCATACCAAACCTGGACAGCCATACCGCTTATCCGTTATTCAGCCGGAGTTGCATCAGCAGGCTTGTTCTCAGGAGCTTTGTCGCCCCCTTCTTTCTTTTCTTTCAGCTCGTTGAGGAAAACGGTAAGACGATCTTTCATTCGTCCTTCAGAGGTTTCAACGGCTTCGGTTTGAGCGGCAATCGCGGAATCAATGTCCCCGTTTTGCTCGTGCAGATGGGCGATCGTATCGAGCATGAATGGACGTGCTTCGGCGTCCAGTTCTTTGATCGAAGATTCACTGGCGGCGATTGCCTTTTTGATCAGGGCTTTATCGACGTCGGTGTTTTGGCTTGCCTGGTAGATGTACCAAGTAACTCCATTGATGGTATTCGGATCGGAGACGTCATCCAGCATCTGATTCGCTAGGGCAGAGAATTCTTTGCCCTTGTCGGCGGCTTGGGCGTACAACCCAAGTTTCAGTTGCTGCAACTGTAGGGCTCCGCTTTCGCCCAAGGTCTTCGGATCGATTGCATCGATAGCCTTGATCGCACCATCGGCGTTACCGCGGCGGGCCATCATCATGATTTCAGTCATTTGCTCTTTGGCTTTGAACTCGGCCAAGTAAGCATCTCGATCCCATGAATCGCCAACAACTTTTGCCAGCGGTTCATCCATTTCCATTGGGTGGCCGATCCATTCGATCTGGCCGGTCTTGCCAACGATGAAAGCGGTTGGGATACCGTTTTGGTTGGACGCACGCATGTAGTCGGTCTGGCAAGATCCGTCAGGGTCGGTGGTCAGGCTGTAGGCGCTGGTCAATTGTCCAAAAGTCTCTTCTTTCCCGTCATCTTCGCTGCTTGGGACTTTGCGTTCCAGGAATTTTTCGACCGTGTCCAGGTCTTCGTCGCTGATGCTGATTAAGCGAACGCCTTTGTCTTTATATTTCTTTTGAGTTTCTGCCAGATGTGGCATCGAAGAGACACAGGGACCACACCAAGTCGCCCAGAATTCGACAATGTAGACATTTCCTTTTTGGAAATCGGTGACTGGTTCAAAGTCCTTAGATACCCAGTACTCAATATTCAGCGGAGGAGCGACACTGCCGATGGTCATCGGAGTCGGTTCAGCTGGTGCCGTGACTTGGGCGGTCGGGGCTCCGGCGGCTGCGTCCTCGGGAGGCAACTTCAACGCAGGTGCGTCAGAAGCATCCGGAGTTTTCGGAGCCGGTTCGCCTGGCTCAGGGGCGACCATCTTTGGTGCGGGTGTCTCCGGAGCGGCTGGCGCGGGGGTGGATGGTTCGGGAATGACCATCTTTGGTGCGGATGCTTCAGCGGCTGGTTCCGGCGTCGCTTCAGGTTTAGCGGCCTCTGGAGTGCCCTCTTCAACCGAAACTACCGGATCGGCGGTTGGCTCTTCAACGGGAGTGGAGGAGTCGCAACCGACTTGGAAGCCTAGCCCGAGAGCCAGGAGAGTGGACAGCCATAGAGCACGCATTCGAAATTCTCGCAGTTTTTGGAGGGGAGGTTCGGGGAATCGGATACCAGCTTGATTCGTCCCGAACTGTCAGTTTAACCGTCGCCGGCAGAAAGTAGCAAGCGACCCGGGGAGTCTGCTATGATTGCCCTTTGTGGCGGCGAAGCGGCACAGATGGACTCTTCTATTCTTCTCTTCTTGGTCGGGCTCCGAACGCTATGGTACTGAGACCTTGGAATTCGATTTCGAAAGATTCGCAGGGCCGCGGAGGATTTCAGTTTTCCTTCAAGACTTTTATGGTCTGTTTCACCGCAGCGATTGTCATCACCTGGGCCGTGCGCGAAGGTTTACGCGGGAGTGAGATCCTGTTTGCGTTGATCGGCGCAGTCTTGATTGTTTTTAGTTTTTTCACAATGGCGGCCCTGTTGTTTCTGATTGGTTGGGTCCCAGCGGTGATCGCCAAGCGGTTAGGAGTACCGATCGAAGACCGAGACCCCTACGGACGAAACGCGGCCCCGCCGGAAATCCCCAATTCGATTCCGACGCCGACAACAGAAGGCGTACCCGTGGAATGAGGTTTGCACTCTATAAATCTTCGCCGGTACCGAATGATGCCAAGGCACGCCCAACGCGATTGCTTGCCTTGTGCCCATTGGTTTATTGCTTATTTGCGCCGTTGTCCGCCACTTCGCAGCAAATCGATCCTCGCCAGAGTTCTGATTCGTTGCCGCAGGGGAGTCTGAGCAACGAGCGTAACGACCTGGAAGTTGGAATCGTTAAATCGTCGGACTGGCGGGTAACGCTTCCGTTGCAATCGCGGATGGCGGATGGTTTCACGGTAGATATCTTCACGATCCCGGCGAATTCGATTGGGTACCGTCCAGTTCATATGACCGCGAAATCGACAACAACATTCCCCTCCGAACGAACGTTGGAAGTCAGTTTTACTCCACTAGATGATAGGAAAACGAAACGTTTCGAATCGGGGATCCGCAGTGTGGTTACGAGCTCCCTTGTGCTGACGCAAGGAGATTCGGTGGTCTCGAAGGATTTCTACCTCCCGCAGTACACGTTCGATTCTCGCTATTTGATCCAAATTCGCGAAGCGGGCCAACTGTTGGCTGGGTATCAAATCATTGCCGGAAGCGCGAAATATGCTGTCCCGTTGGATTTGTTGCCATACCAAATCGGAGTTCTACTGCCTCGCGAAATATTGGTTGACCCTGTCGCGGGCGAGCAACCGCCGGAATGGACGGCGGTTCCTGAATTGGAAAATCTGCTCAGAGAAGTCGGAAATTTCCGTTATCGGGGGGCGATTCAAGGTCCTCGCGGAATCGCTCCGGGGGATAGGCATTCGATGGATTATTTTTTTCAGAGGGTCAGCAAGTTTAGCGATTCCAGGCAGGACGTCCGTCGCAATTCATTAAGGCAAATCTCGCCATATTTCGGAGCGGTCCTTGATGAAGACGAATTGTGGGATTCGTGGCTTGGGTACGACGGCTTGGACGTGCTGTTATTGCCGCTTCCGATGCTGGAAAGGGTTGCCTTGGAATCACCCAAACAATTCCATGCGATTCAGGATTTCGCGGCGGCTGGCGGAACGCTGTGGCTTTATGGTGCGAGTTCGGCAGACGCTGCGAACGGACTGTTTGCGTTAAATAAATCGACAAAATTGATGCAAGATAGGCTCTTCGAGGCGGCTCGAAGTGATTTGTCCCCGGCGGAAATTCAGCGGCTTCGCGATCATGTTTGGATCCGGGAATATGTTGCCGGCAGAATCGTCTTAATACAGGATCCGTATCCCTTCCCCGGATCAAAGCCGGAATGGAAAACGTTGCTGGGAATGAATCAAAGCCGCTCAACAGCGATGATTCGTCGCGGGGTCGATTCAGCGATAGGGGACAATCGATATTGGAACTGGGTGCTGGCCGACGTCGCGAAACCGCCGGTCTTTTCTTTTCTTGCCCTCTTGGGACTCTTCGCATTTTTCGTGGGGCCCGTGGCCTACTACGTTTCCAGTCGGTTGTCGCGGATCTATTTGATGCTGGTTGCCGCACCCGTTTTTGCATTGTTGACCACAATGGCGATGGGCATTTATGGGTTGGTTTCCGATGGCCTTGGGTATCAGGGACGCGTGCGTCAGGTGACATGGGTCCACAGTGCATCAGGCCGAGGACTGGAGTGGTCGCGAGCAACCTATTTTGCCGGAATCCAGCCGACCGATGGATTGCAGTTTCCGGCTCAGACAGCGGTCTATCCTTACCCCCAGGGAGCTGAGGGGCGGCCTCGCTTCGCGGCGCCAGATTCGACCGTCGGTCAGATTCGTTTAACTCCCGACCAACAGATCTTTCAGCATGGTTTTTTGCCCGGTCGCGAGCAACGACAATTTGTAACGTTTGCCCCGCAAGGCGGTTTAGGTGGCATTCAACTTTCCGTCTCGGATGCTGCCTCGGACGGAGCACAAACGGCCACCGCAAAAAATCGTTTTCCTTATCCGCTAAGAAACGTCTTGCTGCGAGACCTTCAGGGGACTTATTGGTTTGCCGAACAGGTCGATTCATCGGAGCAGGTTTCACTTGAGGTCCGAGACGAAAGCGAGATCGCTGCGATCGTTCGCCCCATCTACACCGAAACGATGCCGGAATTGCCAGAAGGTTTTCAGCGAAGACGCTCCAATCAAAATGGATACCGCGGTGCCGACCGTCTTTCTGCGACGCTGAGTGGTTTGCCTTCTTCATCGCAGGGATTACAGGATGGGATCGTCGAAAACCGGCTTCGCGAGTGGATGCAGACGACAGGGAATCTGCCTGAGGGCAGTTTCACCGCAGAGGCGGATGTCACCGAAGCGATCGTTGCACGTCCGCAAGCGAGATTGTCGGACAGTATCCATTTTGTGATTGGGACCTGGGAATGACAGTTGGCTATCACCGGTTAGATGCTGGAGGGATTCGACTTCAGCAGTTGTATCGTATCTTCGGCCGGACCGTTGCCGTTCAAGACGTCAGCTTCCATGTCCCGAAGGGGAGCGTGTTCGGGTATATCGGACCAAATGGAGCTGGGAAAACGACCAGCATGCGAATTCTGGCGACGCTTGATTTGCCAACGTATGGCGATGCATTTGTGGATGGTTTTTCCGTTATCCATGATCCGGAACTGGTCCGTCGGAAACTAGGGTTCATGCCCGACGCGTTTGGTAGCTATCGAGACGTTAGCTGCTGGGAATACATCGACTTCTTTGCCCGTGCATACGGGTTGATCGGCAGGGAACGCCAGAAACGCCTTGAATGGGTGACAGACTTTACCGGAATTCGAGGGATGCAGCACAAGCCAATCAGTGGGCTGAGCAAAGGGATGAAGCAGAGGCTCTGTTTAGGCAGAGCCCTCGTTCATGACCCCGCCGTATTGATTTTGGATGAACCGGCTGCAGGACTGGATCCTCGAGCTCGGATTGAACTGCGAAATATGATCGGAACATTGGGGGCTGAAGGCAAAACGATCCTGGTCAGCAGTCATATCTTGACCGAGCTAGCGGAGATGTGTGATTCGATTGGGATTATCGAACAGGGCCGTCTGTTGGCCACGGGATCGGTCGAAGCGATTCAAGAAGCGCAAAGAAAGACCCGCGATATTCGGTTGCGGGTGGTTTCCGATCCGGTCGCGGCTGAAAAGTGGTTGACGCTTCATTCCGACTGTCAGTCGATTTCTGTAGCCGGAGATACACTTCGTTTCGATTTTAGCGGAGACGAAGAAGCGCAGGCCGACTTGGTTGCTGCTCTCATTCAGGACGGCTGTCGAATCAGCGAAATTCACGCTCATCAGAAAAGTTTGGAAGATGTCTTCTTGCATGTCACCGAGGGGCTGGTCCAATGATCACTGAGTGGCGGGAACGCTTGCTGCGCTGGGAGGCGTCGTGCGAACGACTGGGCGATTCATTGAATCCGATTCTGGTAAAAGAGACTCGGCAATCTTTAAAGAGCCGCCAGTTTCTGGTGACCTTTTCACTGTTACTGTTAGCTTCTTTTGGCTGGTCGGTCGTCGGCAGCATGATGCTGATGCCGGGGCTGTACTACAGGCCTTCGGCGGCTCCGATGCTGGTGGGGTATTACTTGTTGCTTGCGGTGCCGATGTTGTTTGTCGTTCCTGTCGCTGCCTACCGTTCGTTGGCGGTCGAGATTGACGATGGGACTTTGGAGTTGCTTCGGGTGACCACTTTGTCGCCGATGCAGATCGTGATGGGCAAGTTTTGCAGTGCCCTTTTGCAAATGATGCTTTACTTCATTGTCCTGATTCCATGTGTCGCCTACGCCTATGCCCTACGGGGAATCGATTTTCCGACCTTGGCGGTTCTCTTGTCGCTGGTTTTGTTGGCCGCGATTCAATTGACCATCTTTGGGCTGTTTCTCGCGCCAGTTCCTTCCGGGCGAACAGGCCAACTGACGGCACTATTCGCTTTGGTTGGGGTTCTGTTGGTTGCGGAATACCTGATCGGTACTCAGGCAATCGCATTAATTCAGCAGGCCAACGCGATGTCCACTTGGGTACGCGCGTTCCTCTCTTTTAGCGGCGTCGCGATTGTCGCCAGTACGAGTTACGTCTTTATGACCGCCTCGGCGGCTTTGTTGGCGCCTGCGTGTTCCAATCGGTCCACTCGAGTTCGAGCTGCGTTATTGATACAGCTGACGGTCGTTCTTGGGTTGTTTGGCTATGTCGTGGTCGAAAACCTGCAGTTTGCAACTTCAAATCAAGGGTTGTTAGGTTTGGGGAGTGTCATCTTTATGATCCTTCCCTGGGTTGGAGTAGGGTATGCGGTTTACTGGGCATTGCTGGGTTCCATGATGGCTTCTGAATCGGGGGACCTGACGCCGCGTGTCCGCCGTGGATTGCCCGCTTCGTTCCTGGGGCGGCTGTTTCTGACATTGTTTATTCCGGGACCGGTTACCGGTTTATTGTTTGCAGCGACAGGGGCTGCGATCGCAATGCTGTTTGTCAGCGGAGGGCTGTACTACCTGCGTCCAGCGGGGAGCCCGCTGCAGGACGTTGTCGCGAATGTTTCGCTGGCCGTTTTTGGGTACTTGGTTCTGCTGCTGACATTGGTCCGCTGGAGTGCTGGGGCGCTGCGGCGGTATGCCGTTTTTCGACCTGCCGTCGGGTTGGCGTTGCTGTCGATCATCGCGCTATTATGCTGCATAATTCCCTATGGCATTTATATGGTCTGGGCCGACTATCCATCGCGTCCGACCTATTCGAAGTGGCAGCTTGCCAATTGGCTGTGGACCATTCAGCAAATCGGCAACGGTCGCCGTGATTTGCATTGGATCGTTTTTTCTGGCGGGGTTTTTTGTCTGCTAGCGCAAGCAGCTTTTCTGGGACGTGGGACGTTGACTCAAGTACTGCCAATCCCCGAACGCGTGCGGGTTGAACAGCAGCGGACCGCTGACGACGAAGATTAACGCTGCGGCTGCATTAACGCTTCGGCTGCAACGAATATTGGGAACGCAATCATTCCACCCCACAAAAAAACGTTTGTGTCTGTCGAGATGGTTTGGTGGAGTTCAAAGCGGCTGGTGAACTGAAACCGATGGAGCTGTTTAAAGTTCTAATTAGAATAAGAAGTCCGTTTTGATCTTCTTTTTCTTTTTGGTGCTTCACGTGGAAGCTTGTTTGCCCTCTCATGCCTGCTCAATCAATGTCACAAAATCGCGTCACGCGGTGGCTCTCTTTGCCGGCAGCCCAGTGGCTGGCGGTGGCATTGTTGGTTGTCGGATTGGCTGCGACGGCCGCGCGCGTTGTCAAACAGTACCAGACGCCCGGTCCCTTCGATCCGACGCGGCAAGGGTATTGTGATTTTCACAACGGAGTTTACTTTCCGGCGGCCGCTTGGCTGCAAGGAATCAGCCCCTACGGCCAGGAGTACGCGAGTCGTTTTCCGGTGGCCCGCAGCGTCCCGTTCTTCTCGCCTTCGATTTATGTCCTCCATGTGCCGTTTGCGTTGCTGCCGTTGCACGTTGCCGAAGTCGGTTACTTTCTGTTTTCGATCGGTGTCGTTTTAGCGATAGCGCAATTGGTTGCAAAGGATGTGGCCTCCTCGGAAAAACTGCAGAGATCGGTGTTTCTGTGGACGGCCGTGGGTATTGTTTTTTCGCGTGGAGGGCACATCACCTTGTTTGATGGGTATTTCACTCTACTGCTTATTGGAGGGTCGTTCCTTGCGATTTCTCAGGCCGAGAAACGCCCCTGGTTGGCAGCGGTGGGGTTGCTGCTTGCGTCGTCCAAGCCGACGTTTATTCTGCCTTTGGGAATTCTGCTGGTCGCACGCGGAAACTATCGGGCGATCTGGCGAGGCGCTTTTTTGTCTGTCTTTTTCGCAGCAGTCGGTTTTGCTTGGATTGCATACCACCAAAGTGAAGAAAGCATGTATGTGGGAATGCAAGAAATCGTCGCTCAAATTTCTCAGACGCAAGAGATTCATCAGGCCGAGCTTGACGAGATGCCGGTGCATTCGTGGACCCGATTGGATTTGCTGGCAATCATCGCAAAATGGACCGGTCACAATCCCGGGGCCCTTGTCCACCTTTGGGGCATGTTTGCGGTGTTGGTGATCCCTTGTTGGGTTCTACTGCGCCGGTCCGCCGTTGGTGAGGATGATGGCTTGACCGGAGTTACTGGGGCATTGGTTTTGGTAGCAACCTTGGTTTCACTTTATCACCAGTCGTACGATGCGTTGTTGGTGGTCGCTCCGCTAGCCGGTGTGGTCGTCGGGCAAAGTGAATTCTGGACGCGGTTGCCGGCAATGTATCGCTGGGGGATCGGGCTGGGATTGCTGATCCCGCTATTCAATTACTTATCTACCCGCATGTTTATCGATCGAGTGAACGTTTCGGACAGGTTCATCCAAGTTGTGACTAGCTTGAACGGAGTTTGTTTGACGCTTGTTCTGTTGATGCTCTGCTGGTCTGCAATCCGTTATTCTTATGATTCGCCCGCAGATGCCTAAGTAAATGGCATTGGGCCAGCGCTGGCCGGCGCTTGATCGGATGCCCCGCCGCGCAAGTCGATTCCAGCCTTTTCTGCTTTACTCAAGCAGCGGGTTACCGTTTTTCCGCTAAAGATATAAGGCGGATGGACCAGAAGAGAAGGTGTTGGCTGTGGGTTTAAGTACAGACGTTCACTGGCATTTTTGAGCGGGGCGATTGGCTATTCTGTTCAACGGGGTTCTTCCCCGCCGCCTTAAGTTTGCAAAACTTCTTTGGTTGGAACGACCTTGTCTCAGCCAACTTTGATTTCACTTTTCAGGTGACCGTGTTGGATCCTTGGAGGAATCGAAATCGATGTGGTTTTTCGTCCATTTGAAGTCGAATTGGATCCTGTGCGGTTTGCTTGTATTCAGTTTTAGTCCGGCTGGATCTTTGATTGCGAATTCGATCGAAGCAAGCGAAGCGGGCGTGATCACCAGTTTCCCTGAAATGCGATCTCGGATGCGGGAAAGCCCCGCACAGTCTTTTCCGTTCGACATCAAAGTTCGATTGGCTTTTGTTAGTCCTGGTTGGAACCGGTTTCGAGTCCAGAACGAGGGGCTTGGACGATGGTGTACGATCAGCGCTGAACTGCAGTCCGTCGTTGAAAAATGCACGATTGGTGATCAGTTGCGAATCCGCGGACACATCGTGCACCAAGGTTTCATCCAGGTAGACGATTTAGAATTTTTGGCCGAAGGTTTAAACCGAGACCTCACATCGATCCCTGTCGTGCAGGATGGCGAACCACAGCTTTGGCGATACGTCGAGTATGAAGGAATCGTCGAATCCGTATTCGAATCTCCATCGCAGATTCAATTTACCTTTCGCGATAACGGTCTCCAGCTCTGCGCGAAACTCCACACAACGACGTCGGATTCAGCCAGTTACCAGTTGGCAGGAAAGCGGGTTAAGTTGTGGGGCTATTTAGAAAAAGACGCCGGTTTCGCCAACGATCCATTTGACGGCCTGCGTATCTTGATGATGTCTCGCGATCAGTTGCAGATTGTCGATCCGGAGGAAGCGGCCGCGAAGATTCCTGAAGCGGATGTTTTGACGGATAAGGTCGTCCTTTTTCAGGATAGTGATCACTTGATCTTAGACGGTTACCGGTTGTCTCCGATCCCGCAGATAGTGCTCTCGCCAGGTGATTTAGTGGACGTCTCTTTGGTCCCGGTCGTCCCTGAGTCCGATGGAGAATGGAGCAAGCAAGCATCGGCGGAGAATAAGCGAGTCGGGTGGATGCATTTGGTCTCGGTGGGCAATACGCTGCGGGCAAAAGAAACGACTCCTCAAGCGATTCTGCAAAGCCAAGCCTTCTACCAGAATGCCACTCTGGAATCGACCGTCGAAGAGATTCTGTTTGATGTGCGTCATACCACGCTGCGGCTATCCGAAGGGGGAGTGAATTATGTTGCACTATTTCCTGCCCCGGAAAGTGTTGACTGGACTTACATATCGACCCAGCGAAAGCGATACCCGGTCGGTTCCCGGATCAAGCTAACGGGAGTGGTGGATGTCGCGGACGCGGACTTTATGAACGCCGCTTTTTTATTGCGAGGGGACGAATTGGATAAAATTCAAATCCTAGTGATCCCATTGCAGTGGACCTTGGCCCAGTTGAAGTGGGCTTTTTTACTCCTGGGCGGCATTCTGATTGTGGTTTTGCTATGGCAGTTTAGTTTGCGCCGCCAAGTCTTGGCCGCGACTCAAGAATTACGGTCTTTGAATGCGAGGGTATCGGCGGCGACGAGAGCCGTTCGCGACGGCATTCTTGTTTTTGATCTAGACCGGAAGGTTTCCCAGACGGATGAAGATCTGGAGCGAATTATTGGCGAATCGATTGATTTAGGGGTGACCGACGCGATTGTGTTAAGAACGCACTTGGGAGCTCGGTTTAGTCGAACCGCGGCGTTCAACAATTTCTGGCAAGCGGCTTTCGATAATCCGGCTTTGACAAAAACAAACGAGTTTGAAACCGTTTCTCCAGCAGGCTGGCTGTCGGTTTATACGGCCCCGGTGTTTGATGATGAGGGAGTCTATTTCGGCCGGATTTGGACCTTTGACGATATCACCCAAAGAAAACGGTTCGAGGAAGAGTGCGTCCAGTCGCAGAAGATTCGCGCCATTGGAAGGTTAGCGGGAGGGGTTGCTCACGATTTCAATAACCTACTGCATGTGATCGGGGCTAGCCTAGACCAGGTTGTGGCCGCTCCCGATTCTTCGACGGTCGCTGAACCGATCGCCATCGCTTCTGCGGCGGTCAAACGCGCGTCGGACATCACCCATCACCTGCTAACGTTTTCCCGACGCTCGACGCTCAGTAAAAAGACGATTCAGGTTACCGAATTGATTGACCAAGTTGCCGGTTTGATGCGTTCGACTTTGGGCGCCGATGTTGATTTCCGTACCGATGTTTCGAAGGATCTGTGGCCGGTGGAAGCGGACGCTGGACAGTTAGAGCAGGTCCTAATCAATCTTTGCCTTAACGCGCGTGACGCGCTGCGCAAGCGGCCTGGGGTGATTCGAATTCATGCGGAGAATTCAACCTTCGATAAGATTGGACAGACGGTCAAAATTCGTGTTTGCGATAATGGTGGGGGGATTCCTCACGAGATGTTGGATAAAATATTTGAACCGTTCTTTACAACGAAGGAGATCGGGGAGGGGACAGGGCTTGGCTTGGCAACTGCCCTTGGAGTGATTGAACAGCATGGTGGCAGAATTTTTTGTGAATCGGTTTATCAAAAGGGGACAGAAATCGTGATTCATTTACCAAAATCAGATAAACCGGCGGTACCCGTTCCGGTGAAAAATCATTCGCTTGCGTCGGAGGAGGTGAGGCGACCTAAGCGGGTGCTGTTGATCGATGACGACGATATGGTCCTGCGCTCGACGTCCTTGATGCTGCAAAGATTGCACCATGACGTGGTCTGTGCCATTGGAGGTCAAGCTGGTCTGGAACTACTCGGTGCGGACAAACCATTTGACGTTGTGATGCTTGATTTGACCATGCCGGAGATGTCAGGGCTGGAGACGCTGGAGGCTATTCGCAAACAGAATGCTGAAATTCCTGTAATCATTTGCAGTGGCTATTCCGAGGATGCCGAGCAACTTATTCACCAAAAAGAGATGCGTCCTGACGCATTCTTGGCTAAGCCATTTCGAAGCAAAGATCTTCGAGAAATCTTGCTGGCGTTCGATAGCCCTAAGTAAGACACGATTGTCGCCTTTCGCTCGGGACGTGGAATCAATAAATGACGGGTTTGCAGCCGTTGAGGAGTCTACTTGGGGCCGCGTGAACACGTAGCCCGGAGGGCGACAGATACTTGCTGGCGGCGTAAGCCTTCGGAGTGGGAATCGCGAAAAGGAAAGCCCAGCGGGCGACAGAACCAGGCTTGTCAGTCGCCCGCTGGGCTAAAACCACTGCACTCAGACTCGGACGGGCAGAGTTGAAACCGTCACTCATAAATTTCACGTCCCAAGCGAATGACGACAATCTTTTCCCGCTGACGATTCGATCGACCGGCTGAATGCGAAAAGGAAAACGCTATTGGCGGCCGCGTCTGACTTAGGGATGGGCAGGCGTTGTTTTACGCAACCGTTTGGCGGTCAACCCAATTAGGCAGATCGCAATCGCGACCGGCAGCGGGGCAACGATAAGCCCTGCAAGTCCAATCAGCAGTAGCCAAAAAGCGGGAGTCTGGATCGCTTCCTGGAAACGGTCATGAAACTGAAATAGCGCTAATATGAACAGGCTGGCTAGCATCCCCATCGATAGATAGGGAAACCAACGCTCGAGTTGCAGCGGTTCTTTGATCACGTGCTCTCCGGGAACTTCGGTGGCGCCGCCTGGGTATCGCATCACCGTTGCAACGTTCCAGTCGGCCGGCAGGAGAGGAAGCAAATCTTGCTCCTTGGCTTCAATCTCAGTGGTTCCTAACACCGAATTCAAATACTCGCTCATGCGGACTTCAAGAACGGATTCAATTTCCATGAGGTTTTGGTCGTCGTCGTCGTCTTCGGATTGAATCGTTCCGATTTGCTCTGCGGACATCAATTTTTCGAACCGATAAAGCCATGGGGACAGCCAAGCTTCCACTTCTTCGATTTGTCGGTTCGCCAATCCTTCGCGGGATGCTTCCAACGACTGCAACACGGAATCTGCCAAAGCGGTGTAACGTTCGGTCTGAGTTGAGCGTTCCCATTCTGAATCGGTTAGCGGGCTGTTCTTGGTCGCCTCTGTTTCATAGCGAGTCACCCATGTTTCTTCGGCAGGCAGTCCAATCAATGTCGGCAAGGGGATTGCCGATGATTGAGGGGGTGCCTTTGTCGCCGAGGATATTTCTTTGTATCGTCCCAGCAGCACGATCGGCTGGGCTATTCGGCTGATGCTTAAAGGGACGGTCAGTTCGTTTTTGTTTTGTTGAAGCGGAACGGCGATACCGGCTGTCCACTGTCCAAGCGGCTCGAAATTTTCTGGCAGTCGGATCTTGACGGTTTGAGTATCGGCGGGGAACAGATCCCAGCGACAGAGAACCAAGGGTGCCTGATTGGGCTGGAAGAACAGTTGAGCGTCCAGCAAGCTGACAGACGGGACAGGAGGGGTCTGAGTCTGGTTGACCATCACCACCGACCAAGCACCGGTCACGTCAAATAATTTTTTGCCTGACAAATCACTTTGAGGAAACAAAGTGTCAATTTCTTCGGTGTCGATGTCGCGGCGGGCTCCGGTCGCATCCCATCCAATGGTTGTTTTATCCATCTGCAGCGGAACCGCGACGATCAACCGTCGAGGACCGTTGCCGAGCAAGCGGATCTCAGGGACGGAAATTTGGCTAAGGTCCCCTCCGACCAAACGGCTTCGGAAGCGGATTTCGTGGCTGGAGGACTGAAGGTTTTCGGGGAGGATGCGGACAAGTTGTTTCGCTGGGTCGGCGGCCGGTTGCGTCGACCATGATTCCGCACTGGTGACTTCCAGGTCTTCACCCCAACGCGATGGGATCTCTACCGTGAGGAAATCGATTTTGCCACGCCAGGGATCAAGTCGAATCGTTGCTTCCATCGTCCAGCGACCTTCTGAAAAGGTCAGGTCGGTAACCTGTAAAGCCGAGATTTCAGTCGGGTTTCGGACTGCTTCGAATCGTCCCGGGAGGACCCCCGAACGCATTGCGGCATCATTGGGAGTCCAAGACCATGACCACAGGGGAACAATGTTCTCAGCAAGTCGTGCGCTGTTGGTCAGCGTTGGAGTCGCCGCCGGTAATCCGGGGGCCAGGTGTTCGATGACGTCGACTTCGGTTCCTCGTGCTAAGGAATAGGTCCCTTCCGTAACGGTGACGCCTTCAAGCCCGATGAACGGTGGTGAAAACCGACCGCTGATCGGTACGTCCATCGATCCTCGAAGTCGAATGACAAATGGATCGTTGGTGGTCGGTTCGGGAAGCTTAATCTTTCGCAGTCCGCCGGTCAGCGGAGGCGCCACGGTCACCTCTTGAGAATCCTGGGTGACCGCGTGGATTCGCATTCCTTTGGGAACGCTTAGTTGCATCGGAGGGCTGGCGTTGCCTGTCGGGCGGACGATGGCTTGGTATTCCATCAGCAATTGTAGATTCTCGCGATTCGAATCGCTGCGGACTAACAAGCGTTGACTGGGCGTCGCACGCCAAGGTTCTGGTTCCGCCGTCGACAACAACAGGATTGGGGCGTCCGCTTCGGTGATAAAGGCTTGCTCAAGTACGTCCTCTTGGGAATTCCAGCCGGCCCAGAAACGGTCGATCGGCATGGTCGCCGCCTGGCGCGGGTCCTTTAGTTGTAGCCTTTGACCGCTTGATTGGTTCAGCCCAATAAAGGTTGGACGGAGCGCTTCTTGCCCCATGATTCGAACCGTAGGCAGCGGGTACTCGCTGAGGTCTGGCCTCTCCTCGGAGATTTCAAGATCAACGGTTGGCGTTTCCCATAGCAAGCGAATGGGAGGCAGGCGGCGGTCGCTGCATCGCAAATGAAGGCGGAGTGGAAAGTCGCTGGATGTGCTGGAATTGGCTTTGGGGACAACGTACCAGGATGGCGAGAGCAATGATGGGAGTGGCAGTGAATCGAATTCTAAAACCAGATCGCCGGCCCGGTCCAATTTGATCGAACTAACATCCATTAAACACTCGGTCACGATTCGCTGGGGACTTGCCTGTACCAGGATTCGCCTTGCCACGGGGGAAACCTGAGCCGCCCCGCCACTGCGAACCGGACGCCACCGAAGCGACAGCGTGTCGGTCGGTCCAATCTGAGCGGTCAAATCGCCGCTGGCAAGTTCGGTTTTTTGAATCCCACGACTGGTTGGTGAATCGATTAGGTCCACCTCCACGTCCGCATCAAATGTCAGTTTGCTGGCGCTGATTGCAGGGATCGGACACGCAAAGTTATGGACTCCGTATTCGTCCACTTCCACATCCGCTTCCATGGTCACGCGGAGGGTCGTTACGCCACTTTTGGGCAGTTGCACGGAGATCGTATTGTCATTGGGAAGCCAACGAATGGTGCGCGGAGCGCCGCCGTTTAGGATGTCGACTTCGCGGACCGTGTCGGCGAGAAATGGTAGCCGGACCGGGCGATCAACGCTGCTGGTTTCGATCTCCAGCCGAGCTTCAATTTTGACGGTTGAATCGCGATTCGAATTGCTGCTGGTGCGGACGCGATACTCAGCATTATGGAAACGCTGATTCATTTCGTTTCCGAGGACGTCTGGGCGGCGGTACAGCTGGCCATACAAGCGTTCGGGTACGTAGACTCGCGTCCCGGCCAATTCGCCATCGGCATCGACCGGGATGATGATCGGGAAAATCTCGCGAGCTGGTTTCTCCTGAACCCGCGGCGTCGAAGCGGGAGGAGCCGTCTCTTGGGCGGACACCTGCGAAAGGCCCGCAAACATCGACCCGCATCCGATCAATAAGACCACACCACTTTTAGCCAATCCAAGGTCCAACGAATTACTGGGCGATGTGGAACGTAGGAATTCAGCGTTTCTGTCGCGCAGCGCCGTTGAAAGTAACGCCGCAGCAATCGTCGGAGTGATCCCAAACGCCAAAATAATAAAAAACCAATCCGGTAAACCGACCGCGCACGTTAGGCCTAGCAAGACCAGAAGCAAGACCACCGTAGGGCGACGCCTTGTCAGCGACCAACTGATTGCGAACAGAAGAAGCGCGGTGACGATTCCGATGGTCAGGGCTAATTCGATCGAAAGGAGCCAAAGGGATGAATCCCGTTTGGGCAGGTCGACCGAGTTCGAGGTCGTTGTCGGTAACCCCAGCGGTCCTCCTGCGAAGGCTGGTGGCGTCATGTCGCCATTGGAGCTGAGCGGAGTAAACGAATCGGCGGCGGGCCAAAGTCGCCAGTTCCGCTTCATCACGACGCCTTCTGGTTGCAATGTTGGCGCGGTCCACTTGCGCACGGCCCCACCGGTTGCCTGAGCACGATCGAATCGCAATTCGATTTGCTGCGGAAACCCATCGGTGGGAATGCTGGTGTGCGCCAAGGTTTGGTCGGTCGAGTTCAGTTCGGTCCGTTTTCCATTAATGAAAACTTCAGCGAGTCGCAGATCGGGATCGTGTTCCAGTTCGAAGTCTTGCCGTCCGTCGGTCTGATAGCGGGCGAGGATCGTGTCGCCCCAGTGGACCGATGCGATCACGTCAACCGATTCATCCCAGAGGACGGCAGGCGAATAGTCACGGGGACGTGGACCTAAGAAGATGGTGGAAGGAGTCGATGGTTCGTACCGAAGGCGGCGGAGACTTTCGCTGGTATCGATGCTTGGGACTCGTTCGATCGGCCCCGACGTTTTCTGTAGTTCGATACCGCTTCCCAGCGACGCCGTCAGGTTCTGCTGAACCGCGATCGATGCGTTCGCTTCACCAGCGGAAAACTGAGCCAACGAAGGCAGGTCAATCGCCTGGTCGTTTTGAAGGCGATAACGCCGGCGACCTGTCAGCTTGACGTCGCCGCGATGCCCGGGAGGAAGGGTGATCCGCCAAGTTTCCTCGTTGGGTTCCGCTTCCGTTTCCAGTGTCGGTAAGGACCATCCCGCGCCTGCCGCTTTTGCCAACGACCAAGTTAGCAACGGGCGATCGTGGCGATCCCCGCAGCGAACCAATAATGTTGTCTGAGTGGAGGATGGGGACTTGCAGGACAGCGTAATCAATTCGGTAAGGTCGCTTCCCTCAGTGCCAAGTTCGTAAGTTAAATCGGCGTTGATCGTCGGTACAGGACGTTCCAGTTCTAGGGCCGGAGTATTATCGAATGGCAGGCGGAAATAGATCGCTTCATTATTGACGGGGCCCAATTGTTCTAGCTCGGCGGCAGAAAATTCGCTTGATTTCGCCAATGGGCCATTCAGAACCGTCCCGGCAGCCCAGCGAAGGATCTGTGGAGGAGAAACACTGCCGAAGGTCTTTGTATGGCAACCCTGAACCCGTACGAACCAAGTCGCCGGAACCGTTAAAGTGTTGTTGCCTTCAGGAATCTTAAGGATTTGCTCGCCGCTAACGCGAAGCCGAATTTTCCCCTCTTCAACATCCGCCGGTTCCGGCCAGATCATTACATTGCGGCGATTCCCCGGAAGTTCGATGACTCGACCTGAACCCAAAATGACCAGAGACTTTAGTCTCCAGCCGGGTTGGAATTGCAGCCGGATCGGTTCCAGTTGACGGTCTAGGTCAATGTCCGCCGTCCAGCGAGATTTCAGGACGTACTCTTCGATGGTCAGGTTTAATGCGGCGTTGACTTCACAGCCTTCAGCGGTCTGTGTCAGTTGCGCAGCAGGTGGTTCGAAGTCACTAAGGATGCTGCCTTCCATAATGTAAGTATGTCCCCCACCCTCGGACATCAACGAAGGCCGCAGGCTCCAGCCGGCCGGAACTTCCAATTGGGTTAACGTCACTGCGGGATCGGTCAAGATCTGAGCCTGTGCCGCAGGGGTAGCCGTTACCACATGACGATCAATGAACTGAGGCCACGGCAGCGCAATAAGATTCTGAGCCGGTCGCTCAACAACGCCGGTTAGGGTCAAATCGACCGCCGTGGCGGTCGACGCATTTCGTCCTGGGACCGGGTCGGTGATTTGGATCAACGTCTCATCTTTGCTGAGCGTTTCCTGCCATTTCACTTTTTCTCGATTGACCGTGATCGAGGTCACGCGGCCATTGCGAATGCGGAGCGGGGCAAACATCGATCCCGGAACGATGTCGACGGTGAATCGCTGCGACCATTCAACGCCATTGGCATTGGCACGATACTGCATCGCTTGTTTGCGAATCACCAAAGGCGTTTGATCGGCGGTCGCTTGCACGGGGCTTAATGTCAGGATCAACTCCTGGACTCCCCCCAATTCAATTCGATACCAACGATTGGGAGCACCACCCGCTTCATCAGATTCATCGGTCTGTTTCTTGGTGGCAATGGGTTCAGGCGAAGCGGCAGGCTCGGTCGCGTCGGCTTGTTCGGCGGCGTCGGCAGGCTCGGGCTCTGAAGGGTCGCCGGAGTCAACTGAATCGGAGTCGGTTGTTTTCTCAGCTTCGGTCGATTCTTCAGCGTCGGACGATTCCTTCTGTGTTGACTCCTTCTCCGAGGATTCTTCGGTGTCGACTGGATCGGGTTTATCCGCGGCATCTGAATCTTCAGCGGAGGCATCTTGATCGGGCGATTCGGGCGGCAAGATTTCCTTCAGCACGCCGTGATCGGTTTCCGGACGCAGGTTTGCCGGCAGTTCCAGAATCATTTCGGTGCGCGCACACCGCGGCATTTGAAGGGCAAAGCGAACCGATTGGTCGGGCATTTCAATCCCTTGCGACGACCAGTTCAAATTGACATCGCCAG
The DNA here is from genome assembly GCF_007741495.1 of Roseimaritima multifibrata. NCBI lineage: Bacteria > Pseudomonadati > Planctomycetota > Planctomycetia > Pirellulales > Pirellulaceae > Roseimaritima > Roseimaritima multifibrata. The sequence continues at coordinate 2,865,864 of NZ_CP036262.1, forward strand.
CCTCTTGAATCGCAACAACGGTATTTCCTTGGCCATCGGTCAGAACACGCGGAAACGAAACCTCTTGGCCGCTAGAACGTTCGATGTCGGTCAACGCCCAGTTCAGTTTGCCCAGGTCCAGTTGCGTTTCGCCTTCGTCGTTGTAAGAGATGCGTAAAACGGTCTCTTTGGAGATCAGGGCTTGGCTTTGAGCGTCGTAGCGGACGGTGCAAACGACGTGATCGAGCCGCGGACGCGATGCGTTCAGTTGATCCGCACGTTCGCGTTGCCGTTCGATCTTGGCTTCCAGTTCATCAACGGCCACCGGTCGATAATTGCGAGGAAGGAGTGCCGCCGCCTGTTTCTCTAAAACGAAGATCCGGCGGTAGTGGATTTCTTGATCGTCCTGCGGCGACAGCACCGAATCTTGCCCGTCAGCGAGTGGAGTCGCGCAAGCAGCGATCATTACGGCCAGCAGGACTCCACACCATGTGAAATTCCTGAAAACGAATGCTGCCAAACATTTTCGGGAATTCAAGACTGCTCTCCAACGTTGGCGGTTGCCGGAAGCGATCGGGTTAGCGAGGACCCGGAGGTACCAATCCCGCTGGGGCTGGCGGTCAGACTGCGAGTCGATCCTTCGCGTGGGATCGGCCGGCTGCTGTCCAAAATGCGTTCATGAGGTCGCGTCCGCAAGGCCGCGCGGACGCCTAACATGACCGCGGTCAAGGCTAGTGCTAACAAGGTCAGTTGGCCACTAAGGACCGCAGCATCGGGTGCCAGTAAAGTCAGTCCACAAATACCAACGGCAGCCACCACAACCATCAGGGGATGCCGCAGTTGGCGGATGGCCACCAATAAAGTCGAAATCAGAAGCACCAGGCTGCCCACAATCGCCCAGATCACGGCTCTTCCCAACGATACCGCTCGGAGTGCAGCCGCATCGGTCCCGATGTAAAGATACCGATTGGGAATGGTGGTTTGTTCATGCGAAGCGTCCGCGGCCCATTCTGCCAGGGCGGCTTCGCTTTCGATTGGGATTCGCCGCATTCGCCAGCGATCAAATTGCCACACCATCGCGCGACCCATGGTCGGCGATCCCCAGACGACATGCTGGTCCTCGGGGACGATCACGTTCCAGTAGACTTTTCCGACTCCGATCGGCAACTGAATGGTTGGGCTTAACTGCATCGCCAAGGAGGAGACTTCGCCGCCGAACCATATTTGCAGATCGATCACATGTTCGGGTTGATCTTTGGGAAGCGTAATCACCAACGAACCGTCGGTGCTGCGAACGGCAGACTGAGGTGTTTTGTCGACTTTTAGATCGACGGTTAAATTCGGCAGTTCCCCTTTCAGCGGGATCGTTAAATTCCCGCTCCCACTGACCGTGGCCAGCAGACGCTCGTAGCGACTTCCCCGACCGCACTGGGTTGTCAGCATCACACGGCTCATGACAATGCGCTGCTGTTGCAGTGATTTTTCACGCAGCCGAATAACGAGCGGACGTGGAGGCAAGGCGTCCAACCTTAGTTCACTCATCGGGCGGCCAGCGAAATCGATGTCGATGTCGATGGTTGCGGACCCGCGGAGCGTGATCGGGATTTCCCCAAGGATTGACAGGTCGTTGATTGCCGGACGCGGCAACTGGATCGATAGGGTTGTCGGCAATGCTTGAAACGCGTCGACTTCGCGGATGTTCGTGAATCGAACGGCGTGGGTTTCACTTCCCTGAAGTGCGGCAACAAGGTCGATGCCTCCCTCTTTGTTTTCACGCAGGACCGCGGGACGGTCGTCGACGGTGACCGACCAGTTTTTCCAATCCTCATCGGCCGGCATCGCCAGGGGGACATGCCCGGAAAGTCCTCGCTGCGGCTGCAATTTCCAATTGACAACTGTCAGCAGTTGATTCTCTTCCAGGGTGATGTTGGCGTTGGCTTCAAGCGTGACGCGGGGGCGATCGTTTTCTAAGAATCCGACCAGTCGAGCATCCGGAGCCAGCGTTTGGACGTCAAATCGCAGGACCGGCGATTGTTCTTCTGAATCGATGTAGGAAGGTTGTTCATCGACGTTGATCGAATCGGCTAGATCGACCACAAGCGTCAGCCCCGGGTCGGTGTGAACATCCAATTCCCCTGGTTGAATCAGCAATGTGTCATCATCGGAAATGAAATGGGGAAGAGGCAATTCAATTCGATTTTCGTCCGCGGGGATGGTTCGCACCGCTTTGATCTGGAGCCCTCGTTCTTCATTGCCCGTTCCGGTCAATGAAGAGAGATCGATTTCCTCTAGGCTCTCGTCGGCGATCGATTCAACATTAACGTCCCCCGATTCGGTCGTGATCGATTGGACTTTCCAGGACCCCATTTGCACTGGCAGAACACGCCCGTCGGTCGCCGCCCCGCTAATGCGGATGTCCAGTTCCAGTTCCGCGACGGACTGGCGGAGCCGAATTTTGAAAGACGGGTCAACCTGCAGGCGACGTTGACGTGCTGCCAGCCATACGGGCAAATCGAACGGGACACGATTAAACGAATAGCGATAGATATTGGGGTCGTTGTCCGCAGTCCCCGAATTGGGAAGGTTGCGAACCCAGGGACGACGAAGCCAGCGTAAGCGGTAGTCTTCATCGCTGCGAATTTCGACTTCGCCACTTTGGCTGACGGCACCAATAACATTCAATCCGCGAATTCGTAGTGGATTGGTTTCATCAAAATTGTCTGCAGAAAATTCCAGCTCAAATTGCAGGTCGACCTCATCGGTGGTCGTCGCGTTCGGGATCACTCGGTATCGCTTAGGACGATCGACCGCGGTGTTTGCTGCTTCACCATTTTCCGTTGGTTTGTCTTCTACCAATACGATCTCGGCGCCCAGATGCTCAAGCATTCTCAGGTCCGAGGCGAATTCGATTTCAAACGGGGCCAGATCGCCTCGCAGATTGGTAACGGTCAGGTCGACCGACGCGGTTGGTTTGTCTTCGATACTTAACCAACGCAGCGACCATGCGGTTTGGGCTTCCAGAACTTGGCCGGTCCGTTCGGTTTCGTTGTCGGGTTCCCAGTTCAAGCGGAAATCACTGCCGCTGCTTTCCACAATCAGTTCGGTTTTGCCATCGGGTTTCTCTTGAGGCCGGACAACTTCATCGCCGCGACCTTCGGTCGTTACAACAATGTTCTTACCGGGGACCGACAAGGCGACCGTCGTCGGGGCTGCGGGCAGCTGAAATTCCAGACTGGAACGGGAGACCACGTCGATTTTGGCGCTGACCTGCAGTTTGACTTTGATCTGTTTGGCCGTTTCGGCCTGAATCCAGAGGACGTGCCCGTAAAGTTCGGGTTCATAATCGATCCGGAAATCTTCAACGCCTGTTACTTCGGCCGGTGCGACCTGATGGAAATTGCCCATTCGCAGGGGAATTCCGATACTCCCGTTAGGGGAGGCGTCCACCTTGATTTCCATGTCGACTTCTAGGTCGGCATGATTCTGTTCGCCGGTCCCCGAAATTTGGACGGAGGTGTAACTGAATGGCAGTTTCGGTTTTGCGTAGCCCTGGTCCAGATTTTTCAGGCGTTCCAGTTCTTCCAAAGTCATCCCAGGCATGATGACTCGATTGCCTGATTCATCCAGCAGATAAAACGCCGACGTGTTGAGGCTTTCTTCTAAGACCGGGGTTCGCTCCGCTGGAATAACCGGAGGTTCTCCTTGCGCAGCAACCAGCCCTTCTCCGACCAGCATCATGCAGGCAATCGAGAATAAACGGAAAGCGATAGCAGTTCGAACGGACATCAAGAAAAGACAGGCTGCTGGATGGTAGGCTGCTAGATTAGGCACACCACGTTCACAATAACGAATAAACGGGGCGGATGTGCTCCATATTATGCGACGTTGCCAACGATAGACAGTGAAAGGCCTCATTCCGGATTGCTTCGGGCGTTTTCTATCCCTCCAATCCGAAAAAACCGGCAGAATCATGCACCCAGGTTTTTTTGTCGGAGCTTAAAAAACTTTCCGAATAGCCTGTAGAGGGGGAGCTGGTTTCTTTGTTGGGGGCGATCGTCAGTTCGGGCTACCAAACCGCTCGCAGACCAAGAATCGAGACACGGATGGTTTTTTGGCGAAAAGCGGTATACTGACCTTCTAGTAAATCAATTGCGAGGCCGTTTTTACTCTTGGTTCAGGTAGTTCCTTTGTCGCAGTCGAGCGAATCCTTTGCGAAGATGATCGATGCGGTCCGCACGGGGGACCAGCAGGCGACCGCCGAATTGTGGCATTTGTACTACCAGCGATTGGTACGCGTTGCGGCTAGTCGGCTGCCCGCTTCTTTGCGTCGTTCTAGCGATGAAGAAGATGTCGCTTTGAGTGCTTTTCACAGCTTTATTGCCGGAATTCAGGAAGACAAATTTCCCGACCTGTCGGGTCCGGAAAACCTTTGGGGATTACTAATTACGCTGACTGGCCGGAAAGCGCACGCTCATTTTCGTCACCAGACCCGTCAGAAGCGGGGTGGGGGGCAGGTTCGGGGAGAATCGGTTTTTGTCGATGCGAACGATATTCGCGGAGCCGGACTGGGGGGAATCGCCAGCGAAGATGAGACCGCCGATCTCCAGGCGGAATTGGCTGAAGAGTGTGACTCGCTGCTAAACCAGTTGCCGGATGAGCAGTTGCGTCAAATTGCGATCATGCGAATGGAGGGTTTTTTGGTTGACGAAATCGCCACACGTCTAGAATTATCGAAACGAGCCGTCGAACGCCGACTGCAGCTGATTCGTAAGACTTGGACCGAGGCGGTGGAAACCGAGGAAACCCCCTGATAGGTGCGGTATGATAGAAGTTGTTCGAGACCAGCAGGATTAGCGAGACCTGCAGCATTGATGGCGAACACTGCCTGTGTAGCAAAAGGCGACGACTGTTTAATTCCAAAATTGCATCGGTTTTGTGCAAGAGGCCCGCGTGACATTTTCTAATTTAACCGCTGATGAGATGGCTCGAATCGATGCCATCTGCTTGAATTTCGAAGCTGAATTCAAAGCGGGCCAAGCACCGCATGTTTCAGATGTCATCGCTGCGAATCCTGATGTTGATCGTGAAGCATTGGTCGCCGAACTTGAAGCGGTGAATGCAGAACTGTCCAGCAGTAAAGTTTCGACGCTGCAGCCAACCCAACCGAAAACCCTTTCCGAACCACACGATTCGGTTTTTCGCCCCGGTGTCGATATCGGTCCCTACCGGATCGAATCGCTGATTGGACGCGGAGGAATGGGGCGCGTTTACCGCGGGTACGATTCGCGGTTGGCAAGGCCGGTTGCGATCAAAGTGCTGGCCGATGACTGGTCGCAGCACCGGGAAAGGGTCGACCGATTTGAGCGGGAATCGCGAGCCGTTGCCGCGATGCGACACGCCAATATCGTCTCGTTGTATGACGTCGGAAGCCACGCTGGGCGGCCCTATGCGGTGATGGAATTGCTGGAGGGTGAAACCCTCCGGGAACGGATTGCACGCGGGCCTATGACCCCGACTCAAACCCGCTGGATTGGAGCTCAGATCGCCGATGCCTTAACGGCGGCCCATGAAGCAGGAATCGTGCATCGGGACCTGAAGCCGGAAAATTTATTCCTGATCGAAAATTCAAAATCCGATTCGGATACGAAAAACAGTTCCTCCGTAAAACTGCTCGATTTTGGGCTCTCTCGAGCTCCGGAAGGACAGCAAGCCGATAGCCATGATCCGACCGCAAGTGGGATCGTGATGGGGACGGCAGGCTACATGGCCCCGGAACAGGCCCGCGGGGAAAAAGCAACCGTCGCTGCCGATATCTTTAGCCTGGGTTGTGTCCTGCACGAATGCTTCTACGGAAAACCGCCGTTTCCTGGCAAGACACTGGCCGAATCCCTCGGGGCGGTTTTACATACGCCTCCTGTCGGGAATTCGCAGATCGAGGCGACCGACCCTGACTTGGCTCTGACGATCCTTCGCTGCTTGGAAAAAGATATTCGACAGCGTCCCTCGTCGGCTGCCGAGGTGGCTCGTTGGCTGCGTGTTCCCGCCGCGGAAACTCTGCCGCCGACTGCCGCAGGTGGCGGCGTACTGGCAAATGGGGCAGCGTCTGTCTCGCCCGCAGCTGCACACAGGGAAGCGATGCGGGAAACCGCAACGCACAGCTCGATTGGCCGGCCGATGCCTGCCAAGCCAATGCTCTTCTCGCGAAGGAATATTTTTAAAGGAATTGGCGGTGGCATCCTGGGAGCCTTCGGTGGTGTCGCACTTTGGAAGGTGATGAGCCCTCCCGGCTTGGCAATCAATTCGCTTGCCGTGCTGCCGATCCATTTTGAAGGCGAAGGGGACCGTCTGCCCCTGGGCGATCGGCTGATGTCCGAAGAAGAACGCCTTGCAATGTCGGTGCATTTCCAATTGGCAAAACAACCCTCGCTGCGACTTTTGCCCTATCGATCCATGAAAGTCGATGCTTCGAATTACGTCGAAGTCGGAGAAGAACTGGGCGTCGAGGGCTTGGTGTTGGTCGGATTAACAGGAGAAGGCAAATCGAACCAAGTGAACCTGCAGTTAGTTGACACTTCCAATGGTGAATTGCTGTGGGGCGAAGAGTTCATCTACCACGCCGATACTTTCCCCTTTGAGCAACGCAGTAGCGCCACCGTGATCGCCCAAAGGATTGGTGATGAGCTGTCATCCCTGCGGATTAGTGGGCAAGTTGAAAACGATCAAGCGTACGGTTGCTTGGTCAACGGGGAAGCAAGGCTGGATCCTGATAGTCCGGCTGGAATGCGGGAATCGCTTTCTTGTTTCGGGAAAGCGCGACGGGCCGATCCGGGGTATGCAGAGGCTCATGCAGGGTTTGCACTGGCCGCCCTTTCGATCGCCGGGTTAACCGAATTCAAAGAACGTGTCGGGCTGATTATTGAAGCGAGAGAGGCGATTGATCAGGCATTGGTGCTGAACGGTGATTCGGGAATGGTTAACCTTGCGGCGGCAATGTTCCGCTGGCGCATTGATTTTGATTGGATCCTTGCGGACAACCATTTCCAAAAAGCACTTGATTTGATGCCCAACAGTTGGCAGCTGCAGCATGAGTACGCGTTGTACTGTGCCGCTTCACGGTTCGGTGATCAAGCGGTTGAATCCGCCAGTCGTGCAGTCAAACTGAATCCACTTTCCCTCACGTTGAGAATCGATGCGGCACGGATTCGTTGGTTCAACGGCGATCGGCTCCGAGCCGGCCAACAGACAAAGGCGATCCTCAGAGAATTTCCGGACAACCGGGATGCGATTGGGTTGGTGATCGATTTGCACGAGGAGCGTGAGGAATATAATACCGCGGCTGGTCTGCAAGGCATTCTGGGGCGGCCAGGAATGTCGCCTGAAGAATATTATTTGAATCGAGAAAAACGCTTAGCAGATTTTCCGTACGGAGCTTTCGGTCCGGAAATGAATCGCGCCATCTTGGATGCAAGGCGGAACCGTGCGGATCGACCCTATATCGAAACGCTCGCGCTGGCACCGCCAACGTCTTTTGCACTGTTGATGTCGGCCCATCCAGCTTTTGCGGATGTGCGCCACTTTCAGGTGGTGGAGGACATTATTCCACCGGAACTGTGATAAACGCCCCCTCAATGTGCGAATTGTCAATCGACTGGTTTCCTTGTTGATCGTGAATGTTAGGCTTTGCGGATTCATCGATCCGTTTTTTGCCCACATTTCGCGTTGTCGACTTCATGGATGATCTGCTTCCGATCGCGTCCCGAGTCACCGGGGTCTTCCTTGTGATGGTCGCTGGTGGGTTCTGTCGTAAAACCGGATGGTTGACGGTCGAATCGGATCGCTCGCTCGCTAACCTGACGGCTAACGTTTTGCTGCCAGCGCTCTTTTTTGATCGCATGATCAGTAGCGACACGGTCCAGTCGCTGTCCGAGACATGGTTTCCTCCGCTGGTTGGATTCCTTTTCACGGTGCTTGGGTTTGGCATGGGAGCCTTGGTCGCCCATTTCTTGGGGCCTGCGATCGGACTGACGACAACGGCTCAGAAAAGAGCTTTTATTCTTTGTGCGGGGATCGCCAACTATGGCTACATCCCACTCCCTTTGGCTCAGCAGTTTTACCCCGATGCTGAAGTCTCTTTGATCATCCACAATGTCGGCGTAGATATGGCTTTGTGGAGCCTGGGCATCATGGTGATCGCCGGGCGTGCAGGGACTCGCTGGCGGCGGATTTTCGGCAGCCCCCCCCTCTTGGCCGTTTTGATTGGGCTGGGGCTGAAGCAGGCGGGCGGGGCCGAATGGATACCGCAACCTGTTCTCCAAATGACGCAGGCGTTAGGCGCCTGTGCGATTCCGCTGGGGCTGTTGCTTAGCGGAGCGATCATTGTCGATTATCTACCTCGGATGCGTTGGCATGAGGGCAAAGCCGTCCTGACAGTCGCATCGCTTTTGCGCTTGATCATTTTGCCGGTCTTGATGCTGGTGTTTGCAAAGTTCGCCGTTGGTGAATCCAACTTGAAGGAGGTTTTGCTGCTGCAAGCCGCCATGCCAGCGGCCACGTTTCCAATCGTTTTGGTCCGCCTGTATGACCAGGATGTAGGAACCGCCGTGCGCGTGGCATTGGGGACATCCGTGATCGCATTGGTCTCGATTCCGCTATGGATGTGGATCGGTGCGATATGGCTGGGACTTTCACCCGCCGGGTAAGCGGCGCGTCGTGCGGACCACCTTCTTAGCGGAACGGCGCGAGCCGTCCGGCAGATACGCGTGAGATTCAGGACGCTGGCCGGACGGCTCGCGCCGTTCCGCTAAGAAAGAAAGGAAGTGACATTGGATGCGAGCCGTCCGGCAGATGCACACGGGATTCAGGACGCTGGCCGGACGGCTCGCGCCGTTCCGCTAGGAAAGTCGGTGCCTCCGGCCGATCGTTCGTATTGCCTGGGAGCAATACTTTGCCGGGCGACGGATGCTGCTCTGGTATTTCGTGCAAACACGCATCTTGGTGTGACCGACTCTACTTGCTCTTTGGTTCTCGACGATTTTCCCGGGGACGTGTATTCTGGGCGGCTTGCTAAAACCTCTCCATTCTTTACTTGCACGCCATTACCATGACCGCCAACGTAAAAACATTTGCAGATCCCTCTGCTCTCGCGACCGCATTCGCTGCCGACTTTGCCGCTTGGGTTCCCACACAGACTCAGGAAAAAATCAATGTGGCTCTCTCCGGTGGAAGCACGCCCACCAAACTGTTTGAAGTTTTGGCGGCGGACTATGGAGACAAAATCGATTGGTCTCGGATTCACTTCTACTGGGGCGACGAACGCTGCGTTGCTCCGGACGATCCGGAAAGCAATTATGGCGTTGCAAACGAATTGCTATTTAGCAAACTGAATATCGCTGCGGAAAATATCCATCGCATTCACGGTGAGGACGATCCCGACGAAGAGCGTTCACGTTACGAGAACGAAATTTACGGAGAAGTCGAAATTGATGATGACGCCATTCCGCAATTCGATTTGGTCATCCTTGGCTTGGGGGACGATGGACACACGGCTTCGATTTTCCCACACCAAAGCCAGTACTTGAAATCCGATCAAGTTTGCGAAGTCGCGATCCATCCCGAAACGGCACAGAAACGCATCACCCTTACCGGCCCCGTGCTAAACGGAGCTCACAAGGTTGTATTCCTGATTACCGGAGCGAACAAAGCCGAAGTTCTGCAGCAGGTGATTCAGAAGACGGGTGATTTCGAAAGCTTCCCCGCTTCCCATATCGGCGCTGCCGACCTGACCTACTATGTCGACGAAGCGGCTGCTGCGAACCTCGGCTAAATCATGCCGAATTCGATTCGCCAATACTTCTTCGTAGGCGAGTTCACAACACACAAACGTTAAGCCTCTTCGCCCTGCGGTGGGGGCTTGATGGGAATTCGTGCACGGTTGAAAGCTGAGGCGGTTGCGGCGGGGGGGGCCCGCACTGAAGCTGGCTGCCGGGGGAGAGAATTGCAAGAGGCTGTTCCGTCGGGGATTTAGCACTTTGCGATGCTCCGTTTGTCTTTCGCAGTCTTTCACGCGGCTCGTGGAATCTTGTGCCATGCAGCGCGATCAGGAGAGAAACCTTTTCGTCAGCCCCATCGCACGGCAAGTGAACCGATCGCTCGCTCGCTTCAACCTCGCCAAGCTGTTCTTCTCTGTAACGATCCGCGCCGTCGATGGTCAACCAAGGCTTTCGCGCAGGATCCCATCGGCGAATCGATGGAAGTCGCCGGTCTAGCGGATCGGTATCCTCTATACTCATTGTTAGTGGTGAATGAACAACAGGAAGCGCACGCTTGTGCCGTCAGTGAGATAACTGAGGATTCACCGCGGAGAATCTGCAGCAATGAAATACGTTTGGACTGGCTTGAAGATCGCACTTGTCGTGGGCGTGTTGGGTGCCGTTTTCTATCAGTATAAATTTTCGCGGGTATCGGTGCTCGCCCACCCTGTTGGACGTGGCACGATTGTCGGGGAAGTCATGGGGACCGGCACGCTTGAAGCCCGCGTCGAAGCGAAGGTCAGTCCGAAGATCGCCGGCCGCGTTGTGGAATTGTTGGTTGATCAAGGCGATCGAGTTTCGGCAGGAGATCTACTTGTCCGTCTGGACGACGATGAATTGACGCAGCAAGTTGCGATTGCGACCGCCAATGTCGATGCCGCATCCGCGGCGATCGAGCGTCTTAAAACCGATAAAGAACGGGCGGAAGCCGTCTATCAACAGGCTCGAAAGAGTCACGATCGCGTCCAGCAATTGGTCGGCAAAAATGCGGCGAGCGTTGAGGATGAAGAGAAAGCGTCCGAGGCTTTGTCGGTCGCCGAATCTGGCATTGCCCGCGCTGAAGCCGCGATCGCCGAAGGTCAAAAGAATCTTGTCGCTGCCGAAAAAACGGCTCAGTATCACAGCGCTCGATTGAACGATACCGAAATCCGGGCTTCGTTCGATGGGCTTGTTGTTAAACGCAGTCGTGAACCTGGCGACATCGTCGTGCCCGGTAGTTCCATTTTGACGATAATCTCCACCGACGAACTATGGATCAGTGCGTGGGTGGATGAAACCGAGATGTCTTCACTGGAATCTGGCCAGCCGGCACTTGTCGTGTTCCGCAGTGAACCCAATCAATTTCGTTCCGGCGAAGTCGCTAGGCTCGGGCGTGAAGCCGACCGGGAAACACGTGAGTTTATCGTCGATGTAAAGGTGTTGGAGCTGCCAAAAAACTGGGCCGTGGGGCAGAGGGCGGAGACCTTTATCAAGGTCGCCCAGCATGATCAGGCACTGATTCTGCCCTCGCTGTGGTTGATTAACCGAAATGGAGCAACTGGCGTTTTTGTGAATGTGAATGGGGTGGCGGTTTGGCGGACTTTGTCGCTAGGTGTTCGCAGTCGCGAGTCGGTGGAGGTGTTGGAGGGGCTTGAAGAAGGAGAAGTTGTGATTGCGCCCGAAAACGCCGCGACGAACCTAACCGAGGGAAGACGTGTTGTGGAAGTTGCCAATTCTTCCGAAAAGAAATCATCATGAATCTTGCCGTCAAAGACATTCGCCATAATTTGGGACGTTTCGCACTGACCGCCGTCGGTATGGGTATGTTGTTGATGGTCGTGATGGGGATGGGGGGTATCTATCGTGGGGTCGTGGAGGATGCAACGTTATTGATCGACCGGGTCGACGCGGATCTTTGGATCGTGCAACGAGGCACTCGCGGGCCGTTTGCCGAATTGTCGCGACTCCCGTCGAACTTGGTTTATCGTGCGGCCGCGGTACCCGGTGTCGCTCAATCACGCGAGTTCGTCTATCACACGATCCAACGGCAGCGCGATGGAAAGCCACTAAGGATTGCTGTGCTAGGTCTTAGCTGGCCGACCGACCGGGGCGAATGGATACCGCTGACAACAGGGCGGCCGCTCGGGCAGGCTCATTTCGAAATCATCGCCGACAAGACACTTGGGCTTGCAGTCGGCGAGAAGATCAAGCTTGGCAAAGAAACCTACAAGGTTGTCGGAACGACGACCAACATGATCAGCTCTGGCGGCGACGGGCTGGCGTTTTGCACGGTTTCCGATGCGCTGGCGATTCAGTTCGACACGCCCGGCGAAGCGGTGCGACTTGAACGGGCCGCACGCGAAGCGAGGGGCGAGAAGTTTGAACTTGCGATCCAGCAGCCAACGATCCTCGAAAACGCATGGAAACCGTCCAGTCAACTGCCTGGCATTGCGAGACCGCAGATCAGTGCGGTGATGGTGACGCTGTCACCTGGTGCGGATGCGGACCGGGTTGCGGAAATCATTTCGGGATGGGGCGACGTATCGGTGTTTACCGCCGAAGGTGAACGAGAATTGTTGCTGAAGGGAAGCGTCGAGAAAGTACGACGACAAATTGGGCTGTTCCGCGTTCTGTTAACGTTGATCGCAGCAATCATCATGGCGCTGATTCTGTACACGTTGACGCTTGATAAAATACATTCGATCGCACTCTTAAAACTGATTGGAGCCCCTAACACGGTCATCCTCGGATTGATTTTGCAGCAAGCGTTGATACTGGGAATGGTCGGATTTGCCATTGCTTATCTGGTGGGGCGGCAACTGTTTCCGATGTTTCCCCGCCGTGTCATTTTGGCGGATGCGGACTTGATTCAGTTGGCAGCGATCGTGCTGGCGATTTCGGTGGTGTCCAGTCTGCTTGGCATCTGGAAAGCGTTGAAGGTTTCACCGAACGAGGCATTGGCATGAGCGATTCGAAACCACTTGCTGTCGAAGCTGAATCGCTCACGAAGATTTACGGTTCTGGCAATACCGAGGTCGTCGCAATGAAAGATGCGTCGATGAAAGTCGCGAAAGGGGAAGTCGTTGCACTGCTTGGTCCCAGTGGCAGCGGCAAGTCCACTTTCCTGACCGCCGTCGGACTAATTAATCCACCGACGTCGGGGCGGATCACCATCGGTGGCAAACTGGTTCTGGACGGCGATACTGCGCACGCGAACCTGCGTTCCTTCCGCCGACAGCACCTCGGTTTCATCTTCCAAAAGTCAAACTTGATCCCGTTCTTAACCGGTCTTGAGAACATTCAAATCGCGATGCAGCTGAATGGGGAATCGGCCCGGTCGTCACGCAAACATGCGATGGAGTTGCTTGATTACTTAGGCGTTGGCGACCGAGCCAACAATTTCCCCTCGATGTTGTCAGGGGGCCAACAACAACGGATCGCGGTCGCCCGAGCCCTTGCCAATCATCCCAGCGTGATCTTGGCTGACGAACCGACCGCCGCTCTCGATGGGCACCGCGGACGCCAAGTGATGGAACTGTTCGCTCAAGTCGCCCACGAACAATCGGCTGGCGTGATCGTTGTCACCCACGACCAGCGATCGCTGGATGTTTTTGACACCATCTATGAAATGGAAGACGGACAAATGAAAAAATCCCAAGGCCTTCCGCACTAGATGTTTTTCATCAAGGGCGAAAAGGCATTGGGAATTTCAATCGCTTCGATAGACGCACGGTCTTCTTTTTCAATAACCCCTTTATCGATTTTCGATTCGGTATAGGGCTTTTGCGGTCCGCAGGTAGATCGCACCATCGGCAACGGCTAACGATGCTAGGGACCGTTCCTCAAGATCGTTTTCGGCCAATAATTCAAATTTGCGGCCGGCCTTCATGACGGTTGTTTTGCCCTCCTCGCTAGTGACGTATAGGTGGTCTCCGATCAGGGTTGGAGAGGACGAAAAACCGCCGCCCAGGCGTTCTTTCCATACCAGTTCGCCGGTCGTTTGCTCAAAGCAGGAGACGATGCCGTCGTCGCTGACAACAAATACCAAGCCATCGGTTGCAATCGGAGAAGGCGTTTTGGGAATCGCTTTCTTGGCGACCCAGTCGACGTGGGTGTCGGTGATGTCCCCTTTGCCTGTTGGCTGAATCGCCATCAGGGTCGATCGCATGAATCCTGAAATGACAAACAGCCGGCCATCCGCATAAACCGGTTTGGGAATCACTGAAAATCCATCGTAGGCAACCTGCCAGATGATTTTTCCCGATGCGGGGTCGAGGGCTAAGACACAATCGCTTCCGGGGGCGATGATTTGAATTTGATTGTCGACATCGATCACCGTCGGAGTCGCAAACGAAAACTTGCGAGCTGAATCGACCGGCCGTGGAGTCCGCCAGGCGAGTGATCCGTCTTTGGTGTTTAACGCTGCAACCGAAGGCGAATCGCCGCCGTCACAGGTAAAAATCAGTTTCCCATCGGCCAGCACCGGAGACCCACCATTCCCGTGAGTCGGTTTGAACGAAAGATCGCGATTGACCCACTGCACATTTCCTTGGCGATCGGTGCAGGCGGTTCCTTGGTATCCGAAGTGGATATAGATCCGATTCTCAGAAAGCAGCGGCGTGGGGCTGGCGTGGGAATTTTTGTTGTGAATTTTCGGAGTCGTCGAACTCTCTTGTTTCATGAGTTTGACGGTTTTTTCCAACGAGCCTGTCGCTTGGTCCAGGATCAGCAAACAGAGCACTCGGTCATCCGAGCCGTCGTCACTTGGCATCGCTGCCGAGAGGTAGATTTTTCCGCCTCCAATAACGGGCGATGACCAGCCTTCGCCCGGCAACTCGGTGCGCCAGGTGATGTTCTCCTCCGGCGTCCATTTGGTAGGAATTGAAGGTGCCAACGAAGGAACCACCCCATCCCCTCGAGGTCCGCGGAATTCTGGCCATGCGTCGGCTGCTAGGCTGGTCGACTGGAAACCGACAGCCATCAGGATGGTGCAAAGGGCAGGGCGAATCATGGTCAACCATGCGGAGGCAGACAACGGCATACGAATATTCCAAGTAAATCGGGGTGGAGATTCGGGGTCGGGACGCCCACCGTTCGTTCGGTTGGCACCTGAATTGTAGTCTCCTATCCCTCTGTAGGGAATCAACGCCATACCTAGGCCATTTGCCATTTTCCATTCGACTGAACGCCGAAAATCCAAAAACAAGGGCCGGTTGCTCTCAGCATGGCAAGCAACCCACATTCGGATCCAACATAACCACAAAATCTGCCCGTCCTATGCAAGCTGTCAGGTATCGCGACCGGACAGCTCGAGGCTTGCTGATTTAGTGATTGTCGCCGTTCGCTCCGCAAAAGAACGCTCGCTTTAAGCTTCTTTCGAGCAGCCAACCGCTACAATTTTTCTCCGCTTTCGATTGAATCAACCGCCCGCTCGCGCCGTTCGGCTAAGAAACAAATGGTCGCGAACGATGGGTCGCTTTCCGCTTTTACGAAAGCCAAGAATGGACGAGAACCGACTGTTCTCACTCGATTTCCCCTTTTTTCTTAACAAAAACTTGTCTTGGGCTAGGGGGGGCGTTTCGCCTAGACTGCCACTGTGGCGGTTCCGTTTTGGTGCAGCCCTCTTTTCCTAGGATATGAGCGTGTCATGGCGGACCGGAATATCAGTAGTCGCTTCTTTCAAAATTTGCGAGACCGGACTCAGCAAAGACGTGGAGAACGGCGCCGGCGTAAACGGACGACGGTGCTGTTTGGCCTTGCGCTGCTAGCAATGTTCGTTTTGGGGCTTCCTAGCATCGTTTCCAAAATGGGAATGGTCGATGGAATGGTCGGAGATGCGGCGGCTGGCTATGACTGGGACGTCGAATTCGAATCCTTGGAATTCGGTTGGGTCACACCGGTTCGTATCCAAGGGGTATCGGTTTTAGGGAAATCCGGGGAAACGCGCGCCAAGTTGGATGTGATTGAAACCGATTTGACTTTGATGGATTTGCTTCGGCAGCCGACCGATTACGGCACCATCCGGGTTCGTGGACTGGTCGCAGAGATCGCCGTGGCGGATGGGCGAAGCAGTCTGGAGGATGATCTCGCCAAATTTATGAGTGAAGAATCAAGCGGGCCGCCCGTGTTGGCAACATTGGAAATCCAGGATGCCTCCGTGACGGTTTCCGATAAAGGGAGCGGCACCGCATGGTTTGCTGGGAATATTCAATCGACCGTCGCCCTTCGCGGCGAGGACGTCCAGGTCCAAGCAACTTCGGTTTTGACCGACCCCGTGGGAGCTAGCGGTTCACTTGAATTGGGAGCCGTTGTGTCGATGTTGCCGGGGCCACTGCCCGCGGACGCCTCTGCATGGCAAACCGAAATTCGACTAAAAAGTGTTCCTCTTCACG
The DNA here is from genome assembly GCF_007741495.1 of Roseimaritima multifibrata. Lineage (NCBI taxonomy): Bacteria > Pseudomonadati > Planctomycetota > Planctomycetia > Pirellulales > Pirellulaceae > Roseimaritima > Roseimaritima multifibrata. The sequence continues at coordinate 2,882,023 of NZ_CP036262.1, forward strand.
CGATCACGTTGCTCAAGCGAAGGTTTCCGGAATCGGCCAGTTCGTTGCCGGATCGGCTGAGCGGTGACGCTAGCGGATTGATCGTCGCTTCCCAGCAAGGTGACGGTGCCCTGTTAGCGAACTTCAGTGGCGTCGAAGTCCGCCAGTTGGTCGCCGTCGACCATCGCTTGGGAGATCGCACCTGGACCAATCAGATGGCGCGTCTGAACGGACGAATGGTCTACCAAAACGAGGCACTCCAGACCGAGCAACTGCAAGCGGCATGCGATTTCGGAAATGTCACGATGACGGGAAATTTTCCGATTCCTAGTAGTGCCAGCCCATCGTTGGCTTGGGTCGAAACCATTAGTGGCAGCGGAGATGCCGACATCGACCTCGCTAGGTTGACCCGCGCGGCTCCCGGATTGTTGCCGCTGCGAAGTGGAGCCGAAATTTCGGAGGGACGAATCGTCGCCAAAGTGAATTCTGGTCTTGGCGGGGACGGCAGTTATCGAACAAGTCTTCTGGTCGAGAGCAGCCCACTGCGCGGCACAGCTTCCGGACGCCCTATCCAGCTGGAACCGGTTTCGGTCGACGCGACGTTCGCGATCTTGAACGGGAGTGCAACGGCTGAAAAAATAAGTATGACCAGCGCCTTTGGAACGGCCATTGGGAAAGGTGACCTCCGTTCAGGCACCGGGGAATTTCGCCTGGATTTCAGTCGTCTGGCAAGCATCTTGCAACCGTTGGTGGAGATGCCTGAAGCGAGTTTACGAGGCAACGCAAATGGCAGTGTCCGTTGGGCCGCTAGTGAGGGGAATCAATGGAATCTGAGCGGAGACCTAGCAGCACAAGGATTGTATATCCAATTGCCAGCGGGGCAAACGATCCGGCAGAATCGACTGCTGGCAAAGCTGGAAGCGGTCGGTGTTTGGGGCGGCGATACGTTAACCGAACTGAATCGATTGAATGCCGAACTGGAAGGGGATGGAATCACCTGTCAGGCGAAATTGTTGCAGCCCGTTAACCGTCCGGTCGATGGAAATCCGCTTCCACTGAACGTCCAGGCGACAGGCAATTCGTCCGACCTGATGTTGTTGGCGGCTCCGTGGTTGCCCGCCGATCTGAAGTCGATCGATGGGACCTTTGCGGCAAACTGTAACCTTCAGCTTGCCGCCGACCACGGCCAAATCTCCGCGGCAAGTATCGATCTGCAGCGTCCGCAGTTGGTTTGGGTTGAACAGCGGTTCTCACAGCCCTATTTGAAGTTGCGTTTTGAGGGTGTGTACGCATGGCCTGAAAACACTTTGGCTGCCAATACCTTGACGCTCGAAGGGGAAGCGGTTTCGTTTGCTGCCGTCGGCCATTCTGCAATCGAATCAACCCAATTGGAAATTGGTTGGCGGATGAATTTCGAACGATTCCAGAACTCCTTAGCGTCCACTACGGTCAAAGGGAAATCAGACGTTCAACAGGTGAACTATGTCGATAATCGGGTGCCGAGTACTGATCCCGGTTATGTGTTGAAAGGGACCGGCGAAGGGACAGCAACTTTAAAGGGTAGGGATGGACTGTGGTCGATCGATACCGATCTGACGGCGATGAATGTGTCGGTTTATCAATCGGGAGGCACGACTGCTCCCGCAGCAAACGGTTTTGTTGGTCCCGTGCGAAACATGGGGCCTCAACCTACCGCGACAACCGCATTGTGGTCGGAGCCTAACCTCCAGGTTCAGGGCGTGTTCCGCTATGACGATACGACCGGAGGAGCGGTTGCCGATAAGGTACAGATTGAAAGCGAGTGGTTCCGAACAACCGTTAATGGGCATTTAATCTGGAATGATATTCTGGGCGAAGTCAGCTTGAAGGGGCCCGCGGAGATTCGTATGCCGTTGGTCGCTAATCGATTGTCCGCGTTGTCGGGTCAACCTGTTGAATTGACCGGCGTGCATTCAGCGCCTCTTGATCTACTGGTGCAGCGTCGTGCCGATGGAGCGCTCGCGGTTGACCTTCGCGGCTCGTTGGGATGGCAGTCTGGAAGGATCTCCGGAATCGCCTTTGAATCGGCTGTGGCAAATTTTAAGGTAACGGACACGACCGCGACGATCGAACCGACGACGATACCGATGGAACTGGGGCGTCTGCATATCGCAGGCGATGTCCACTACGACCAAAATCCCATTTGGTTTGAGCAGCAGCCTGGGCGGTTCGCCGAAAATATTAGGCTTGAACCGGAGATGGCCAGGAAGTGGCTGAAATACCTTGCCCCATTGGCCGCCGATGCGACCGAGATTGCGGGGACCATTGATTTGGATTTGGCGCAGTGTGTGGTCGTTCCTGATCAACCAGAACGCACGCTGGTTTCTGGGCAGTTGTCGGTGCAGGGCGTCGAACTGAATGCCGGACCGCTAGCCAATCAAGTGATCGCCGGAATCGAACAGCTGAAGAACGTCAGTCGTGGGCTGACCGCCGGGCAGCCGGCCACTCGGACGCGTCGTCTGCTGACGATCCCCGCTCAGGTTGTTGAATTTGACATGCGTAACGCGGTAGTCACTCATCAACGCATGTACTTCACCGTCGATGATGCTCGCGTGATCACAAGCGGAAGCGTCGCTGTGGATGGCCGCCTAAGCATGACCGCGCAGGTTCCTCTGGATGCCAATTGGTTGGGGCAAGACCTGCAATCATTGGCGGGGGAGTCGATCACCTTGCCCATTTCGGGAACGCTTTCGGCGCCTCGATTGAATTCAGCTGCCATCGGCCAAGCCATCACCAGCTTGGGAGCGAAAGCGGCTCAGCAAACGGCTGAAAATTATCTGCAGCAGCAAGTCAATCGAGGCCTCGAAAAACTTCTTGGGCGGTAGCACCGACACTTTCGTCGCTACGCTCGCCAGTGCGTGGACGGGGCCGGAAACCGTCACCAAGCGATTTCACATCGCGGCGCGAAAGGCGACGCTCACTAAATCGACAGCTCGGTTCGTTTCTCGCGGCTTTAGATCGTGGTCGAGGAGAAGCCGCCGTCGACGACGATATTTTGGCCGGTGACAAACGACGAAGCTTTGTGAGAAGCCAACCAGATAACCGCTCCGGCAAGTTCTTCTGGTTTGCCGAATCGAGCCATGGGCGTATGTCCGATGATTTGGCCGCCGCGATCGGTGTAGCCACCGTCTTCTTTGAACAGCAGTTTTCGATTTTGTTCGCCGGGGAAGAATCCGGGGCTGATCGCGTTAACGCGAACGCCTGCGGTCGCCCATTCGCGAGCCAAAAACTGAGTCAGGTTGATGACCGCTGCTTTTGCTGCCGAGTAGGCAACCACTCTGGAAAGTGGGATCATTCCGGACATGGACGCGATGTTGATAATGCTTCCTTGTCCCGTTTCAAGCATTCCCTTTGCAAAGATCTGCGTCGGCAACATCACTCCGCCAGAAAGGTTTAGTTCGAAGACTCGGTCCCAAGCTTCGCGAGGAAGTTTGCAGAAGTCACCGCCGGGAGGAAGCGTTGCGTCGGGGTGATTGCCACCCGCAGCGTTGACCAGGATCGAAGGGGTGCCCAGTTGATCGGTGATCCGGTCACGAGCTTCCGAAAGCGATTCAGCTTGCAACGCATCGGCTTGTTGAAAACTTGCGACGCCTCCGGCATCGACGATTCGCTTCACGCATTGGTCGCCACGTTCTTGGTTGCGTCCGACCACAACCGCGTGGGCACCGGCTGCGGCGAGGGCTTCTGCCATTGCGCCACCAAGCGCTCCGGTTCCCCCTAAAACGATCGCAACTTGCTTGTTTAGGTCAAATAGATCGATGGTCACAGTCTGTACTTTGAAAAAGGAGGATTCAGAAAGATTGCAGGCTAGATACCCGCGTAGGGAAGGTCGTTTCTGCGGATCGAAAGCGGCTGCGGACCGCTACTCTCCGGAAACATCCACGACGGCCTTAAGAACGCCTGCATCGGGCCGTGTGTAGGTTGGGAAGGCTTCAATCATATCATCCCAACTGACGCGATGGGTGATCCAGGGATCGGTGTTGATGGTCCCTTCTTCGATCAACCGAATGATGCGAGCAAAATCGGTTGGCATCGCATTCCGGCTAGCCTTGATCGTCATTTCCGGCTTGTGCATGACCGCGTGCGGGAAACAGAGTTCTTGGTTCGTGATCCCAACGTATACCAAGGTGCCGGTCTGGGCAACGTAGTGCATTGCACCGGTCATCGAATGAGGGTTTCCGGTGGCGTCAATGACCAGGGCAAAGCGATCTCCGTCGGTGATTTCCATAATCGCTTGCTTCGCTTGCTCGGGATTTTCGAATTGGATTCGGTTCTCGATCCCGTAAGTCTTTTCACAGAAATCCAGTCGCGATGCAACTTGGTCCATGACGGTTAATCGCGCGCCGGTCAGTCGTGCGAACTCGATCGCTGACAATCCGATCGGACCCGCGCCGATCACCATCACGTGGTCCCCTTCAGCCGGCGCTCCACGGTCGACAGCATGGCATCCGATCGCCAAGGTTTCGACCAACGCCAGCTGTTCATAAGTCAGTGATTTCGACACGTGCAATTTGTCTGCACGGATGAGAAAACGTTCGCACAATCCACCGTCGCACATTACCCCTAAGGTCTGATTCGTTTCGCAACAGTTGGTGAACCCACGGCGGCATGCGTAACAGTGTCCGCAATTTAGGTAGGGTTCGATACTGCAGGAATCACCGACCGAGACGCTATCGACATCGGGCCCAAGTTCTAGGACTTCGACGCCCAGTTCATGACCGATGATTCTTGGATAGCCAAAGAAGGGGAACTTGCCCAAGTAGCCACCGACGTCGGTACCGCAAATCCCCATGCGATGGGTTTTTACAAGGACCTGCCCTGGCCCCGGCGAACCCGGATCCGCGATCGTCACTTGCTCAAATCGTTCCGGCTTTAGCAGGGAGATAGCACGCATTTCTCAATCGCCTTTGAAGTGATTTATGATCGCATTTACCGGAAAGCATAAACCGTATGCAGGGCGGTGTTAACCCGTGCCGGGGGGCTGGAGAGCCAGACGCAGAGACGAATCCTCCGGAGCTTTGAGCAAGCTTTTTCGTGGTTCGTGTCGCTCCCTGATCGGTACTTAAGGTCGGCAGGCAGCCGCGGTGTACCGATGCTGATGAAAGGGCCCACGCGTCACTGCATCGGCTTTGGGACTGCGTGTCAGAAGGAACGGCCGACGTTTTCGCGGCAGGTCGGGCGTTCTACTGCTGGCGGGCATCCAGAAACGGCGGTTGCCAGCTGGGGGCAAGCGTGGCGTCGTTCAGGTTGATTCCCGCAGCAATTTGTCCACGGTGATTAAGGAAGGGATGATCCTTCGTTAAGACGGCATCTTCGCGTCGCATGAACTGAACCCGGCCATCTTCAAACAATAGATTGACCCCTTTAGCCTCATGCCCGTAGTTGCCGCCTGATAGTCCTTCGGAATCGCTTTGCTGATCCTTCATCGGGACATCCCCCAGGATCGCAAATGAAGATCGTCCTTGGTATTTCGCTGGGCGATAGACCTTGCCATCCATCACCCCCAAACTGAATCCGTAACTACCCCCGCTATCGCGTTGGAGTGCGGCCAGTTGTGGGCTGCTTGAAGCCGCCAGTTGAGTGACCGTTGGGATCGATTGTCCAAGCCAGTTCGGGCGATCGAGCGATGGGCACCATAGCAGGCTGCGGGAATCGATCAGGCCGGCTTCGTGCAATCGCACCGCATAGATCCCTGCAAAGGCTTCAGGGCCTTCTGCCTTCAGTGCAGGCAGTTGCTGACGAGGATCGCTGAGGGCGTAGTTTGTAACTGCCACCCCGATCCGCCGAAGGTTATCCTGGCAACTGATCTTTCTTGCTTCATACCGTCGGTTCAGGATGCTTGGCAGTACCAAACTGACCAGGACCACCGCCGCGACTCCGCTGGCAATGACGTCGCTCCAACGAAAGCGATCGGATTGTGCGAGATGGGCTTTGCCCAACGCCGATATTCGGGAGGTTGTAGGTCCCGAGGTATTGGGTTTGTCGGTGGTTTCGCTCGATTCTAAGTCACCGTCGGAATGTGCCGGAGTCCCTGAAAGTGGGGGGATGCCGGCCATCGTTTTGGAGATCAAATCGGACGGAGGCTGAAAGACCGTTGGAGACGTATCTTCCTCAAGTGGCTCCATCGCAGCCTTCAACCGAGCTAATTCCGCTCGTAGTTCAGGGCTCGCTTGCAACGCCGCTTCGACTCGGCGCATTTCAAGCGGTTCGAGTGCGTTGAGCAAGTATCCTAAAAGGTCTTCATGCATGACATGAACCGTGGAAACGAGAAGGAAACAGCTTGGTGCGCGAAAGGAATTGCTAAGAAGAGGCAATGCAAACCGAACCATCTAACTTGATTCGTTTTTACGCCACCGCACGGCTTGGGCCGCATCGGGCACCGGGGGGGCGTACGGTTTGTTGATTTAGAGATTGTCCCCTTTCGCGCCGCGAAAGGCGACAATCTTTCTCCGCTTTGGACTAAATCAACAGGCCGCTTGCCCCGTTCGGTTCCCTCCCGATCTTGCAACTTCAACCTCTTACGCTGTTTCTACGCAGCAAAGTTGCTGCGGGTTCAATGGATCGCCAGGGCTATGGCAATGAATTGACTGCGTGGGAGTCTTCCCACATGTTTCGCAGTTGTTGCACGGTCGCGTGCATGCGGCTCTTGACGGTTCCGACTGGAACTTCAAGGCATTCCGCAGCTTCGCGATATTTCATTCCCTGGTAGTAGACCAATTCGATAACTTGACGCATTGGGTCGGCGAGCGAATCGACGGCCTGACGAACCCATTCGCCATTTTCTTTCATGGAAGCTTCAAAAAGCGGATCCGGAGTCGCTCCGATCAGCGTTTCGCTCCATTTCGTCTCGTTTTCGCCCGCGACGTTCACTCGGTCAAGGCTGGCGATGTTGTGACGGCGGTTGCGACGCTGAAGGTCGATCGCTTGGTTGGTCGCAACGCCGTACAGCCAAGGGCGAAAGCGTCGCGTCAGATCGAAGGTTTCGATTCGCAAATGGATTTGTAGGAAAGTCCCTTGGAAAGCGTCTTCTGCCATCTCGTTGTCTCCCAGGTACCTGCGGAGATAACAATAGATTTCGTTTTCGTAGCGCCGCATCAATGTCTCAAACAGCGAGCGATCACCCGTTTTTTGATACTCAGCCAGCAACGTTTCGTCGCTCGCAGCTCCCGAATCGGGTAGTGACATGCCATGGACTCCCACATTTCCGCAGTATTGAAAAGCCAAACCTGCTCCATAAAAGCCGTAAACAGGTCTGCGGAAGGACCTGTAGCAAGCCGTCAAAAAATAGAAATAAGAACCGGAGCAGGAACGTTTGACTGGATTCGGTAGAAATAAATGAAATATGCCGAATCCAGCTCAAGTCCATATTATCCTCGATGCCGAGTGCTAGGTCAAAGCCTGAGGGGCTAGGGCCCCAGAAGAATGCAAAAAACTTGAGTTTTGCGGCTTTGGCTGGATGGCATCGTTTCATTATCAAAGAGGCCACGATAAAGGAAGATTTTCCGGTTCTTCCGCTAAAAGGCTTTTGCTTCGGGGCGTGCAATTTTTAAAGTTGGCGGATTGCAGTCGTGTGGCAAACGCCGAAAATCCCAACCCGCTGCGTGAGCGAGGGATTGCAGACGGTATTCCCGGTCCCTCGCTTGCGCAGCGGGTTAGGATTTCGAGGCTGCCGCCAGCCCGTTTCAGGGGCGGTCAAGCGTTAGGGGAATCGCCTGCTGCCGAAGCGTTTCAATTTTCTTGACCATTTCGCTTTCCGGAATGGTGCCACGCGAACAAATCGCGGTGCTATTCAGGATCGCAGACAGAAGTCTGTTCGTTTGTTCAGATAGCTCGGTCAGTTTTTCCTGGACCCATTGCGGGTCTAGATCAACCATCCGTCCTTCCATGCGGTAGGTGTTATTGGCTCGCTCGCGGCGTTTCAGTCCATCCGAATCCGCGATCCACTGATGGTCGTCGAAGAAAAGACGCTTAATTTTTCCCTCGGCGGTGAAGTGAAGGACGGGCTGTTCCCCAAAGTAAATGCTCGCTGCACCGGTTGGGCGGAATCCGATAACACACGGTTCCGAGTGCCCCGGGACCTGCCACTCGGCTCTTGCGGTCATTGCTGTAGCATCGCGCACGAGGTCTTCGCGTCGCTCTGGGGAACGTGCCATTTGTATCGCCTGGGAGAACTTTTCCGGTTTTGAGGATTTTCTGAAGTTTAACGACTGGGTAGGCCGATAGACAAACAGGTGCGACGAGCCGCAGATTTGGATAGACCCAAAATCCAGGCGAAACCGGTCGCTCAACCTCCCCCCAACGTTACGTGCTGAAAGACAGGAAGTCGATCCATGCGTCTACCGAAAAATACTCGTTCAAGTTTTCTTACCATCATTGCCTCGGCTGCTCTGTTGGCGACCGGCTGCTGCGGACCATGGGCTTGTGGCCCGATGGCATGTGGCCCCGTCGGTTGCGGCGGCGGCTGCCAAAGCGGATGTGGCGAACGTTACATCGATCCGTGGATCAACGAGCCCGCCAGTTGCGGTGATTCCTGTGACCAGTGTGGGAATTACAACGGCCAGTCGTGCGGAAGTTGTCGCCCCGTTTTCGGCGGCGTTGCCAGTCTATGGGGCTATCGTTACGACGCTGGTTGTTGTGATTCGGGATGCAGTGGTGGCTGTGACGGCGGTTGTGATGCCGGTCCAAGCTGCGGAGCCGAGTGCGGCGGTGGCGATTGTGGATGCGGTGGCGGGGGCGGCGGACACTATCATGGCGAGCAAATCTACAGTGGTCATCCAACCCCCGTCGATGGATCCATTGTCGAAGGCGAAGTGATCCACGAAGGCTATCAGCCTTCGCGTACGAAACAGATTTTCCGCCAACGTGGACCTGTCGTTAATCGCTCATCGGCTCGTCACTACTAGTCAGTACCGACCACTCCTTGTTTGGGGGACGCTGGTCGAAAAGCAGTGACATTGGATCTCCCATTTAAAGCCCTGCAATTCCTGGTTGGATTTGCGGGGTTTTTTTGTTCCGGGGATATTTGTCTCCAGGATGGATTGTTTCGAACCTCAAGGGATTTTGGTGAGAGGTGCGGAAAAAGACATTCACATCGATTCAATGGTGAGGATCGGCTTTCTTGCGGCTAAAAAATCGCTGAGTCCGTCGGGCGGGAGGGGACGACTGCTTCTTAGTTGTGTTAAAACATCCCCTTTGGTTTTTGGGCTTAGCGTTCTACTACAACTACGAGAAATCGGATTATGCGTGCAGCGATCGTCGGCGTCGGCTTCATGGGCTGGATTCATTACCTGGCCTATCAAGCATCTGAGCAAGCGGAGCTTGTCGCATTTTGCAGTCGAGACGAAAAGAAGCGAGCGGGCGATTGGCGCGGGATTCAGGGAAACTTTGGGCCTCCCGCATCGCAGATCGATGTCTCCGGTTTAGCCACCTACAGCACGCTGGACGAACTGCTTCAAGACGATTCAATTGACTTGATCGATATTTGCTTGCCGCCCCATCTGCATATTGATGCTGTTGAAAAGTGTCTTGCAGCTGGCAAGAAGGTCCTTTGCGAGAAACCGCTGGCGCTAACCGGAGCCGCCGCGGCGGCCGTCGCCGCTAAGGCTCAGCCCGGTCAACTGTTGGTCGCACATATTTTGCCGTTCATGCCGGAGTTCCGGTTGATTGCAGAGGCGGTTGAGGATGGGCGATTTGGGAAGCTACTGGGTGGTTCGTTTAAGCGGATCATCGGGCCTCCTGATTGGATCCCTGATTTCTACGATCCCGAAAAGGTTGGCGGTCCGTTGATGGATCTGCATGTCCACGATGCACATTTCATTCGAATGCTATTTGGCATGCCAACCAGCGTCTTCACGCGCGGTCGCATGCGAGGTGAAACACCGCAGTATTTCGAATCGACTTTTTCAACGTCCGATCCCGATGTCGTGTTGTCGGCCTGTTGTGGAGTCATAGACCAGTCTGGCCGTGGGTTTACTCACGGCTATGAGGTGCATTTCAAGGAAGCAACCGTTCGCTTTGAATTTGCCGCCTACAGCGATGGATCGACTTCGCTGATCGCACCGGTGATCTTGCACGCCGACGGATCGATCGAGCATCCGGAGCTCGGAGACGGCGATCCGGTTAAATCCTTCGTGTTGGAACTGGATGCCGCTGCACGAGCGGTCGATCAGGGTGAGATCCATCCAGCACTTTGCAGCCAAGTGGCTGCGGATTCACTCCGGCTATGTGACGCACAATTAGAAAGCGTCCGAACCGGCAAGCCCATCGAGATTTCTTCGTAGGCGTGGATGGGAATTAGGTTCTTAACCAAACGCGGCGCAATGGCCAAAGCCCATTGCCGTCGGCTTTCTTAGCGGAACGGCGAGTGCCGTCGGGCAATCGTATTGAAAGCCCAATGGATTTGCCGGTCGGCTTGCGCCCAGTGCCATCTACTTTCTTAGCGGCCCGGCGCACGCGGCCCGGCGGCATCGAAACCGCGTGCGTTGCCAAGCGGTTACCCTGCATCGCTTATCGTTGATGTCTGGAATCCGCTGCCGTTACGGAATCATCAAAAGGTTCGGTCACGGTCTCGGTGCCGGCGCTCCAATGCATCGCCTCTTATGCATCGCCTCTTAACGACAAATCGTGCACATAAGCACGTTTGGGTCTGCGGTTTTTCGCACACTTCGACACATCGTTTCCAATCGTTTACTTCATGGTGTGGTATTCCGGCGCAGGGAGAGAAATTCGTCGCTTGGGTACGGGAACTGTAACTTGTTTGGTGCTATTCTATAGGCCTCGCGTTCCCGCTCGGATAGGAATGCTGTTCAACACTATTTAATGCCCCCAAGATCCCATGGCCACAGTGACCGCGAATGGCGCACAAGACTCTGCGCCTTCTCATCCTGACTCCACCGGTAAACTCGAGCATTTTCGATACGACGATCAGATCGTTCGAATGTTCTTGATGGCAACAATTTTCTGGGGATTGGTAGCAACCCTCGTCGGGGTTGTTGTCGCAACACTTCTGGTGGCTCCGTCCCTATCAATGGGGTTTCCGGAGATCAATTTTGCCCGGCTGAGACCGCTGCATACGAATGCCGCGATTTTCGCATTTGTGGGCAACGGGATTTTTGCGGCGGTTTATTACAGTACACAGCGACTGTGTAAAACGAGAATGTGGAGCGACATGCTGAGTGGGCTTCACTTCTGGGGCTGGCAGCTGATTATTGTCCTGGCAGCGATAACGCTCCCGCTGGGAATCACGCAAAGCCGTGAATATGCCGAATTGGAATGGCCTATCGATGTGCTGATCGCCATCGTTTGGTTGTTCATTTTTGGTGGTAACTTTTTCATGACGTTGCTAAAACGTCGCGAACGGCACATGTACGTCGCCTTGTGGTTCTATATCGCCACGATCGTTACGGTTGCCGTACTGCATGTCTTTAACAACTTGGCAGTCCCCGCTGGCTGGCTGAAAAGCTATAGCATTTATGCTGGGGTTCAGGATGCGTTCATGCAGTGGTGGTATGGGCACAACGCGGTTGCGTTCTTCCTGACCACTCCTTTCCTCGGGCTTATGTACTACTTTCTGCCAAAGGCGGCCGAACGTCCGATCTTTAGCTATCGGTTAAGTATCATCCATTTCTGGTCGTTGGTCTTCATCTACATCTGGGCTGGCCCCCATCACTTGCACTTCACCGCGTTGCCGGAATGGGCAAGCACCTTGGGGATGCTGTTCAGTATCATGCTCTGGATGCCCAGTTGGGGCGGCATGTTAAATGGTCTGCTGACCTTGCGAGGAGCCTGGCATAAGGTTGCCGTCGATCCGATTCTTAAGTTCTACGTGGTTGGTATCACGTTTTACGGGATGGCTACCTTTGAAGGTCCATTGCTTTCGGTGAAGGCAATCAATGCTTTCAGCCATTATTCTGACTGGACCATTGCCCACGTTCACGCGGGAGCGCTGGGGTGGAACGGTTTCATGCTGTTCGGAATGATTTACTGGCTGGCTCCGAGAATCTTCCAGACGAAGATCTGGAGCCCACGATTGGTTGGAACCCACTTCTGGTTGGGAACCATCGCGATTCTGCTTTACATCATTCCGATCTACGCTGCCGGTTTTGTGCAGGGGATGACTTGGTTGTCGTTGGACGACACCGGAAACCTCAGCAATCCAGAATTCATTAAGACGGTTGAATCGGTCATCCCACTATGGTGGCTGCGAGTTCTAGGCGGTCTGCTGTACTTCAGCGGCGTTGTGATGCTGGCCGTGAATGTCATGATGACTTGGATTGGACGGCCTGATAAATATGAAGACCCTGTTTTCTCGGCTCCGGCATTGTTGCCTATTTCCGATGAAGACGAAGTCCCAGCAAAGAGTGACCTGGATGACGTTCCGGTCTTAGAACTGGGTAAGAAATTAGACCTGTTTGGTAAAATGGGTTGGCATCGTCGATGGGAACGCCTGCCGGTTCGCTTTACGGTATTGACCACTCTGGCTGTGGTCATTGCAACGCTGTTTGAATTGATTCCAACGTTCTTGATTCGCTCAAACGTTCCGACCATCGCTTCGGTGAAACCTTACACGCCACTCGAGCTTGTCGGGCGAGATATTTATGTTTCCGAAGGCTGTTACAACTGCCACTCCCAAATGATTCGTCCTTTTGTGGCCGAAACCAAAAGGTATGGTGAATACAGCAAGCCGGGTGAATTCATCTATGACCATCCGTTCCAGTGGGGGAGCCGCCGTATCGGTCCCGACCTGGCGCGTGAAGGTGGTCTGCGGAGCAGCTTCTGGCACTGGACCCACTTTGAAAACCCCGCGTTTTCGACGCCAAGTTCGGTCATGCCTAGCTACGAGCACTTGCTGACCGAAGACTTGAATTTCAAAGCCATCGCTCCACATGTTGAAGTAGCCGCCTACTTGGGGGCTCCCTATAGTGAAGAGGAACTGGCGAATGTTGAATCGCTTGCCAGACGTCAAGCTGAGGAAATCACCGCCGATATTGTCCAGCAAGGTGGACCTGCTTCGGTGCATGAGAAACAGGCGATCGCCTTGATCGCTTATCTTCAGCGTTTGGGAGTCGATGCGATGAAAACCGATACCCCTGCCGCAGCGGAAGAAACGGCTCCTGCCGCCGAAGCTCCAGCGGGCGAAGAAGCCGCTGCGGATGAAACCCCTACTGAAGACGCTTCAGGCAATCCGTAATCGATTCCTTTTGGACATGGCTAAATGATTAAAGACCTTGTAGCGTCGCTTGATTATTCACTCTGTGCCGAAATCGCACTGGGGTTATTTGTAGCGACTTTTGTTGTCATTTTTTACGGAGCACTTCGCTTAAGTAGCGATGCTTCCGAACGTTTTGCTTCGATCCCACTGAGTGATCAAGTGGAGGACCCGCGTGATGAGTGAAGCTCCGAAAACCGACCATTGTTACGATGGGATTGAAGAATTCGACAATCCGTTGCCCGCGTGGTGGACCGCAATCTTTGTGCTCTCCATCTTGTTCGCTCCCCTGTACTGGGTTTATTACCAGACCGGAGTCGAAGGGCGATCGGCGATTGAGCAATACGAGCAAGCGAGTGCCGAGAATACTCGCCTGCAGTTCGCCGAGATCGGTGAATTGACACCCGATGCACCCACCATCCTGCGGTTTACCCAGCAGGACAACTGGCTAAGCGTTGGTAAGTCCGTCTTTAAGAGCCACTGCGTCTCCTGCCACGGTGCCGATGGACAGGGGCAAGTTGGTCCCAATCTGACGGACGAACATTTCAAGAACATCAACCAGATTCAAGATATTGCGACTGTCGTTGCCAATGGGGCAGGAAACGGTGCGATGCCTAAATGGTCCGATCGATTGAACGTCAATGAGATCGTGTTGGTTTCCGCTTACGTGGCAACACTACGCGGTAAGAATATCGAAGGTGGACGTGTTCCTGAGGGCAGGGAAATCGCTCCTTGGCCGGAACCGCCTGCCGAAGAAGAAGCGGTTGAACCAGAGGCCGAAACTGCCGAACCCGAAGAAACAAAGGCTTAGCTCGCGATGGAATCGCCGACGCTTCCAGTACTCAGTACGATGCAACAAGATGGCAGTCGTCGTTGGTTGCTCCCTCGGCTTTCGACGGGAAAGTGGTGGCATCGTCGTCGGTTGGTTGCCTACTCCCTGATGGTGCTGTTTGTGGTGGTTCCGCATTTGCGAATCGCTGGCAAACCGATCCTGCTGTTGGATATCGCGGAACTGGAATTCACGATTCTGGGGAAGACTTTCTTGCCCACCGATACGATGCTGTTGGCATTGTTGATCCTCAGTTTTTTGCTGTCGATCGTCTTGATAACCGCGTTGGCCGGGCGTCTTTGGTGCGGGTGGGCGTGTCCTCAAACGGTCTACATGGAGTATCTGTTTCGCCCCTTGGATCGTCTTTTTGACGGTACCACGGGCAAGGGAGGAACGCCCCGCAAAGGTCGTTCTGCAGGCTGGAAGATTGCTCGCCTGGTGACGTACGTGCTGCTCTGTATGTTTCTAGCACATACGTTCTTAGCCTATTTTGTCAGCCCAAAAATCCTGTTGTCGTGGATTCAGAGTTCGCCAGCGGAACATCCGATCGCATTTCTGGTCATGGGGGGAACCACTGGCTTGATGCTGTTTGATTTTCTCTATTTTCGCGAGCAGATGTGCACGTTGGCCTGCCCGTATGGACGTTTTCAATCGGTCATGCTGGATGAGCAGTCGCTGATCGTTGGCTATGACCATGTCCGAGGCGAACCGCGTAAGAAAGGTAAACATCGCGAAGGGGAAGCGGTTGGCGATTGCGTTGATTGCAATCAGTGTGTGGTCGTCTGTCCAACCGGTATCGATATTCGTGAAGGTTTGCAGATGGAGTGCATTAACTGCACCCAGTGCATCGATGCGTGCGATCATGTGATGGATAGCGTCGGTACGCCTCGGGGGTTGATCCGTTACAGTTCGCAGGATGCGATCGCGGGGAAGAAGAATCGCCTGCTGCGTCCACGGACGATAATCTACAGTATGATCCTGGCGGTTGTTTTCGGAGGGCTAGCGTTTGCGTTGGCGACCCACGCGAACTTCGATGCTCAATTATCTCGAGGTCGTGGTGAGCCCTATTCGGTTGTGCGGATCGGGCAAGTCACCAATCGCTTTTTTCTGGAGCTCACCAATCGCTCGGCTCAGACCCAAACGTTTACTGTAACGGTCGTATCGCCCGAGAAGGCGAAATTGCAGATTCTGGATCCCGAGCGGCTGACTGTGCCTGCTGGCGAACAGACTTCGATCCCGGTCAACGTCGACTTCCCGGCATCCTTGACCCGAGACAAAGGGAACGCGCCAGTCGAGCTAGAGGTCGCCACCGAAAACGAAGCCGGGCAATCGATCCGGTTTCATCTGTTAGGCCCACGCTAAGGCAGCGATCGGTGGCAGCTTTTTCCAAAGCCGCCATCGTCCCGTCCGGCGTGTGCGCGTGCTATCTCTTAGCGGAACGGCGCGAGCCGTCCGGCAAGTGCGCGCATCGACAATGCACCTGCCGGACGGCTCGCGCCGTACCGCTAAGAAAATTTGGCAACCTAGTCAGCACTGAACGCAAGCCGCCCAGCAAGTGCGAGCATCGACAATACACCTGCCGGACGGCTCGCGCCGTACCGCTAAGAAAATTTGGCAACCCAGTCAGCACTGAACACAAGTCGCCCAGCAAGTGCGAGCATCGACAATGCATCTGCCGGACGGCTCGCGCCGTTCCGCTAAGAAAATTTGGCAATCTAGTCAGCACTGAAAACAAGTCGCCCGGCAAATGCGCGCTTCGACAATGCATCTGCCGGACGGCTCGCGCCGTTCCGCTAAGAAAACTTGGCAATCTAGTCAGCACTGAACACAAGTCGCCCGGCAAGTGCGCGCTTTGACAATGCATCTGCCGGACGGCTCGCGCCGTTCCGCTAAGAAAACTTGGCAACCCAGTCAGCACTGAGCGCAAGCCGCCCGGCAAGAACTCCCAACTCCCACCTCCCAACTCCCACCTCCCACCTCCCAACTCCCACCTCCCACCTCCCAACTCCCACCTCCCACCTCCCAACTCCCAACTCCCAACTCCCAACTCCCAACTCCCAACTCCCAACTCCCACCTCCCACCTCCCACCTCCCACCTCCCACCTGTTCAAAAGGCCAACTGCCGTCGACACCGCGCGGCAATTTCTGTATAGCCAGAGAGTCGGTGAATCCCACCACTCCCCCCGCCCTGCACGGAGGCTTTGCTATGAAGGCCATCCCAATGATCTCACATGCCCGTCTCTTCTGTATTCGTTTCGGTTGCGTAGGGCTCGCGATCCTGTTGATTGGTTTCAGTGGTTGCAGCTCGGAGAAAAAAACGGTTGCTTCGGCTGAGAGAACCGAGCAACCGTCTGCGGAGCAAGAGCCTCAAGCGGCGGAGGCCGTTCAGGTACAGCCGAAATCGATGCAAAACGCCAGCGATACTTGGCCTGATATCGAACCTCCACAGGCGATCAAAATGCGTCGCCCCGATGAGGCTCCAGCGGGTTCCGGTTTCCCAAAACCGATGATGGCTCCTGCGGAAATTCAGTCAATGGCTCCGCAGGCTTCGCAAGCTCAGTCGTCGCGTGCACGAGCATTAGCACCTCAGGCGTTCTCGATGGAGTCCGCTGAAATGGCTGCACCGCCTAAGGCCGCGGCTATCCAGAACCCACCGGTCGCGATGCAGGAAACGCTTGAACCGCCCATGGCTTCGATGCCTGCGGGTAGCGAGGCGGGGAACGGATTTGCAACCGTGCAGGTCTTTTATGCGACCGACCGTCAGTTAGCCGATTTTTCCTTAGCTGACATCGACGTGAAGGGGAAGAAACAATGGCTGTTAACGTCGGCTGTAGGTGGTTTGGTTTTTGTTGTCCTGGCGTTGGTAGCCTGGACGACAGGGCGTTCCAAGGTTGCGGTGATGACCGTCGGAGTTGGAGGTGTCGCGTTTGCTTTGGCAGCTTTTTTGGTCTTCAGCGGGGAAGCCAATATCGAAAAACATGGTGTGACCTACTCGGGGGAACGGGGGAAATTAGTGCAGGGGGTTTGCGAGGTCACGGTCCCCAATTCCCATGAGCGGGGAATGGTCGAGCGTCCCAGCTTGTTACGCTTTGAATTCACTGAAAATCAGCAAGAGCATCTGGTTTTGACCAGTGCCGTTGAGCTGAGTGAAGGTGACTTTCAACAACGACTTAGTCAAACCGTTCAGCAGTCTCCTCAGAAAGACTTGCTGGTATTCATCCACGGTTTTAATGTCGATTTCCAGTCAGCCGTTCGTCGGACCGCGCAGATCGCCGTGGATCTTCCCTTTGAAGGCGTTCCGGTTTGCTACAGTTGGCCAAGCCAGGGAACGTTGTGGGGATACCCCGTTGATGAAAACAATGTTGAGTGGTCCGTTGTCCATCTGAAACAATTTTTGCAGGACCTGGCACAAAAAAGCGGAGCCGATTCGATCAACGTGGTGGCTCATAGCATGGGCAACCGAGCCATGACGGCTGCCATGCAACAGATTCGTTTTGAACTTGGCCCCAACGATCCAGCACCTTTTGATCGGGTGGTGTTGGCCGCGCCCGATGTCGACGCTGACCGCTTCCGTCGTGACTTTGCGCCAGTGCTTTTGGATGTCGCCGAACAGGTCACCCTTTACGCTTCATCAGACGACCAAGCGCTAGTCGCCTCCAAACAGGTGCACGGGTATCCGCGTGCCGGCGAGAGCGGCACAGAGATTGTTGTGGTTCCAGGAGTCGAAACGATCGACGTGAGTGGGATCGATCTAAGCTTGCTCGGACATAGTTACTACGGCGACAGTGAATCGATCCTAAGGGACCTCTATCAGATCGTCCGCGATGGTTTGCCAGCCAGTCAGCGAACGGCTTTGGTCGCAAGGCAATTGGGAGCAAACACGTATTGGGAATTAGCCCATCGCCCAATCTCCACCGTGCCACCTCCAACGCCTGCACGTCGCTAACCGCCGGTGGTGAGTGCTTGCGGGGCATCAAGCCTAAGTGGGCGAAATTCGGATTCTAAATGGACTCGGATTATTTCCGCTCCGTTTGGTCTGGAATCCGTTGTCTCGACGCTTCAAGCCCGCAGGCTGCCTGAATCGCAATCCGCTGCGTAGCGGTTTGTTGGTTTCGTTGGAAGCGAAGAGAGAATTTCCTTGCTTATTCTTTTCACGTCCCCCGCGAAAGAACTCGCTATCTAGCTATTTTCGCCGATTCAACGGCGACAAAATCTTTGCCGGAGCGAAAACCTTGAATCTGGGCGTTCTATGGTTCCCGCGAATCGGCACTGCGTCCGTCGGCTATCGATTTCTTCAGCAGTTCCGCCAGTTCCATTGCAATTTCCACACGAGCTGCCGCCAGGTTCTCTCGCTCACCTGGATCCATATCTAAATTGAAAAGCTGTCCTTCGGCTTCCGGCGCCGTGTCCGGTAATTCGTATTCTCGCAGCATCGGATGATTGTCATATCGGTTTCCTCCCGATCCCTTGTGTGCAAGGTATTTCCATGGGCCGCGGCGAATGGCCAAATACCTAGAACCTCCGAATCCTTGCTGGAGCAGGTAGGGGCGAATGGGGCCGTCCTGTCGTTGCTGAAGCAGGGTCGGCATCAGACTAAAGCTGTCTTCCCCAGCATCGTTAGGCAAGCGTGATCCCGTCGCTTCCGCGATCGTTGCCATCACGTCGGTAAGAGACGTCAATTCATCGGTCTTCGTGCCGGCGGCGACCTTTGAGGGCCACCGGACGATCAGCGGGACGCGGTGTCCGCCTTCCCAGTTGTCGCGTTTAACACCACGCCACGGACGAGCTCCATCGTGCTGGTGGTCGTGCCGCATGTGGTAGATGGTCGGGACTTCCGGCCCGTTGTCGCTGGTAAACAAGACGAGCGTGTTATCAGCAATCTCCAGACGATCCAGTGTCTTCATCAGTTCACCGACCACGTAGTCCAGTTCAAAAATAAAATCACCATGCGGGCCCGATTCCGTTTTCCCTTTGAATTGGTTCCCGGGGAAAGAAGGAAGATGAACCGCTTGCGTTGAATGCAGCAGGAAAAAAGGTTTGTCGGGACTCTCTTTGACGTGCTTTTGTAGAAACTGTTGGCTCTTGTCCAGAAACAGCATGTCCACTTCTTCCAAATCGAAATCGGGTGCCACCATCCCGGGGCGGTTGTCTTTGGAATACGGATGTGAAGGGAGCGTCGATTTATCGAGTTTTTTGACCGGCGGGACAGGAATGCGTTTGTTTTCGATGTAGGCGTAAAGCCAGTCCGTGGTTGGACAACATGCGGTTCCAAAAAATTGATCGAATCCACAATCGATTGGGCCTCCCTGAATTTCCCGAGAGTAATCGATACGCTCGACGCCCTTGGGGCTGCCGTCGTGAATCGGATTTCCGGCTTCGTCATAGAATGTCAGTCCAATGTGCCACTTTCCGATGCAGGCGGTGGTGTACCCGACATCACGAAGCATTTTCGGTAGCGTCAGGCGGTCCGGAGCGATCAAGGAAGGACCTCCCGCGCCGGAAAAGACACGTCCGCCATTGGGCACACGAAACGCCATTTGACCGGTCATCACACTGTAACGGGTGGGGGTGCAAACCGTGCACGGACTGTGCGCATCGGTAAACCGCATCCCTTCCGAAGCCAGCCGGTCAATGTAGGGAGTTGGTATTTTGGAATCGGGGTTGTAGCATCCAACGTCTCCGTAACCCAAATCATCCGCCAAGATGATCAGGATATTAGGGGCCGACGTTTGTTTCGCGATGGCCGCATTCTGCCCTGCGATCAGCAATGAAACGACCGCAACCACGATGGTCTGCTTGGTTGAAATTGAAATTTTCATCAGTTGGCTAGACCCGTTGGATTTCGATCTGTCAAAGAAAAGAGCTCGCGGTTTGCGGCTGGCAACAAACCTAGTTTTTATATTCCTTCTCGCGATCCGTACCCCGTTTTTGGACTTCTTCGCGAATCTTCTGTTTGCTTTCCATCAGCCCAGCAGGCCATTCAAAACGGGGAGCGGTCGAAGGATCGTAGCCAGCAAGATGTTTGGATAAGCGGTTGATCGGTTTCGTGTACACCAATTCGGTTTTGCCAAAAACCTCTTCGCAGAGAGAAGCTAATCCGGGATCGTATTCAATCAGTTCCGCTCGAGTGTCGACATGATTGTGGTCATGGTCGGGCTGGCGATTGTTGTTGAACCAAGACTGCACCCCCTCGGCAAAGTACTCGGCATGGTTCGTCGATGCATATTTGCTTTTCCATAACCCCTGTTCCATCGCTCGGTCGTAAGCCAGTTTCAAACGATCATCAAACGTCGGATCAAAGTTCACCATCCCGCGTAAATGGATATTGTGGGCAAATTCGTGGATTAAAATGTTCTCGGTAGAGTACGGGTCGCCGGGAAACGCAAGCAGGTTTTCTTCCCCACAAGAGCAGACCGGTTCGGTGCGCGAACCGCCCAGGCCACGAGCTCTCGCGTTCCAGTAGTCTTTAGGCGTGAGGTTGGAATGTTCCGGAATGTCCGTAGTGAATTCCTGATAGCTCATTACGATTAATCGCGACCCATTGGCGACCATCACTTTTCGCAGATCGGGACGCTCGGCCAGCATCATATCGATCAAGTAGGCGGCCTCTTTTAGTGCGTAATCATTGACCTTTGCAGAGCTGACAATGGGGTATCCACTGGCGCTGACGTACTTGGCGTAAAAGGGGCCGACTTTTAAATCAGAAGGGGGAGCCGTCACCTGGTAGCTCGCGATGTGCTCACGCTCGCTTTCAGCAGGATCTGCTGGCTTGTCGGCGACAGCCGCTGAGGCAATCAGAAGGGTGGCGGCTAGAAGAAGCCCCGGACGTTCAAGCTGTAACATTTGAAAACACTTGATCGAAGGAATGAAACGCGACCGAAAATCGGCGTGATATCCATCATGCTGTCGATTGTTCCAATTGTAACCTATCGATTGCAAGCGACGTGGTCCGGCGCTGCATCGCATTGGCATTGATCCAAAGCGAAGCGTATGACGGGATCGATGCCATGGTGCCACGAACCCAGTCGGGCTGTCGTTTGGATGATTGTCGCCTTTCGATCCGCGAGAGTAGCTTTGAAGGAGTGTTCTTTCGCGGAACGAAAGGCGACAATCTTTTTCCGCTTTCACTTCAATCGACAGGCCGCTGCGTCTTCGGTCGTAGTCCCCTGTTTTCTTCGCCAGACCTTAACCTGTTGGTTCCCCAAACCAGCGATCGTTCGGTTACATTCTTGTCAGCATAGGATCCCAGTCATCTCGGAATGTCGACATTTGCATCGCTCGTCGAATTGCCCTCCCGGAGTCGTTATGAATGAAAGAGTTGATACATCGCTTGCGGATTCGCTTGCAAATGTTCGCACAGGGAAGTTAAAAGTGGACGTTCTGTTTGCGTATATGGAACGCAATGGCAATAGCTTTTATGACGAATCCGTAACGGAACTGGAGCACGGCCTGCAGGCCGCTTTTTTGGCGAAAGCGAATCAAGCGACCGACATGCAGGTAACCGCGGCACTGTTGCATGACATCGGTCACTTCGTCATGAATGAGGAAGCTGGGCAGGGCAATTTCTCGCAAGAGGATTGGTGTCACGAGACCGTCGGGGCGGAGTTGCTGGAACTCTATTTTCCCGACGTCATCATTGAATCGATTCGCCAGCATGTCCCCGCGAAACGCTATCTGTGTGCCATCGATTCCCATTATCACGAGGGACTGTCGCCCGCGTCGCAGAATAGTTTGAACCTGCAAGGGGGTAAATTTTCGCCTGCTGAGGTGTTGGAATTTGAGCAAAATCCACATCTTGAAACCATCCTCTTGGTTCGGCGGTGGGATGACGGTGCAAAAACCGAAGGCTTAAAGGTGCCAGGATTGGAATCTTATCGCGACGCGGTGGAAAGTTGCCTGCTTGCCGGCCATGGATAGTGTTAGGTTGGTAGGCAATCGTTAAATTCAATGCGGTGATGATGATTGCGGTGACGACCGATGATTTTAAAAAAGGATAGTCGAATGGCATATGAAGCGTGGGTGGCGGATGAAGTCGGCGGTACTTTCACCAAACGCTCTCCTGAGCGAGGGGAACTTGGGCCTGAAGAGGTAGAGATCGCCGTGGAGCACTGTGGTATTTGTCATTCCGATTTATCGATGTGGAAGAACGAGTGGGGGATGTCCGAATTTCCCACAGTACTCGGGCATGAAGTTGTGGGGCGGGTGACCGCTTTGGGAGCCCACGCAAAAGGATTAACCGTCGGCCAGCGAGTTGGGGTCGGTTGGAATTGTGATAGCTGCATGCACTGCCGGCAGTGTATTTCGGGAGAGCAACATTTGTGCAGTCAGGCACAGCCGACGATCGCCGGTCATTTCGGCGGGTTCGCAAATTCGGTTCGGGCGCATTGGGCGTGGGCGATACCATTGCCCGAATCGCTCAATGTTGCGGATGCGGGGCCCTTGCTCTGTGGCGGGATCACCGTTTTTAATCCGCTGGCAACCTTTGCCACGCCGCAAAGCCGAGTCGGTGTGATCGGTATCGGTGGGTTAGGGCATATGGCGATAAAATTCGCCGCCGCCTACGGATGTGACGTCACCGCGTTTACTTCTAGCGAAAGTAAATTCGAAGAAGCTCGCGGTTTTGGAGCAAACCACGTCGTATCGAGTCGAGATTCAGAAGCGATCCAGAAACTTGAAAAATCGTTCGATCTTTTGATCGTGACGGTCAATGTTCAGCTCGACTGGGATTCCTTCATCGCGTCTTTGGCCGCCAACGGCCGGATGCACATGGTGGGCGCCGTTTTAGAACCAATCCCGGTTAATGTCTTTCCGCTGCTTGTTCGGCAAGCTAGTGTCGGAGCTTCGCCAACGGGCTCTCCGGTCGGAATGGCGGACATGCTTTCGTTCGCCGCGCGGCACAACGTTTCGCCCAAAACCGAACATTTCCCGATGAGCCAAATCAATGAAGCCTTCGCCCACGTCGAAGCTGGCAAAGCCCGCTACCGCGTCATCTTAGATCCCGACTTCTAACGCATTTTCGTTTGTCTAAATCGTAAACGCTGTGGGACAAGCAAGATTCTTGTTGCGAGGTGTTGGCGATTCGTTCTTGTTGGCTGATGGCTTTCTGGTTCACGGATTCGCAAAGGCATCGCCACCGCTTCGAGCCTTAGGGGCCGATTCGTCAATTCATCGATTGCCGTTCTTATCCTGAACGTTTATCAGGATCGGCGGCGTCACCAAAATTATTCTTGAAAAATATCTCCGTTTCGCGCAGCGATTGCTCGGTCGCGTTGTTCTGTTGGTGTCACCCACTCCAGCCAAACGAGCAGAATATGTTTCTTCGCCCCCAAGAACGTCAGATCCCACGACGCAAACGTCTTCAGTATGAGACTCTGTGCAAGCGAAATTTATTCGCGGGGGACGTGTTTATTTCCGAAGATTTTCAGGACCAGTCCGCGGATGGTTTTGCACCGATCTTTTCGAATACAGTATCGAATGGAATCGTTGAGGTTGCCGACGGAGAGTATGCCTACCAATCGGTTTTCGACTCGAATGAAACTCAGACCTTGCTTGGCAACAAGTTTGGGGCGACAGATGGCGTTGAGCTGTCGTATCGTGTCAAGTTTCCCGACGGAATTCCCAGGAACTCTTCAGAAGCACACGACTTCATTGCCGTCAAACTGTCTCGGCTTGTTGCACCCGACGGGACGGATGTAGAGCACAATCTTCAGAATGAACTTTCGGTGTTTCGAAACCCAGATGGCAGTAGCTATTACCAGCTTCTCTTCTTCGCGGAGAAAAATGGGACCGCCGATCGAGTCGATATCGATTTTTCACCCGATCAATGGATTGATATTCGGTATCGGGTCACCTTTAACAGTCCGGGCCTGGCTGACGGATCGTTGGTTGTATGGGTCAACGGCGTGGAAGAAGTCCGACGGAATGAGATGGTTTGGGCCGATGCCGTCACGGATCGGCCAGATAGTTTTTGGGTGGGTGGGCCGCTAACAATGCGAGGCATCGATCCTGCTTCTCCAATGCGGAGGCAACTTGACGATATCAAACTGGTGACAAATCCAAGTTCCACTGAGACCCCTCCGCTTGCCGAATGGACGGCTGTTCAACGCGATCGATATGAAGATGGACGAACTATTTCAGAACTATTGCTTGAGGGGACGGACCGTGACGACAGTGTTGCACTAAATGGAACCTCCACGTCGCTGACGGTGACGGACGGGGTTCGCGAACTGATGTTTGCAGGGGTGGACCGTGTTCTTGTCGATTTGGGGGAAGGGGATGATTTTCTAGATGTGGAGCGATCGCTCGCAGGCGTGATTGGAACCATCTCGAACACCGAATCGATTGATTTTGTCATCGGCCAACTTCCCGATCCAAGCGATCCTTCCCGATTTGACGTTAACGGCGATGGGCATGTGACCCCGTTGGACGCGCTTCATGTTGTCAACGCAATCAATCGCAATGACAATCCGCAAAATATTGATTCGGAGTTCAATTGGCTTGCGGATGTTTCACGAGATGGGTTTATCTCTGCAAAGGATGCGCTCCAGGTCATTAATTTTCTCAATACACAAGTTTCAGTGCCCGTTTCTAGCCCAGACGTCGTGGAATACACTTCATTCCAAGGCGAGACCGTTTCGCGGTATGCGTATGAGGGGAAGCACGTAACGCTGCTTGCGAAATCACCAAATCTTGCCGTCAAAGATATTGATGGACTTATCGCCGAGATCGATCGTGGGTACGAAGTCTATGCACAGACGACTGGACTTGAACCGAGTGACTATGGGCTATCTGTAGGTAAAACGATCATCGCCCAGGTCGATCAGACTTGTGGTGCGGGGTGCGGGTACCTTGGGGTGCGTGGGATCGAAGTCGACACGGAATTTTTTGACGTTGCAGTGGAAGAGTTTGCTTCATCGGGCACTCCAGATCATCTGTTCTTTTATGAATTGGGACGCAACTTTTGGTTTTATCAGTCGAAGTTAGAATTCAACGATCTGCGCTCGGATCATGAAAGTCGTGGCTCCGGTGATTTTATGGTAAATGGTTTCCCTATCCTGATGGAGCGTGCGATTAGTGAATTCTTAGAAATCCCGTTTAGTGGGCCGCCGGAAGGGGCCGGAACGCCTGCTTCGCAAGCTTCCATGGCGCGATGGCTTGACACGTACACGAGCGATCCAGAAATGAATTTCGATAGTGTCTTCTTGGATTTCGAAGGTTCGCTCTACAACGATCCATTAACGGTCGCGGGAAACATTGGCACGATGGACTATTTTTCAGAAATCATGCTAGACCTTGCTCGCGAATACGGAGAACTTGAGTTCCTCAAGCGTTTTTGGCAGGAGGTCGGCAAACGTCCTGATCTAACGGACGTTGACTCAGCGATCAGCAATCTGGTTGATGCGGCCAGCATCGCAGCTGGTGAGGACCTCCATGATCGGTTTATCAATAAATACAAGTGGAACACGATCCGATATACGTCGCGGTAAAACAGTCTTGGATTGACAAAAAACGCATTTAGGCTTCGCTGTTATAGTTCTGAATCGCGATCGCAAGTTCGTTGGCTGTGTTAAATCGTTCTTCGAGTGAGAGCGAAATGGACTTGTTGATCAAGCGAATCATTGCCTGTGGCAGCGGTGAAGCGTGAAGTTTTTCAAGCGTTCTTTTGCTTTGGAATGCCATGTTGGGAACTTCGCCGACCAGGATCCGATACAGACAGGCTCCGCACGAAAAGACGTCGTCGCTGGGCCCCGAATCGCGACTGTTATAAAGTTGTTCCGGAGACATGTATGCGATCGTTCCGCGAACCGAACGCTCATTGGTTAGACCGCTAATTCCCGCGTCCGCATAGATTTTTGCCAATCCAAAGTCTGCTAGTTTGAGGTGCAAGCGGTGTTTATTGCGATAAGCAAGAATGTTGCTCGGTTTGATGTCGCGATGAACGATTCCGTTTTTGTGTAGGTATTGAACCGCTTGAAGGACTCGCAATGTGATCCAGTTTGCTGTACGGATTCGATTGTTCAGCGGAAGTGCATCGGTCAAGTCTAGAAGGTCAATCGTGGGGACGAACTGCATTACCAAATAGGGAAAGGAGCCTTCGATTCCGAATTCAAAGGCTTGGACAATACGAGGATGACGCAGCCGTGTTAGGACGTCGGCCTCTCGCACAAATAGACGCAGACGTTTGTCGGTTTGTGGCAGGTCGCTACGAATCAATTTGATTGCGACGACTTTTCCGGTTCTGCGATGAGTCGCCTTATAAACGCTTGCCATCCCACCACTGCCAAGTAGTTCACCAAGATGGTAGGAACCAACAATTTGGTCGTCGCTGCGGTCACCAACAGAGGCAGCGTTACCGCTGACGCTATCCGCAGAAAAAAAGGCTGATGGTGTGCTTGGTGAGGGTGGGCCGCCGCTTCCGTCCAAAGTCGCAGGCAAGCCAATGGTTTCCGGCGATGGTGATTCGCTGGCCTTTGCTGCAATTGGATTCGCTGAGGGGTTGGCGTTTGAGGTCCGTTGGTTGTTTTCCTGCGGATCAAATGCCGCAGTTTGCTCAAGGGGATGGGGAGTTTTTAGGTTGGAGAGAAGCTCAATGGTCAGAAGCGTATCGCCAACTCCAAAACGATCGCCGTGGCGCAAGGTTGCCCCCGCCATTCGCAGGCCATTGACGAACGTTCCATTTCGAGAATGCTCGTCTAACATTTCAACATGGGGTGGTTCGATCTTAAGCGATAGATGCAGGCCTGAGAGTGAATTTTCTTGCGGCAAAACCAGATCCGCCCGATCGGTCCGCCCTAGTGTCACTTCCGCCGATCGATCGAAAACCCACTGCATCCCGTCGTGCGGCCCTTCGATTACCCGCAGGCGGATCGGCTGTTTTGACCGTGGTGTCGGCGGTTCAAGATCGATTGTCTGGTCATTCATCGATAGGTTGTTTCAGCGTAAAAAGACGTAGGAAGTTTGTCGACTTGCTAATCGGAGAGCGCCAAGGTTGGCAGTCGCAGTGGGCGAAGTTTGCTGTAGTAGGGCACCGTCCGTCAGCGTTCCCCGAAAGCTTAATCCTTCGCGTATTGCGAGGTCTTGAGCCATTCCGGGGTCACTAATGTTCCGTCCCTTCCATTTCCGCTGGAATCCGAAATGTGGTTTCCTTTGCCTTCGTTAAAGTCGTACAGAACGAGCGTGTGGTCATCTGCAACAAAGGGTAGCTGAGGTTCGAAATCGGTTTCATAACGTGCTGATTGCGAGACGCGAACGCTATCGATCCAACCGTTTATCGCTCCTTGCGGCCAACTGTTGATCTGCAAATTCGTGTCCTGGCCAGCCTCATCCAGATCTGCGAATGGTACCTTTGATATCCCCACAAGTTTTCCGTCAACGAACAATTTCAATTCATTGGATCCGTTGGTCACGCCTGCTAAATGGACCCACCGCGATACAATCGACCGATCTCCGGTAACAAATCGATGACCCCATTTCCCATCAATTGTTAGGTCACGGCGAAACACAGGCGTGCCGCTTTCGCGGATACCCAGATAATACCCCCAGAGTCCGAGGATGCCTCGCGTGCCCTCAGGCCGAGGATGCGACAGCTTTACCACGGCTTCCAAGGTCAGGGGAGGTTGTGAGGCATTGAGCGGGATTTTCGGAAGTTCAAATTGGTTAGCTTTCGAGTTTGCACCTAGATAATAGCCTGTTGCATGGGACGGTTGTGTTTTAGTCGTTTTTGAAACAGCGGAATCGGGCTTCGTTTCATTCGGTCCCGCGAACTGCACCCATTGTGGATCGCGAAGCCGGCCCGTGTGGTTGTTGCCGCTTGAATCGATGGCACGGTTGTCGCTGTCTCCGTCTAGGTTGTACAGAATCGCTGTGGTTTGGTCCGCTGTCATTGGTAAGGAAGGGACAAAGGTGCCGTCATATCGCTCACCGTGAGAAATCCGCACACTGTCAACGATTCCTAGCGGCGGTCCGCCGAAATCGTTTAACAAAAATTTGGATTGCCGTTTTTGTCGTTTTGCGACTTCGGGCGACCACTTGTTGGATCCGATGAGTTCTCCGTCAATGTAGAAGCGGACCTTGTCCACTCCATTGGTGACGCAGGCGAGGTGTACCCAGCGGTCGGTGATCTTTTCTTTGGAGAGAATGCCACTTTGATTCCATTTGTTATTCGGCCCCCGAGGCAGTTCTCGCCTGAACTCCCCACGTCCGTCGGGAGAAATGACGAATGCATAATTGAGCAAGCGGGCAAGTCCTCGTTGGTCCTTTCCGTTGGATGGAGCTAGCTTTGCGATCAGTTCGAGCGTAAACGGAGAATCCATGCCGATGTGCGCGGCATCGTGATCGAGACGTTGTTTCAAAGAATCAAAGCGAACCCCGCCACCATTCGGACGGATTTTCGAGGAGTTGTCGACCGTGAGAACGGGGACGTGGGGCAATGGGGCCGTCACAGGGGCTTGAGTCTGGTTGACCGGAATTGGGGGCTCGCCCTTCAGTCGTGCAGCGATCAAACCCAGGTGCAAATCGGTTGCTTCGACGCTTTTAAAGATCTCTGATTTCGGTTTGAACAATTCGGCCCAGCGAATTTGTTTTTTGGAAAATCGAATCCAACGATCACTTTGGGCGGACCTAACTAGACGTGCATCGGCGGGCCCCTGTGGGATGGTCGACTCCCGAATGATACGACCGTCATATACATCGAACGCCGTAAACCCGTCGGAATACCAAAGCGTTGCAATTCCGGATCCCGAATCGAACGAAGGCATCCGATAGGGTTGCGTCGAGCGATCGTAGTCCTTTGTTACCGGAAGATCGAACGAATCACTTTTTGCCCGTAGCAGTGTTTCAGGGCCTAGGTAGCCAGGCGATTCGGTTGGGGATGGTGGCGTTGCGATTGGCCCCCATTCCGTTTCACACTTTTGAAAACTCGATGAATACGCGGCTGCTCCGATTAGTGCGTTGCCGCTGTAACGCCGATTCCCCAGTGGGGCCGGAAGCAATGTGGTCAGGCAGCGTTTCCCGATTCCCAAGTAGGTATGATCCGAAAGTTGCCATTGGTGCGGCCAGTTGGCTAGTTTCTGCATGCCACAGTCAAACGATGTGCTTACAACATGTTCGCTTGATCGAAGGTCAAGTGAGTGAAGGAAAACAGCTGTTGTCGATTCTCCATCGGGGCGACTTGAGGAAGCCAGTAGCAAATGCTCATTTGGGTTTGTGCCGATGTCGATGAAAAAAGGAAGCAAGTCCCCAGAACTCCGAGGAGTTTTGGTCACGGGGGCTATTTTCTCGCGTTCTTCCATCGCAGAAAAGAGGATCTTTTCATCTGGAAATCGGACGACTTGTATGTCACCCTTTAATGACACCAAAGCCAACTCAAAATCAGAGTCCCCACAAACAATCGCATGAACCTGGCCTGGGCAGCGATAGCTGCGAACGGATTGATTCGTTTCAATCGAAATCCTAGCGACCACGCTCTCTCCATCTGCACTCGGACCTGCAAGGCAAAGATTGGATCCATCGGGCGAGTAGTCACCGACGCGGGGAACCCATATTCCAACCGATGTTGCAGCGGACAAGGGCAGGTCTCGTTCAGGAATCCGTTCGACTCCATAGAGAATTCTCTTTAGAGTTTCTGTTTGAGCCGCAGGTAAGATCGTTGCTTCTCGCCCGTTGGTTTCGAAAACGACGGAAAATGGTTGATAGTGCAAGTCCGCGCTTTGCGAGAATCGCTGCGTTAGTTCCTCCGTTAGCAGCCCGCGAATACTGTCACTTAACGTTTGGGATGCCGTTGTTTCATTAGTGTGCCAGTTGTCTTCTTTGTGAAATCGGTTGATTAGTTCGCGTCGGTCGGTGAGGAAATTTACAAAATTTTCGCGGCGTCTTTTCGCGCCCAATAGGAATTGTGAGTTCCGTTCAGTCTGCTGACGTTCCGACTCAACAATCCGAGTCTTAGCGACAAGTCGTTGTGTTTCCGCGAGCTTTCGTGCCGCTGAAGTTGATTTCTCTAGCACCTCACGACTGGCTGATTCAGCTTTTAGGAGCATCTTTCTTTCCGCGTCGGTGGCGATCGCAATCGCCTGACGTTGTTTGCTGATGGTCGCAAGCGTTTGTTGTAAAGACTCCTCTCGCAATTTCGCTTTTCGTGCCTTGGCTTGAAAGAGAGAGCGAGAGCGGTTTGAGGCATTTTTCTGCGAAATCGCGTAGCTCCAACCGGTCGTGCCAGCGATCGTTCCCAACGTCACTGCGAGGAAAAGACTTGCCGCCAAAACAGCTGTGGCTCGATGGCGTTTGGCCCACATCGCGGATCGTCGGATCATCGAATCGCGGCGTGCCGCCAAAGGCCGGTCCTCTAGTAACGCACGCAGATCCTCTTCCAATGCCTCAGCGCTTTGGTATCGCTCCGCGGGGGTGCTATGACAGGCTTTAGCGAGAATCGCCTGAAGTCCCTTGTCTGCTTGAACATTGACCGACCGCAATGTCGGGAACGGTTCCGATTGGATGCGGCTTAGAATACTCGTGGTTGTTCCTTCAAATGGAGGTTTGCCAACCAAAAGGAAAAACAATATCGCCCCTAACGAATAAATCTCTGACACAACGGTCGCTTTGGCATCGCCTGCAGCAAGTTCCGGAGCAAGGTATGCAGGCGTACCCGCAATCTCGTTTGCCGTAATGTTCTTCGACTTCGTAAGCAACGTCGAACTTCCAAAATCGCATAGATGTGGCTTTCCCAAGCCATCGATCAGGACGTTTGCAGGCTTCAAATCACCGTGCAAGATTCCGGTGCGGTGCAGATATGCAACGGCTTCCGTCATTTGCAATAAGCGGATAACCGCTTGTCGTTGATCGGCTGGCTTATGGTTGATTGATTCCGCCAGACTTCCGCCATGAATCATCGGCAAAACTAAAATTGCAAAATTATCGATTTCCATTGCGTCAAACGCGGAAACGATTGCGGGGTGCCTGAGGCGACAACTAATGCGGATCTCCTGACGAATCCGCTTCAACTGCAGCGGGCTCCGATTGGTAGTCTCTGTAACCTTTAGTGCGACGTCTCGTTTTAGTTTTGTATCACGCGCGAAATAGACGACACCAAACCTACCGGTCCCACAAGGACCGCGAAGTTCAAATCGCGAAGGCAAGTCAATCGTTTCGGGAAGTAAAGTCATCGTATTAGTCAAACAATGTGAGCAATGACTGACCATTGTCAGCAACCAGGTTTCCCGTTGGTGTCTGAGCAATTCCGTGTAATGGCAGTTTAAAACGTTTGAATTTTTTTTCCTTCAAATCTAGCAATAGTGTCATTCGTTCCGAGCCATAGGCTGAGTCATAGACTGTAAGGATCAATTTCTCTGATTCAATTAATTCGGCGGATAGGATTTTGTATTCTTGGACCGCAATTTTGAATGTCTGGGAGGGGGGCGCGATATTGGTGTACGTTCTGCTAATCTGAAAGCGTTCGATGTGGTTTGAGTAAATGGAGTAGAGCCCATCGGGGTCGTGGCCGTAGATGTCAATTTCGCAGTTTCGTTCTATTCTGCGTAGTAGGAAGAATTCCTTCTGTACAGCGTCATAACGAATGATCGCATTAGGCTTTCCTGATCCGAAACTAAAGTACGTATGGTTCTCGGAAACGGCGACACCGCTGATGGATTTACTAGAAAATGCCCCCGATTTGACATTGGCTAGTTTCGCCTGTGGCTCATGATGAACCGGGACAACGGTTTGAACTCCAAGAGAATTATCGTGAGTTCCGATTCCCATTTCCGTTGTGCCACGATTTGACCAGCAGATCACTGAGCTACCATCACTGCGATAGCTGATATCTGAAATGACTGGGGTATCTGCTTTGGCCTTTCCACGCCACACGTATGTTCCTATTGGCTGAGTTCGATAGCGAACCATTCCCGCGAAACGCAGGCTGACAACTTGCCCTTTCCAATAGCACTGAACCCAAATCGCTTCGGGGTTGAATGGTGGCATACGGTTGGGATTCGTGTTTAAGGGTTCCGTCACTTGATGCTTGATATCTGCGGGGCCATTCGCTTCTTTAGTGCTCTTTCGTTGAACCATGGGAGGTGGATGATTTACGGCGTCTTTCACCTGCTGTTTGACTGTAACGATTTTGGATTGAAGATCCTGTACGATTTGTTGCTCGTCGCTTAATGCTGTCTGAGATTCTAGATTCTCTTTATTGGCCGCTTCGACTTTTCTAATTGCCGCTGCCAAACGCTCGGTTTCTTGTTCCAAATCTTGTCGGGCTTGCTGCTCGCGAATCTTCGCTTCATCGGACGCGTCACGCGCTCTCGCCGCTTCTTCCACTCGGCGTTCTAATCGCTGTTCGAGGTCCAGGATCCTTTGGGTTTCCTCGCGTGTTTGCGTTTCCAGCTGAGCTGCCGCCGCGGCGTGTTTAGTAGCGGTGGACCATCCGATCAAACTGATTGCTAATAAGAGGGGACCAACGATCAAACAGGCTGCTGCGAGGCACGCTTCACGACGGTTGCTGCGGGCCCACCGCACTGTCAGAGCGAGAGGGCCCAGAGGTCGAGCGGCAACAGGGAGGCCTGCTAAGAATCGGCGGCAGTCGGATGCAAATTCGCCGCAGCTGGAATACCGATCTTTGGGGTTCTTCGCTCTTGCTTTATTACAAATCGAGATCAGATCGCTTGGAAACGACAGGGGGCCCGAACCAAGCGAAGGAGTAACGCCCTGGTTGATCTGCTGGAGCACGACCATCGGCGATCCAGTGAAAGGTGTCCTGCCCGTCAACAATCGAAACATGACCACGCCAAGACTGTACTGGTCGCTTTGGGGGCCGATCTGTTGGATCTCGCCACGCGCTTGCTCCGGGGCCATGTAGGCGGGCGTTCCCAGCACGGTTCCGTCGATCGTTTGCGAGCCATCGTCCTCAATGTTTTTTGCGAGCCCGAAATCTAAAAGTTGCGGTTCGCCACCGCGATCGATCAGAACGTTGTCGGGTTTGATGTCCCTGTGGACGATCGCTTGTTCATGAGAGTAATGAAGTGCGTCAGCAAGTTTGGCGATTACTTCAATCGTCCATGTCATGGGGGCCGGACGATTTTCGTTGACCTTTGACAGCGGGATGCCGCGAACAAACTCGGTCGCAATGTACGCTTGCCCGTTGACTTCGTCGGCGTCAAAAATCGGAACGATATTGGGATGACGCAAACCTGCGGAGGCTTTGGCTTCGGCTGCGAATCGACGCTGTCGTTTAATATCGTTTTGCTGAAATCTTGGTATCTTGATCGCCACTTCACGGTGAAGCGATTGATCGCTCGCTCGCCAAACTTCGCCAAATCCGCCTTCACCAAGTTTTTCTTTCAGTAGATAGCGGCCGATCGAAGTGCCTTCGCTGAAACGACTTGTTGAATCGCCCAGGGCGGTGCCACTGCTGCTGTCGAATGACCGGATACCCGTTTTCGAAACGGAAGATATGACGCCAGCGATCTCGCGATCGGATCGTTCGAGCGGGCGAATGGCGTTAACTAGAATCGATTCGCCGCAGGCTGGGCAGACACCAACACAACCGATCTGGTGTGGGCGAACCGCGACCATTGCCGAGCAAGTTGAACAGTCCGTTGCGTGAGTGTATTGGGTGCGCATCGGTTGGGCCAAGCAATGAAGTTTTGCCTTGCGGTCCCGATTCGTACTATCCACGTTGAAAACGACCGGAATCCCTGTCTGACAGTGGTCGTATTCTATGGAGGGGGGATAAGATACGCTAGTAGATTGGCGGTTGGCCGGGATTGTTTCACCAGGCCAGCACACCTCTGCAGCGATGATTTCAGCAGGATCCAACGAAACGGTCGCGAAAGCGTGGGATCCAAGAGAATGCGATTTGCCTCGATTGCCCACGAATCGGTTGTTAAGAGGTTTTGCTAGAATCATTCAAAGTGAGTTCGAACCGGGGACGTTCGGATTCGGTTCTCTTCGATTTTTGACCTGCGTTTTACCGACAGGCATCCGGATGTTTTTAGAAAATACAGAATCGACGATGATGTCGGTGTTGTTCGGCGTCGCCAGTGTTCATAAAGAAAGCCGCCGGGATAGCTTGGAACGATTTTGCCTGACTTACACCAATCCGCTGGTCCGTTTTTTAGTCGTTACAAAGAAAGTTTCGAGCGAGGATGCGGACGAGATCGTGCAAGAATTTTGGCTGGTTAAACTCCTTGAACCACCGCCTGAACAGAATTTGATTTCGAAATATCTGGCAGCAAAAGACGCAAATTCCGAGTTGAGTTTTCGTCGTTATCTTTCAAAATCGCTTAGTTTCTATTTCATAAACCGATACCGGTCCGCGGACGCTCGGCATGCGAGGAACAATATTGCAATCGAAGCCTTGGAAGGTTGGGAGCCCGAGCAACTTGCCGCGGAACAATTCGAATTCGATACGGAATGGGCCAACCATCTGCTCAATCGAGTTTTGAAGGATGTTCGCTCTGAATGTGTCGCCAATGGCCATCGTGCGAAGTGGGATGTGTTCGTCGAGCTTGTCCTAGTGCCCGGAATGCGGCAGGTTCCTGCTCCTTCTTATGCAGAGCTTGCAGAGAAGCTTGGGATTCAAAGTCCCAAAGCGGTCGGAAATGCGTGGATCACAGTCAAGCGAATGATTTTGAGGCATTTCCAGGCAGCCGTTCTAGATTACCTACCGTCCAGTTCCGCCGAGCAAAGTGTCATTGATGCGGAACATGA
Organism: Roseimaritima multifibrata; assembly: GCF_007741495.1. Lineage (NCBI taxonomy): Bacteria > Pseudomonadati > Planctomycetota > Planctomycetia > Pirellulales > Pirellulaceae > Roseimaritima > Roseimaritima multifibrata. The sequence goes on from NZ_CP036262.1 coordinate 2,916,777, forward strand.
GACGCAGCAGGTTCTTGTTAGCTTGGCCGCGCGTGGAGGACTTCGGATCCTGTTGGAGGAAGAGACCGAAAGGTCTAGCTCCCTCTCTCAAACCGCTTCGTTTGCGTTGGGGGGGCCGGTAACCGCTGACATGTTCCGCGATCCTTCGGATTTAGAAGCCGCTTGGCAAAGCGTTTTAGTTACAAAGGTTGGCGACCTGACATCCGATTTAAAGCTTGCTGACACGGATGCTCGATTTGGTGAGTGGCTAAGTACCATGTGTCCGCCCTTGGATGTTCTGGACAGCGTTCGGCGACTTGCAAAGAAACAGGGTAAGCAATCAGCATTGCCATTTTCCGAACAGGATTGTTTCCCGCGCGAAATATGGGCGTTGATCTATCTGCTTGTTCTGGCAATTGCTCAAACGAAGCACGGACGTTATCTGTCAAATACGAAGCCAGAATCGTTAAAACGCCGTATGGTGCCGTTTCGTGACGCCGATTGGATTGATGATGAATCGCGACGAATACTCTCGTGCTTCATCGATACGCATAATCTTTAGTTCCAGTACCGCCGAAATGCCTGCCCGCAAACCACGTTTCTGTGACGTTTTTTGAGGCGTGGTATTGTTTGGGGCGTCGTATTGGCTGCCTGGGGAAAGGTTATGATTGTTCTGCGGTTCGTCTTTAAGCGTTTCTAGTCTTGCTAACATCGGGTGCGTTTTGAATTCCGAAATATTTGGATCCTTGCTGGGATGGCTTTTTTGCGGGCTTCGGATCGTCTTAGTGTTTGGTTCGTTTCAGGCCGCCATGGGGCAGTCGGTCCCTGTGAAAAGGCTTCCTGCTTTCCCCGGAGCCGAAGGGTTTGGGGCGGAGACTCGCGGTGGGCGGGGAGGGGCTGTGATCGAAGTGACCAATTTGGATGATCGTGGTCCTGGTAGTTTTCGTGAGGCCTGCGACGCGGCAAATCCTCGCACGATTGTCTTTCGAACCGGAGGAACGATTACCGTTGAATCAACCATTCGCATTCGAAATCCCTACCTCACCATCGCGGGGCAAACCGCTCCGGGGGGCGGCATTCTGTTGAAAGCCGATCCACGGTTCGACGGGCCCGTGCTGAATGTCGGGACTCATGACGTGGTGGTACGCGGGCTGCGTATCCGACGTGGCCCCACGGCGAAGAAAGGTTGTTGCGGCGACGGTTTGAGCATTACAAATGGACGGACGCCGCCGCATCATGTGGTGATCGACCATTGCTCGATTAGCTGGGCGACGGATGAAAATGTTGAATCGTGGTACGCCGCGAATGATTTAACCATTCAGTGGTGCATTATTTCCGAAGCCCTGCACAATAGCAGCCACGAAAAAGGACCGCACAGCAAGGGTACGATTATTGGATCCGATGTTCGCCGCGTTTCCTATCACCACAACCTGCTTGCCCATAACGTGGCGAGAAATCCCCTGGTTTCGAATCATGACGGCCCCAATCATGTTGTGAATAATTTAGTTTACAACTGGATGTATTTTGGAGCGGAATTCAGTAACGCCATGCAGAAACCGCCTCGAGTCAATTTGATCGGGAATACCTACATGCCGGGCCCTGATACGCGAACCGAGCGGTATGAAGTTTCCCTGTCGAACTATCCAAACGAACCGATGTTCTACGTTCGTGACAATGTGGGGCACCATCGCCCGAATGGGAATGGCAACGAATGGTCGTTGATCGGAGACGGGTCGTCGGGGCTTGGAAAAGACTGGATGCGCGTCGCTGCGGATAACCAGATTCAACGCGATCAACCGTGGCCGGATTCCCCGATCCCGATCACGGTCCATCCCTCCTCCACGGCGGCTGATCTTGTATTGGATCATGCGGGGGCAACGATACCGCAGCGCGATGCCGTGGATGAACGCGTTGTTTCCGATGTTAAGAACAAGACGGGCAAATGCATTGACGATCCTGCTGACGTAGGTGGTTGGCCTTCGATTCGTGTAGGGGCCCCGGTCGAAGATTCCGACCACGATGGGATGCCGGATGCCTGGGAAATCGAACAGGGATTGGACCCTTCCGATGCAACCGATCGAAACGGATTGAATCTTAGCAAGGTCGGGTACAGTAATCTTGAAGTCTACTTAAATGGTCTGTTCGAATAAGACATCGGATGGCACTGTCAGAATGACGTCGAATCGAACAACGCACCAAGTCCGTATGGCGATGAGGAACTTCTGTGGACTCTGAACTTCCCTACTATGGCGTTTTTGACCTGTTCAAAATTGGTATCGGACCTTCCAGTTCTCACTCGGTGGGACCGATGCGCGCGGCCGAAATGTTTCTGGCCGAATTGACGGATCAAAGGTTGCTGAATTCGATCCAACGGATTCGTGTCGATTTGTATGGATCGCTAGCGTTGACTGGAATCGGGCATGGGACCGACGTTGCCGTGTTGATGGGACTGCAGGGAGAGGTGCCCGATCAAATCGACCCTGATTTGGTCCCCGAGAAACTGCGGCAGATCCGTTCCGGTCACCAAATCTGTTTGGCTGGCACGCATTCGATTGGGTTTCATGAGAAAACGGATCTGGTGTTTCATCGCAAAACGTTTTTAGATGCGCATCCCAACGGGATGCGGTTTCAAGCGTTTCCTGATCGGGATTCTGAAAGCGTCGTTCATGAAACAACCTACTTTTCGATTGGGGGTGGGTTTGTCATACGTGGTCCAGCGGTATCCGAAAAGAGTTCTGGCGAGGACGGGGGGCCGGATGCAGGCGAACAAGCGGCGGAGAACCATCGCGGGCAGGCACCTGTGGTTGTTGCGGTACCGTTCCCGTTTTCATCCGCACGTGAGGTATTGGAGCTAACCGAAAAGCACCAGCTGTCGATCAGCCAGCTTGCCTGGGCGAATGAGAATGCGCTGCGGGCAGAGTCGGAAACGCGGGAAGGGATTCAACGTATCTGGCGGACGATGCAGGAATGCGTCGAACGTGGTTGTCGTACCGAAGGGGTTTTGCCCGGCGGATTGAATGTCCAACGCCGGGCCCCGGCCCTGCACCGGTCTCTCCGTGACAACGCTCCGTCGATTGCTGGCGATCCAATGTCGGTGCTCGACTGGGTCGATCTGTATGCGCTCGCCGTGAATGAAGAAAACGCGGCAGGAGGGCGAGTCGTGACCGCTCCGACCAACGGGGCGGCTGGAATCATTCCATCGGTCCTGCACTATTTGGATCGTTTTTGTCATGCGGTCACTCCGCAGACGATCGAGAATTTTTTGCTAACCGCCTCCGTTATTGGATCGCTGTATAAACGAAATGCTTCCATTTCTGGAGCCGAAGTGGGGTGTCAGGGGGAGGTGGGAGTCGCATGTTCCATGGCGGCCGGAGCTCTCACCGAAGCCCTCGGAGGGACGCCCGGTCAGGTCGAAGAGGCGGCCGAGATTGGGATGGAACATAATCTGGGATTGACCTGCGATCCGATCAAAGGGCTGGTGCAGATCCCCTGTATTGAACGCAACGCAATGGGGGCCGTCAAAGCAATCAATGCAAGTCGATTGGCGCTGCGTGGGGACGGAAAGCACTTTGTTTCGCTCGATCGCGTGATCCGCGTCATGAAACGGACCGGCGAGGACATGTCGTCTCGCTACAAAGAAACCTCACGAGGCGGATTAGCCGTCAACATCACCGAATGCTAGGGAAGTCACGAGGGTAAGCCAGAGTGAAAAGTGGCGCCCGGATCATTTTTCGGTTTAGTTCCTTTGTTGAATCCAGTGTTGGCCCGGATCGTAGGGATCTGCTTCTGGGGTGAGGGCGGTTATTGTCAAGGCGATCGCCCCTTCGGTTTGGAAGGTTGGTGCGACGGGTAAATCCATCCCAGGAGAGGTTCCAGCGGAAACGCTCGGCTGGCGTTGCTTTTACTCTCGTTCCCAGACTTTTAGCGATGGGGCCGTTCGGTCGTCGGACAGCATTCCGTGGACTTCGTAGAATTTGTTGCCTTCGATGCGAAATAGGTAGGCGGATTCCTTGGCGGTTTTGGTGCCCGCATTGGGGCCGGTCAGTATCAGACGGTTGCGGTGGATGAAGACGTTCGCTCGGCCGGTATCATCGATTTCGTAATCGGAACGATGCGAGTAGACCACTTTGTCCTGTGGATCATAGACCGTCAGGATGGTGTGGTCGCCGAAGTGCTCTTTAATCGTTTTGAAACGACCTTTGGCTGTCTTGCGGTATTGAACCCATTTGCCTTTGATTTGCTCTGCGGCAGAATCGGTGCTTGCAGCCGGTCGCTTGTCTTCGGCTTGCAGCGGGATCGCCGTCTGGAACAGGATCGCTGAAAGCAGCAGCGGCATCACGAGAAAGAGAATCCGCGTTGATTGCAAACGGGCATGAACGTGCCCGATTGCGCAGATCGGTAAAGAGAATTGGGGGATGCTCATTTGCGACACTGGTTCAAGTCACATGAATCCCCGCTCTCAGGACTGGAGGAGTCCGGGCATGGCCCGCTCCACCGTCATAAGATCACAGGCCGTAAACGCGAGGCGTGCTCGCGTGACGGGGCAGAAATCGCTTTGCAGCGATTGCTTATGCGTTCAGTTTTTCGCGTTCGATGATCGCATCCGCTCCGGTCGTCATGCGGCGAAGCTTCCGAATCACGGTGCTTTTTTCCATTGTCCCGTTTGCGGCTCGCGCCAAAAGTTTTTTAGTTTGGACAACGCGCTTACGGCGACGACGAAGTTCACGACGGCGTTCGGTTCCAGCCATATCAAAAAGCCTTTATATGAATAATATTCGTTAGAGAAATTGGTCAAAGAGTCGTCAGCATACCTAAACATGGCCTCTGAGGGGAGGCCGGGAAATTTGGAGGCGACTAGGGCCGCTTCTTGACCCCTTTGGCGGCTGCCGTCTTCTTTTTAGCGGCCTTTTTCTTAGCCGTTTTCTTCTTGGCGGTCTTCTTTGCTGTCTTTTTCTTGGCCGCTTTTTTCTTCGCCGCTTTTTTCTTTTTCTTTTTCTTAGGAGCCGCGGCGGCTCGTTCTGCCAACAGGTCCAAGGCTTCGTTCAGCGTTAGTTCCTCGGGGACCATTCCCTTGCGAAGCGATGCGTTGGTTTCACCGTCGTTGACGTAGGGCCCATATCGCCCTTCCAAGACTCGAATCGGTTTCTCGGTGACTGGCGATGGGGCATCGAACACCTTCAAAGGCTCTTTCGCGGCAGCTCGTCCGCGAGTCTTCGGTTGTTTGAGCAGTTCGATCGCTTGTTCGCGGGTGACTGCCATCGGCGAAACCCCTTCGGGCAGCGATCGCGTTTCCTTGCCGCAGCGGATGTAGGGCCCGTAACGTCCATCGTTGGCTTCGATCGTTGCGTCCAATTCTTCGTACGGCCCTAGGTCGCGGGGCAACGCGAGTAACTGATGTGCCAGTTCCAGCGTCACATCGTCCACCTGGATCATCTTGGGGATCGACTTGTTTTTCTTTTCGTCGTCGTCGTTTTCGCCCAGTTGCACATACGGCCCAAATCGGCCGTTCTTCAGATAGATCGGTTTGCCGGTTTCCTCATGAGTCCCCAGCGGTTCGTCATCACGGGAGGAGGATTCAAGCAGCTCCAGAGCAAGCGTTAGCGTCAGTTCGTCCGGGGGTAGTCCATCGGGGATACTGCCGCGGCGTTCGCCTTGCTCGAGGAACGGACCAAATTTGCCGACTCGCACGAAGACCTCTTCGCGGTGTTCGCCTTCTTGGGGCGTTCCCATCGAGAACATAGCGGTTTCGCGGGGATCGATTTCGTCGACCTTGGCGGCCAAGCGGGGCTTCAGACCGATCTCGGATTCGTTCCCGCCAAAGTAGAACGCATCCAAGTACTTCAGGCGTTCGGCTTCGTGGCGGCTGATCGCGTCTAAGAAGTCTTCCATCTGAGCGGTGAATTCGTAATCGACCAGAGCGAAGAAATGCGTTTCCAGCATGCGGACGACGCTAAACGCCGTCCAGCTAGGAACGAGCGCTCCGCCTTTTTTGTAGACGTAATCTCTCGCCTGAATGGTTTCGATAATCGAAGCGTAAGTACTCGGGCGGCCGATCCCTTTTTCTTCTAAAATCCGAGTCAAAGCGGCTTCGCTAAATCGGGAGGGCGGCTTTGTGGTGTGATCTTTGGGATTCAGGTCCAGGGCCTTCAGCGGATCGTTTTCGTTGACCGCTGGAAGGAGCGTTTCTTTGTCGGCCAGTTCCGCTTCGGGATCATCACTTCCCTCGACGTAGGCTCGTAAGAAACCTTCAAATTCGATGCTTGTCCCCGAGGCTTGAAAGCGAGCGTCGCCCCCTTCGATGACGATGGTGGTACGCCGTTTCTTGGCGTCGGCCATCTGACAGGCAACGGTTCGTTTCCAGATCAAATCGTACAAGCGGAATTCGTCGCGATTCAATTCGTCGCGGAGCGATTCCGGTTTGCGGAACGTCGTTCCTGCGGGGCGAATCGCTTCGTGAGCCTCCTGCGCGTTTTTGACTTTACTTGCGTAGGTTCGGACTTCGGGGTGCAGGAAGTTTTCGCCGTATTCGCTTGTCACCAAAGTTCGCGCCGCGTTGATCGCTTCTTTGGAGAGCGTCGTACTGTCGGTACGCATGTAAGTGATGAAACCGTTTTCATACAACTTCTGAGCGGCTCGCATCGCATTCCGGGCGGTCAGCCCAAGTTTGCGGTTGGCCTCTTGCTGCATCGTGCTGGTGGTGAAAGGAGCCTTGGGCCGTTCGGTGAACGGTTTGAAATCGACTCGGCTGACGCTGAAGGAGACTTCGTTCAGGCGTGTCGCCAGTGCCTCCGCCGCTGCCTGGTCCATTTGCAGGAGTTCCGGATTTTTTAGTTTCCCGGTGTCGGCATCAAAGTCTTTCCCGGTCGGGATCTTTCGTCCGCCCACGGAAACCAGCGTCGCTGGGAAGCTTTGCGGTTTGCCCGTTTCGAAGACCGCTTCTAGGTCCCAGTAAGATGCGGAATGGAAAGCCATTCGTTCGCGTTCGCGTTCCACGATCAGGCGAACCGCGACGCTCTGGACACGTCCAGCCGAAAGCCCTCGACCGATTTTCCGCCACAGCAGCTGCGAAACGTCGTATCCGTACAGGCGATCCAAGATCCGCCGAGTTTCCTGAGCGTTGACCAGACCGGAATCGATTTCTCGAGGCGAAGCGAGTGCGGATTCAATCGCTTCTTTTGTGATTTCGTGAAATACCAGGCGGTGAACAGGGACCTTTGGCTTGAGCAGTTCCTGCAGATGCCAACTGATCGCTTCTCCTTCGCGGTCCTCGTCCGTCGCGAGATAGAGTTGGTCGCAATCTTTGAGGGCGTCTTTGAGCTTTTTGACCTGCTTCTTTTTATCGTCGGGAACGATGTAGACCGGTTCAAAACCGTCGTTGACGTTGACTCCCAGGTACGCCCACTCCTCCGATTTATATTTCTCGGGGATTTCTTTCTTTCCACCGGGAAGATCGCGAACATGCCCGATACTTGCTTCCACCTGGTAATTTTTGCCAAGAAATTTGGAGATCGTCCGTGCCTTGGCGGGGGATTCGACGATCACCAACGATTTGCCAGTCGATTTTACCATCTTGGAGTGCAAGCTTTCTCAGGTGGGGGTCGAATATGATTGCCTATTCTGCCAGGTTCCCCTGGTCTTCCATAAAAAAGAATAGGAATTCATTTGGTTTTGCGATTTATAGCGAGTCGACTTGACCGCAAAAATCCTAGGTGTGTACGTTGCTCGGCGGGTTGCAGTTGGAAAAATCGCCTTAAAACCGATGCGGTTTTGCCAGTAGGTGGTAGCGTAATCGCGCTGAAAGCGAAACAATCTGGCTCCACCGAAGCGGTTGACAATTGCAATTCGCCGGTTCCTTAGGTTTGGACCGCAACTGTTACTTGTCAAGTGATCGACTTTTTTTACCGACCAACTGCCGCATTGTCACCGGCGCTAGCACGTTCGTTTCTCGATTGATTTTTGGATAAGGATAAGATGTCCACCAGCCCCTTTGAGATGTTTCGCCGGAACCTCAAGCCGTTAATGATTTTATTGACGATCTTGGCGATGTTTGCTTTCGTTGTGCTGCCCGCGGTCGATAGCTGGATGCGGCAGGAAGGCCCCGGAGGTTCGCCAAGCACCGTGGTTGCTAGTTACCGGGGTGGCGAATTCGATCAGGGGCGTGTCAATCAATTGACGCGGAATCATTACAACACCGTTCTGTTCCTGAACGCTTTGGCCGATCAGACGATCGAAAAAGGGGGCATGCCTTCGGTCCCAGGATTCCAGTATGACCCACAGCAGAAACAGGTCACCAGCTTAGGTATCAACGCCAATCCGTCTGCGGAAGCGACGATTTCGGCCCAGTTGCTTGCTCAACGAGCCGAAAAGCTTGGCTTGGATCTGGACCACTCGGCTGTCAAAGCTTGGTTGGGACAATTCGCTGACAATAAATTGACCGATGGCGAAATCGCTTTGGTTTTAAGAAAAGCGACCGATGGTCAATTGGGACAGTACGACATGCTGGAGCAGGTGAAGATTCACCTGTTAAGCAACGCCGTCCAGCAGGCCTCCCTCTCCGGTTTGGTCGCCTCCAATCGTGACACCATTCCACCGGCCCAGCGTTATGAACTCTTTTTGCGTTTGAATCAGCGAGCCAAAGCGGTCGCTTATTCGGTCCTTGTGGATGACTATTTGGCGAAGACCGATGCCTCGCCGAGCGAAGAGGCCATTGCCCAGCTCTACGAAGAAGGCAAAGAACGTTATCCCGACGAAAATTCTATGGAACCAGGTTTCCGCCAAGCCGCAACCGGGACCTTCGAAGTTGTCTCCGGTGACTTTCAAACGTTTATTGCCCGCCTAGCCGAAGCCCTTCCAGAAGAAACCCTGCGAGCGGAATACGATCGGCAAGTCGCTGCCGGCGGTTTCAAAATTCCTGACGCAATGCCAGGCGAAAACGAGCCAGCAACCGAAGAAGCTGTCGAAGAAGCTGTCGAAGAACCAGCGGACGATTCAAAGCCTGCCGAAGCCGAAATGAAAGAACCAGCGGACGCTGAAAAGCCAGCCGACGCTGAAAAACCAGCGGACGCTGAAAAACCAGCGGACGCTGAAAAGCCTGCGGATGCTGAAAAGCCTGCGGATGCTGAAAAGCCTGCGGATGCTGAAAAGCCTGCGGATGCTGAAAAGCCTGCGGATGCTGAAAAACCTGCGGATGCTGATCAGTCAGCGAAAATGGTTCCATCTTCGGTTCAGTTGGTTGCTTTCCGTCCGCAAGACGATGAAGCCCCTGCAGAAGACGCAAAGCCAGCTGAAGAAGCTAAGCCTGCAGAAGAAGCTAAGCCTGCAGAAGACGCAAAGCCTGCTGAAGAAGCTAAGCCTGCAGCAGAAGAAAAACCAGCTGATGAAACCAAACCAGCCGACGCTGAAAAGCCAGCTGACGCTGAAAAATCTGCTGACGCTGAAAAACCTGCCGACGGTGGGGTGCGTCCTTTTGAGGAAGTGAAAGAGCAGATCGCTCAGCAGCTAGTGACCTCCGACGCGTTCACCGAACTGCGTGCATCGATCGCGGAAGTCCAAAAGATCATGCGAGATTACTCGATCGAACGTGCGATCTACGAAGCTGAACTGGAAGACGATTACGAAGGCGAAGATGGTCCTTCCGACGAGCCAACCGCTCCGGATCTAGCCAAATTGGCTGCGGACTACAACCTGAAGTATGAATTGATCGGGCCACACGATGCTGTTTCCATCCAGGAAACGCCCGTCGGTGGTTCCGCGATGATGACCGGTCAGTTCCAGATGGGAGCATCCTTCCCGCAGGTAATGTTCGGCCAAGAGGGCGAACTTTATTCGCCCGTTGAAACGATGAGCATGCAGACCGGTGAAACCTACGTTTCTTGGAAGATCGAAGAGACGCCCGACACCATTCCACCGTTGGAAGAAATTCGCGTCGAAGTGGTTAGTGCCCTTCGCTTTCAGCAGGCTCGAGAGATGGCGCTGACCGCCGCCCAAGAGCTGGCCGATAAAGCAAACGCTTCCCCTGAAACGCCTCTGACCGAATTGGTTCCCGAAGACCGTCGCGAATTCGTGTACGAGGATTTGGGAGAATTCCCTTGGATGTTGTGGTTGGGCCCAGGCCGAATGCCAATGATCTGGAATATCGAACAGCTCAATCGTGTTGGCGATGATTTCATGGAACAGGTCTTCACGCAGCCGATCGACGAATATGGAGTCGCTCCGAATCAGCCAGGATCGGTTTATTACGTTGTGAAAACTTTGTCGCGGACGCCTAGCCAGGATGTGCTGCGAGCTCAATTCATGCAGACGACCGAACGCGATTCGGTCCGCGACATGGCTTCTCGTGAAACGAGTGAGCTGTATCAGGCGTATGAAGCGAAATGGCGTAAAGACTTGGACCTGCAATGGAATGAGGATTTGAATCAGTAATGCACTGATTCCGTCTATTTTGAGTGCAACAACCTTTCTAAAGACTTTTTTCTCGCATCCCGGCCAAGTTGGTGCGATTGCTCCGTCCTCGCGGTATCTAGCCCGCGAGATGGTCAATTGGATTGATTGGCAAAATGCGAAAGGGGTCATCGAATACGGTCCGGGGACCGGAGTCTTTACTTCGGCAATTCTCGATTCATTGCAACCAAACGCCTCGTTTTTTGCGATCGAACGCTCTCCTGAACTTGCGAACATTGTTCGCAAGCGCTGTCCGCAGGCAACCGTCTATGAAGATACGGTTGAAAATGTCGTTCAGCTGTGTGAGCGTGAAGGGCTGCAAAGCGTTGACGCAATTCTTTGTGGTTTGCCTTGGGCTTCTTTCCCGGAACCACTGCAAGAGGCTTGCCTTGATGCGATGATGAAAGTACTGAAACCGGGAGGCCAATTTGTCAGTTTCGCGTATTGGCAAGGTTTGTTGCTGCCAGCGGCTCATCGATTTCGGCGTAAACTAGATAATTATTTTAGTGACGTGCATCAAAGCCGAACCGTGTGGGCGAATTTGCCTCCTGCGTTTGTCTATCGTTGCACCCACTAAAATCGTGCAGACGCTTGGCACGGGGTTCGCAATTAACGACTAACGACTGGCGACTAACGACCGGCGACTAACGACCGGCGGATCCTTCCTGCTTGGCAGGTTCGCTTTGCGACGGCCGGTTAAGGGACCTGGCTTTTGATTGCCTCGGTCGGAACCGGATTGCACCGCCGATGGCCGCTACCTTGAATTTGAACACCTTACGAGTCCTAAAAGATCCAAGATGCCTCCTACCGATAGTCGCAAAGATGCCATCGACGACCTTCTGTCGATCATTGGTGACGCCTTAGAGACGGCGCTTCCTGAACAGGATGGTTGCCCCCAGCAGTTGCGGGAGGCGATGCGGTATTCGTTGCTCTCTCCTGGCAAGCGGCTGCGTCCCGCGCTCGTGCTGATGGCAGCGGAGGCTTGTGGCGGAGACGTTCAGCAGGTGGTTCCCGCAGCGATTGCGGTGGAAATGATCCATGCCTATTCGCTGATCCATGACGATTTGCCTGCGATGGATAACGATGCCCTGCGTCGCGGGCGCCCGACCTGCCATATCCAGTTCGGCGAAGCGACGGCAATTTTGGCGGGGGACGCGCTGCTCACCAACGCTTTTGAAGTCCTCGCGACACGGTTTGAACCAGCGTCTGAGCGAGCAACCGCGGTCGCGATGTTGGCGACCGCTGCCGGCCGGTCCGCGCTTGTTGGCGGGCAGATGGACGATCTGGCTGCGGAGACAGATGGGGACCACACTCTCGAACGTCTGCAGGCGATCCACCGGCGAAAAACCGGCGCCTTGTTCAATGTCTCGCTGCAGTTGGGCGCGCTCTCTGCGGGGGCGTCAGACGCTCAGCGAAAGGCGTTGCAGGACTATGGCGACGCACTTGGGCTCGCTTTTCAGGTCATCGACGATATTCTTGACCACGGTGGTCACTCGGCCGAGCTAGGAAAAGAGACCGGACGCGACGCCGCCCGAGGAAAATTAACTTATCCCGCCCTGATGGGGGAAGAATCTGCCCGAGAACACGCAATTCGTCTGATTAATGTTGCAGACGATGCGATTGGGTTATTTGATTCAGCTGGTTGGCGGTTAAACTGGTTGACCAGCTTCGTACTCCAAAGGATTTGAACGGCACCATGCACCCTCTGCTCTCAAAATTATCGTCCGCAGAACCTTTGAAGGATTTTTCAACGGCGGAACTGAATCAGGCCGCTGATGAAATTCGCGACGTCCTCTGCAATCTGCTGGAGACTCGGACGGCTCACTTTGCGTCGAATCTGGGCGTCGTTGAGCTCTGCTTGGCACTCCATTCGACGTTCGATTTTCGCAAAGATCGCCTGATCTGGGATACGGGGCATCAGGTTTACCCCCACAAACTGGTCACGGGCCGGTACGCCGAATTTTCGTCGATTCGCACCCAGGGAGGATTGATGGGGTATCCCAATCCTCAGGAAAGTGAATACGACCTGTTCATGACCGGACATGCCGGTTGTAGCGTCAGCACCGCGCTGGGGCTTCGCAGCGGCGATGACTTGATGGGGGAGCCGGAACGGAAAAGCGTTGCGGTGATCGGGGATGGCGCCCTGCCAAGCGGGATCGTTTTTGAAGCTTTGAACAACGCCGGATTTTTGGCCAAAGATCTGGTCGTCATCCTGAATGACAACAAAATGTCGATCTGCCCACGCGTTGGGGCTCTGGCCGGGTATTTAGATCGCCTGCGGAGCAATCCGTTTTACACCGGCCTTAAGACCGAAGTGGTTCGAGCTCTCAACCACGTCCCTGTGTTCGGAGATCCCGCCGAGCGTTTGTTGGCGCAAATGAAAGAGGGCGTCAAGGCGGGCGTGCTGGGAGGCATGCTGTTTGAGGAACTGGGGCTGCGATACATCGGTCCTATCGACGGCCATGATGTCGGACTGATGAAAAAATACTTGGCGATGGTCAAGACGATGCCGGGTCCTGTCCTGCTGCATGTCGTGACCGAAAAAGGACACGGTTATAAACCAGCCGCTGAAGATCCGGTCTATTTCCATACGCCACCAGCCTTCGATGCGAACAGTGGCCCGGCCGTTGCCAACGCCGGAAGCGGCCAACCGCCATACACTTCGGCGGTTCGCGACGCGATCCTGCGAGCCATGGATGACAATCCTAAGGTGACGGTGATGACCGCCGCGATGTGCCAGGGAACCAAGATGGAACCGGTCCGCGAACGGTTTCCCGATCGGTTCTTTGATGTCGGCATTTGTGAATCCCATGCCGTTGCGTTTGCTGCCGGTCAGTGCAAGGCAGGGATGAGGCCGATCGTTAATATCTATAGCACGTTCTTGCAGCGGAGCTATGACCAGATCTTCCAAGAGGTGGCGCTGCAGGACCTGCCCGTCGTCTTCACCTTGGACCGGGCTGGATTGACCGGCCCTGATGGACCGACGCATCATGGTGTCTACGACATCGGCTACATGCGTTTGTTTCCGAACATTGCTGTCATGGCACCCGCTTACGCCGGTGAAGTCGAACCGATGTTGCAGTTTGCGTTGCAGCATGATCACCCCTCGTCGCTACGGTATCCGAAAACCTCTGGGTTCGATTTCCAGCATCTGCCATCGCCTATCGAGCTCGGTCGTAGCGAAACGGTACGCGAAGGGACCGATGGGACGTTAATCGTATTTGGCGCCCTGTTGGATGCCGCGATGGAAGCCGCCCAGTCGCTCGCGGGTGAAATGAATTTAAAGGTCGTCAACGCTCGGTTTGCCAAACCGCTCGATCGCCAAATGATTGTCGACGCGTTATCCGACAGTCCCTTCTGTTTGACGATCGAAGAAGGGACCCTGCCGGGTGGATTTGGATCGGCCGTTTTAGAAGTCGCAAATGAACTGGGGCTGGATACGCGGTCGCTAAAACGATTGGGGCTTCCGGATCTGTTTGTTGAACACGGCAAACGGGAAGACCTGTTGGATCAGACCGGACTTTCGGCTGAAAAAATCGCCGCATCGTGTCGCGAAATGGTCGCTTCCGAACTGGAATCGCGGAACTAGCAGGTTCCACTTGCGTCTTTCTGATAGGACATCGCTATTGGGGCGATGTCGTTTCATGGGGAAGAGCGGAGCGGTCACGAGTGGGCTGACCGATACCGAATCACGGTAGGGCCTCTGTTCTTGTCTGGCTTTGCATTTGCGTTCACACGAGACCATCCGATGCTACAGAAAAGACCGCTTGCGCTTATTTTGTTGTTAGTTGCGACTTCCTTTGCGTGTGGCGACTTGTTGGCGCACGCCGCTGCGAAGCCTGTAACCCTGCGAGGCGTTTCTGCGACCGGCGATCAGGACGTACCTGCCATCGGAAAAGAGGAGATCAAGAAATTGAACCTGTTTCGCGATTGGAAAGTCGTCGAAATCCTAGGCAAACCGTTAGTCGAGAATTCCGTGGTTACTCTGGAAGTCAAAGAAGACGGGGCGGTCAGCGGGAAAGCCTCGGTTAATGGGTTTTTCGGAAAAGTCGAAATCGATGCGGAAAAACTGAAATTTGGTCCGTTGGGGCTGACTCGCCGAGCAGGACCGCGCCCGCTGATGGACCAAGAAAGTCGGTACATAAAGAGCTTGGCGATCGTGGTTGCTTATAAGATAGAGAAGAACAAGACATTGTTGCTGCTGGATAAGGACGGCAAGCCGGTCGTCCGGTGCGAATAGGCAGCAGGAACGAAGCACCCGAAATGGCTCCCGTTGTTATCCATCATGAAAAATTGTCTCTACTGGTTGTTCGTCGCATTGGTTCTAGGGCGCGTCGCAGAGGGCGACGCCGATGAGCCAGTCGTTGTGTGGCGGCAAGAGGTCGGAGTCGGTTTCTCTTCCTTTGTCGCGTCCGAGGATTCGGTTTATACGTCGGGGCATGTCGGCGACGACGACGTCGTCTACTGCTTGGATGCAAACGATGGAAAGATTCGCTGGCAGTTCGCCTACCCCGAACCGCTGGAGGCTCGTGATTTTGAAGGGGGGCCGACAGCGACGCCAGCGTTGGACGGCGATCGGCTGTATGCCCTCAGTCGTAGCGGCAAACTGTTTTGTCTGGATGCGACCGATGGCGAAGTGCACTGGAAACTAGACGTATCCGAAGTCGCCGATGTCCGTATTCCTGGCTGGGGATTCTCGGGGACGCCACGAATCGTTGATGAGAAATTGCTGTTGACCGTCGGCGAGGCGGGATTGGCACTCGACAAGATCGATGGATCGCTGATTTGGAAATCAGCGGACCGCGATGCGGGATACGCTTCGCCGGTGCTGCTTCCCGCCGCCGAAGGGACTCTGGTCGTTTTTGCATCGGGGCGATCTTATTCGGCCGTCGATTTGCAAACCGGACAGCCGCGTTGGCAAGAACGATGGCTGACGACCTTCGGATGCAATGCCGCCGATCCGATCTACCGTGATGGAAGACTGTTTCTTTCTTCAGGATACAACCGCGGTTCTGCCCTGTTTGATGTAAGCGGCGAAGAACCCGAATTGATTTGGAAATCGAAAGATTTTCAAAATCAATTGCATGGCTCTATCTTGCACGATGGTTTTCTGTATGGGTTGGATGGTGACATGGAAGCGGGCGCGCGATTGAAGTGTGTTGACTGGAAAACCGGTGAAGTCCGTTGGGTAGAAAACGACCTCCGTCCGGGGGCGATCATCCTCGTGGAAGACGAATGGATCTTGTTGACCGACACCGGGGAAATGATCCGTGGCGCGGCCACTCCTGACGGCTATCAGGAAACATCACGCAGCAAGGTTTTGGAAGGGAAATGTTGGGTCAATCCGCTTTATCATGGCGGCCGACTGTATTGCCGTAGCGTGGAGGGCGGAGTCGCATCGGTGGAATTGCGGGATTAGAATGCAGGGTTCTGTACCATGCCTTCTTCTGGAATTCGATCCCCATGTCCATTGATCGACGCTCGTTTATTGCGGCCTCTGCCGCCGCTTCGGCCGCCCTTTCCTGTCCCGCTATTCGTGCGGCCCCCAAAGACAAAAAGTATCGGACCGCATTGATCGGATCCGGTTGGTGGGGGATGAATATTCTGCGTGAAGCGCTTGCCGCAGGGCAGACCAAAGTCGTTGCGATCTGCGACGTCGATCAGGACAAATTGGAATTGGCTGCCGAGGAAGTGACGGACCTGAGTGGCGACGAACCGAAGACCTATGGCGATTTTCGTGAGCTGTTTGAAAAAGAAGACGTCGAGATTGCGATCATTGCCACCCCGGATCATTGGCATGCATTAAATGCGCTGGCCGCGATCGAGGCGGGGGCCCACCTGTTTATCGAAAAACCAACCGGTCATACGATCGGTGAAAGCCAGGCGATCGTGAAAGCGGCACAGGCCTCCGATTCGGTCGTGCAGGTCGGGCTACACCGCAGGATTGGCCCTCACCACACCTCTGGGATTCGTTTCCTTCGCGAAGGGGGAGCGGGAGATATCGGACTGGTTCGGATGTTTGTCCACAGTCGCGGTGGCAGTGAAGCCCCGACAAAAAACAGCCCGCCGCCGGAACAGCTGGACTGGGATATGTACTGCGGGCCGGCACCGCTGCGTCCGTTCAATCGCAAAATTCACCCTGGCGGGTTTCGGCATTTTCTGGATTTCGCCAACGGGACTCTGGGCGACTGGGGAGTCCACTGGATCGATCAAATGTTGATGTGGTCCGAGCAGAAATCGCCACATACCGTTTATTCGACAGGGGGCCGGCCAATTCGTGGCGCTGCGGTTTTGAATGAAGATGAACAGACAACCGACGCTCCCGATTCCCAGATCGCAACTTACGAATTCGATAATTTCACCGCGACCTGGGAACATCGCCAGTTCGGAGGCGCTGGGCCTGAGAAATCGACCGTCGGCTGCCACTTTTATGGAAACAAAGGGACCTTTCACATGGGCTGGCGTGACGGCTGGACCTTTTATCCAGCGGATTCACGAAAGCCGGTCATTCATGAAGAAAGCCAGCTGCAGGAACCGGACGGCCACAATCTGAAATTGCTGTGGGCCGATTTCTTGAAATCGATCGAATCTGGACAGAAACCCGTCGCTGACATTGCTATCGGGCACCAGGCGACTACCCTCAGTTTGTTAGGAATGCTTTCTTTAAAACTGGGCCGGAGCATCCGCTGGGATGGTGACCGCGAAGCAATACTGGACGATAGTGCCGCCACTAAATTGCTTAAACGTGAATATCGCGGTCCTTGGGTGTACCCCGTGTGATGATTCAGTGTAGCTAATGTTAGGGTTGTTTTTTATTAAATAGATGCAATTTCAGAATAGCTGTAGGCATAGGAATTAAGGGCCGTTATCATGATTTTAGATAAATTGTGATAAGTGAGTTTTTGTTTCTGTGCATTCTAATATTTTGGAATTCAAAATGAAGAGAAATCGTAGCCGCGTAGGCTTTACATTAGTAGAACTACTGGTCGTGATCGCCATCATTGGAGTCCTTGTCGGGCTCCTGCTTCCTGCGGTGCAAGCGGCCCGCGAAGCGGCTCGCCGCATGAGCTGCTCCAATAACATGAAGCAGCTTGGCTTGGCGCTTCACAACTACCACGATACGCATCGTGTCTTTCCGTACGGATATTTCGACGCTGGGACATTTCACCGTCGTGACTGCTGGATGCAGCAGATATTGCCGTTCATTGAAGGGGGGAATTTTGCAGACCAGTACCAGAGTTGGGATGGCGCATATGTAATGGACACGCCGGTTGAGCTTAAGGACGCGCCGATGCCTGCGTTCATGTGTCCTTCCGATCCAGGCGCTGGCGGTTTCGGCGGAGGCGGAGGTCTGCGTTCCGGTGGAGAAGGTTTCCAGGGGAACTATGTTGTCGCGGCGTCCAGCGTCGACATGACCCGTCCGATGACCAACCTGAACGGAATGTTTTATAACGAATCGAAAACCAAATTCCGTGACTTGGTCGACGGAACTTCCAATACCTTGATGGTTGGAGAATCGGTCGTTCGTTCTGGATTGGGCGGTTGGGGTGGCGCCGGTGGTTACTGGGGTGGCGGTCCACACGGAGCCTTTGGTTTCACCACATGGCAAGGTCCGAATACGAGCGTAGCCGACCAGGTTTATTCGTGCAAAACGGAAACCGATCCTAAAGCGCCCTGCTTGTCGATCGGTACCGCCGCTGAAATCCGGAACTTTGCTCGTAGTTACCATCCCAGCGGAGCTCAGTTCACTTTGGGGGACGCCTCGACGCGTTTCCTAAGCGATACCATCGATTTGGTCATCTATCGCGGTTTGGGCACACGTAACGGCGGCGAAGTCGTTCAGTTGCCATAGTGGATGCTCGGCAAGTAATTGCAATCTTCTTGCGGCGATCCTCTGAGGATCGCCGCACCTCTACTGTCTGATCAAGTGGGAAATGTCGCCTTTCGCTTCGCGAAACTAGCGTCTGCAAGCACTACTTTCGCGGAGCGAGAGGCGACACTAGCCAGGCTGGTCACCATAAGTTCACAGCCTCGCCGGGCAACGCCTTGCGGACGAAAAGGCTATCCCACTCGCTTTACACACCCTACCTCACCTTTAGTATGCTCATGTTATCCAAACTGCCTTCGATTCTTGCTGCTTGTTTTGTTGTTTCTAGCCTTGTGTTCACTGGCTGTGACAGCGATCCGCTTGGTCGTGTTGAAGTTGATGGGACCGTAACCGTCGACGGAACGCCTTTGAAAAAGGGAGAAATTATGTTCATCCCACAGGAACCGTCCTCTCCTACGGACAGTCTGAAAATCGTGGATGGAGCTTTCAAAGGCCCCGTCTTACCTGGTTCCAAACAAGTTCAGATCCGTGGCTACGAAGAGGTCACCTCCGATCTGTCTGCGGACTCACCTGAAGCGGGCGTATCATTCAACAAACAGATCTTGCCCGCTAAATTTAATGACAATAGTGAGCTAACCGAGACGATTCCTAGTTCAGAATCTCTGAAATACGAACTCTCGACCAAATAGCGGGTTCCTTATCCCGCTCCTTGTGAACGTGATGGAAGCCGTTATGACACATCCCGCAGCTGATTTCTTTTCAACAGGTGCGGTACTGGTTTCGCAAGCGATGCGGGATGTGTTGCGAATCGCTTCGCTTGCCGCCAGCACGGACGCGTCCGTGCTGATTGTCGGCGAAATGGGAACGGGCAAGCACTGGCTTGCCCGAGCAATCCACCAAGCGTCGTCGCGACGCGACCAGCCTTTCCAGCGATGGGACTGTGGTTCCATCGCCCCGCTAGGGATAGGAAATGGCGAGGAGGGCTTGGGGCGATCCTGCAGTCCGCCCGCCTCGGGGACGCTGTTTCTTGATCACCTGGATCGGGCCGACCTGCCGCTGCAGGATCGATTGTCGCAGTTTGTGTTCAATGCGGGCGAGCAAGCGGATGCTCATCCGGATTCGTCTTCGACCCTCCCCGCTGCCCCGTGCCGCCTGATTGCGGCCAGCTCGCTTGATCTGTTACCGCCGGTCGAAGAGGGGAGATTTCGCAGCGATCTTTTTTGGGGAGTGAACGTGATTCCGATTCTGCTCCCCCCGCTACGCGAACGCCGCGAAGACATTCTGCCGCTGATCGATCACTTCTGGAAAGTACTTAATCGGCAAATTGGCAAGCAGGTGCAGTCGCTTGAAGGGCCGCTGTTGACCTCGCTGGAAAACTATCCTTGGCCAGGGAACATCGACCAGCTGTTCAGTTACCTTCAGCGGGTGATTGTCTGTTCAGAGGGAAGCGAGCCAGCCATCGATTTTCTGCCCGAATCGATCACCGGGAAAGCGAAAGCGATTGCCGAGCCGGTCAACACCGCGGACGTAGGTTCGCTGACCACTGCAGTTGTGCAGCAAGGGCTGCAGACCATCGCTGAGGATGCGAGTGACGTCCATAGCCAGATCGTCGACCGTGTTGAACGCGAGGTCATCCGCCAGGTCCTTCTCGAATGCGACGGGGTTCAAACCCGTGCAGCGAGTCGGCTGGGAATGAATCGCAACACCCTGCACAAGAAGATCAAGGACTACGGAATGGATCAGCCACCGTCCGCCTCCTGATCACCGTCTGAGTTGTTGGGCAATGGTCGCCTTTCGCTCGGGGGATGAAAAGAATAAATGAAGAAAGTCTGGCTCCCCTCGCCCCTAAGCAAGCTCTTTGTTGCGGAAGAAATCTCTGCTAGCTCATTGCGTGATCTCTGCCTCTTTCTTTGATTTAGTGGAGCTCGCTTGGGGGAGAGGGGGAGATTTCCAGCTGGCGATTTTGCAGCGAAGACGCGGTGAAAGCCTCGGATTTCAGCCGATTATGTCACGCCTTGCCAACGCTGTCGGCCCCTCTCCCCCAGCCCCTCTCCCCCAAAACAAGCCTTTGAATCGTACTTAATTGCATTAGCTGGCGAACCGATGATCCGGTATCAAACCTGTTTTAAGCGAGCTTGTTTTGAGGGCGAGGGGAGCCAGACTTTCTTCACTTATTCTTTTCACGCCCCCCCCCCCCGCGAAAGGTTGGCGTGAGTGAGAAGCTCAAGGCGTGACCAATATCCGTCGCGAATAAATCGCACGTCCCGAGCGAAAGCCGCTTTCAGGGAGCGTTCTTTCGTGAAGCGAAAGGGGACAATCGAAAGGTGACGGTGCCGCAGTAGGAACTACCGTCTGGCGACGGTAACTACGGCAGAGAGGCAGCTATCCTTCTGTGCATCGTCGATCGCGGGTGCCAGTTACTAGTTGGTGAATTCACGTTCGACGAACGTTGTATCGCAGTTTCCTGCGATGAATTCAGGATGTTGCAGGACTTTGTCGTGGAAGCTGGCGGTCGTCGAAATGCCTTCGATTGCCAATTCTTTCAGAGCCCTTCGCATCGTGGCGATCGCTTCCAGTCGTGTCGGCTGGTAGACAATCAGTTTCCCGATCATCGAATCGTAATACGGAGGTACCGTATAGCCCGAGCAAACGTGGGAATCAAAACGAACGCCCAAACCGCCTGGGGCAAACATGTGCTGAATTTTACCTGGATTGGGTTGGAAGCCTTTGTCGGGATTCTCGGCGTTGATGCGGCATTCGATAGCGACCCCGCGGCATGGAATGTCTTCTTGTTTGAAGGGAAGAGGTTCGCCGGACGCGACAAGGATCTGCTGCTTGATCAGGTCGATGCCGGTGACCATTTCGGTGACGGGATGTTCGACTTGAATTCGGGCGTTGACTTCGATGAAGTAGAAATCATCGTTCTTGTCGACGATAAATTCGACCGTTCCCGCATTGGTATAGTTGGCGGCTCGAATCATTCGCACGGCCGCTTCGCAGATCGCGGTCCGTTTTTCTGGCGATAGCGTCGGGCTGGGGGCTTCTTCGATCAGTTTTTGATGGCGACGTTGAACGCTGCAATCGCGTTCATAAAGATGAACCACGTTGCCATGTTCATCGGCGATCACCTGAACTTCGATGTGCCGAGGTTTTTCAATGTACTTTTCGATGTAGACGGCTCCGTTACCAAACGCCGCTTGGGCCTCGGTGCGGGCTTGCGATACGGCGGTTGCCAGGACCGATTGGTCGACGGCCACTCGCATCCCTTTGCCTCCGCCACCTGCGGTTGCTTTGATCAGGACAGGAAATCCGATTTCGTTGGCAACGCGAATCGCTTCATTGTCATCATCGATCAACCCGTCACTCCCGGGCACTACTGGGACTTCGGCCTTGATGGCCAGCGACCGGGCGGTGTTTTTATCGCCCAGCATTTCCATCGCTTCGGGGCGAGGCCCGATGAAGTCAATTTTGCAGCTCCGGCAAACTTCGTTGAAGTGAGCGTTTTCGGCTAGGAATCCATAACCCGGATGGATCGCGTCGACATCCCCTAGCTCCGCAGCGCTAATGATCCGGTCGATGCGCAGGTAGCTGTCCGCGCTCCGCGCGGGGCCGATGCAAAACGCTTGATCGGCATAACGAACATGAGCCGAATCGGCGTCCGCTTGGCTGTAGACGGCAACCGATTCGATCCCCAATTCTCGGCAGGCACGGATGACACGAAGGGCAATTTCGCCACGATTGGCAATCAGGATCCGGTTGTACATGACCGTTTAGCTATCTAAAGAATTTGGGGGTAAACCAGTGGGAGCCTAGGCAGTGATTTTGCCGAGAGGCCAGAAAACGCGGTACCTTGGCTGAAAGACCTAGGCCGAGGTATCGATTTTGAAGAGCGGTTTATCGAAATCGACAGGTTGCCCGTTTTCGGCAAGGACTGCGACGACTTTCCCGCTGACTTCCGCTGGAATTTCGTTGAAGACTTTCATGGCTTCAACGATGCAGATCACGGTGTCGGGGGAAACCATCGCACCGACTTTGACAAAATTCTCGGATTCAGGATTCGGTTTTGTGTAGAAAGTCCCGACCATCGGTGATTTGATGGTCAAAATATTGGGGCCGTCTCCAGCCGGTTCGGCAGGTGTTGCAGCTGCGACCGGGGCCGCCGCCATGGGGGCAGGCATGGCCTGCAAAGGCTGTGCACCGCCCCGTTTTAGACTGATTCGGTCGGTATCTTGCTGGAGATCGATCTCTGCCAGGTCGTGCTGCTCCATCAATTCGATCAACTCTTTTAGCTGATCGATCCCAAATACGTTGACCGCTTCGCGTTTCCCACCTGCATTCATACGACGTCGTCTCACTTATTGTGATAAAAATCTATGTGACCGGCCGCGACGAGCCGTTGTCTTTAACCGGTTGTTTTACAGGAAAACGATCATGTCATCGAGGCCCTTTGCGAGCGACGACAAGACTTCGTTTCCTTCCGGGGTGACGAGAACGTCATCTTCGATACGAACGCCAAACTCGCCGGGCAAATAGATCCCAGGTTCTACCGTTACGACCATCCCCGATTCCAGCGTTTCTTCGCTTGTTGACGCCATCCGGGGGGATTCGTGGACCTGTAATCCGATTCCGTGCCCCAGTCCGTGGCCAAAATAATCTCCAAACCCCGCTTGGGCAATCACGTCTCGGGCAGCCCGATCGATTTCTTTTAGAGGGATTCCGGGACGAATTTTTTCGATCGCGGTTTGCTGCGCCAACAGCACCACTTCGTAAACTTCATGGAAACGGTCGCTTGGAGGACCGATCGACAGCGTCCGCGTGAGGTCGCTGGTATAGCCTTGGAATTTTGCCCCCCAGTCGACCAGCAACGTCGATGCCTGATTGAGAACCTGAGATCCGGGATGGGCGTGAGGCAATGCGGCGTTGGCGTCGATTGCCAAAATGGGAGCAAATCCGCAGCCACTTGCCCCCAGTTCTCGCATCGTCGATTCCAGTTCATGGGCCATCTGCAATTCGGTCCAGTCGGGCCGAAGCCGAGCTCGAATGGAGAGAAAGGTTCGTTCCGCAATCGAAACCGCTCGTCGCAAAATGGCGATTTCGTCTTCGTCTTTGATTAATCGCTGAGCTTCGATAAACGCCGAAGTTGGCACCAGCGTGCGGGCCCCGAGCGATTTAGCCAATTTTTGATAGTCGTTCCAGTGCAGATGATTGGCTTCGAATCCGATCGATTGACAGTCTGCCAGCTGACTGGCTGCGGCTTCTTCGATTAATTGGTACATGTTTTTATCGGGGCCGCGGACCAATGCCGGAAGCTGCGGGCATTCCTGCTGCAGTTGCGTTTCATAGCGTCGGTCGCTTAACAGCGTCGCCCCGTTTTCTGTCAACAGTAGGACCGTGCTGTCCCCGCTGAATCCGGTCAGATAGCTCACATTGGTTTCGTTGAACACAAAAAGTGCGTCGACTTGGTGACTAGAAAGCCGGGAGCAGGCTTCTTGCAGGCGGGCCGAATAATTCACAGGTCAGGTCCCTAAATATGGATACGGAAGGATCGAGCGATATCTAACAAACGCCGTGCAGGTCGGATGCCGTTCCAGCCGAATCCGCGAATGGACCGGCCTCATTTTTTTTGGCGTTGCAGATCCTCGACCGAGGCAGCACGGTTCATTGATTGAATCTGGATCGCCGTTCGTTCGGCGAAACGAGGCGTCGTCAACGCTCCGCTCATGGCGCGAAAGGCTACACTGAAAACGCTCGGTTCTAAACCGTTGGACAATAACAATGCGAGCGACGACGAGCAATCACCGTTTCGGTACACTAAGTCCACTCGGAAAGCCTGTCGTCTTTTCATCTAGCTTAACCTTGGATTGCGGGGGATGACCGTGTCGACCGACCCTTTTGCCGTTTCGAATCATCCGGTTCCTGCCATGCCCACTCCGCCAGCACGCGGATTGGGAGGGCTGTTCATTGTGTTGTCGGTTATCGCCGCCATTTCGTTGGCGCTCTGCTGTGGAATGGGCACGCTTGCCTATTTTTCAATGCAACAGTTTCTGGTTGGGGAGGTCGCGGCATCGCTTCCCGAGCGTCAAAATTCTTTTGCTGACGATTCAGCTCGTTTTGAACAGTCGCTTGCAAGTTTGCCAGAGAAGCCTTCTCCCGATCCAAGTTTGCAGAAATTTGTTGCCTCGGCGATCGCAACCCTTCAAGAAGAAGGGGAGCCTCCTTTCAGCACAGACATGTTTTTGGAAGCGGTCCGCCAAAGCGAGCATAGCGGCGGCAACCTGTCGATGGCGAACCGGATTCAAATTAGGCATTGGCTGAACTTGTATCAGCCGCAACCGGATGTCGCACCGCTTTCACGCATCCTGCAATTTCATCTTTCCGAGGAGGGGAGATTGGCTTCGGTCGATCTGCTTTTTTACAGCGATGAAAATCAAGCGGAATCCCATCAGTGGTTCTTGGTGAAAGAATCCAATCAATGGCGTTTGTACGATTGGCAAAGACTTGAATACGGTCGCCGGTTGTCCGATGAGTACGCTTCGTATGCGCTGGGAACGGCCCCGGTTTCTGATGGATACGACGAGATGTTGATCAAATTGGTCGATCTGGAAGAGGAATCACGGCAAGGGGTGACTCCCCAGTTGATCGACAAGCTACGTCGCTTGGAAAGGAAGCCGATGTTGGCGGCCGATCGTTCGATTGGGATGCTGCGAATTGCCTATCAGTGGTTGGCTTGGGGCGAAAGCAAAGAAGCGATACGTCTGCTCAAATCGATTCCGGACCCTCAGCAACGATGGGGCGTTTACCCGGTTCTAGCGATGTCCTATTTGGGAGTCGACGAAATAGACAAAGCGCTTGCCACTGCGAAGTTGGCAGCGCAACAGGCTCCGCATCATCCGAATGTTTATTGGTTGTATTCGGAAATCTACGATCGCATGGATCGCCCTGATGAATCGGCCGAAGCCGCCATCAAAGCGTTGGATATTTGTCCGCAGGATGGAGGTTTGTTCCAGACCTTGTTAGCGCAGGATCGTGATCAAGATATCCCTCGCCTGTTGACGTTTGCGATCGATAATCCGTCCGAGGATTATTGGACTCAGCTGCTGAACCAAGCTTCCTACTCAAGGGAGTGGGGGCTGGCGCTTGTCGAGGCAATGTCCGCTCGGGATGACCTTCCCGTTGGGCTGGAGCACTTGGCGAAAGGTAATGTCGCTTGGGCCGATGAAGACTATCGATTGGCCGGAGACGAATTTTTTCAGGCAACGGAGACGGTTGTCTTACCGGAACTACTTGCGATCGCAAACAATGACCATCTGCTTGCTCGCGTCGAATCGGAAGACTACCAGCAGTTGTTCGCGGAATCGAAAGACCGGGGGGAAATGGCCAAGCGGCTGCTGGAATGGTGCCTTGATGGAGAATTTTACAGTGACTCGTTACCTCTGATCGCCGCGCTCCAGGGGATTCCGGAGACCCAGGATCCGTGGGTTCGGGGACTGAAGGGGTGGGCCTTTCATGCGGCTGGTCAGTTCGAACCGGCGGTCGCAGAACTGACCGCATTTGCCGACTGGGCCAACGCCGACGGCAGCCTGTCCGAAGAGGATGCATGGTATGCCGCAAGCAGCGATTATTACTTAGCGGATAGCTTTTTAAATTTGCAGCGTCCCCTTGAAGTTATCGAACGTTGGCCCAATGACAAGAATCGACACCAGCAGATCGGCGATCATTTAGTAAAGGTGTACGACCTCCGGCAACTACAGGATTTTGTCACTCAAGTTGACGAGGATAGTGTGACGTCTGTGCGACTGCAGGAAATTCGGATCGAAGCCGAAATTGCGATGCGAATGGCAGACCCCGAGGCCTGTCGCGTGGCACATGCTAAAGCACTGAACCTAGCGAGCATTGTCTTTGATGACGAAGACTCTTACGAACTTGCGTCGATGGTGCGTGGGCATGCTCGCGATTTGATTTGGTTGCAAGATTATTCGGACACCAGGATTCTGCAACGTTATCTGAAAACACCGTTTGTGAAGCCGTTTCTGAATCAGCTTGTCTGGCAGGGTGGCGACGTACTTGATTTGAAGGCGTTGATTTACGTTCCCCAGCTATCCAGACAGGTTCCTGTGGTTGAATGGAATGAAGTTCAAGGGGAAGTTGATTTCGAATTGGGAAAGTACTTTGACGCGATCGGTGATTACGACCAAGCGGCGAAGTTGTTTCAGGCAGGTTTGAAACACGTTGACGATAGTAGTGAGTGGCTGCGTGAACAGCGTTTGCTCGCTTTGTTAGGCGTGCAGATCCGCCGTCAGGATTACGATTCCATCGCCGTGATACTAGAAGAACTGAATCAAGATTTTGACTATTCCATCGAATCTGAATTGGTCGCCGCGATGTTGCAGGGAGAGGGCAAGAAAGTCCTCCAACAAATCGAACAAGCCGATGAGGATTCGCAGTTAGCGATTCTTGATTGGCTGTCGGATGATGAAGCGACGGCGGCAATGGCTCAAGCGATCGATCAACCATGGATGCTTGATTTGATCGGTAAATACCCGCTGCGTGTGATCCGGAAAAGTACCGATGCAAATCTACAATTGATTTGTGAAGAACGGGCCAAAATCGATCAGGAGTGGTTGGACAATCGGTTAGCCAAGGCCCTGGGGGAATCCTATGTGTTAAAAGAATTTCCCGCGGTCGATAACCGTGAAGATTCGAAGAGCTGGTTGCTGGAGACTCCATCGGGGAAGCGAATGGTTTTTCGCGTTCGTCCGGCAGAGTATCAATCCAGAAGCCTGCCTGACTCGCTGCAAATCGCTTTGTATGGACCGGTCCAAGTGTTGATGGTTTCGGTGATCGACGTACAACCCAACGCGGCACAGCGAGTGTTCGATGTTTGTTCGATTCTGGCGGAAGCGGAAAAAGATGTCTTCGTATGCAGGGATGTCGGTAGAAGCCTGATGTGGGCGGCTCCGAACCTGCCACAGCAACTAGCCTGGAAGGGACGGGTTCCTGTCGGTCCGATGGTGATGCAAAACCCGCTTTTAGAAGACGTGTCAGATGTGGATGTTGAAAGTGGAATCGATTGGATCGATGTCGATAAGTGGAAAGAAAAACTAAATCAATCCGGAGGCTCGCTGCCCGTGGTCCTGCAGGTCGGTAGGGGAGCCGGAGAAGAATTGGTGTCTGCCGATTTGATCGGAGTCGATCCGCGTGACGAGTCTTTGCTGGTCCGACCACGGCAGGCTAGTTTGTTGGTTCCCTGGATCCAGCCAGCAGGAACGTACCGAACCGGGGTTGGCTTTGTCGCAGTGCCGCCAGAGGAGGATGACGCCAAGGCCAATTGAATTCGCTATCGAAAGAGAAGCGGTCGCAGCCCTTCCTAGCGGAACGGCGCAAGCCGTCCGGCCACTGTCCTGGAATTCCGCGCGTCCTTGCCGGTCGGCTCGCGCCGATCCGCTAACAAAACGCCCACCGGTCGCAGTCCTTCCTAGCGGAACGGCGCAAGCCGTCCGGCCACTGTCCTGGAAACCGCGCGTCCTTGCCGGTCGGCTCGCGCCGATCCGCTAACAAAACGCCTACCGGTCGCAGTCCTTTCTAGCGGAACGGCGCAAGCCGTCCGGCCACTGTCCTGGAATCCCGCGCGTCCTTGCCGGTCGGCTCGCGCCGATCCGCTAACAATACGCCCACCGGTCGCAGTCCTTCTTAGCGGAACGGCGCAAGCCGTCCGGCCACTGTCCTGGAATTCCGCGCGTCCTTGCCGGTCGGCTCGCGCCGATCCGCTAACAATACGGCTTACTTGTCTTTTGTCTGCTTTTTTTCGACGCTTGGTTTGTCGTCGATTAGCATGCGCACGGCCGGTGTGTCCATGTCGTCATACTGCCCGCTGCGGATACAGCGAATGCATGCGACCATTCCGGCGGCACCTAGGAAGATGGCGATCGGCAACGCGATATATAAAACACTCATTGGAGCCTAAGGGGATCGGAAAGTCGGCCATGCGAGGGTCAACGAAAGGACGCTGATGGAACTGAGGGGCATCAACACGGCGGCCAGCAAGGGGCTGATCCAACCGGCCAACGCAAATCCAACTGCGAATAAATTATAGGAGAGCGAAACCGCAAAAGTGGTCCGGATCAGTTTTGAAGTCGCCGAGGATCCGCGGATCAATTCAACGATACTTGTCAAACGCCCCGACGCTATAAAGATCGGAGCCGCCTGCAGACTTACCTCCGCTCCACCCCGTACGGCGATCCCGACATCGGCCGCAGCTAACGCCGCGGCATCATTGGCTCCGTCACCGATCATCACGGTGATCATCGACTGCGGTTGGCGAACACGTTCCAATTTGTCCGCTGGCAACAGGCCGCCATGGGCAAGTTCCAGCGGGATTCCAATCTGTTGGGCTACCGCCGCGACGATCGCCGGATGGTCGCCAGAAAGGATCCCTACCTGCCATCCCCTTCGCTGTAAGGTCGCGACGGTTTCGGCCGCTTGCTGACGTAAAGGATCGGACAGTCCCAGCACCGTGGTGGCGACTCCGTCGACTGCGATCACGATCGGAGTTGCGGCGATTTGCAGTGAGGCGTCGACGGCGGCCAATATTTCGGCTGAGCAAACGATTCCTTTGGAGGTTAGGAAGGGAATATTTCCGACAACGATTTGCCTCCCTTCACAGACCCCTTGGACTCCGCCCGTTTCCACGACCAGCAATTCGGCGTCGTCCGGAGGCGTCAATCCCTGCAACAAACACTCTCGCTCGATCGCCGACGCAATCGGGTGGGAGCAATCGCGTTCGACGGCGGCCGCATCACTCAATGCCGTTTCAGGACCGTACAAAACTTGGGCTCGCGAACGCCCTTCGGTCAACGTGCCCGTTTTATCGAACCAGAGGATTCCTTTGGAAGCTAACAACTGCAGGGACGCGCCATCGCGGATCAATATTTTTCGCTTTGCGGCGCGACCTAAAGAAACGGCAATCGCCAGCGGCGTCGCCAAAGCGAGTGCACAGGGGCAGGCGACGATTAACAATGCCGTCGCATGACCTGCGGCCAATCCCCAGCCTTCACCTGACCAGATCACCAGCGCCGCGATCGCCAGCAGCGTGACGATGACCACAAACCAGCCTCCGATCGCGTCGGCCAACTGCACGATCGGCGTCCGTTCGGCCATCGCCGATTCGACCGATTGCATGACGCGGCCGATGCGACTTTCACTGCCGACCGCTCGTACCGTAACATCGATTGAGCGTGACAGATTCAGCGTGCCCGCCGAAACTTCGTCTCCGGTCTGGGCCGCAACGGGTTGGCTTTCGCCGGTTAGGAGAGAGCGGTCGAGGGTCGTGTTGCCGGCCGCGATGATTCCGTCCGCCGGCAGGCTTTCTCCCGCGGCGACTCGGATTTGGTCATCTGGCCGGAGCGTGTCGACAAGCACCCAGTCGGTCGTGTTGTCCGCAGCGATTCGATTAGCGTGAGCGGGAGTGATTCTTAGCAGTAAGTCAACGGCTTTTGCGGCTCGGTGCTGTTGGTGGAACTGGATCCATCGCCCGACCAGAAGAAAGAAGACGAGGACGGCAAGCGAATCAAAATAAACATCACCGCGCCCGCTGATTGCATTGACGGTTCCGGTGACCGTTCCCACGCTTAGGCCAAGCGCGACCGGCAAATCCATGTGCGGCGTCCAGGTTCGCAGTGCCGCGAAGGCTCCGCGAAAAAAGGTACGTCCGGGCACGGCTACCGCGATCAATCCCAGTCCCGTTCCCATCAAACGCAGCAATAAGCGGTGTTCTGCAGCGACGCCACTTGCGTCCCCCGCGTACAGGGCGACGGCGATCCACATCGCATTCGCTGCGCAGAACCCGGCGATCGCGATCTGAGTCAATAAACGTCGATTCTCTTTGCGGAAATGTGCGTCGGGTTGTTTGGTGATCGGAGCCAGTTCGTAACCCAAACGATGAAGCAGGCGGGCGATCCCACTGAGCGAACAGGTAGCGGGATCGAACATCACGCGAAGGGTGTGGTCACCTAAATGCACCCGAGCGGTGTTCCAGCCCTCGGTCTGTTGTGCAGCATTTTCGATCAGCCATGCACAGGCGGCACAGTGCAGGCCATGGACCGCCAATTGAGCCGACTGCAGGCCGTCGGACTGTTGCTTGGGGGTGGATAGGCCAAGGAATTCGGGATCATCGAAGGAGTCAAAGCGGCCTTTGTCGGTCGCTTCGGGCATCCGATTGCGTTCCCCATTTGCTTGATCGCGGAGGTCGTAATAACTGTCCAGTCCCCAGCCTTGAATCAATTCATAGGCCCCACGGCAACCGTTGCAGCAAAACAATGGATGCGGAGGGTTCTCGCCAACGTACGGAGTCGGCAAGTCGCAGTGGGTGCAGGGAGCTTCTCGGCTGACCTTCGACGGCGTGCGCGAATCACTTTTGGATTCCGGCGCACTTTTGTCCGGTGTTGCGGAATCAGGGACCATGTTTTGGGGCTGCTGCGGATTCGCGAGATCAGAAGAATCCCGGAGACGCTTATTCACGATGGCTCCGTTTCGATCGACAGGTCTTCGCAGCAGGGAAGGGGAGCATCACCCACGGTTCGCACACGCTGCAGTAAGGCAGCGGGATCGGACTCGCCATCCAATCGATCGGACTGCACCGTATTCTGAAACGCCGTCAATGACTGAAGGTTCGCAAACCCGCGTCCGCTGGTGGTGAAACAGCCGGTCAAGATCAACAACAAAGAAGCTGCGATAGGGACCAAGCGAGTAAAACGCCTAGCAAGTACCTGGGTTCCCGCGACCAATCCAACCAGTGCAGGAACGCTTCCTAGCCAGAATGCGGCCATCACTAAACCCCCGGTAACGGGACTGCCTGTTCCCGCTGCAAACAGGGCGAACATGTACAGCCATCCGCATGGCAGCAGTGTTGTCAACAAACCCGTCACGACGGCGCGGAGCGGAATTGGCAATTGAAAGATGTAGGGACGCAGACGAACCAGCAATCCGCCAATTTTGGAGGCGGGAGGGCTGTGGCCATCGGTCGGCATTGGAGGAGGGACCAGCAACGCACGCAATTTGAAGACTCCCAGCACAATCATCACGCCGCCGACTGTTCGAGCCGCGGCAATTTGAAAACCGACCGCGTCGCCCGTCCAATCGACGAAACTGCCGATCGCTCCGGCAGCGAACCCAACTAGCGTATAGGTCAAAAGCCGTCCGAAATGGTAGAGGCTTGTCGATGCGAAAACGGTCTTCCGTGGCTGGCGCTCTCCGGCTCCGCTCGCCCAAATCGCCAAGGGGCCGCACATGCCAACGCAGTGCATGCTCCCTAAGACGCTGGCGGTTAAGACGGCGGCGAGCAAAATCCACATCGGTAGTCGTCCACGGTTAAAGGAGAGGCGGGCTTATTGGACATTCATCGTGGAAGAGACCGCCATCGGTTCCGGGGCTCCGTCGATGGTCAATTCGAACTGCCAGATCCCGGTTTCTCGCATCGGTTCCAACGCAAGGTAATGTCCCTCGCCAACTCCCCGTAACTGAACCGGTAAGCGCCCGTTAGCGTCGCGGTGACGGAAAAAATGGCCTTCGATCTGGAGGTCATCAACCGGATTCTTCTGGGCATCATGAACCCACAATTCAAGGGCCCGCATCCCTTGGCCATCGGCGATTTCTGCGGGCTGCAGCTTCACCGTCCAGCCCAATCGCTCGGCCGCGGAACGTTCTTGTTGGGTTTCGTCCCAGTGGAGGGAGGCTTGATAGTAATCGGGAATTACCGAGATCAACGACCGAGTCTTCGATAGGTAAATAGCCGAACCGCCGGTGATGACGGGAATACACATCAGCATCACGATAAAACTGACCCAGAAACGCCTCGCTTTCCGTTCTTCAGCTGGGCTTGCTTTCTCGCGTGGTCCAGCCGAAGCCGGATCGGAAGAAGCCGATGAAGGAGGCATTTGGGATTCCCATGGTCACAAGGTGGATTGCCAAGTCATGCTTCCATTGTCGACTGGCAGACGACGGTTGCCAAGTCGCAGAACGGCAAAATCACTGCGGCATAATGCTGCGCTGCATCTACTTTCTTAGCGGAACGGCGCGAGCCGTCCGGCAATCGCATCGAAAGCAGAGTGAATTTGCCGGTCGGCTTGTGTTAATCCGCTGGGAGATTCGTCTGCAGATGGTATCTACTTTCTTAGCGGAACGGCGCGAGCCGTCCGGCAATCGCATTGAAAGCAGAAGGAATTTGCCGGTCGGCTTGTGTTAATCCGCTGGGAGATCCGTCTGCAGGTGGTATTGGACGCGAGCCGTTTCGCCCGATCGACGCCTTCTGTGTGAAGGGCGGGCAGCTTGCGCCGTTCCGCTAAGAAAGAAAAGGCCGGACGGCTTGCGCCGTTCCGCTAAGCTGGTGGGAGAAGGTGCGATGGCGCTTCCTGTCGCAGCGGCTTGGTTAGTTCCGTTCGGCGAAATCGGCGTGTGTGGCGACCAGTATTTCTAGAATCGCTTTCCGGTCGTCCGCCGATAGGTGTGCGAATGCTTCTTCGGGCTCGGTCGCGGTCAAGACTTCTTGAATCCGACTTACCGCCCGCTGATGGACCTCGGGAGGCAATTCCCGGAACGCGGGAGAGTAAATCAAGAAACTGCAGGGGTAGCGGAACAGCCTTGTCTTCAAATCCAAGTCACGCAGGCTGCGCCCACTTGGATCGGTTGGTCCTCGCTTGGCAAATTCGCTCGCGAAGGTGCTGGTTCCCGTGACCGGGGACTCCAGGCCAAATTCATCGCAAAGCAATAGTTGCTGCACAAGTTTTTCGACCGCTTTGGTCATTCGTCGCTGAGCGCTTTCACTGATATGGTCAGGATCGCGTTCCAGCAGAGCGTTCATGGTGTACGACTGATGAAGTGCTTCACGGGTTTCAAAGTTGGCAAACGTCAACGCATTGTGAACCTGCGTTTGATGTTCCAAGACCATCAGGGCTACGATATCGCTATGGGGGCTTGGGTAGGGATCGGTGTCGACCAAGCCTTCAAGGGTGGTCCGGTTCGCACCCGATTCGTAATCCATCGCTTCGTCATCCGACGTCGTGACGTTTCCCATGTGCCGCATCTGCCCGTGTTCGCCTGTCACATACCATCCGCCCCAGCGTTCGATAAACGGGCTGGCGTGATCGGTCGTAAAAGTTCCACGGCTGAAGATGGGATGACCACTGTTATCCGAATAGACGCTCCGGATCAAATAGCCAGGAACGCCTTGCGTTCGATTGGTTGCATGGCAAGTCAAACACTGTCCGCGGTCGCGAAGGAGGCGAGGTGTATCGCTTGAACGCTGCCGAATGGTGTAAAAGATCGCTCCCTGTTGCGGGTCCGTTACCGCTATCTCTAAGGCGTCGCCTCGGTGACAATAACCAACGTAGACGTTGTCGTTGAAGTAAATGGCTCGTGGGGTTCCCGGTGCAATTCGGTGCAACTGCAGGGAGGTTTTGGAGAAAACTAAGACCTGGGAATCAAGCGGAATGTCCAACGCCTTTAAAACCGCCGGTAGGTAGCCGAACTTGGGATCGTATTCCAGTTCAACCTCTCCAGCAGAAATTTGCTTTCCTAGTACGGAGACCTCATCGGAGACCGGGGCATTGATGTAATCGATTGGGGGCCGTTCGTAGGAGGCTGACTGGGCATGCAGGTCGTTGGAGGTCAAACCATGGGCCACCAAGCCACAGAACAGCCCGCCGATCGCGAAACAGGCCCTTAAGGACCACAGGAATCCTTCGTCGGTGTTTAAAATCATGCGAACCATGGGGACTCCTTGGAGAGTGGGACGGTTTTTCAATCGGAAACGCAAAATTCGACCTCGTACCCCGGTCGTTTTTAGATTCCGCATGTTAAACTCGGTGGGAGCGTCGTTGGACGTCTTGGTGAATTGTACACAATGATGTGCATAATAGAAATGGTTTGGTTGGTTTTAGGGAAAATCGCCCATCGAAGGGGTTCGCGGGGGGATGGGCAGCGGTTTGGCGGGGGGCATTTTGGGGAATTGAAACAAGTTTTATCGAGAGTGAGCATGCTATCGAAGACAGCTGAGTACGCGCTTCGTGCGGTCACGGTCTTGGCCACCGTTCAGGGGCGTCCGGTGTCGGCCGATAAAGTCGCCGAACAGACCAAGATTCCGCGACGATATCTTCATAAAGTATTACAGGATTTGACGGCGGCCGGATTGATGAGTTCCCGCCCGGGTCCGGGCGGAGGTTATGAGTTGGTCGGGAAACCGGAAACGCTAACGATCCTGGACGTGGTCAACGCGGTCGATCCGATTGCACGGATTACAAGCTGCCCGCTGGGGTTAACTTCACATACCTCACTTTGTCCGCTCCATCGCGAACTGGACAAGGCGTATGCCTCGGTGGAGAATGCTCTTCGGAAAGTCACCCTTGCTGACGTTGTTTTGTCGACGGATCCGATTGTTCCGTTGTGTGACATTCCGGCGATCCGTCCTAAGTAACCTTGCCGCAGCCCTGAATTTCTTGAATTCTGTCCTGAACTGGAGAATCCCATGTTACGAATGCCTGCCAGCCGTTTTGGCTTTGTTTTGACCGCTTTGCTCACGTTTGGTTTTGTTGGAGCAGGAATTCCAGCAGCTTTTTCCGCCGACGCAGTGGCTGACGAGAAAGGGACCGAAATCACGATCGCCTCGGGTGCCAAAATGATGGCTCCTGCGACTTGGAAAGTGGTTCGCCCCAAGATTTCGATCATTCAGAATGAATTCGCCGCACCCGGTGCCGAACCAGAGCAGACGGCTCGAGTCACGATGATGGCCGCATCTGGGTCGGTTCAAGCGAATGTGGATCGCTGGAAAGGCCAGTTTCAACTAGCTGCCAAAGACGGGTTCAAAGAAGAACAGAAGACGATCGAAGGACATACCCTGCACTTGGTCGATTTGCAGGGTACGTTTAACGAACGAATGGGAGGTCCATTTGCGGGCGGACGAGTGGTTCACCGCGAAAACTACGCGATGGCGGGAGCGATTTTGATCGATCCCAACGGCGGCAAGTTTTTTATCAAAATGACCGGTCCCGTCGAGGCTGTTAAAGCCAACCGCAAAGCGTTCGGTGAAATGCTGGACGGGCTGAAAAAGTAGTCGCTTTCGCCAACAGAACCCCCGGGAATCCCGTTACCTATGAATATTCAGAGCTTCCTTGAGCATCACGGCGTCTTGCGAAACCCTTTCGCCGAAGAAGACGCTCAGACCGATCCGGTGTTCAAGGAGCACTGCATTGTCAGTGCCTACCATCCTGTTTGGGATAAGGTTTACGGTGATCCTACCGAACCGGCTACGGCGATCGTATTTGGGCCCAAAGGTTCGGGCAAAACGGCCATGCGGTTGCAAATTGACCGCCACCTCGCGGCCTATAACGTGGAGCATCCGACGAAGCGAATCAACGTCATTCGCTACGATGACTTCAATCCCTTCCTGGATCATTTTCGCGAACGCCTAAGTCGGCGTTCGGCGAAAAAGCCCGAGCGGGTTTTGGAAGCTTGGCGGTTGTGGGACCACATGGACGCAATCCTTTGCATCGGGACCACCCAGTTGGTCGATCGGGCTTTGGAAAAAACGGGTGAAGAGGAAGAGGGCCCGCTGCCGGTGATCGCCAGCCGAGTCGACGATCGGGATTTGGCCAAACTGGACCGAACGACGGCGCGTGATCTGTTGCTGCTGGCCTGTTGTTACGACCAATCGACCAGTTCATCGTTCACCGGACGTTGGGAACAGTTCCGCCGCAAGCTTGGCTATTCCAATTGGGGCGTGCAATGGGATTTGTGGCTTGCGATCGGCTGGGCCGTTTTGATGTTGATGCTGACCGGTTATCTGTTTCGCACCGAAAAGATCGAATGGGATACGGCTGCCTGGATTTTTGCTGGGCTGTGTTGTTTGGGATGTTTTCCGTACGCACGTCGGTGGTTTCGTTGCCAACGATTGGCGATGGGAATCCATCGCCACATGCGCGTCGGCAAACGTGAAATTGGTTCGCTACGAAAAGTCCTCTTGCAATTCCCTGCGAAAGAGCTTGCCAGCCAACCGCTGCCAAGATTCAGTCGTACCGATGATCGTTTTGAATTGCTGACCAAGTTGCAGCTTGCCGGCAAGAAGCTTGGTTTCTCCGGAACGATCGTGATGTTAGACCGAGTCGATGAGCCTCACATGACCGGCGGAAAACCGGAATTGATGCGGCGTTTTGTCTGGCCATTGCTAGACAATAAATTGTTAAAACATCCCGGCCTGGGGTTAAAGCTGATGCTCCCTCAAGAATTGCATCGCGACATCGAGCGGGAGAGTACCGAATTCCACGAGCGGGCTCGACTGGATAAACAGAACGTGATCCCCGCCTTCGCATGGACCGGAGAATCGCTGTACGACTTGGCGAGAGCAAGGATGAGCGCCTGTGCAGCCGAGGGACGAACACCGGAACCGAAGGATCTGTTCTCCGAGCAGATTGGGTACACTCGACTGTTGGCCGTGTTCCAGTCCTTAAGAGTTCCTCGCCACCTCTTTCGCTTTCTGTATCGCGTGCTGGTGGAACACTGCAACAAGTACAGCGACGCCGAACCAAACTTTCAAATCGACTCACAAACCTTTGAATCGGTATTGGCCGTTTATCTTCGAGACCTAGAACCGAAGTAGTGAAATAACCCGCCGAGTATCTTCCGGCGGCTTGGGACGTGCGATTTAAAAATGAAGTAAGTCTGGCTCCCCTCGCCCCTAAGCGAGCTCTTTGTTGCGGAAGAAATCTCTGCTAGCTCATTGCGTGATCTCTGCCTCTTTCTTTGATTTAGTGGAGCTCGCTTGGGGGAGAGGGGGAGATTTCCAGGCGGCGATTTTGCAGCGAAGACGCATTGAACGCCTTGGATTTTGAGCGATTATGCCACGCCTTGTCCAACGCTGTCGGCCCCTCTCCCCCAGCCCCTCTCCCCCAAAACAAGCCTTTGAATCGACCTTAATTGATTTAGCTGGCGAACCGTTGATCCAGTATCAAACCTGTTTTAAGTGAGCTTGTTTTGAGGGCGAGGGGAGCCAGACTTACTTCATTTATAAATCGCACATCCCTTGCCGCTTGCTGTAGTAAAGTGAAGCCTCATATCTCTCGGTGGTTTGCCGCTTGGTGCTAAATCGATGCTGCGATGGAGGCGGTGCGGCGCCGGGTTGGTTGGATGGTGATTTGAGTGGCGTTGAAGCACCGCGCGGGGGATGTTGCTGCAGTCGATTACGAGCACCGCTTCGCTGAGTACGAGTACGAGTACGAGTACGATTGCGATTGCGACTGCCGCTTTGCTGGGCACGTGTATCGCTTCGCCGAAAGGGGCGAGTGGGGGGCGCAGCAAAAACGCCCGACGATTTGGGTCGTCGGGCGTTCTTGATTTTCAATCGATTCGCTGTGGTGCGAGTCGTTTAGACTTTGTCGCCGGTTGGGCAGACGAATCCTTCACGGTACTCACGAGTCAGCATCTTGTTTGCTTCGTCGTTGTTGGTGAAGCGTTCGGCTTCGGGGTCAAACTTCAGAAGTGGCCCAAGCGATAGAGGCGACCCGTTGGTGTCGACTCCGTTGTCTTTCAGGTGCTGCATGGTCCGAGCCAGCGTTGCCTGGTTGTCGTCCAAACTTGGGATTTTCGCAACCGCTTCGCTGATTTGATCTGCGGATGCCTTGTTCTTCTCTCCTAGGTAGTAGGAGATGTTCCCAAGATGGCTGACGCCTGCGGACAAATGTCCGGTCATTGCGTCGGCATTCAGGACGTCGGTATCGCGCCGGTTGCAGGCGTCGACAAAGTTGCCGAAGTGATCGCCTCCGCCTTTGAATTCCTTGATCACGTTCATGTCTTTGTCGTAAGCGATGCAGTGCGAATAAGTTTTTTGCACCACATAACCATCGGTCCCGTAAAACACGACTCCGATTTTATTTCCCTTGGTACTGCCGAACAATTTGTTCAGTTCTTCATCGGCCGAGTTGTCGACGCTTAAACCACGGGTTTCGAATACGAGGCATTTGTCGCCGTAATCGTAGATCGATACTTCGGTGTTGGCGGTGTCGCCCGCATCGATGTAAGTCGGGTCCTTGCGTTCGGCTCGGTACCCGAGACGTCCACCGTAGGAAATAATCTGTTCTGGATGGCGATCAACGCCTAGACCCCAGCGTGCGATATCGGTTTGGTGAGGTCCTTGGTTTCCGAGGTCACCGTTGCCGTAGTGGCGTTGCCAGTGCCAGTCATAGTGGAAACGCTGGCGAGTAACCTTCGGGTCGGTGATCGTCGCAGGACCGGTCCAAAGTGCGAAATCGATTCCTTCGGGAATTGGGTAATCGCCTAGGGGTCCGATTGATTTGCGGCGTTTGTAGCACAGACCGCGAGCTAGTTTGACTTCACCAATATTGCCTTCAGCAATGAACTTGACCGCTTCTTGAACCGCGGCACTACTGCGCGACTGGGTGCCGACTTGGCAGATTCGCTTGTATTTTTTGGCTGCTTCGACCAGGGCGCGGCCTTCGGCAATATTGTGGCAAATCGGTTTTTCGATGTAGCAGTCTTTGCCCGCTTGCATCGCCCATACGCCACAGAGTGCGTGCCAGTGGTTTGGAGTCGCGGTGCTGATCGCGTCGACCGAGGCGTCGTCAAAGACGCGTCGCATGTCGGTGACGATTTCAGGACGTTTGCCCTGTTCTTTTTCGATTTGGCCGGCACGTTGCGATGCCGCTTTGGGATCGATATCGACGACGTGGGTGATCCGGGTCTTGTCGTTTCCCAAGAAAGCCGAAACGTGACTTCCGCCTCGCCCACCAGCGCCAATGATCGCCACATTCATGGTTTCATTTGCTGATTGAGCCAACGAGGGGCGTACGGCGGCTGCGGAAGCGGCGGCAACGGTTGTTGCCGCCACGAAATGACGTCGGTTCAGTTTAGGGCGTTGAGGCATTGAGGCGGGCTCCATGATCAGATACTAGTAAAATACGGTACGTTATCGCGTTAGGTAGTTTAACACAGTCCGCACGCGATCGTGTACATTTACTCGGTTAATCTGCAAACTGCAACCTATTTTAGGAGCCATTTGAACGATGACGATCCATCGATTGGGGACGCACATCGTGGAGTGTGCTCGAATCGCAAACATGATTGCCCAGCACGGCGAATTATTCTTGGAACGTGTCTACTCGATTGGCGAAATTGAGTACTGCGGCCAACAGGGATCTCCGCACCATCTTTACGCTGCTCGCTGGGCAGCAAAAGAAGCCGTCCTGAAGGTTTTGATGACTCGAAAAACGGCCGGCATCCGCTGGACCGAATTGGAGGTCGTGGTCGATTCCGATGGGGAACCTCGTGTCGTCCTTTCGGGGCGAGCCAAAAAAATGGCCGAGGAAATCGGTATCGACGAAATTCTTCTGACGATCGCACATTGTCGGACCTACGCCACGGCAACCGCCATCTCGCTGCTAGA
Organism: Roseimaritima multifibrata; assembly: GCF_007741495.1. Taxonomy (NCBI): domain Bacteria; kingdom Pseudomonadati; phylum Planctomycetota; class Planctomycetia; order Pirellulales; family Pirellulaceae; genus Roseimaritima; species Roseimaritima multifibrata. The sequence goes on from NZ_CP036262.1 coordinate 2,956,466, forward strand.
GGATCCGTCCAGCTACGCCGATTAGTCGGCTTTCGGCAGTCATAACGAGAGAAGGGGCAGCGGGATTTCTTGCAATCTGGAGGAGGTCAGGGTGTCGATGATGATCGATACCTCCCCTTTTCTTTTGAATACAAGGATGCTGTCATGGCTCGACGCCTGACTGCCGCGATGGTCGCGGCGGCCGCGATTGGTGGCCCTTATGTCGCCACGGAAACCGAGATCGGTAAGAACGTTTCAGGAAGTGTTAGTGCGATGGTGCGGACCGCATCGAGTACCAACGCGAACCGAACGGACAACTTTTCGGATACCTCCACGGCCGGACCCTACCACGCGCACTATCAAACGGAATCCTTATGGGACCAGCGGCTGGGGCCGCGGACCCGTGAGGCGATGTTGGGCAGCAATCCGCTCCAGCCTTCCCTTGTCGGAGGCCCGGTGCATGATCTTCGCGACGTGTTGCGATTTGATATTACGCCCAACTGGATCTCCGGTCACTTCGCTCGGGTGACAACCGTTTTAGCGGATTTGCAGTTAGACGGGCTGCGCGTGCCGCTGGTCACAGGGACCGATGCGACCGACCTCGCAGGGACGATCACCTACTATTTTGATCACTCCGGTCAAATGCAACGAGTGAATGTGCAGGGATTTGTCGGCGACCCTGCGGATATCACTCAATTGATGCAGCAGTACTATCATATGTCGCCCGAACCGACGTTGGATGCGGGAGTCTTTACAGTGCGTTGGAACGGTATGGCGACCGGCCTGCTAAAGCTGACGCGGGCTCCCGTTATGTACAGCGATGCGACCCATCAACGCTACACGGTATTCCTCGAATTGAACCAACCGAATTTGGCGTACGGTCTAAGCCCAGCGGCACAGCAGATTGTCCGTGCCGACCGTTACACCGGCCGTTGGTAGTGAACGCATGCTTTGGGTGGACTCTGTGTAAGCAGAGCCCAGCCGATTCGAGGACGCTGTACGGAGTGGCCGCTTCGGACGATCGGGCGTGATAACAAACGGGCGTGGTAACAAACGGGCGTAAACGATTCGGCGGCGTGCGAAGTGACGGCCGTCGCACGCCCGGGACACGAGTATCCCGGAAAACACTGGGCTGTTCATGTTTGAGCAGCTGCCAGGGTCCTGGCGGGATCGTCGCATCCGCCCATCCTGAACGTTACCGATGAACCTTGTGGCAGTCGACGCAAGCTTCTTGCAGCTGCAATATCAGCCGATCCGCCTTAACCGATTCATTTTTTCGTAGGGCGGTCATCAAGCTTTGCGAAAGTTCTTGTGACGTTTGCAATCCTTGCTTCAAACTGGTCGGGGCGTCGTTTGGTAACAGCCGCTGCGCTTCCGTAAAGCCTTCCCAAAGCTGCAGGGCTTCGTGCTTTGCAACAAGATCGGGGTTGTCCTTGGGGTGTTTCCAGTCAGCGTTCTGGCAGGCCTTTAGGTTGTCCCATGTGCGATCGATCTGAGCCATCCAAGCGGCGGTGCTTGTCACTTGGGCGATTTCAACCAGTTGTGGTAACTCTTGATCGGCTGCGGGGCGACGATAGTCACGAACCGCTTTCCAAAGACCTGTGTAGTTGGGACTGGTGCCGGCCGAACGGAGATTCGCTTCGGCTTGCGGACGATCGATCTTTCCGGCTCCCATGCAGAGGACGGCGGCGGCTGCGGGGCCTCGATGTTTGCCGTGATGGCAGTGCACGTAGACCGTTCCTTGGACCTCTTTGGCGATCCGAAAAAACGATAGGTTCGCATCCGGATCGATACCGTCGTATCCGATGGGGACATGGAGGTAACGCATGCCGTAATGCTTCGCCAGTTCGACATTGGGGCGTGCTCCATCGACACTGACAATCGTTCGGATTCCTCGGGCCTGGAGCGCAGCAAAGTCGTCGGCGGTGGTTGGCTGGGCGCCAGAGAAAACTTGTTCGGTCCACTGCAGCCAGTGGGGCAGGGGAGTCGCTTCGCGCGAAGAGGGCTGCGGCGTTGCGCTCGCCGCGGAGGAGGGCGATTCAGTAGAAGAGGTTGGGGGGTGGGCCACGATTGGAGACGTACCCAGTAAGAAGACAAGGCAGCCGGTGGCGAGCGTGCGGTGAATGATTTTCGTGAATGTCATGTTCAAAGTGATAGCCCTGTCGTTTGGGGTCAATCCATTCCTGGGCGTCCCCGCAAACGCTTTTTGTCGGATTGTCGTTTTTTGGAATCGAGTCGTCGTTTTTTGCTGCCCAGCGTCGGTTTGGTTTTTCGACGTGCTTTCTGTGGGACCGCAACCTGTAGAAGCATCTGCTGCAATTTATCGCAGCAATCCTGTAAATTACGAGGCGCATCACGATAACGATCGCTTTGCAGTACGATCTCGCCATGAATTGTGACACGTGTTCCGAACGCGGTCAAAAAACGATCGCGCCAGCCATCGGGAATCAGGGGTTGGTCGCGAACCTGCCAGCGAAGCGTTACCTTTGAATTTACCTTATTTACGTTCTGCCCCCCTGGCCCGCTACTACGCGCATACGAAACCTCTAACTGAGACGCAGGAATGGTTAAACGACGATTGATAACCAGGTTTTCCACGAATGGATCCTTTTCGCGAGCAATGCGGACGACAGCGAGCGTTCGCCTAGGGGGCTGCATCCTAATGGTTTGTCTGTTGGTTGACAGACCGGGGTGGGGCCAAGCGGGTTCGCAGCCAAATCGTGCGGAGCCACAAAATAAGGTCAGCGATTCCGATTGGCCGCAATTCTTAGGCCCTCATGGTAATGGTCATTCGGATGCGACCGGGATTCGTACCGATTGGTCCGACGGAAATCTAAAAACATTATGGCACCAGCCGCTGGGAACCGGATACGGGATCGGAAGCGAAGCGGACGGAAAGTATTACCAATTCGATCGTGAGGCCGATCAGGAGCGGTTGCGCTGTTTTGATGCGGCCAGCGGTAAATTGATTTGGAGCGAAAGTCAGCCGGTCGTCTACCGCGATATGTACGGCTACAACAACGGGCCACGCAGCAGTCCGGTCATCGCTGACGGATCGGTCTTTACGTTCGGGGTCGCTGGGCAGTTGACATGTCGCGACGAACAGTCCGGTGCGGTTTCCTGGACGGTCGATACCAATAAAAAGTACGGCGTCATTCAGAACTTTTTTGGAGTCAGTTGTTCGCCGATCGTCTTTGAGGACTCGGTGATTGTCATGGTGGGGGGCAGTCCGCCTGAAGATCAACAGATTGCGATGGGAGCGCTTGATCGCGTTTCACCAAACGGATCGGCGATCGTTGCCTTCGATGTCAAAACGGGGGAAGAAAAGTGGCGCGCGGGAAATTACCTGGCCAGCTACAGCACGCCGCTTGTTGTCGAACTGCAGGGAGAGCAAGTTCTGCTTGCGTTTGTCCGCGAAGGGTTGCTGGCGATCGATCCAAGCACTGGCAACAACCGTTGGTTCCACCCCTGGCGTTCGCCTCGTCTGGAAAGCGTCAATGCCGCCCTCCCCGTGGTCAAAGGGAATCAGATTTTGATTTCCGAATGTTATGACATCGGATCGGTTTTTCTAAACGCGACTACCGACGAAGCGGAAGTGGTATGGGCCGACAACCCTCGCAGCCGCGACAAGAATTTTCGTGCACACTGGTCCACGCCGGTCGTGATCGATGGGGCGCTGTATGGTTGCAGCGGAAGAAACGCGCCCGATAGCGATTTTCGCTGTATCGATTTCGAAACCGGAACGGTCCACTGGGTGGATCGTCGCCGGACTCGGAGCTCTGTTTTAGCGATCGACGGCCATCTGGTCGTATTAGACGAAGGGGGCCGAATGCAACTGGTGAAGGCCAATCGCGAAGCGTTAGAAGTGGTGACGGAGATCGATCTGGGGATCGGTGCCCCGGACCGCCCCGCCCTACAGCCACCCTGCTGGGCGGCTCCGATTTATGCCAACGGCAGGTTGTACGTCCGCGGCCGAGACAACGTGATCTGCCTGCAGTTGGGCAAATAAGCCCAATGTTCTATGGAGCGGGGCTCAATGTTTTACTGGCCTGGGAACTGACCAAAGCCAGAAGTGAATTCACCACCGGGAAACCCTGCAGGTCCTTTTACTTCGGGACCTTCATCCTCTTGGGGAGCAGGTGCGCCTAGGTGAGTTGCCAGTTTCGCGATCTCTTTGCTGCGGTATTCCAACATTGCAGCGAAAGTTTTGCGAGTGATTAACTGGCTGTCGTTTACATCTTCTAGTGCACTGGTCAGCATTTCGTTCAGTTGTTCAAGGGTCATATCGTTTTGGTTTGCCAAAACGGTCGACAGCCCTTGAGGGGTGCGACTGGGATCCATGGTCTTCGATCCGGAAACGCCGTAACGGACCGACTGGAGCGCGTGGATCAGGCGCCGGCGGGAAGCCAGGATCTCAGGCGGCTGAAGGTTTCTAGCGCCGCCGAATCCTCCCATCCCCATACCCATTTCCATGCCGCCCATTCCCATTCCCATTCCCATATCCATCTCTCCGGGCCCCTCCATTCGCATGTCCATTCCTCCGCCACCTTCCATTCCGCCCATTCCCATTTCCATGCCCATATCCATTCCGCCGGGCATCCCACCAGGCATTCCGCCGCGGGTTGCATTTGGCATGACGGGACGCGGCTGTTTGGCTGCGGGAGGCAACGGGTCCATTGCCAGTAGGCGATCGGCTTCGGATTGAAAGACCGAAGCGACGTTAGCGGTCCAAGCTTTTGCGACGTCCTGTGGAGCCTGTACTTTGTCCAGTGCCGCCAAGCGTGGCAACCGAGCGGTCGCGTAGAGCGAAATAATGTCGGGAGCGTCGGGCGATGTCGACAATTTGACAAAGGCTGCGGTGATTTGTTCACTTAATTCGGGTGTGTAGAGGGCACTCAAAATGTCGAGTGCATACCGCTGCAAGAACGCGTGACCTTCGGGAGTCCGGTTCGCGGGAACCGGTGCATTTGCCAATTCCAGCATCATATTGGCGATCCCCGTACGCGCTGGAGCAGAAAGTCCTGCCAATCCATAACGAGTCCATCGATGCAGCCCAATCAAAGCGGCTGCGCGAACTCCGTCGGGAACCTTTTCGGATCGGTAAAGCTGAACCAGTGGAGAAAGCGTTCCACCGGATGGTTTCGGGGGACGTGTTCCGGCAGCCGGTGTATCGCTCAGCGAACCGAGCAACAGGGTCGCGTTGATGCGAACGCCAGGATGATAATTTCCGTTGGCCAGAGCCAGCGCTTTGTTGGTGGACCAAGAAACGATCGCACGGGCAACATCGTTAGCACCGGACGATTGGGCGCGTCGGAGGTCCTTCAAAATGTCTTCGTTGTACGCAGGCAGATTGGCCAGTTCGCCCGGCTGAGTCATTTTGGCGAACAGGTACTGATTGTAGTAGGCACTAAAAACGTTCCACTGTGGCCAGGAACCCGGGCTGGCATCTCGTCGCCCAGGGGCTTCCTTTCTGGCTTGCTCCATCGCGCGGATGCTGGTCGGCGAGGTGAGTGCTTCAGGAATCTTATCAACAGTGAATCCTACCGCTTGTCCCCAAACCGATGCCGAAAAGAAAATCGCGGAGAGGAAAATCAATACGGCGAATCCTGCACCCCACAATCGGCGTTCCAGCGACTTGGCGCATAGATCGGCGACGGCGGATCGCGGGTTTTGATCAAAGGTAGGTTGATCAAAAGAGCGTCGGGGTTGAGGCATCAGTGCACACCGTGTGGAAAAGGAACAGAGAAGATCCAACCCCATTATCCCAGAGTTTCCCGCTACGTCAACTTTCTCTTGGAATCGCCAGTAACGATTAAGCGGGCCGATTCAGGGCGATGGAGGGCCGATCCGACCAGGACGGCGTCGCAGCCCGATCGAATTAGCTGGTTCAGGTCTTCTAGGGAACGGATTCCCCCGCCAGAATAGAGCCGAATCGAGGGAAAACGCTGCCGCATCTGCTGACAAAGGGATCCACACGCCGGTCCCGAACCGGTTCCCACCACGGCTATATCTAGCAGTAGAAAAGAGTCGAATCCGGTCGCGATCAGTTGTTCGACCCAAGGGAACAGGCTGGGTGGATCGGACTGCGAAACCGCGGTTCGTATCGATCCATCAAAAAAATCGATCCCAAACGTCATTTTTGTCTCGTTTAAGGCAGCTCGGATCCAGGGTGGTGGGGATAGATCGGAATGGCTGTCACGGAACGTTTCCGAGGCGACGATCCAGTCGACGACGTGATCCGGATCGTCCAGCTGCGGATGTTTTTTTTGCCAATCACGCTGGTCAACGATGCCCGCGTCCAACCATAAAGGGACGCCTAAATCCAGCAAAGGTTGCAGCGTTGTCGTCTGTAGAGGGCCCCCTTGAATCGCATCCAGGTCGGCTACATACAGCCCCTGGATGCCTTGTTGAATGTAGCGTTTCGCAAGCTCAAGCGGGGCAGGGTGGGTCACCAAATTATTGGGAAGGGGCCTGTATGAGGCCCGTTTGCCCGCTACCGCGTGGACGGCCTGTCCATGTTTGATGTCGAGGACGGCGAGAATTGGTGGGGTCGGAGAATTCAAGCGTCTGGTAGCGAAAAGACGCTTTCGATTTTTACGATCGCGTAATCGTCGGGGAACGTGTGGATCGCCTGGACCGACATCGAACGGCAACGGGTGTCGACATGGATATAGCTGAGTGCCCCCAACGCCATTCTTCCGCTTGAATCAAATCGGTGCAGCAAGCCTTCGGTCGGGCCATTGCCAAGCTGTTGTTGGAAGGACCAGAACATATCGGCGCCAACCGGTTCCAACTGGAAGCGAGTGCTGTAACGGACTCCGCCGTGACATTGAATCCGTTCGCTGTGCGTCCCTTTTAATTGTTTTCTAAAAAGCTGTCGCTTGGTCGGCAGCGGTTGATTCGCTGATGATGCGACTTCACAAATCGTCAAACCAGCGGCGCGCCACGTGATCACATGACCGCAATTGGTGATGTCGATCTTTGCCTCGTAGGCGGTCCGCTCGATTCGCCGAGTCTTATGCAGATGGTAGAGCTCTGGGTGCATCGTACGTCCGAAGACCTGGAAGGCTAATTCTGCAACTTTGGGGCGAACCGTTAACACGCGTCTGTCCTCGGAAAGAAATGTCGAATGACTGCCGAGCACCTGAGTGACTCAGGCGTCGTGCCTAGATTATACGCGTTGTCGGTTGCCGGAATGAAGAGCGGTTCCAACGGAATATAAATGATAATTTTATCCCCGATCCAACCTTGACTTTTGATCGGCAGTACTTACCGCTCCGCAGGCTGCTAAATTAAAGAGTACCAATGCCGGTTGTCGGAAAGGGACGTGCGGCTGGTAACTTCATTCGCTATCGATGCCGCGGCCACACACTTAAGTAAACGGATGATTCCGCCGATAACCGGGCGTCTCATGCGGATTCAATTGTGTGAATGGGCGCACCGTGACTTTATTTAATCGCTAGGTGAGTATGCAATTTCAATGCACGTCGTGTGGCCGGCAATTGGAGATCCCCGCCGAAGCTGCCAACCGTTCCATTCGCTGCCCAGCTTGCATGGCGGTGATAAGCGCCGGAGTTATCGATCCAGCGGGCGGCAATGATGCCGCTGGTCCCTTGTCGCCCGAGCATCCGCCAACAGTCGATCCACTGGCCGTGCCTGCGAACCCCTATACCGCGCCAATCCCTTCGCCTGATTTTGGCACCTATCAAACTCCGATCGGAGTCGGAGGGAATTACACAGGCGGGCGTACCGATCCGGTGTTGTATATCCTGCCCGGGGTTCTGATGATGTGCATGGCGGGGATAGCCCTACTGATGAATGGCCTTGGTTTGATAGGCACCATGCTGAACGCTCCACAGCTTGACGCAGGCGACCTGGTGGCGGCGCTAGTCTGGCTGGGGCCGGGAGCGGCTGTCAACGGTTTCATCCTGATCGGCGGGATCCAAATGATTCGCCGCCGATCGTTGGTTTTATGTCGGATCGCCAGCATCTTGGCGGTCATTCCCTACTTCGGAATTTGTTGTGTTGGCAACGTACCGTTTGGGATCTGGGCCTGTGTGATGGTCTTCTCCGACAACGCAACTCGCGATTTTCAGTAATCCGCGTCTGCAAGTCGTTCCAGTTCATCGCGTCCGACGCGATCACAAAAACCGCCCAACGTTTCGTTCTCTTGGCGATTGGCTTTGAACGCGGTAAAGATCTTTACCAGTTCGGTAGGCACATCGGCGGTCAGAACTTTTTCTTTGTATGCGAAGTTCAGTCGCGTTCCAAGCAACGCACCACCGACAAAGACCCGGTAGCGATCTTTGGTCTGGCCGACCAAAGCGATGTCCGAGTTGTAGGGACGTGCACACCCGTTGGGGCAACCGGTCATCCGGATCGTGAACTTTTCCTGGTCCAGGCCAAGCTTGGCTAGTGGGGCTTCGATTTTGTCCATGATTCCAGGAAGCGCTCGTTCGCTTTCGGTAACCGAAAGGCCACAGGTTGGCAGTCCAACGCAGGCCATCGACCAACGTCGAACGGTGCTGGTTTCTTCGGTCAAAGGAACGCCGTGATCTTTCAGAATCTGCAACAAGCGATCTCGCTGCGCTTCATTGATGTCGCAGAAGATGATGCTTTGGTGAGCCGTCAAGCGAATGGCCGGATCGAATTCGGCAATGATCGCCCGGAAGGCTGCTTTCAGTTGCGTGTTTTCGTTGTCGTACAAACGTCCGTTTTCGACGTTTAATCCATACGACCAAAGACCGTCCCCTTGTTCTTGCCAACCCATGTGATCGTCAAAACCATGGACTTCGTCTTCGGTGCAGTCCTCCAACGCTTCGCCGTAATACTCTTCGACCTTGGCTCGGAATTTTTCGATTCCCCAGTTGGCGATCAAGTATTTCATACGAGCAATTTTGCGGTCTTCGCGATTTCCAAAATCACGCTGAACCATCAGCACAGCCTTGGCAACATCGATGGCCTGTTCCGGACGGACAAACGCCATTCGTTTGGCCAAAGCCGGGAACGTTTTGGCAGCCGAAGGGGTGACTCCCATGCCTCCGCCAACGGTGACGTTGTAGCCGATGATCTTGCCTTCGCGGACAACCGCCAAGAATCCGAGGTCATTGGCATACAGGTCGATGCAGTTGTCTTCAGGAAGGGCGATTCCGACCTTGAATTTACGCGGTAGGTACCGCGTGCCGTAAAGAGGTTCCTCTTCAGCCGGCGTCACGGTTCCGCCTTCAAGCGTCGTTTCACCGGTTTCCAGATCGGTAATCCACAGTTCGTGATAACCCTTGGTGCGTGGCGCCAGGGCGACCATGATGTCGTGCGACAGCTGCTGGATTTCTTCGTGAACCGTGCCAACTCGTTTGCAAGGGCAGCACATCACGTTTCGGTTGACGTCGCCGCACGCAGCCAGCGTCGATAGGTTGATCTTATTGATTCGATTGATCGCTTCGCGCAAATCCTCTTTTAGGATCCCGTGCAATTGCAACGTTTGACGCGTCGTGATTTTGAGGGTTGAATTGCCCAGCGAGTCGCACAGGTCCAGTTGTGCGGCCAGTTGAGAAGCGGTCATCCGCCCACCCGCGATCCGGCAGCGGACCATGCAGGAGTAGGCCTTATCCAGACCCGCTTTTTTCCGTTCCGTTCGGAGGTCGCGGTCATCTTGCTGGTAGGTGCCGTGAAACTTCAGCAGCTGCAAGGTGTCTTTATGGAACGATGCTGTTGATTCTTGAAGCTCTTCTCCGATGGTCCCACGGAGGGCCCGGCTTTCTTCCTTAATCTTTTCAACGCCGGTTAATTTTTCGGTATCGTTGGCCATGAATGGTATTTCGTCTGGTTTGTAGGGACATTCGTGAGTGACAGATAATATCGCGCGGCGCCAGAACCGACCATGCCGGTTTGCACACTATCGCCTCGCGGGTTCCTGCAGCCCTCGCCGATCGAATGTCCGGCTCGGGGGAGGAACGTGGCTAATGGAGGGGGCGGCGATGCCGTGAATGCCCCATTGCCGGTTAGTGATTGTTGCCTTTCGCCCTGCGAAAGAACGCCCCATAAAGCTAGTTTTGCAGGGGAAATGCGGATCGATTCGTGGCGTTTTGCCGGTCTATCCAAGCTCTGGCAAGCGTGGCGACGTGATGGTCGTCGCTACCGTCGCCTGACGGCGTTCCGCGGAACGTGCAATTCGCTCGTTTTGCTTCCGGTAATTCGCAATAACCCAAGGTTAGGACGTCGAATTCGCCCAGGATCGGGTGCCCGTTTGCGAACGATCGACCGCTTTTGAGGGCAGTCGAGTTTCCCGGCCGGGGGTTTCTACGACCGATTTATTCGCAACGTCAACACATTGATTCATCGTGCCCGGTTCAAGTGGTTCAGCCGCAAGGGCCTCCGCAGCCGCCGATCTGTCCGCAAATAATTTACGTCGAGCCCCTTTGCGACGTTGGTGGTCGCGCCAGGCAAAAAAGACCAGTGCCACCAAGTAGACTCCGCAGAATGCGACAATTCCCCACAGCAGGACAATCGTGAATCGGTTCACCACGTCACCGTTTAAAAGGCGTGTCGACTGATAAACCAAACGCAGGCCGCCGGCGGTAAGGCCAATCGCAGCGACCAATCCTGCCACCAACATCCACGCTTTGCGGCGGTGCGGGTTTAAAGAGACGATTCCGCAAAAAACGAGAGGAATCCCCAGCATCATTGGGAAAAATGCGGTCGCCAGTTTCTCTGTCGTGCCGACCATGCCGTAAACGGTGAGGCTACAAAGCGCAAGTCCGAAGATAACCGAGAGCTGTGGCATACCCATTCGCATCCGTTTTGCAGCTATTTTGGCGGTAAGGTGAAAGGCGGGGCCGTTAAAACGACAAAAACATTGTGACACTCGAGACCAATTTGTGCGAGCCGAAATCGACTATTTTGATCGTTTGACGATATATCGGCTCCTTGATTTCCCTTGTCTTGCTGATTGTGCTGTTTAGGGGAGCGTTTCATCTTGCCTTGTCGCAAGGCAAATTGCTGGAAATCGTCGGAACATGCACCGGTAACGCGACTTCGGCTACCGTTGTTGTTTATCATACCTACAGCGAAATCACCTGGTACTCCTTCGTTTCCTTCCATTGTTCGCAAAGCCTGTCTCCATGCTTCCGATAATCCAGCGAGCCTTTCTACCTGGACTCGTTCAACGTGCCAGTTTGTCAGCGGCGGTTGCACTTCTGATGCTGACGATTGCCGGACGGGAATTCCCTGTCCAGGCGGTTCAAGCGACCGAGCCGGTTTTCACGCCGGATTCGCTTGACCACTCCGCCCGTTGGCCTCAGTTTCGTGGCGCGTGCGACAATATTGCCGACCCGGACGTAACGACTGAACTACCGCTTGAATGGTCCGAAACCAAAAACGTGCTGTGGAAACTGGAAACAAAAGAGAAGGGGTGGTCCTCACCGGTCGTCTGGGACGGGCGTGCTTGGTTCACCGAAGCGACTGCGGACGGGACCGAAATGTTTGCCATTTGTGTGGATCTGGATACAGGATCGGTCGTCTGGCGGCGGAAAATTTTTCAAAACGAAGCGGACGAAGTTCGCGAAATTCACCTGATGAACGGCTACGCGTCGCCGACGCCCGTGGTGGATGGCAACCGCGTTTGGGTGACCTTTGGTAGTTACGGGACCGCTTGTTTGGCGGCCGATTCTGGTGAGTCGATTTGGGAGCGACGCGATCTTCCCTGCAACCACTTCCGAGGCCCAGGCAGTTCGCCGTTGCTGAAAGATGGGCGTTTATATCTGCATTACGACGGCTTTGATTTTCAGTATGTCGTCGCGTTCGATGCGCTCACTGGCAAGACGCTTTGGAAAAGCGACCGCGATGTCGAATACGGCACGGACAATGGCGACCATATGAAAGCCTATTGCACGCCTCTGCTGATTCAGGTGGACGGCAAAGAACAATTGATCAGTCCAACCAGTAAAGCGGTTCTCGCCTACGACCCCATCACTGGTGAAGAAATTTGGCGAGTGCGGTTCAAAGAATTTTCGGCGACGGCGCAACCTCTGTTTGATGGGGAAACGCTCTATATCAACACGGGCTTCGGGAAGGCTCAGTTGATTGCGATCGATCCAACGGGCAAGGGGGACGTAACCAAAACCCATCAGGTTTGGGTCCAACCCAAAGGGGTCGGTTCCAAGCCAACGCCTTTGCTGTACGAAGGACGCATCTACAACATTCACGATTCGGGTATCGCCACCTGCATGGATGCAAAAGACGGCAGCGTGATTTGGACCGAGCGTCTAAGAGGCAAATTTTCAGCCTCACCGCTGCTGGCAGCCGGCCGCTTGTACTGGTTTGATCACGATGGAACGGGCTATGTCACGAAGCCAGGGGATAAGTTCGAACTGTTGGCTGAAAACAAATTGGACGACGGTTGCATGGCATCGCCCGTTCCCGTTGGTAACTATTTGCTCGTTCGCACACGATCGGCGTTGTATCTTTTGGGAGAGAAATAACTGAGGATTGCGGGCAGCAGGAGGACGTCGGCGAAGAGTGCGGCCAACAACGTCAGGCATCCCATCACACCAAATAACCGTGCATCACGAGCATCGCCGACGACTGCGGTCAGCATCCCTGCCACCAAAACCAACGTTGTCATTAGCAACGCGGAACCAACGCCGGTGAAGGCTCGTTCGATAACCGCTTGATGGTCGCCTCCGCGTCGCTGCTCAAGCTGGTAGCGCGTCAAGAAATGGATGCTGTCGTCGACAGCAATTCCCAAGCAAATGGTAAAGACACAGACCGTTACCAATTCAAGATGCTGGCCGAAAATGAAGAGGATCGCTCCGGTTGCAACCAGTGGAAACAGGTTCGGGATGATCGAAATCAGACCGATACGGATCGAGCGGTAAACAAGCGTCAAAACAAGCCAGATGACGATGCTGGCGGTCCCCAAACTGTTGGCCAAATCATTGACGATTTGATAGACGTTGCGCCATCGCCGTGGCGCGTTACCTGTCAGTTCAAACTGCAGCATTGGGTACTGTTGCTGCAGGCTGGCTAGAGTCGATTCGATGTTCGTGAAAGCACCGCTATAAGCGGCGATGCCTCTGTCTTGGACTCGGAAACTGGTCGCTGCAAATGCTTCATTAGGGCGATAGAACGCTCGTTTGATCGATGGCGGAAGCAGCGTCAACAACGTCATCCGTTCGGCCGCGGGCCCGTCTCCGGGGAGCGCGGCCAAAACCTGTGGCAGGCCCAGCGGATTCCCAAGCAATGGTTCGCTTTGAAGGACGGCATCGATTTCCTGCAACGCGGGCAATAGCTCGTCGGGCGTTTCCGGCCCTTGCCAGCGGACTTCGATGTTTCCAAATTCCAATCCGCCAAGGGAACGGTCTAGGTGTCGCATGCCTATCGCCGCTTCGCCCGAATCGCTCAGCCCGCTATAGCGTTTTTCATCCGGTTGAAGCTGCAAAGTTAACAGCCCCAGTCCTGCGGTCGCGAAAATCGCAAAAGCGGTAATCGCTCGGTCGTGGCGAAGAACATACCGCACCAATGGGCTTAAATAACGTATTTGGCCGTCGATTGGCCCGGCACCAATCCCGATGTGCAGTCTGCGTCCCAGCGGCGATCGACATCCCAGCGGAGTCATGGTTAGTACGCTGACCAACGTCAGGCCGACGCCAAGTACACAGCACCACCCAAATTCTCGCACGATTTCATGATGCGCCCAGCCAAGCGAAACAAAACCGATCGCGGTAGTCAAACTGGTCAGCACGCACGCCAACCCAACATGAGCCACCCCTTGTCGTGTCGCTTCGCTTGTCGTTCGACCTTGGGATTTGCGCGTGCGGATTTCCACCATCAGGTGGACTGCATCGGTTAACCCGACCAAGCTGATCAAAACGGGCACGATAATGTCGTTGAACGGATTGTTTTGCAAATCAAAGAAATGCAGGAACCCCATCGTCCAAAAAACGCCCATCGCTGGCGCTGTGGCGACGATGACGACCGCTGATAATCCTCGAAATAGAATTAGGGCGGCGATCAACATGATCGCGTACCCAATGATTTGGTACTGCTGGGCGTTCTTGACGTGGTTGGAAGCCATCATCAAGTGTAGGGGGACACGGCCGGTGACCAGGACGTTTGCCTGGACCGATTTGAATTCTGCAATCGCATGTTCTGCACATTCGCGTAGATCTGAAGTGACGGCTGCGTCGGTGCTAACGTGAAACCAGTCAATCCGTATCTGCATGACGATCGTGTTGCCGTCGGCGGAAATGAATTGTCCAACGGCCAGTGGATTGTCCAGGATCGCTTTGGCAGCGGTGGTCAGCCGTCGTTGCGATGCATGCGGACCCGGCAGCAAAGTTCCCGACAAACCAAAAAGGTTGAAATTGGGAACATTGTCCAGCCAGAGTACGCTTTCGACCTGCGGTAATTGTTCCAGGTCGTGGGCAACGCGCCGCAGTGCAGCAAGCCCTTCGGGCGTGAAGAAATCTTCGGTTTCGACGACCAGCAAACATTCTCCGCCGCCGAACTCAAAGGCCTCTGTGTTCGTGACATCAGGTTCCGTGCGATTTGAATTCACGGAAGGTTGGCGGTTGGAAACCAAACGAACGGAAGGCGCCCCGAAAGGACTGACCGATGCCGGGGTGGGGTGAAAGAGGTCGGTGACCAATGTTGGCTGGGTGTATCCCACGATGGCAAGGGCCGACAGCAACAGCATGACGGCCAGCTGCAAACCGGGGCGGTCGGCCCAGGCTAATAGCAAGCGTTCGCTGATAGGTGTTTTCGGTTCGCCTTGCTTCTCTTCCGGTTCGGCTTCACTCATCGCCGCGCCGCCGCGGCTTGTTCAATCTCGTTTTGGTCAAGGCGATCATCATCATTCAGGTCGAATTTTCGGAATCCGAAACGTTGAAAGGCCAGCGGCGTTTCTTCGGGGACGACGATACCGTCTCCGTTGCCATCAAATTTTTTCAGGAAATCGAACGTTGCTTGCTTCGTCTGTTTTTGCTGGAGTGCCTGTTGTTGCATCGCCTGAGCGTCGGGTGGAGGGTTTGATCGGCGCCGCGATGCACGGGGCGCGATCGGAGTGGCGATGTCCAGGTAGGCGAGCGACATTTCTTCCCATGTCTGGTCTCCCCAGGTGACGTATTCGTCGGGAGCGGGATTGTTCGGATTTCCGGCTGAATTATCGAACTGGACACTCATTTCCAAGCGTTCGATTTCGTCTAATTGGAGAGGGGAAACGAATTGGTAGGTATGTTGCCAATTGAAGTCGTATTCGGGAACCGATAACAGCGTCTGATTTTCGTTTGATTTTGTCTGCACATCCATGCGAAACGATCGACCGCGTAGGTGCATGTGAGGCGTCACCGACAGCAGTTCGCTGCCGGGCGAGAATCCGCTAAGTTGCATCGGTACTTCGAACGCAGGATTTCGAGGGGGAATTTCAAATTCATGATCGATGACCAATCGAGTCGAAACCTGATATTCAACCTCTTGGTCCGACGCATACCAGACTCCCATTTTCGATAGGTCCGTCGTCGCGGTTCCGTTGGGGGTATAGTGCATTTGGAACACTAGTTTGGAACCCGCTTGCACGCGACGTGCGTAGCCGGAAGGTAGTTTTCGGGTTCGTTGTCCAGGGACATATCCGCCCAACCAACCGACTCCTGACATCCCCGATCCATCCGGCGGCCGTACAAACACGATCGCATGGTGGACCACCGTCGAATCGCCTGGAATGACCTGAGCCGCGGTCACCCAGCGGTCGGTGGTCCAGCCCGGATCGACAACAAAATATTGGTATTCGATCACGCCATCGGCGGGAACCGAAAACGGGCGGGAACGCATTTCCCACTGTTCGTCAGGAAGCGATGTCAGGTGCCAAGGGGCAGCCGAAGCAGCTTGCTCGCGAATCGGCTGGTTGGATTGTTCGTTTTCAGAGGAATGGTTGGAAGCGTCTTGAGCGATATCGGCGTCGTTGCGAATTCCTTCCGGCATTCCCGCTTCGATCCAGTCAGCGATGATTTGCCGATCGGCATCGGGGACGCGGCGAGCCCCTACGAATTCGCCGAAGCGGGGATCCGCATGCCATGGGGGCATCCGTCCGTTTTCAATCACTTCTAGCGTCATATCGGCCCAGCCGGCTACCTCGTCATAATCGATCAACGCCATCGGACCGATCTCGCCCTCGCGGTGGCATTCGACGCAGTGCTTGTTTAGCAGCGGAGCAACGTCGGTCCAGTACGTCGGTCCCTTTCCGTCCGTTGATCGATGGCGGTCGCTGCGGTGGTACGTGATCAGGCAACCAACCCCTTCGGTTTCGGGAACGGCGATCGGCTGCCCCATGTCCAACGCGACCAATGCGTCGTGTAGTTCATGCTTGGTTGGTTTGGCACGCCGAAGGCCCGGTTCGTACTGATCATCGATTCGTCCTTGGTAAACGACGTTTAGGTCACCACTAAGGACAAACACTTGAGGCGTCCTGACCGCACCGAACAGTTTTGCCAAACGCTGATCGACATCCTTGATCAGTGGGAAGAGGATCTTGGTTTCTTGTTGGTAAGCTTGGATTTCTGCCGGGGAGTCCTGGCGATTGCTGTCGACGCCAAGAAACTGAAAACCGGAATCTTCAAATTGGTCTGCCAACCGTTGCAACCGTGGTGCGTAAAGTCTTGCGAGTGGGCATTCGGTTCCAAGAAAGCAAAGCACAATCGGTCGGTTCGGCTGCCATTCAATCGGATCGCCGTTGACGGTCCGCGCGGGAAACGATTCCAGAGTGACCGAAGGGCTGGCAGGATTGCTGACTGGGCCTAGGTCAGGCGGTGCAGCGACGACTGGCGATCGGCGATTGGGAACGGCCGATAGCGACAAAGCGATGACGACCAATGCGGTCCAAGATTTAGTCCAGCAGTTCATGAAATCCATTTGCCTATGACGAACTGTATATGGCGATGACCAATGCCCCGATCAGTAACAAACAGATTGCAAGCATCAGGCTGATCAGTTTGATTCGTTTCTGTTTGCGTTTACTTCGTATGACGCCCGGTTGGTTGTCTCCTTGGAACTCCGCCGTTGGTTCGTTCACAACGATACGCGTCGGCGGGACCGCAACCACCGGGGCCGCTGGGATGCCAGGAATGTTCGCGGGAGGGATCGGCGGAGTCGCGACGCTTAGTTCAGGCAACACCTCTTCCGCCGACCGCCACTGAGCCCAGCCATCGCGCCAGAGCAAGGAGCTGGAACCAACGCGGCCCTGTTCGATCCACTCGCACAGGAGGTCTCCTCCAGCGGGCCCATACTGACCACCGGAACTGGGGCGAACATACCAGATTGCGTCAGGAGCCGAATCCAATTGAGCAAATCGACGTGCGACGGACGTCGCTGTTTCTTGTGTCGGAGCGGGTACCGGATCGATGGTGTTTGAAGATTCGTCGGAGGCGGCGGCTGGTTCCGGAAAGGATGGGGCTTCAGCCGGCAAATCGGGTTGCTCGGGCGTTGGTGGCTCGGCAGGATCCGTACTCGGAGGCGCGTTCGTGCTCGGAGAAGTGCTTGTATTCGGAGACGTGCTCGTGCTCGTGCTCGTGCTCGGATTAGGATTAGGATTAGGATTAGGATTAGGATTAGGATTAGGATTAGGATTAGGATTAGGATTAGGATTAGGATTAGGATTAGGATTAGGATTAGGATTAGCTGCGACTTTGGCAGCCGCTGGTTGGTTGGCGGCCGGTTTGGTTTTGGGGGTCGCAGCTGCGCGGTTCTCCTCGGTTTCCAGAGGTAATGACCACTCGGAATCTTCCAAGGGGATTCGCATACGCACCCCGCACTTGGGGCACTTACCGCGCTTCCCAGCGAGTTCCGATTTGATATTCAGTCGCTTATGACAAGCGTGGCAGGCGAAACGAACTCCCATCGGTCTGATTTGGTCCTAGCGGTATTGGTCGTGGCATGCGGTGCAGGATTGGCTAACAGCCCCGACGGCTGCACGAACCGCCGCTGCATCGTTCTTTTCAAGCCCCGTGCGGATGCTTAGTGCGGATTTGACCATTTCTTGGGCTAGTTTTTGGTATTCCTCGTCTTCGGCGTCTGCCAAGCCTTCACGAGTCATCACGTTACCCACCATCGCGATCAATTCTGCATTCTTACGCAATTTGTCTTTGTTTTCGGTGACCGATTTTGCGTCATTCGAGTTCGGTTGCAGCTCATCATAAAGGGCTCGGTCAAGAAACTCCATAAGAGGCGTTCGGTCAACGATCATCGACCAATCATTTTCCGGTTCCGCTTCGCGGCTGTTCAGTCCGCTCCCGCCAACAAGGTCTTGGAGATCGGTTTTGCGGAGTTTTGCTTCGTTGTAGACCTGCACGGAACCTGCCTTGCAGTTAAACGCGGTGCGGGCCATTAAATCACGGGCTGCTGCGCTTTCGTCTTTCCAGCGGACCTCGCCGTCGTATTCGGCAATGACGGCGAAAAGCGTAGCCAGCATCGACAGATCATTTCGGGCGTCCTGATACCCTCCGCTCTTAAAAGGGCCTGGCGAGGTAATCACTGCATCGAAACGGAGCTTTGTTGATTTGATCTCGTCTTCTAACGAAACGGCACTAATTAGCTTTTCCCAGCCCTGCCCCGATTCGTCGTCTTGGCCCGCTGGTTTGTCCGCACTGTTGGCTGCGGCGGTCGCTTTGGCAATGGCCGCCCCCCGTAGTTCGGGCGCACTGGGCCGCGTTGGCTGGACGGCAGAAGAAAGATCCGAATAGAAAACGCTATCCAAGCGGGCGTTGTCAAAAGAGGGAGGCCTCGCCCGCTTTTCACCCGCTAACAACGGAATTCCGGCGAAAAGGACCAATAAGCACGTCGCTCCTTGCCAGATTCCTTTTGCTTGACCACCCGCCGATTTGGATTTCGGTCGCCTGGGAGATTGGATTTGCATACGCACCTGTCCTGCTGCGGTTACTTTTACTTTATACACCTGGAAATGTTCCTCCTTCTATTCTAACCGACCTGGATGCGAATATTAAGCTTGATTCTGCGAACGTAGGATCGTGATCGTCGGGCGTTCCAGCGACGTTAGGAATCGTTTACCCTAGACGCGTCGGTTTTGGACCTTTCACGGTAAAGAAGTGAGTATTAAGCGTGCGTGTTGTCATTCTGGAAGATTCGGTTGTTGCCAGTCGGTGGGCGGCAAATTTCATCGCTGAGCAGATTCGTCGTAAGCCGACTTCGGTTTTGGGGTTAGCTACCGGCGGAACCCCCGTTCGGTGCTACGATCAACTCATCCAGTTCCACAAGAACGATCAGTTGGATTTTTCGCAAATCCAAACGTTCAACTTGGATGAATACCTAGGTCTGCCCCCCGAGGACAGCAACAGTTACCGCCGGTTCATGCAAGAGAATTTTTTCGATCACGTCAACGTGGTCCCTGCTAGAACGCATGTGCCGGATGGGATGGCTAAAGACATCGATTCGCATTGCCAAGAATATGAACGTCGGATCAAAGAGAGTGGCGGGATCGATTTGCAGTTGCTGGGAATCGGTAGCGACGGACATATCGCGTTCAACGAACCGGGATCGTCATTGGCCAGTCGGACTCGTCTGAAATCTTTGGCCATGGAAACCGTGCAGGATAACGCCCGCTTCTTTGGCAGCGAGGAGAAAGTTCCCCGGTTGGCGATCACGATGGGTGTCGGCACGATCATGGAATCTCGCCAGTGTTTGCTGTTGGCAACCGGCGCGAACAAGGCGACCGCCGTCCGTGAAGCGATCGAAGGTCCGGTCACCGCAAAGGTCACCGCGTCGGCGTTGCAAATGCATCCCGCCACCATCGCGGTGTTGGATGAAGCGGCCGCTGCGGAATTGGAATATGCCGATTACTACCGCGAAGCCGAAGTGTTGCGATTAACACTCGCTTCTTAGGATTGTGCTTTAAACGAATTCAAAGCCACTGACGGATGGAATGATGCGGAAATTTGGGACCCTTGCTAATCAAGAATTGGCACAGAAGTTGACAGACTATTTGCTGATTCAGCAGATCGTTGTATCCGCAGAAGAATCGAGTCAGGGGACTTGGGATATGTGGGTGCGCGACGAAGACAAACTTCCTATCGCTCGCGGCGTGATGGATCGTTTTCTCAGCGACCCCAATGCGGCAGAATTTCAACAGGCAAGTCAACAAGCGAAACAGATTCGCAAACTGCAGGCGGCCGAAGCACAGCGAAGAGCGAAACTGGTGCGTAAAATGCCTCAGGGGGCGGGACCTGGTATGTTCCTCAGTCGTCCCATCCCGGTAACCATCGGCGTGATCGTGATCGCGATCATCGCGTCTTTGTTAACCAAGTTCGGGGAAATACGCGGTGGACTGGCCTATCGAATTGTCGATGGGAATGTGGTCGTCCAGGACGAACCTTTTGGGCTGAAACTGTATCGAGCGATGATGATGGTCGATCCGCTTGACTATCGGTACACCGATAACAAAGACCCGCTTGCTGAAATTCGCAAAGGACAGGTCTGGCGCCTGATCACTCCGATCTTCTTGCACGGCAGTATCATGCACTTGGCGTTTAATATGCTGGCCATGTATTCGTTGGGGGGGATTATCGAACGCTTGCATGGTTCGTGGGTGCTGCTGTTGCTGACGTTGGGGACCGGCGCGATAGCCTCGTTGGTGCAGGCGTTTACTCCGGCGGCCTTGGGTGGGTCTCCCATTGCATTGGGAGCGTCTGGAGCCATTTTTGGATTGTTCGGGTACCTTTGGGTGCGCCCGATGCTGGAACCGATGTTTCCGATCCGCATCCCGCAGTCGAGTGTCGTCATGATCATGGGCTGGATGTTTTTGTGCATGACTCCGATTATTCCAAACGTCGCCAATGCGGCTCACGTTGGCGGGTTACTTGCAGGGATCGCCGTGGTGCCACTGGCGATTAAATTCTGGCCCGTCCGGTGAATCGCATCCGTGCTTGGTTCCTCGGTCCCGCAGGTGTTTACCAGGTCCTTCGGCTCGCCCTGCCTTTGATTATCAGTACCGGGACCTTGTCCTTGGTCTTGTTTATTGATCGTACTTTGCTGCTGCGGTACGAGGGGGCGGCGATGAGTGCGGCGATGGCCGCAGGGAATCTGTACTGGACTCTGGTCTGTCTTCCTTTTGGATTGGTGTCGATGACCGGCGCCTTTGTTGCCCAGTACGTCGGCAGCAATCAACGGCACCAAGTTGGCAAGCTCCTTTGGCAGTCGATCTGGTTTGCGTTGGCAACCGTCCCGCTGTTCATCGCCCTTGCGATCTTTACCCCCTGGTTTTTTGAAGTCACGGGACAGCCGCCCGAACTGTTGCGTTTGGAAACGATCTACATGCGGATCCTTTTGATTGGAGCGGTGGGGTCGGTGATTGAAATGGCGCTCAGTGGTTTTTTCAGCGGCATCGAAAAAACTCAGACGGTCATGTGGGTCAGCATCCTTTCTGCAATCCTGAATATCGTTCTGGATGTGGTTCTAATCTTTGGTTGGGGGCCGGTTCCTGAAATGGGAATCGTCGGGGCGGGGATCGCCAGTGCCATCTCGTTTTGGTTTAAAGCGATCCTGTTTGCGGGGCTGATTTGGTTTCAGGCGGATGACAAAATCTACGCATTCCGCAGCGGTTGCGTGCTGGATCTGCCTCGGCTGGGACGTTTGCTCTATTACGGGCTACCCGCTGGATTGCAGTTTGTGGTCGAAGGGGGCGGGTTCACTCTGATCGTGCTGAAGATAGGAGCGCTGGGGGATATTTCGCTTCGAGCCACCACGATGGCGGTTAATTTCAACATGATCGCGTTCATTCCGCTGATCGGATTGTCGGTCGCTACCTCCGTCTTGGTCGGCAGACATTTGACCGAATCCGGGCCGGCGTTGGCTCAGCGAGCCGTCGCAAGTGCGCTGTCGATCGCGGTGCTTTATTCAGCGACGTGGGCCAGTTGTTACCTCCTGTTTCCCGATCAGTTGCTGCTGCTGTATCGCTTGCTGGAAATGGATTCCGATTCCGAAGCCGCAATAAAATTGGCGCGTGGACTGCTGGGCTTTGTTGCCATGTACGTCCTCTTTGATGCGATTCAGTTAATCCTTGCCGGTGCCTTGCGTGGCGCAGGTGACACCTGGTTCGTTTTGGTCGGCACCGGAATCTGTTCGCTTTCGGCGATCCTGTTGGGGTCCTATTTCCAGCCCGAAAGTGGGCTGCTGAATTGGTGGTGGTGGGTGATTACCGGCTGGGTTTGGATGTTGGCAATGGTCATGATCCTCCGCTTCTTGCAGGGACGTTGGCGGTCGATGGATATGGTCGGCAAAAACGATCCGATTCCGCCGGTGGAACTGTAATCCTCGTACGGCATAGCCTCTTTGAAGAAAGTGGATGTTGCAATTGTGAATGCGTTTGAATCCCTCACCGGTTGTTTCAGTGCTCGCTGGATTTTGCCGATGATGGCTCCGCTATTAAAAGAGGGCTGGATCCGCGTCGAAGCAGGCCGAATCGTGGAACGGGCATCTGGAAATCGACCTGACGATTGCCGGGATTTAGGGGACTGTGCACTGATTCCCGGTTTGGTCAATTGTCACACCCATCTTGAATTTTCCGATTTTGAAAAACCGCTGGGGCGCCCGGGAATCGAATTGGCTGACTGGATAGGCGAGGTTGTGCGGTCGCGGCAGCAAGCGAATGTGCAATCGGCGACGCCTGATTCATCCATGCCCGATTCACCCACGCCCGCTTCGCCCACGCCTGAATCACCCACCTCAATCGTGTTGCGGCGGCAGCAATCGATCGCTGCCGGGCTGCGGGAATCGTATGCGGGAGGAGTCCGTTTGGTGGGCGAAATTGTCACTTTTCCGTGGCTGACTGAATTGCCGGAAGAGCCGATTCCTGAGGTGATCGGGTTTGCGGAGACGTTGGGATTGTCGCCTGAAAGGTCGGCCGCCACTTTGCAGGCAGCCGTTGAATGGTTTGATTCGGAGGACCGTCCGATCGCTGAAGGGATCAGTCCGCATGCGCCTTATTCGACTCAGCTTAATCTGGTTACCACGGCTGCGATGTATTCGCTTTTTCGTCAGATCCCGCTTGCCATGCATCTTGCTGAAAGTCCCGCAGAACGCGAATTGCTTGAATCGGGGACCGGCCCCTTTCGCGAAGCCTTGGAAAGGTTGGGCGTCTGGCGGGAAGGGCTTTTTCCGCAACCAAAGGGGATTTTGGGGCTGCTGGAAATCATCGCCACCGCCTCCCGTTTTTTGTTGATTCACGGCAATGATTTGAACGCGAAAGAAATCGCGTTCCTCGCGGATCAAGATCATGGAAGCGTGGTCTATTGCCCTCGAACCCATGCCTATTTTCAGCATGCCGTGCACCCATTGCCAGCTTTGCTAGAGGCCGGCGTACGCGTCGGATTGGGGACCGATTCAAGAGCCAGTAATCCGGATCTGCGGCTATGGTCGGAAATTCAGTCGGTCCATAAAACCTTCCCGCAGGTGCCGCCCGAAACGATTTTGCGAATGGCTACACAGTGGGGGGCCGAAGCACTTGGGAGGCAGGATTGCGGGCGGCTGACGGACGGTGCAAAGCCAGGAATCTTGCGGGTGGACGTTTCTGCGGCGACGGAGCCGGAACTCTGGGGGAAACTGCTGGACGCACCGGAACCCCGTTGGCTTATTTCTTGACGGGGGCATTCTGGACCGTTCGCTTTGATACAATGGACGGATGAGCTCTGGCACGGAGATTGCTCCAACTTTGTGGTGAACAATCGTATTCGGTGGGATCGATCGACCAGGTCTTTCCTATTCTTGATTTCAGTTGCAACTGCAAGCCGTGGATGCCCGCGGTAAGAGCGACACCTACTTGCCTATTCTGTGGAAAATAACAGCCGTGAAATCTTTGCACACCTTTGTTGGTCTCGGGGAAGTTCTTTGGGACGTTTTTCCAACAGGTCCGCGATTTGGAGGGGCTCCCGCCAATTTTTGTTGCAGTGTGGCAAGCCTGCTGAATGATCAGGCGGAGGTTTGGATGGTCAGTGCCGTTGGCGACGATGACCTGGGCGAACGAGCCATCCGATCATTGCAAGAGAACGGCGTCGGCACGAAGTACATGCAGGTGGCACCTCAGGCGACCGGCAGAGTCGATATTGAGCTGGATGATTCGGGCATCGCCACCTACGAATTTGCCGAGGATTCTGCGTGGGATCACCTTCGCTGGAATCCAGATCTTCAGCGGCTGGCCAGTCGTACCGATGCGGTTTGTTTTGGCACATTGGGGCAGCGGAACGAAGCGACGAAACAAGTCATCCGTCGATTTCTTGCGGGGGTTCCTGAAACGGCATTAAAAGTCTTTGACATCAATTTGCGGCCTCCGTTTTTTAGTGACGAAGTCATCGAGCATTCGTTGCAGCTGTGCAACGTCCTTAAATTGAACGATTCGGAACTCCCGGTTTTACGGAAGCAGTACCAGCTTCCCGATTCTGCAGAGCAAGCGATTCGGACGTTGGCCGACCGATTTGATCTGAGCTGTGTCGTCTATACCTGCGGTGCTGACGGGGCCGCCTGCTTGCGAGACGATCGGTACACAACGGTTTCCAGTGAACCGGTAGAGGTTATCGATACGGTGGGGGCCGGAGACGCATTTACCGCCGCATTTGTCGCCGGGTTACTTGCAAACACAGGCACCGAAGCATTGCTCCGAAAAGCAAGTCGAGTCGCCGCCTATGTGTGCTCGCAACCAGGAGCCACCCCAAAGGGAATTCTACTGTAGCGAAACGATGGGACAATCATCAATTAAAAGTAGGCCGGATCAAAGAGCGACAGCGATACCGCTCCGACGCTCATTTTCGCAGTAAAAGTAGGCCGGATCAAAGAGCGACAGCGATACCGCTCCGGCGCTCACTAACCACCCCACGACAACGAGTCCCACTTCGCAGTAAAAGTAGGCCGGATCAAAGAGCGACAGCGATACCGCTCCGGCGCTCACTAACTTCGCCGTAAAAGTAGGCCGGATCAAAGAGCGACAGCGATGCCGCTCCGGCGCTCACTAACCAACCCACCGAAGCCCGAATCGTCCGCGATTGCTCTTCGGTCCAACTTGCTCGCGGCATGAACTTTTAAACACGCGGATTTGTCTCCGACGTCCTTCCTGCAGGCGGTCGACCGAACAGGCAGCCTGGAGGGGCTTTGAATGGTTTCATGCTGGCGGCGTTATGGCTTACAACTGGTAAGCCATGATCTTGTCATTTTCTCGCAGGTACAGCTTGCCATTAGAAATGACCGGATGCGCCCAGCTTTTGCCCTCTTGAAATTCAGGCATGAACGAATCGACGACGTCGTATTTCTCCGGATTGGCTTTGATCAAGATCACGTGTCCGCTTTCACGGCGAAGGACGAAATGCCCATCCGCATAAATCATGCTTGTTTCGCCTTTCCCTTCGGCTCGTTCTGGGCCCCAGGCGATTTCGCCGTCTCGGACATTCAAGCAGATCGGTAACCCGTTGCCATTGCCATGCCCGCAGTAAATGTAGCCATCGTGGTAAGTCATCCCACCATGCTTATTCTGGAATTCGCGGCCGTCCAACCAGTAGACTTCTTCGGTCTTAAACTGGTCTGCTCCATCTTTTCCATCTTTGAGCAATTTCAGCAACGCGGCTCCGGTGTTGTATCCGGTGCTGGTAAAGACGTAATCGCCTGCAACCAGCGGCGTTGGGATATTGGCCGTCGTGTTGGCGACTCGATCGTACTGCCACAGCAGTTTTCCCGTTTCCGCATGGATGCCGACTAGGCCGGGGCCGATCAGTTGGACGTATTGACGGATTCCGCCGGCGTTCGAAATCACTACCGATGAGTAGCCCGCACCATCGTTGGTTTTTTTAGCTGAGCTCTCTCGATCCAGTTCGCTTCCTTCACAGGCCCAGATCGACTCGCCCGTTTTCTTGTTCAGGGCGACGACCAGTCCTCCTGCGCCACCCGGAGTGCAGATCACTTTATCGCCATCGACCAGCGGTGATTCACTGAATCCCCAGCCGCTCATCATTTTGCCGTTCCAGTCAGAGAATGGGCGGCTCCAAACTTCCTTGCCATCGGCGGCTTGCAGGCAGACGATACGTCCATCGCTGGGGACGACATACAGTAAATCTCCGTCGACCGTTGGCGTGCTGCGGCTGCCGTCGTAACCATGTTTGGGAGGTTTGTCGGTGACCGAGGTTTTCCAAACGCGTTTACCACTTTCGGTGTCGAAGCAGGTTACAGCTTGCCCGTCATCGAAATTCCCGGTGGTGTAAAGGTGTTTGCCGACCACGCTAACTCCCGCGTAGCCACTACCGGCTCCGGATTCCATCCAGACCAGCGGAGGCCCTGCGTCGGTCCAGGTTTTAAAGAGTCCCGTTTCATTGGAACGATTGGATCGCTCAGGGCCTCGCCATTGCGACCAGTCTTCTGCGGTGGCAAGTCCTGAAAATGCGATACAACAGCAGGCAATGCCAAATGATCGAACAAAGGTCATGAGAAATCCTAAGAGGGCAATGGAGAGTTCTCGGGTACAGCACCCGCTCCGAAAATTATACCAATTCCGTTAGCCGATGCTGCGCAGGCCGTCGACTTAGTGATTGTCGCCTTTTGTTCCGAGAAAGAACGCTCCCTTAAAGCTATTTTCGCGGGGGCGTGAAACCAATAAGTGACGGTTTCGGAGCAGGTTGCTGATGTGCGGCAAGGCTTCAAAGATCCCTCGCTGACGCAGCGGGCTGGGATTCCGGGAGCTTAACGTCCCCTGTTTGTTTTCGCCGGGGGGGAGCCCAGAAACGGAACTGTTTCGGCAGCCTGCAGGTTCAAAGCGTCGGCGCAGGGGGGGGCCAGAGTGAGCGGGACGGAAGCGATCCGGTGCGATTCGGAGCCAGACTTTCGTCATGTATAAATTTCAGGTTTCGAGTGAAGGTCGTCAATCCTCCTCCGTTTCCGAATGCCGATGCGATCGGGGAGGGGCACAGCAGGCATGCGTTGTTTTGAAATAGGGACACGCTGACGCGATCTTTTTAGGATCGGGAAAAGCTGGTTTGATGTCGGCGAGCGTGCTTAGGCTCGCGCGATCACCCGGAGGTTTGCTCTCCTTTCGGTTGCCAATCGGTCCAGCGGGCTGACAATTTCCAGTCGCTTCGGATCGGGGACGTGCGTGTAGATCTCCGTTGTCTTGACATCGCTGTGCCCCAGTAGACGTTGGATTTTGCGAATGTCCGTTCCGCTATGCAGCAAGTGCGTGGCGAAACAATGGCGAAAAGTGTGGCTGGTCACATGTTTTAGGATCCCCGCGGATTCCACCGCGTGACGTAGGTGCCTCGGAAACGTGTCGGAGTGCAGATGGTGGCGGTGCATGTGACCTGTTCGAGGATCGCGTGCCATGCGCTGCGACACGAATAGATATTGCCAACGCAGTTGCCTGTGTGCGGACGGATACTTTGTTGCTAACGCATGCGGCAGCCATACCGACGCAACCCCTTCAGCTAGATCGTGTTCGTGCAGGACTCGTCTGGAATTGACCCAGCGCTTTAGCGGTTCCAGTAATTCCTGGGGCATCGGGACGATACGGCTTTTACCTCCCTTGGATTGATGGATTTCGATCAAGCGGTTTTCGAAATCCAGATCTTTCAAACGCAGACGCAAGACTTCGCTGATTCGCATCCCGCACCCATACAGCAATTGAGCGATGGCTAGGTGGACACCGGCAAGTCCCTCCAGCACGCGATCCACTTCTGGTGGGCTTAGAACGGTCGGTATTTGTTTTCCTTTATTCGCACGGATCGCTTCGATTTGCCCCATTTCTCGCTTCAGCACCAGGGTGAAGAATTTTAGCAAAGCGTGGAACGCTCCGTTCTGCGTGGACGGAGCGACATTGCCATCGACGGCAAGGTCCGTCAGATGGGCTTCAACATCGGCGGAGGTAATGCGTTTAAAGTCGGCCAAGCACGTCAGCCCGCGTTCGTGCATAAACGTCTTCAGCTTGGCGACATAGGAGCGTTCGGTATTCAGGGCCAGTCCGTCCTTGCGAACGGCTCGTCGAAATGCTTGGATCGCGTCGGGCTCATTGGGATTGATCTTCCCGACAGCCTCTTCGATCGAATCGTAGCCCCCATCGCGAGCCCGCTCGATCTGAATGATTTCTACCATTTTCGACTGCAATGGTTTGAGGTCATCCGCCGATTGTTGCTGGACTCGTCGGCGGTAGAAGATTAGGCCATCGATGATTCTCATCCTTTTCCAAGCCGGTACCGACGCATCCCGCTTTGTCCGCAAGAAAGAAATCACGTCATCCGCCGTAAAACTCCAGTTCGGTTGGTCCTGGCGACGATGGAAGCGAGCAAGCTGTTGGTACCAGGTACAAGCCCATTTCAGATCCGTTTTCTCCCTAGCCGACTTCGTAAACATCTCCACGACATCGCCCTCGCAGTAGCCGAATTTCGACAATCAGCGGAAGAGGCCCACGCCATTGCCGACGCTTGAACAAGAAAACCAGCAAGAAATCCATTCCGCTGCTCGTACGTTCAGCATAGAGGATAGGAACGTGTGTCCACCAGTCCTCCTGGTTTTTATGGATTGACCAGAAAAGGGGGGGCTAAAACTTGCTACGAGCGAGTCAAGCGGGCATAATCAGGCCTCGGCGGCAGTCACAAGCAGTGAGAACAAGTAAGCAACCGACGAGAATAAGTCACTTCAAGAAGACTTATTCTCACCGCCAAACCCAGAACAACACCCTAAAACCACATATTCTCACCCGGTACGTCCGGTAAGAAACATAGTTGCACTGGCCTAACGGGGTTTTTCTTCGGGCGTTTATTTGATTGACGGATTCGTGATGGCAGTCACACTTCAATCGATATTCCAGCAGCACTTCGACGCTTTTGCTGAGAGGCATCGTCTCTCACGCGACATGTTTCGTGCGGCTTGGGCGGTACGCCACTGCCGGACCCGTGAGCTCGGTGGCCACGTCAACAGCTGCCCTGACGGTCACTTCCACCAGATCGCGTACAACTCGTGCCGGCACCGCAGTTGTCCGCAGTGCGGTTGGCTGCCCAAAGAGCAATGGCTCGCCGGTTGGCGGACGCGGTTGCTTCCCTGTCCCCATCATCACATCATCTTCACCGTCCCTCATTCGCTGAACGATCTCTGGCGATTTAACAAGGCCGCATTCGCCGACACGTTGTTTGCCGCTGCCTCGCAGACGCTGAGCGAACTGCTCGGTGACGTTAAGTTCCTCGGCGGCCGTGTTGGCGTTCTGGCGGCCCTGCACACGTGGAACCAGGAGCTGAAATCGCACGTCCACTTGCACACGATCGTGACGGCCGGTGGTCTCGATGGCGACGGACAATGGCGGAAGCCCGTGAAAAAGTGCTTGTTGCCGCGGAAGGTGTTGATGATCAAGTTTCGGGGTAAGTTCAAGGCGATGCTCCGCGAGAAGCTTCGGCAGGGACGGATGAAGCTGCCGCCTGGCATGACTGGCGATGCTTTCGAACGTTTACTGAGGGAACTGACTGCGGTTCCCTGGAACGTTAAGGTCTTCGACGCCTATCGAAACGGTGTCAGTGTGGCGACGTATCTGGCTCGCTACATCAAAGGGGGACCGATCGGGAATTCACGCTTACTCTCGCTGAAGAACGGACGTGTTGTGTTCCGGTATCGCTTGCCGCATCGTCGCGGAGGGGATGGGAAGAGGCAGGCCAAGATGGACCTTCCGGTCGATACGTTTATCGGTCGCTGGCTGCAGCATGTGCCGCCGAGGCGTTTTCAGACGGTGCGTGGCTATGGGCTGTACTGCGGAAATCAGCACTCGCGTTGGGAGTGTGCCGCCGAAACGCTGGGTGTTCGTGTTGACGTTAACGCCGGAGACGATTTGTCGGTTGAGGAGATTCGCGATTGGCAGGATTGGTGCGAAGCGGCAGGGATGAGCGATGTGTGTCGTTGTCCGAAGTGCAATAAGCGGTTGGTCAGTCATCACGAATTCGCGTCGGGTCGCGGACCGCCGGTGGGAGCTTTGCCGTATCGCCAGAGCGTCAAGCAAGGCAATGTTGCAGGAGGCATGATTGCATGAGCGAGCAACGGATAGCGTATGTCACCGACGTCACCGAAGGTGCGGGATCGCCTCACCGGAAGGCTGTCGGAGGCAAGTGTCACGCTCCCCGAATTCACTGTACATCGCTGAAGCGGCCTGGTAAAATCCTAAGCTTACGATCTGCAGTGGCAAGCCATCGTCCATAGCAATGGCCCGGCCAGAGCAACCAAGACGTTGCACCAGACTTCGGCGTCAGGCGTTTTTGTAAGCCAATGTCCATCCGCCGAAGCAGGTGAACTTAAACGTTGCACTGGCCTAACGGGGTTTTTCTTCGGGCGTTTATTTGATTGACGGATTCGTGATGGCAGTCACACTTCAATCGATATTCCAGCAGCACTTCGACGCTTTTGCTGAGAGGCATCGTCTCTCACGCGACATGTTTCGTGCGGCTTGGGCGGTACGCCACTGCCGGACCCGTGAGCTCGGTGGCCACGTCAACAGCTGCCCTGACGGTCACTTCCACCAGATCGCGTACAACTCGTGCCGGCACCGCAGTTGTCCGCAGTGCGGTTGGCTGCCCAAAGAGCAATGGCTCGCCGGTTGGCGGACGCGGTTGCTTCCCTGTCCCCATCATCACATCATCTTCACCGTCCCTCATTCGCTGAACGATCTCTGGCGATTTAACAAGGCCGCATTCGCCGACACGTTGTTTGCCGCTGCCTCGCAGACGCTGAGCGAACTGCTCGGTGACGTTAAGTTCCTCGGCGGCCGTGTTGGCGTTCTGGCGGCCCTGCACACGTGGAACCAGGAGCTGAAATCGCACGTCCACTTGCACACGATCGTGACGGCCGGTGGTCTCGATGGCGACGGACAATGGCGGAAGCCCGTGAAAAAGTGCTTGTTGCCGCGGAAGGTGTTGATGATCAAGTTTCGGGGTAAGTTCAAGGCGATGCTCCGCGAGAAGCTTCGGCAGGGACGGATGAAGCTGCCGCCTGGCATGACTGGCGATGCTTTCGAACGTTTACTGAGGGAACTGACTGCGGTTCCCTGGAACGTTAAGGTCTTCGAC
The DNA here is from genome assembly GCF_007741495.1 of Roseimaritima multifibrata. NCBI lineage: Bacteria > Pseudomonadati > Planctomycetota > Planctomycetia > Pirellulales > Pirellulaceae > Roseimaritima > Roseimaritima multifibrata. Next base: position 2,987,506 of record NZ_CP036262.1, read on the forward strand.
GCCTATCGAAACGGTGTCAGTGTGGCGACGTATCTGGCTCGCTACATCAAAGGGGGACCGATCGGGAATTCACGCTTACTCTCGCTGAAGAACGGACGTGTTGTGTTCCGGTATCGCTTGCCGCATCGTCGCGGAGGGGATGGGAAGAGGCAGGCCAAGATGGACCTTCCGGTCGATACGTTTATCGGTCGCTGGCTGCAGCATGTGCCGCCGAGGCGTTTTCAGACGGTGCGTGGCTATGGGCTGTACTGCGGAAATCAGCACTCGCGTTGGGAGTGTGCCGCCGAAGCGCTGGGTGTTCGTGTTGACGTTAACGCCGGAGACGATTTGTCGGTTGAGGAGATTCGCGATTGGCAGGATTGGTGCGAAGCGGCAGGGATGAGCGATGTGTGTCGTTGTCCGAAGTGCAATAAGCGGTTGGTCAGTCATCACGAATTCGCGTCGGGTCGCGGACCGCCGGTGGGAGCTTTGCCGTATCGCCAGAGCGTCAAGCAAGGCAATGTTGCAGGAGGCATGATTGCATGAGCGAGCAACGGATAGCGTATGTCACCGACGTCACCGAAGGTGCGGGATCGCCTCACCGGAAGGCTGTCGGAGGCAAGTGTCACGCTCCCCGAATTCACTGTACATCGCTGAAGCGGCCTGGTAAAATCCTAAGCTTACGATCTGCAGTGGCAAGCCATCGTCCATAGCAATGGCCCGGCCAGAGCAACCAAGACGTTGCACCAGACTTCGGCGTCAGACGTTTTTGTAAGCCAATGTCCATCCGCCGAAGCAGGTGAACTTAAACGTTGAACTTAAACGTTCTGCTGTCGAACCGACCGCATCTGTTCGGTCAATGCCCATGCCCGGATGCTCGCAGTCAACGTTCCGGTACGTCGCCAATACTCGAACCCAACGCCCGGCGATTCTGTCGATGCGCTTTCGATGCCAATGCCCAAAGTGGCTGACGTTGCTCGGTCGATAGCCAATGCTGTCTCTGCCTGTCGATGCGCGACGATAGTTGCTCGGCCCTGCACTGGTCAGGTACAATCGGCTGGTGACTCGGCCGGGTTGGCAAATCCAAGGTTTGCACCCCAACCCGCGTCGCAGAACCAAACAATTCACACCGAGCGGCGAAGTCTGGTGTTTCGAAGTTGAAAATCTCTCGTCGCCGCCGGGTGATTGTCGCCGTTACCCGACTGTAGAATGCGCCACGCGAACGTGCAGCAACGCTTAACGCCAAATGACATCGGATGCCTGCTCACAGTGTTCGGCATTGCTGCGTCCGTCCCACTCGCGATCGTCGGACGCCATTTTCTGCAGACAGCAACCGAGAACACTGCGACAAACCTGATCGTGGGATGGACGCTCCTTTCGATCTACGCTTTCTTTGCGATCTTAAATTTCTACCTTTCCGCTATCCGTCCTTGGCTACATTCGCGTAGCGGTGCGACGGATTACAAGCATGTCTCCGGGACACCAATCGTTCACACCATTTTTCTGGCACTTGCCATCTTCGCTTTGCCACCGAGTCTTATGGCTGGTATCCTGATGCTTGTACTACTCGCTCTCGATACGGGTGCTGCTCATTGGGCCGCCCTGGCATTTGCACGCGAATTCTTGCCAAAACGCGGGTAACCAAACGATTCAACCGAGCGGCGAAGTCGGGCGTTTTGAAGTGGTTGGTCTTCCGTCGCCGCCGGCTGATCGTCAACGTTCTGCCATTTAGAGTCGGAGATTGAAACTGCAAGCTGCAACGAAACGAGATCTCTCAATCGCCGGCGCTGGGATTCTTGCAACGACATTTTTCGTCTCGTCGGATGGCGGCGGTCAAAATCCATTCTACGTGTTGCTCTGGATGTTGTTACTGGCGCTCGTTGCCGGCGTTGTCTCATTCATCATGGCGCGATTGATACCGACACTTCCACTGGCTGTCACCGCGACCGCGATCATCACGGATTTGCTTTTTCTCATCTATTTCATGTGCAGTGTCGCGTTTCGGGGCCATGCTGATCCGCATCTCGCAGAGGCATACTTGCTCATCCCAATTGTGTTTACGATTGTGACCGCACCACTCGTAGGACTCTCATCGTTAGGAATCGGTCGGATTGCAAACCGCTATTTCTACGCTCGGGCGGATGGTGACGATTCCGTAGACACGAGGACTCTAACGCAATGAAGGCAGAACAATCGGATGCACGACGAGTCGCCGAGTCGTGATTTTTGAAGTGGAGGATCGCTCGCGGCGACCGCGTGATCCGTGCCGTTATTCCCTCAAAGCCATGGAGTCGACAATGATCCGAACCAGCTACGCCTTGTTGCTCGCCATCACCATGTTGATCGGCGTTCCAATGTTGTCCGCGGAGGATGGCTCAAAGAAATCTACGTCTGGCATTGTGGCACTTGCAGATCTTGGGCTGGGCCACGATGGGAAAGAAGTCACGATGATATTCAAGATCACTGACACTCAACTCATCGCCGGTGAGCGTGAAGGTGCGTTCCCACACGTGAAGCTGCACTACGATGGCATGAAGAAGCCTCCGTATTTGGGCGTCTACGCGAAAGGTGAACTCGCAGATGCGCTCCACCGTTTTGCATGTGTCGCACCGGACGACAGATTCGTTGGCCGATCCATCAAGGCATCAGGGAAGATTAAGATATACAAGGACTTTCCGAAGGGCGAAGATAAGACTCCAGTTTACCTTCTCGACCTGCGAGACTGGAAGAAGTTCCAGATCCTGCCAGAGGCCGAAGGGGAATAAATCGGGTAAGGGGCACCGTTCCCGGTGCCCCTCCCCACACCACGTAGCGTGCGGGTCCGCACTACGCGGTTCGACGAAGCGGAGCAAGCTGGGCCCACAGAGTCTTCAAGCTGAGTAAGCCTTCCTCTTGGAGCCATTTGTTGGTCAGTCCAACGTTACTGGCGATGGTTTTAGCCATTCGCCAGTGACCCTTGCGGCTGCGTGCGTGACGGATCGCTTGACGGCGAGGAACTCCCAATCGAATCAACATTTCCCGTCGACGTTTCGGTCGTTTCCACTGTTTCCAGTAGCACATCCGAATGCGGCGACGGATCCACTGGTCGAGTTTATCGAACAGCTTCAGTTGCGACGCGATCCCGAAGTAACCCATCCAGCCGCGAACGTATCGTCGCAGCTCGCCCAGTCGGCGGTCCATCGAGATCCCGCGGCTTCTGCCGGTGATCTCGCGGACACGCTGTTTGAAGCGAAGGATGGACTTAACAGCCACGTTGATGTTCGCTCGCGAATTCGGGAACGAGAACCCTAGGAACTCGAACTCCGTGCAAGCCAACACGCGGCTCTTCTCCTCATTGACTACCAAGCGAAGTTTCTTCGCTACGTAACGTCCGACCGACCTCATGATCCGCTCGGCCGCCCGGGGCGACTTCGCGAAGACCGCAAAATCATCCGCATAGCGAACGAACGGGAGCCCGCGACGTTCCAGTTCTTTGTCCAGATCATCAAGCAGGATGTTGCTTAATATCGGGCTCAGTGGACCGCCTTGCGGGGTTCCTAGATCGGTCGGTTGCAGCACACCTTCGACCATCACACCGGCTCGCAAGTAGCGTCCGATCAATTGCAGTAGCCGCTTGTCGCGAACTCGACGAGCCACACGCGACATCAAGACATCGTGTTGGACTCGATCGAAAAACTTCGATAAATCGAAGTCTGCTACGAAGCGGTAGCCGCGCCGGACCGTCCGGCGTACTTGCTTGGCGGCTCCGTGAGCCGAGCGTTTAGGCCGAAACCCGTGGCTCGAATCGCTAAATTGCGGATCGAACACAGGCGTGAGAATCTGGACGATGGCCTGTTGAATCAAGCGGTCGACGATGTTTGGAATACCAAGCAAACGCTTGCCGCCATCGGGCTTGTCGATGGTCTTGCGTCGCACCGGGTCGGGGCGATACGTGCCATCGAGCAGCTGTTGCCGGATCGACTGCCAACGAGGACGAAACCAGTCCGGGAATTCCGCGATCGTAATCCCATCGGGGCCAGGGGCTCCGCGGTTTCGCTTCACGTTCTTCCAAGCGGCTTCGAAATTGGCGTCGGCGACCACGTGCTGCATCAGCGACTCTGGTGAGTTGCTCAAGGCTGGCTGCTCGACCCGCGTCGCAGCGGTATCTCCCGGTCGGGATGGTGAACCGGTGGTCTCGGTGCCGACGTTGTCTGGAAAATACAGATCAACTTGCACCAAGGGGTTCCCTCGCCGTGAGTGGGCCGATGGCTCCTCCTTGTTCTTCATCGTTCGGTCCTTCCTGTTTCCGTTGGGATCGGAAATTCAGTACTATGACCTCTGCTGAGTTCTGCACCGCCCACGGTGGCTTTCGCCGCCGCGTTCCGCGGTTTCGGGCAAGCCCTACTCGTCGGAGCGTCGCCTGGCCTCGACCAGACTGTGCAGAGTTCCCCGGATAAGAGCGTGATGTATCGCTGCACAAGCTCGCCATTTACCTGAACGGTCGATTGGGGACGGCTTCGCACGGATGGGCGTGCTCGCCTGACCGAACCGGCCTTGTATGACGTTTCTGTTCGTAGCCTCGCAGCTTTGACGAGACCGTGTCCGGGTGGCGACAAACAAACCCGGCGTTTACGCACACGGTCGCAGGCTTCCTCTCCACGGTCGGTCGCCCTTCCGCAGTTGCCCTCGTCTAGTACTTCCCTTTCGTGGTCGATCATTTGGTATACTGACACCTGAAAGTTTCCAATCTCGTACAGGGGACTTGCACCCCAAAACGATCACGCCCATGCCGGGCGTACCCATGCAATTCACCAGAGCGGCGGATCTGGCGTTTAGAAGTTGAGAATCACTCATCGCCGCCAGGTGATTGCCGACGTTACCCGCATGAGAGTCGCTAAACGTGGCCGAAGAAAACAAGACGCAGCTTGATGTCGCACGGGATGCTCTTGACGACCTTCACGACGGTGCGGACCGCGATACCATTCTTGCCGTCGTCCATCGGTCTCTCACAGTCGACCGAGACATTCGGTCAGCGGAGATGGTGGTCGACGCACGCTCATCTCAGGCTGCAACACATCGACAATCATGGTGGTCCGAGTGGATGGGGTGCTTGATTCCGTTGCTGTTGGTTCCGGCGCTCTTCATGGCAATGCCGTTGCTCTTCTCGCTCGGCGAGCGAATCGTTTCTCGCCCAGCACGGACTACTGCGACCGGAACAATCGAGCGCATGGAGTACACTGACGGCACTGCCGGAGATGATCTGGTAGGATTAGAATGTCGGGTTACCTCGTACCATCTTCTAATTGAACTTTCAGACGGCCATACGTTGGTAATTCCGAACGATGCCTATCGCACACTTGAGCTGAACGATCGGTCGAAATAGCGGGTAACCAAGCCGTGCACCTGAGGACGGCTTGCGCGGTTTCACGAATGGAAAATCAATCGTCCGTCCCAGGTGACGGCCAACGTTACCCGACTGAAATGACGCCTCTATGATCCGCCCTAGTTCCCCTAACCGCAGCGAGCCCGGCACCGCAGCAAGTGATAGCAAGCCACGGCGCTGCCCTGATTGCAACGGCACCGGCATTGGTCGTGATTTGCCTCATCGATACACAAACGGCGGGCATAACGGTCGCGATTTCCCGACATGCAAATGGCGAATGCTTCCTTCACATCAGCGAAACGCCGCCCAGACAAGATTGCAACCTCGACTCAGCATTCTCCCCTTGGTAGAATGGATGCGGAGGACAAACAATGAACGTTGATCAGACTATTTTAGACCTATCCACGCTTCCGATCAGTGATCGACTTCGCGTCGTACATGCAATCTGGGATTCGCTACCTGACGATGTGGACCTATCAGCGACCCCAGAGCAGCAGGCAGAACTTGATCGCCGACTGGCTGCCCATCGCTCCGACCCCAGTACGGCCATCTCACACGATGAACTGATGCGACGCGTCCAAAGTCGTCGCTAGTGTGGCACCTGTCTTATCGCCCGGAAGTCGAGGATGATGTTGCGGATGCCGTCATTTGGTACGACAACAAGCGCTCAGGGCTGGGCGATGAGTTGCTGTTCGAATATTTAGCGGCGATACAACGCATCCGTGACAATCCGCGTTCGTTCGCTATTGCGGCCAATGGACTTCGGCCATGCCGCCTTAAACGGTTTTCGTACATCATACACTTTGATGTGGATGGCGACGATATCTTGGTGGTTGCCTTGATGGGCGGTGGTCGTAATGATTCAGCATTCACTCTCCGAAACGGGTAACCATGTCGTGCAGCGGAGTACGGCATTAGGCGTCTAGAAGTTGAAAATCGATCGGCCGTACCTGCTGACGATCGTCGTTATCCGATGGAGCATCAGACTTGCCGCGACTGAGGCGACGCCCAAGAAGAGAATTCCGCTGAGCGGCATGGAACTCACATCCCTTGAAAAAAGCATCGTGCGATGGTTTCTTAGGAATTGCGAAGATACTGACATACAACGGCAGCTACCACACATAGTTCTCCGCAAACGAGATTACACAGGCGTTGGGTTCTTTCTTCATTTCTCGTTGCCATCCGACGTGGTGGAGGCTTCTGACTCCGCTGGTGACTCAACTCCAATCCCCGGACCAGAGATCGTAAGCCCACAGCTAGATTCAGGTGCCAGTACTGTCGTGTTCTTAACTGACGGGCGTATTGACTGCATAGAAATCTTTGCGTACGGAAACCACTTCCCCGAGAATCTTACTGACTACACACTAGTTTGAACCCAAAAATCGGATAACAAAAAAATGCAAGTGCGGACTGGCAAGGTCTGCTTGACTAGCGGGTGTGAACCCCGCCTGGGTAAACGCTAGCCACGTGCCCAGTATCGAGTGTTGCAGCGGCTGTATAAGACCTTTGGTCGAAGTCGCCGCTTCCGCGTGCACCTAAAGTTAGTGAGGATGGAGCGATCGTAGGTGGCCCTGCGACGTTGAATGGAATTAGCCCCGAAATTTGGTAACTGTTGGATCTTGCCCAAGGTTTGTTCACGTCTGAAGGCAATATCGTTTGCAGTATTAGTGGCAAGCTGCAAGGGAAGACCCGGGGTCGGCGGCCCATTCGCACTACACATTAAGTCAAGCAGGCAACCAGTGAGACCCTGATGTTCTTGGAAGATTCATGAAGCCCAATCATGATCGACCGAGTATGTCTTAGGAGTGGAATAAGCGACGAAGACAAATGACATTCAGGGAGTCGGATGACCGAATAGTACTGCAGAAGCTTGATTGCCAATCAAGTGGAATGAAGCTGGGTAATGCAGGTGAAGGGAAGGCGGTCAGGATTTCACGCGATGCCGTTTGGGCACCGACCGTACTCAGTGACGGACTCTCGGTGATACCCCGGTTGTATCGCAGTTTTGATTTTGAGATGGGAGTTCAGTAGCACACGACGTTGTTTCGTCCACGCGTAAGCCTCCGCGTGGCTTCGAGGCAATCGAATGTGACCTGCCTGTCTTCGAGAACGATACCAGGTGAAGTCTGGGAGCCGGATGCTAGAAAGTGGCACGTCCGGATCTGAGAGGGGCCGGAGGTCAGTGCGGCGAAGTTGGGGGTTTGGAACACCGCATCGAGAAATCGGTGGTAAACGGTGAACTAAAGCACTAACCTAAACCAAAGAGACCCCGGTCTACTCGCCCGGAGCACTCATTTACGCGCCAACTGAAATCAAAGTCTTACGTTCGTGCCCGGTTACGGCGGACGTTGTGCTATGAGCTTTGGCTTGTCGCCTGCTAGGGAACCCTAATTGGAGAGAATCATGTCCACTGTGCACCCTTCGATACAGTCCGCAAAACCACCGATCACTGGGCTAGGTTTTCGCAACCTCATCGCGTGCGTCTGTGTTACTGGTGCATATACTTTCGCGGTGTTGAGCGGCACTTTGTTTCTGTTGCCATCGGTATACGTCGTTCTTGCATTGCTTGCAGTTGCTGCGGTAGTTGCTGCAAGTGTTGCGAATGGACCACTTCTTCAAGTTTGTCGCCGAGAGTCTCGGAAACTGCTGCCAGTAATTGTCGTCGTTGTCTCGGCCTGCATTTCCATTGCCTCGTCTGTTTGCGTCGGTGCGGTATCCTACAATTTCGTGCACTAACGGCTTAGTGATGCACGTACCCGAGGGCATAACAACGACGGTGCACCCGAGTGGCCGAGTCTGGGTGTTTGAAATGGAGCGTCACTCGCGGCCACCGGGTGACCGCGGACGTTATCGCACATGAAAACAATGCGTTCCTACAGCCTTCGTGCTTTGCTTTGCTCTGTCACGGTTTTTGCATTGTTGTGTGCGCTAGCGGTGTCCATGTACAGGAATTACAGTGATCAAGCCGAGTTAGATGTTCTTCGTGCCGAAGTGGGGTCCCTGAACGTCGATGACCCACAAATGGTGCATGTCCGGTACGTTGCCACGAAGGACAAGTATTCGTGGAAATGGCGACTTTACGTCCCAAAAAACACGCACGTCGAAGCTGGCGTAGAACTGGACTCAAAGTACCGTGAAGACGGCGAGCCCAAAGGTGGCATCTCTAGGATTGTGTCGTCCGCCCCAAATGGGGTGGTGATTTCCGTTTCCGTATCACCGACAATTGACGACGTCTCCACCGTGACTCTCCGGCTAGGGGATGAAATCCTTGGCACCTACGGTACGAACCTTGATCCGATAGAGTGGCTTCCACTTGACGGCAACCGATATATTGCGGCAGAGGCTTCCACTCAACAATCCGTGCGCGGCGTCCCGATCCGGCTGCTCACCCGCAAAATACCTGGCAGCTGGAAGGGGGGAGGGCACCCAATGGCCGGGAAAGACATGGGGTTAGTTGTCTGGATTGTTCCGCGCAAAGAGCGATAACCATCATATCCCCCGAAGCACGCGATTGGGGTGTTTTGACAATGGCACATCAACTTCGCGTGCTCGGTGGTGTGTGTCGTTCTGGCACGCAGCGCGCATCGTGCTCGTGCTCAGTGAAACGGTGCTCGTGCTCGTAATCGAAATGGTGCTTTGATGAACGATCCAATCTTCGACCACGATCGGCTCGATGTTTATTGTCTCTCGATCGAATACGTTGCTGATGCATTTGACGTTTGCAAATCGCTCAGCGGATTGCATCGTCACGCCCGCGACCAATGGCTTTGCGCCGCCCAGTCGATTCCGCTGAATATCGCCGAGGGCAACGGCAAACGAAGCTTGAAGGATCGTGCTCGAATTTTCGACATAGCTCGCGGTTCGTCGTTTGAATGCGCGGCGATTCAAGATGTCTTGGTCGCGACTGGTGGGGTGAACGCCTCAACGAGTCGCGATTTGAAGTCCAAGCTCAAGCGAATCGTGGCAATGTTGACCCGGATGGCCATGAAGTTTGACGGCGTCAACGAACCTTCGGTAGACTATGCCGTGGCGATCGATTACGAGCACCGCGATGCTGAGCACGAGCACGAGCACGAAAGCGGGGCAGAACCAAGCCGTGCGCCCGAGGACGGCTTGCGCGGTTTCTGAAGTGGAAAGTATTCCGTCCGTGCTCCGTGATGTCCGCCGTTCTGGCACGAAGCGCGCATCGTGCATCGTGCTCGTGCTCAGTGAAACGGTGCTCGTGCTCGTAATCGAAATGGGGCTTTGATGAACGATCCAGTCTTCGACCACGATCGGCTCGATGTTTATCGTCTCTCGATCGAATACGTTGCTGATGCATTTGACGTTTGCAAATCGCTCAGCGGATTGCATCGTCATGCCCGCGACCAATGGCTTCGCGCCGCCCAGTCGATTCCGCTGAATATCGCCGAGGGCAACGGCAAACGAAGCTTGAAGGATCGTGCTCGATTTTTCGACATAGCTCGCGGTTCGTCGTTTGAATGCGCGGCGATTCAAGATGTATTGTTCGCGCCTGGTGGGGTGAACGACTCAACGAGTCGCGACTTAAAGTCCAAGCTCAAGCGAATCGTAGCAATGTTGATCCGGATGGCCATGAAGTTTGACGGCGTCCAAGAACGTTCGGTAGACTATGCCGTGGCGGTCGATTACGAGCACGAGCACCGCGATGCTGAGCACGAGCACGAGCACGAAAGCGGGGCAGAACCAAGCCGTGCGCCCGAGGACGGCTTGCGCGGTTTCTGAAGTGGAAAGTATTCCGTCCGTGCTCCGTGATGTCCGCCGTTCTGGCACGAAGCGCGCATCGTGCTCGTGCTCAGTGAAACGGTGCTCGTGCTCGTAATCGAAATGGTGCTTTGATGAACGATCCAAACTTCGACTACGATCGGCTCGATGTTTATCGTCTCTCGATCGAATACGTTGCTGATGCATTTGACGTTTGCAAATCGCTCAGCGGATTGCATCGTCACGCCCGCGACTAATGGCTTCGCGCCGCCCAGTCGATTCCGCTGAATATCGCCGAGGGCAACGGCAAACGAAGCTTGTAGGATCGTGCTCGATTTTTCGACATAGCTCGCGGTTCGTCGTTCGAATGCGCGACAATTCAAGATGTCTTGGTCGCGACTGGTGGGGTGAACGACTCAACGAGTCGCGACTTAAAGTCCAAGCTCAAGCGAATCGTGGCAATGTTGCCCCGGATGGCCATGAAATTTGACGGCGTCAAAGAACCTTCGGTAGACTATGCCGTGGCGATCGATTACGAGCACGAGCACCGCGATGCTGAGCACGAGCACGAGCACGAAAGCGGGACAGAACCATGCCGTGAACGTGCGGACTGGCAAGGTCTGCTTGACTAGCGGGTGTGAACCCCGCCTGGGTAAACGCTAGCCACGTGCCCAGTATCGAGAGTTGCAGCGGTTGTATAAGGCCTTCGGTCGAAGTCGCCGCTTCCGCGTACATCAAAAGGTAGTGAGGGTGAAGCGATCATCGGTGGCCCTGCGACGTTGAATGGATTTTGGATTTGCTCCGAAATTTGGTAACTGTGGGATTCTGCCCGAGGTTTGTGAATACCTGGAGGCAACATCTTTTGCAGCATTGATGGCAAGCTGTAAGAGAAGACCCGGGGGCAGCGGCCCATTCGCACTACACATTAAGTCAAGCAGGCAGCCAGTGAGCCCCTGATGCTCTTGGACGGCCCATGAAACCCAATCATGATCGACCGAGTATGTCTTAGGAGTGGAATAAGCGACGAAGACAAATGACATTCGGGGAGTCGGATGACCGAATAGTACCGCAGAAGCTTGATTGCCAATCAAGTGGAATGAAGCTGGGTAATACTGGTGAAGGGAAGGCGGTCAGGATTTCACGCGATGCCGTTTGGGCACCGACCGTACTCAGTGACGGACTCTCGGTGATCCCCCTGTTGCATTGCAGTTTCGCTTTTGGAATAGGAGTTCAGTAGTACACGACGTTGTTTCGTCCACGCGTAAGGCTCCGCGTGGCATCGAGGCAATCGAATGTGACCTGCCTGTCTCTGAGAGTGATGCCAGGTGAAGACTGGGAGCCGGATGCTAGAAAGTGGTACGTCCAGATCTTAGAGGGGCCGGAGGTCAATGCGGCGAAGTTGGAGTTTTGGAGCACGACGATCGAGAAATCGGTGGCAAACGGTGAGCTCAAACACTAACCTAAACCAAAGAGACCTCGGTCTACTCGCCCGGAGCGGCGGCAGCGCGTTTCGTAACGCTAAGCTTTACACTCGCCGTCCGGTGACGGCTGCCGTTCTGCCAATGAGGATGCTCTAGCGACTTGTGAAACGTTTTCTCATTGGGCTACTCTCCCTCGTTTCAATTGCCGTTTTAGCGTGGTGGCTTCTTCACAAGAGACCACTCAATGCTGACGTTCAAGTCCGTGAACTTACCGTGGACGGCAGCGTTCGCACCTATCGCATCGTGGTTCCGTACAACTTGGTTTCGCCTGCCCCGGTTTTATTTGCTTTTCATGGTATTGGCGATTCTACCGATTCGATGGCCCAATACTCCCAACTTGATCGTCTTGCGGCGGGCAACGGATTCATTCTCGTATATCCCGCTGCATTAAATTCGATGTGGTCAACCATCAACATCGATCCAGCCGACCTCGATGCTAACCCGGATGTTCGGTTCTTCGATGACTTGTATGCTCAGTTAGCTTCCGAACACAGCATCGCCTCCGATCGCATCTACCTTGCCGGAATGCCAAACGGTGGCTCGTTTGTTCATATCTTGGCCACTGCTAGGCCGAAAATGATTGCCGCGTTCGTCGCGCACTCGGGATTGCGACCGCGAGAACTTGGCGATTGTGACCATTCAATTCCGATGGTGCTATTGGCCGGTGCCAACGATTCGGTTGCACCGATCATGAATTTCAATGCTGATCGATATCGCTCCGCTGGATGCACCGTCGATTATATTGAGATCCCAAGACTGGCGCATGAATGGTCGGCACGGCATAATCGGGTGATATGGCGATTCCTTTCCGCCCACGACCGGGATAGCACGGAAGAGGCAGAACCATAATTTGCATAGGAGAACGGGAGTCGTGTTTAATGGTCTGCTTGCAAGTCTTTTCCCGTCCCCCGTGAATTCCAACGTTATGCCAGCAAGATGTTGCACCCACTAACACAGATTGGCAAATGGCTTGCGGTGCTTGTCATCGGCCTTGTTTGTATTTCTTCTCTGACGTTCAGTTCGGTAGGCTCCGGTACTGGCACTGGATTCTTTTCCCACTGGTTTGGCGCCTCTTTTCGCGTTTGGCCGGAATCTGTTGGTGACGCGTCCGGTACACTTCGTGTTGAGGGAAACGTCGAGCCAGTGTTTCTTCTGTGGGGACACGTTTGTCCCGCCTACAAAGCAGTGGAGCTTGAGTGGGAGATGTTTCATGTCGCTGAACATAAGGGGGGAGCCACTCTCGATCTCGAGCAAATGACAGTTGTGGCTGGTGACAAAACGACTGCCATCGATGAGGATTCCCTTTCAGCGTTACTTGGTTTTTCCACTGCAAATCCCCGTGATGCCGAGCATGTAGCAACGCTTCTCAAATTTCTACGTTCGGCGAATGACGGAACGCTTCCACCGCCAAGCCACCATGGACACGAATTGCCAGAGCCGCTTCCGGGACGCATGCAGCATTTCGCTTCTGGCGCAAGCATTCCTCCTCTTCAACTTCTTTGGATGATCGCTTGGCTAATGAGTGGGCTTTGGATTTTGTTTCGACGTCGACGTATTGTGCCGGCGGAACCAAGTCGGGCATAACAAAGCCGAGCACGCCGAACACGCGGTCCGGCGTATTTGACATGGAACATCTCTCGCGCGTACCCGCTGACGACCAACGTTCTTGCGGCCCAGCGTTCTCTTGCAACTTTCGTGATAGCCTAGGGCTCTTCCGTGATAGCGTAGGGCTGTTGCGCAGGCATTGATCATTTTCGGTTTAGAGCAACCTGGCGCATCCATTCGCGAAATTGGCGTTATTAGCGGGCAATGTTGCACGCATGTTTTTGCCCGCGAATAACGCTAATCTGCGCGAATGATAGGGATCGTGATTCGCTGTCGACCTTGATGCTTGTTGTCGCTACTGCACGACGCGGTGTCGATTCTTGTTGATCGGCTCCGTTTTGCCCAGTATGTTAAGGGCATGCCATATCAATGCGACTGGCGAATTGTTCGATGTGCATTAAGTCCATCGCGAGAACAACGTGGTGCACTTGAGGACTGGCAAGCTCGGCTTGGTTAGCGGGTGTGAATCCCGCCTGGGGAAATGCTAGCCTAAGCCAAACGGAACGCGGTCTGCTCGCCCGGAGCGGCGAGTCCGGCGGGAATTGAAATCAACGCGTTACGACACCATCCGGTTATGCCAAACGTTCTTCGCTCTCACTTAGGCTGTTCCCGAGAGTCATCTACTTTTGATCTTCCTGCCCCCATTTTCCTGCTATTTGCTCGGCAGGAGTTGGCAAGAAGATGGGGGCAAGAAAATTCCAATCGTGTTTGAATTGTGGAATGAGTGCTGCGCGGTCGATTGTTGCTCGGCCTCTCTTCCACCAGTATGTTAAGGTCTGCGGATCCAGGCCGACTGGCGAATGGTTCGATGTGCATTACGTCCATGATAAGAACCACGTGGTGGATGCGAGCGGCGGTAACGCTTTTTCGTGACCTCTGAATTCTCGGTCGCCGCCATGTGACGACCAACGTTACCCGGACATCAGGAAGCTCGGGTGCAATGCGAAGCGGTTTTCCTGTTCTTTGCGGCAATTGGCTGATCAGAACCTGTTAACGCTGCACCGAGAGTAGGACTACTGTTTCAATAATTCCAGAGAGGGATCGGAAATGCTGTTCCAAAAAAAACGTATCTTGATAGCGTGTGCCGTTGCCGTGATTTGGGGAGGCTGGGCGGTATGGGCTAATGTTCCTCACTTTTATGATATTCAAGTGGCGCGAGCCAAACTTGCCTCGGTTATGCCCAATGCAACGCTTGAACCTGCTAGCGCGGGATTTCCTTTTGCATACATGCGTTACGAATACTCTCAAAACGGAGCCCTTCTTCCGTACGATTTTGCGCCGTCAGCGGCGTTGCCAAATATTTTGTTTTGCCTAACCGGAATCACGGGCGCGTTGCTACTCGTGTTTCGGATTCGTCGGTTGTCGATCGGTCTTGTAGGGCTGTTTTGCGTGGTGGGTGCTCCTGCCGTTTTACTCTACGTTTTGTTAAACGGGCCTCATTCAGATGTTGTTAGTTATCTCTATCTGACACCGGTTGCTTTGCTGCTCGCTTGTCTGGCCACCGACGGGTGGCGTACGGAAGCTGGCAGGACCACGGAACCTACCGAAGTTCCGGTGGCTGGCCCCGTTTGTTAACTTGATCCGTCGCGTGAACACGGTCTCGAAGCACGCGCGAAACCATCGGATGCATTCGAGCATGCTGTTTGGTTATGGTAATGTTGTCTGCGCGTGCCTTCTGATTCGTAACGTTCGGTTGAATTGGAGACTGCAGTGATGTGCCAACCATTTGTGTTTATCGTCGCACTGTTTATTTGCGTAGCAGCATTTGCGGATGATACGTTTACCTCTCCCCAAACGATCGTAAGCGCGGAGATCACTCCGGTTCCCAATCGTGACGGCTTGATCTTTACGGGAGCACAGCTCTCTTTTAGCACGGTGCATTCCCCTTACCATGTCGAGTCTCAACGGGGGCGACCTGACTTGGCGAATCGGATCCAAGACGTCACGATCCTCGAGTCGAAGATTGTACGTTTCGGCGTAAATCAACTGAAATTTTGTTCTGTTGCTGGTACGGAACTTGAGATCGAGGAAGTCAAGACGCGTCTGAAGGAGAATCCGCTGGCCTTGTTGCTGCCATTCGGCGCTTCCATTCATCCGCAATTAGTTGCTGCGTTGGATCCCAAGACCATCGTTGTGATTCGTGCTGATCGTAAGGCCAATCCGCAACGCCTTGTACCTCGGCCCGGCAACGAATAAGCATGAATTGCATTGGGGGGTGGGGGCTCGTTTTTCCGGCGGTTCCGGACAACTGTCTGATGCTAGTGAGCTTGGGCGCTGTGGTAACGAAATGTTAGGCTTCGCTTTCATCGTGAAATTTTGGTTTCACCCGTCGCATTTTTTGCGATCGATTCGGCCTTTTGGGTACAGAATCATCCTTGTCTGTCGCCCGCTGGGCTTTTTATTTTTGCGATACCCGCTCCGGCGGCTTACGCCGCCGGCAAGTATTTGCCGCCCTCTGGGCTAGACAATAAGTCAACACAAGCCGCTTTGAAGCAGGCTAAATTACTGCTGATCCGGCCGGACGGCTCGCGCCGTTCCGCTAGGAAGACAGGCCGGACGGCTTGCGCCGTTCCGCTAAGAAGATAGGCCGGACGGCTTACGCCGCTGGAGAAGAACGGCGATCGGTGAGTATTTTTCACTTTCTGATTGCGGTGCCTTGCCAGAAACGTTGGATCCGCGGGACTTCCCGTGGCAGGGACTCAGGGCGATCGAGCAATAGAAGGCCCCATTCCGATAATTGGATTCGCGTCGAGTTCGGGAACCGCGGATCAATTGCCACTAGGTGCAGCAAATTTGCTGGGGGCGCGTTTTGGACGATTGATTGAAGGATTCTTAATTGGGATTGCAGATCGGCCGGCGATTCCAGAGACCAAAGGGTGACGGCTGGGGATTGGTGTCGCAGACGGGCGGCAACCTGAAATGCGGGTAGCGAGTAAATGATCAGTTCATCTTCGGGCTCTGCCAAGGTTGCTGCCGCGAACCGACGTACCTGGGTCAGCCAGCGGTTCGATGCGGACGGATGATGATCCGTGTCTTGTTCCGACTGTGCGACAAACCAATGGCACTTCATGATTCCGGAGCCTCTTCGAATTCTTGAAGACGCCGGAGCAAACGCCCGCGGCTGATTCCAAGATTTCTGGCGGCCTCGGCGCGATTCCCGTCGGCTTGATCGATCGCCTTGAGGATCAGTTGCCGCTCCATTTTCTGCAGGCTTTCGTCCAGGTGCAGAAGCCGTGATTGTGGGTTGGACGGATCGGGCGGGCGGTAGCTGCGGATCGCAAGCGGGAGGTGTTCTAGAAGGATCGCCGGACCTTGGCAGTTTCGAATCGCGTGCCGAACGGTTTCCTCAAGTTCTTGGAAGTTTCTGGGCCAGGGATAGATCAGGATCGCCTCCATCGCTTCCCGATTGAATCGTTCGGCTCGGCCTTCTCCTTGCGATCGCCTGCGCTGCAGGATGGCCGTTGCGATCAGTGGCAGGTCTGCAGCTCGGTCGGCTAGCGATTCGACTTCGATTTGAAAGACGCCCAGCTTTGCTGCCAAAGATGGGGTCAGCTGGTTTTCTGCTTGCAGCTGTGGAAAAGATTTCCGGCTAAGGGCCGCAATGAATAGTCGCTCGGCAAATAGATCGCATATCTGATCGAACCGCGACTGAGCCACCAAGGGCATTTGTTCTAGATCCCTCAGTACGACGGTAGCGACCGACGAGGGGGATTCTCTCAGGCGATCGGTCATCGGAGCGAGTGTCGCTTCTAGCAGCTCCGCATCCATCAACCCGCCGTCAACGACGATTAAGGGGCTGTCCAGGTCGGCGCGGCGTTGAACATCCGAATCTGGTTTGGAATGGTTGCCAAGCTTTTGCAGCCGATGTTGCCGGATCGCACGCACCATCGATTCGCTTCCGCATCCGGAAGGACCGACAAACAGCAGGTGTTCGTAAGATGCACTGGCCAGCAGCAGTTGTCGCTGCAGCCGTCCGGCACTGGGGGAAGTCCCGAGTGTGATCGGTAGCTGGGAGAATGGCGGCAATTTTTGTCGCCACGTTTTTAGTTCGTTTTCCAGCTGGATGGCAAGCTGTTGATCGGCTTGCTGAGAACCGGGGAGCGGGTGTCCGGCAATCGCCAGAACTTGGGTGGCATGTTCATCGAGCGCGATAAACAAGACGTCCTGAGCTGGTCGTTTTTGACCTTTGGAAATGGGGGTCACCCTGCTGTGAGCCTGACCATTTTCCAGTAACCCAAGCGGGGCCGCAAGCTGAGTCGCAAGGCCGCTGCGTTGGGTGGCAGAGAGTCCCGCTTCGGCAGTGGAAGGGGAAGGGGAAGGGGAAGGTATTTCGCCATCGTGCGACAGGGTTGTCGCACAGCCAAGCAGGTCTTCGGGATCGACGCCAAGCCAGGTTTGGCAGGCTGCCGAAAGATAAGCCAACCGGCCCTCCGCATCGATCAACCAAGTCGGTCGGTCGATACGGTCTAGCACCCGCGCCAGTGGGCGGATGCTTGTTCCTTTTTTTCGCTCAGACATAGGGATCCCGTAGAACGGACCCTAAAAGACGTCCGTGATAAAGTGCGATCCAAAGTGGTAACGTCGATTCGATGGGTACGCGTTGTGCCATTTTTTGTTGTAAACCGGAATCCGCATTTCTGCTGGATAGCGATGATACATGCTATCACTGCTCTGGTAGTATTCTTGGCCGTAGAAATTCTGTGGATAGTATACGTACGGGTAGTGATAGAAGCGATTCCAGTCGCGAGAGCTGGCATCGCCACCCCACGAGCGGCCGTAGGCACGTTGGTCAGCATCGGCTTCGGCGGATAATCCCGCACCCAAGCCCACCAATATGGCCAGCATCAATAGTGTTCGACGGAACATGAGCGGATCCCCCTGAATCTGCTGAAAGAATTGTTCGATTTGCGATCGGCGTCAACATGCTTGATAGACGATGACATGCCGGTCTGATCGGATCTATCGGCAAATCAATCACAATCGGTCCAGCAAATACCAGCGGAAAAACGGGAACCCCCGCGAACGGTCGCTTGAAGCGACTGCAGAAACGGGACTCAGATACCGTTTCAGGCGGCGAAACGGACTTCCGCTGGATTGGACTGGATGCACTCATAACACGCTTCGCGAACGGCTCGTTCACGCGGGTCATCGAACAAACAGAATCCCATTTTGTTTGTCAGGTAGGCGTATCCCAAATCGATTGCAGGGTCGGCCATTCCAAAAGAACCGCCGGCGCCTGGGCATCCAAAAGCAGCGGGGGATCGTCCAAACTGCAAGCCTTCGCTGGGACGCGAGAAACCCATCGTGTAACGGGTGTCAAGCTTGAGGATCATGTCCTGTGGTCCGCCGATTGGTGAGATGGCTGGCGCGACCAGTTCTTGGAACGTGGTGTTCTGAAGTCCTAGCTCGGTGCCACCGCCTGCCAAGACGGAGTAAATTTTGGCGACCGCCGCAGCGGTTCCGATCCCGTTGGCGGAAGGGATTTCAAGTTTTCGGAATTCAGGGTCTCCGAGAACCGCAGGGTTCTGAGCCTTCAGCACTCGGATCGATTTTGCCACCAACGACCATGGCCAGGCTCCGGACAGAACCATCCTAGCCGGCAGCGATCGCAGGTGAGCAAGCAGTTCGGTCCGATGGAAACCTTCGATGGTGCTAAGCCGGTTTGTGTCGACGTGCTCGGGGACGCCAATGTAGAATTCGACGCCCAGCGGAGTCGCGATTTCTTCTTCAAAGAATTGTCCTAGGCTACGTCCCTGTGGGTCGGTTCGCCGTAGCAATTCGTTCTGGTACCAGCCGAGAGTGAGTGTGTGGTAACCATGTCGTAATCCTGGCTGCCAGAGAGGGGCTTGCTTGGCGAGGATTTTTGCCAATCCGTCCAGGTCGGCGATTTGATCGGTTTCCAAACGACGGTTGGTCGCGACCAATCCGGCTTGATGTGACAGCAGCTGACGGACGGTGATCCCTCGCTTACCGGCTTGGGCAAATTCGGGCCAGTATTCCGCTACCGGGGCATCCAGTTCGAAATAGTTTCGGCTGTGGGCGATCGCCATCGCAGCGGCGGCCATTCCCTTGGTTACCGAAAACGATAGGGAAAGGGTGTCGTCGGTCCATGGGGTCTGTTGACGCTGGCAACGGTAGCCGCCTGTCAGGTCAATCACTTTTTCGCCACGGTGAAAAATCGTGCAGGCAGCGCCGACCTCACCACGTTCGATAAAGTTGCGTTCAAATTCCTCTTTCACCCGCTCGAAACCGGGGGCA